>PBTC01000045.1 GCA_002726935.1 Candidatus Saccharimonadota bacterium | reverse complement strand
TGGAGAGGTGGCCGAGTGGTTGAAGGCGCGCGCTTGGAAAGCGTGTGTGCGCCCTTAAAGCGTACCGAGGGTTCGAATCCCTCTCTCTCCGCCAGTTTATCTCACCCTTTCTTTTTTCGAATTCGTTCTTTATAAGTTAGAAAGCGAGCAATTGTTGTCAAATATTCAATTTCGCTTATACTTACCAGTATGGTAGGAGTAATGCGTTCAGCTGGAAAAAATGCGTTTACACTATTTGAAATCATGGTCATTATCGCCGTTATCGGTATATTGGCTGCAATTGCAACTTTTGGTTTTGACCGTATCCAGGCAGACGCACGAGACCAGCAACGAAATGTCGCAACCGCAACATTAGCTGAAGCACTCGAGAATTATTATGATCAAAATGGTGAGTATCCAAGTTGCTCGATGCTCACTGGATCGGCAGATGACGTTGGCGAGCTACTCGATGTCAACTTGGATGTTCTGCAGCTTCCAAAGAGTCAAAACGATAACGCTATTATCTGTAGTGACATTACGAACTCAACAGACGATGATGTGATTGCTTACGTTGGTGATGATTCTGCGCAGTGTAGTACGGGGTCTGCATGCATCACCTACACGCTAAAATATGTCGAGGAGTCAAGCGGTGAGGTGAAAGAACTGGATAGTCGTCGCACGGCGGTTGTGCCAAGTGCACCTGCGGGACCTTCAATCGCCACGACCGCAACGCTCAGCGGTGCGAATGCCATTGGCACAGTGACGGCAACTTCATGCTCTAACAACGCCACTATCCAGTACAGGATAGATACACGAGTGAACGGCGGGGCATGGCAAACTGGTGCCTGGGGGAGTGCCCTTTCTCGATCAGTTGCAGCAAATCAGGGTAGTCAGTATGAATTCAGGACACTGACTAGGTGCGCATTGCTAGATGGGACGACCGGTTCTCCTACGACTGGTGCCGTTGATGATGTGGTGCGCCCCATTGATCGCCCGATTGCTCCTGTTGTGACGAAATCTGCAAGCGAGGCGCGGGGAAGCGCGGATACTGTTGTCTGGTCATGGAACGCTCCGTGCCCAACAGGAACAACCCCGGCATATTCCACCGCTTACTATCGTGATGATTCGTCTGGCTGGCGATCCTGGGCCAGCAAGGGGACCGCTACGAGTCAATCTCAACCAACAAGCGCTCAAGGGTATCGGTATGCCGTCAAAACCAAGGTTACCTGCAAGACTGCTTACGCAACAAGCGAAGAAAGCCCTGAGAGTAATGTCGTTACGTACATTCGCGATATCGCTGCACCTATAGCGCCGGCCGGTTTTCATCTTGAGCGTAAAAATTATGCGTACGGAAGCTACACTTCTCAGTACGGGATGGTGTATTGGGATACAATGCCAACCTGCGCCTCAGGTCTGAGTCGGACATTCATTATGCAAACGGCGTATAAATTTGACTATAGCGGCTCACAGGTAACCTCAATAATGGGTGCGGACAATATCTTTACGGGGGGAACTGATTATAATTCCCAGGTTTCACAATGGAAGACGAAGTGGAATAGTTCATTGTTAAGTAATTACAGGTACTCTTACAATGATGAAAACGTAGGTAGCCGAGCGAACCCTGCCACGGACTATGGCGGCGGTGCACACTTGAGTCTCGTCAATACACACGAATGGTTAAATTGGATACCGACCGCCTCAAATCGCGCTTGGCTGGTAAATACAGGCGGTAACACAAATGGTAATGCCTACGTAAAGGAGTATCGTGCCTATGTGCGATACGCCTGCACCAATCAGACTACCGGTCGCTTTACCGTCGGCGAACCCGGTATGAGTAACTATGCAACATTCTAAGGAAAGGGATGGTGGAGCGATGAAAAAAAAGGTAGCTATTATTGCCGCATTAGCAGTCGGTGTATTGTTAGTCACTGGCGGCTCTTACGCTGCTCTCTCTCTTTTAGGTGGAGCTAACAGGACGTCGAATGTTGCTGAGACTGATCAAAGAGCCGCAATTGAACAGCTTATTGCTGAATCCGATACATTACTAGGCCAGGGCGACAAGATGGCGAGCATCGCAAAGCTTACCGAGGCGCTGACAATGGCACAAAAACTTAATGATCTTGAGCTGCAACGAGATATTGAGATCCGTATTGATTATACTGAAAATACAGAGATACCGGAGAACGCTCTGCAGGATACTGAAGAAGAGTTGCTCCCCCGAGAGTCAATTGACCATGAGGATGTCGCAGCTGGGGGTGAAGCTGTTGTGGAGCAGTAAATGCTTCTCTCTAGCGAAGATAAACGCTATATATAGCGTTGTAAATAATAAACATAACACTATTATTGTTCGACAGGGGTACATAGACGCATAACGCTTATGTGGTCAAAAAAACCCTCAAAAATGCTTGAAAAACCATATTTAGGGGCATATAGTCGTACGTAAGCACTACATATGTAGTACTGCAATCAAAATACACATTTTGCAAGGGGAACAAACGGCCGCTACACCGGTGTTCTTTTTGCACCCCAAAAATGGGGCATCTGGGGAGGTGATGTGTATGCAAAAACAAGAAATCTGTAGCACAGGGGATATAAGATGAGCACAATCACCGTGGTGAAGCGCGATGGCACCCGCGAACCATTTGACGCCAACAAGATTAACTTGGCGTTGGTCGAGGCTAGTGAGGGTCTACCGGATCAGATTAGTAAGGTCGTCCAAGTTGCTTCCGAGCTTCAATTGACATTATTTGACGGCATTACGTCAGAACAGCTCGACGAGGCGGTCATTCATACCGCATTGCAGAACGTTAAAGATGATCCAGACTTCGACACGGTCGCAGCCCGACTGTTGCTGAAGAATATCTATAAGAATGTCCTCGGTGACTACAACGGCGAAAAAGAGCTCAAGTCTCTGCATGCAAAGAAATTCCCACAGTATCTCAAAGAGAACATCGAGGCAGGTCTACTTGACGAGCGCATGACGGACAAAACCTTCGACATCAAGAAACTTTCGGCAGCACTTGATCCTAGTCGTGATCGCCTGATGCGCTACCTAGGTGTTGTCACCAGCAAGAATCGCTACAGCCTGCGCAAGAATAGTGGTCAGTCAATCGAAGTGCCACAGTTTACTGCCATGCGAATTGCCATGGGGTTGAGCCTTCTTGAAGAAAACCCTACGGAAGTAGCGCTGGAATTTTACGAATATATCAGCAAGCTTGACGCAAACCCTGCTGGTTCAACTCGCATCAACGCGGGTGGATCATTTCCGCAGCTTTCGAACTGTTTCTTGTTCGATATCGAGGATGACATGGACGCTATTGCTCGAGCAGTCCGTGACACTATGTGGATTGCCAAGGGAACGGGCGGCATCGGCATCGGTGTCACAAAACTTCGTGCTGCTGGGAGCCCCGTGCGGACGACAAACACAGAAAGTACCGGACCAATACCTTTCATTAAGATGATAGACACCGCACTCTTTGCGGTGAGTCGCAAGGGCAAGAAGCAGGGAGCGGCCGCTATATTTATGGAGAACTGGCACTACAACTTCCCAGAATTCCTCGACCTCAAGCAGAACTCGGGTGACCCATATCTTCGAACTCGTATCGCGAACACTGCTGTTGCATTGAGTGATGAATTCATGAAGCGAGTCGAGAGTGACCAGGATTGGTACATGTTTGACCCAGCCGAAACCCCTGATTTGGTGGAGCTGTATGGTTCGGCATTCTCGAAGCGTTACCAAGAATATGTCGAGTTAGCGGAAGCCGGGAAGCTGCGTGATTATCGCAAGGTGCCCGCAAAGCAGCAGTTCCGACAGATCCTGACGACATTACAGGCCACCAGCCACCCTTGGCTGACCTGGAAAGATACGATGAACGTTCGCGCCTTGAACAACAACACTGGTACGATTCACCACTCAAATCTTTGTACTGAAATTACACTACCGCAAGATAAAGACAACACGGCTGTTTGTAACTTGTCTAGTATCAATCTTTCTGTACACCTTAAGGAAGATAAGACGTGGGACTGGGACCGACTGGAACGAGCCGTACGTGTGTCGATTCGCCAGCTCGATAACTTGTGTAGTTTGACGAACACACCGATTCCTCAGGCTATGAACTCGAACCTACAAAACCGTGCGGTTGGTTTGGGAGTCATGGGCTTTACGGATGTTCTTGAAAAGCTTGGTTATGCGTACGACAGTGATGAAGCCTACGAACTGATGGACGAGTTGCTAGAATTCATTAGCTACCACTCAATTGATGCGAGCGCTGATCTCGCTAAGGAGCGAGGCAGCTATCCTAATTACAAGGGCAGTGGCTGGAGCAAAGGACAGCTTCCTATCGATACTATCGACATCCTCGAGAAAGACCGCAAGGTAAAAGTCGACATTAGTCGCAAAACTCGTTTGGACTGGGAAAAGTTACGCGCCAAAGTAAAGAAGGGCATGCGCAACGCGACGTTGATGGCGATTGCACCAACTGCCAACAACGCTCACGTTTCGGGAACGACGCCAGGTATTGACCCTCAATTTGCTCAAATCTTCTCTCGAGCAACACTCAACGGCAAGTTCCTCGAAGTGAACACTAATCTTGTTCGTGACCTGAAGGAACTGGGCATTTGGGAGCAGGTGAAAGATGATATTCTTCGAAACCAAGGTGACGTTCAGCAGATCGATGCCATACCGCAACACTTGAAGAATGTGTACAAGACCAGTTTCCAGCTCAGCCCTTACGCCTTCATTGAAGTCGCGGCTCGAGCACAGAAGTGGGTCGACCAGGCGATTAGCCGCAATATGTACCTTGAAACCCGCAACATTGACGACATGGTCGACATCTACAGTGCCGCATGGCGCCAAGGTCTTAAAACCACGTACTACTTACACATGAAGCCACGCCACACCGCCGAACAGTCAACCGTCAAGGTGAACAAGGCTGAAGCTAGCGGTGGTCCGCGAAAGACCGGGTTCGGATTCGCAAGGAAGCAAGGAGTCGCCGCGTGACAGACAGCAATTAATCAAAAACACAGCTAGATCGAACATAATATAGGAATAGGGGATTCAGAAATGAACGCATCAACCATCATCAACGACTCAATGTCACTTGAAGAAAAGCTCGCAGCAATCGATGCTGCAATGGCAAACGCTCAACAGCAGGCAGATGAAGACGCTCGCGCCGGCGGTCTCGCCTTCGCGGCTCCACTCGATCCAGCTGATTTGACAATGTGCGACGGTTGCCAGTAGCAGGTTACAGTGTCAGAGAGTTTTGGTAATGCACATCGTGCAGAGGGTACATTAGAGCGCCGTTTGCAAAACGAAGTCGAAATTTTACAAGCAATCGAACAATCCCTTGAGCAGGCGGATAGCTATACGCAGCGTGATGAACTGCTCGAGCAGCGAGAAGTGACGGCGCGCCAGATTGGCTATTATGGCGTGTCTCTTGCTACGGAACGGGCAGCCTAGAACGCGAAACCGTTCGAGCTTTTATCTCGCGGGATGCTGTCGTATCGTTAAATTATAGTAAGGAGAAGGAACATGGCGGGTATTTTAGGAACAGGTATTCAAGACGGACTTCTTTTGAAGCCAGTCAAATATGAGTGGGCGTACGATCTTTATAACCAAGCGGTGGCTAACACGTGGTTCCCCAACGAAATTCAGCTTGGTCAGGATTTGGCTGACTGGAAGAAGATGAGTGAAGAGGAGCGTCATGCACTCACATTCTTAATGAGCTACTTTAATCCAAATGAATTGCTCGTTAATAAAGCGCTTGCTTTTGGTGTCTATCCGTACGTGAATGCCGCTGAGGCGCACCTATACCTGGCCAAGCAGATGTGGGAAGAGGCGAATCACTGTATGAGCTTTGAGTATGTGCTCGAGACGTTTCCGATTGATCGTGATGAGGCGTATGCTGCACACGTCGAGACGCCTTCGATGGCGCGCAAGGAAGCGTTTGAGACGAAATTCATTAAGCGAATGACCGAAGACACGCTCGACATTACCACTACAGAAGGTAAGAAAGATTTTGTTCGAAATCTTGTCGCCTACAACATTATTCTTGAAGGCATCTGGTTCTATAGTGGCTTTATGGTTGCGCTGAGCTTCCGTCAGCGTAACTTGCTGCGTAACTTTGCCAGCCTCATTGACTGGGTAGTTCGTGACGAATCGCTTCACCTGAAGTTTGGTATCAACTTGATTCTCACCGTTCTAGAAGAGAACGAGGATCTGCAGACAGAAGAATTTGCTGACGAAATCAAGCAGATGATTCTCGACGCAGTAGAGATGGAAGAGGCGTACAACAAAGACCTGCTGCCGAATGGTATTTTGGGCTTAAACGCCGATTACATTAACCAGTATGTAAAATATCTGGCCGACCGTCGACTTGAAGAGCTTGGTTTCGAGCCTCACTACAAGGTTTCAAACCCAGCGAAATGGATGTCGGCTGCAAACGATACGCTCCAGCTAGTCAACTTCTTTGAGGCCACCAACACTAGTTATGAGGTCAACGCAGAGGCGACTAAGGGGTCTGGTGGGCAGAGCCCAAGTGCCGATCGTAATGAAAACGATCCAGACAACAGCGTTCTTAAGTAGGGAATAACCAGGAAAGGGTGTCGAGACAGGCACCCTTTTGCTATACTTAGTATAGTTTAAATAGAAATAGGACGCGACAGTGATGAAAACAACTTTTCTTATTTTTGGAATCACCGGTGATTTAAGCCGCCGCAAACTTCTGCCGGCGCTTCAGGATATCGTCAAGTTACCAGAGGGCAATTCTATCGAAATCGTCGGAGTTTCACGACGTGATGTCGATGTCGGTGAGCTGATTACCTCGTCGACAGGCGGCGATCGCTTGGTCGACAAGACCTCTATTGTCACGATGAACCTTGCCGAGCTGCAAGACTATAAAGACCTGAAGGCGAACCTAGGACTTGACCCTAACGATCAGTTGATAGTGTATCTTTCTGTACCGCCGAGTGCAGCGGCGGACATCGCCGACTTCCTTGGCCAGGTAGGATTGAATACGCCAAATGTAAAAATTATGTTCGAAAAGCCGTTTGGGTTTGACCTCGAAAGCGCACAAGATTTTATTCAACGAAATGGCCGATATTTTAAAGAGGCGCAGATTTATCGTATTGATCACTATATGGCGAAGGAGGTGGCACTCGAATTGGTTCGTTTGCGGACGGACCCGACAACGCCACATCATGCATGGTCAAACAAAGATATTGCCCGAATCGAGGTGGTTGCCTCGGAGACTATCGGCGTTGAAGGCCGAGCTGATTTTTACGAGCAAACTGGTGCGCTACGGGATGTTATCCAAGGCCATTTATTTCAACTTTTGTCACTCGTCTTGATGGATACCG
>PBTC01000044.1 GCA_002726935.1 Candidatus Saccharimonadota bacterium | reverse complement strand
GATCCTGGTTTCTTCAAATCCTTATAGTGCGTAAAGTGGTGCTCGATTTGTCGAACAACTTGCCCTGGCAAGTCTGAAAGGCTTTCAACTGCGTTACCGCTGTGGCGGTCATCCGCTGGCACAACGACAACCTTGTCATCAACTTCACCGTCATCTTCGAATTTCATGACTCCGATAATTTTTGCCTCAAGGAAAATTCCCGTTGGTAGCGGTTCTGACGTCACAATCAGCGCATCCAGTTCGTCGCCGTCCTCGTCGAGTGTCTGAGGAATAAATCCGTAGTTTGTCGGCTTTGCAAAGATTGCTGGCTCGACGCGGTCAAGCTGAAAGGCCGCTTTCTCCCTGTTCCATTCGATTTTGTGACTACTGCCAGCTGGAATTTCTACGACAACATTTACGACACCATTTTCGAAATCTCCGGGCGTCAAAATCTGATTAAAGTCTGCCATTATATGTCTCCTTTATTTCTTCTCTGTTATTTTAGCAGTTTTACGAAAACAACGATATAATCACTACAGATGAAAATGAAACTACTACTCTCTAAAGAGTACGTCACACAGGCTGCAAAGCGTGTCGATGAAGCCACTAAGCACGTCGCCCTCATTGCAATGGTGATTGCCGACCATCCTGCGACGCATGAACTTATCGAGGCACTGCTTCGCGCCGCGAAACGGGGAGTAAACGTCTCTGTCGCCGCTGATATCTTTACGTATGGCGAAGTAAGCGGAAGCTTTCTGCCGCTTCGCTACGATAGCAAGGGCTCGCGAGCAGCAACGACGATGGCCCGAAGACTGCGCGCCGGAGGAGTGAAATTTACCTGGCTAGGGCACGGACGCATCACCCTCTTTAACGGAAGAACCCATAGCAAATGGTGCGTCGTCGATGATACCGTCTTTAGCTTCGGTGGGGTGAACATGTACCAAGAAGGCATCGAGAACACCGACTACATGCTAGAGACGAAAGACCCGGTACTAGCCGACACATTGATTAAAGAACAGCAACGAATTCTTCGCGCCGAACGCGCTTCACAGAATTTCCCCAGCCACAGTCTTGCCCTCGATGAACAGTCGATTGCACTATTTGACGGAGGTATCATTGGACACTCACTTATCTACCGGCGTGCCTGCGAGCTTGCGAGAAAGGCAGAAAGCGTCCTGTTCGTCTCGCAGTACTGTCCGACAGGCAAACTTTCTCGAATCCTGAAACAGAAACCTTACCGCCTGTACTTCAACCGCCGCGAACAAGCCAGCCTTCTTAACCGCATTCTTCTTTGGTTTTCGACCACCGTCAGTGGTCTGCGAACCGAATACGAAAAGCAGCCTTACCTGCACGCGAAGTTCATCATCTTCACCATGCCTGACGGCAAAAAAGTAGCCATCAGTGGATCGCACAATTTTGCCTACACCGGCGTCCTGTTTGGAACACGCGAAATTGCCCTAGAAACAAAAGACCCAGCCATTATTGAGCAGCTGGAGTCTTTCGTTAAACAACACGTTGCGTAGTTTATTTTTTACTCAGCTGGTCAAGATACTCTCTTATTGAAAGTGCAGCTGCAGCACCTTCACCAACAGCGCTGGCAATCTGCATGGTTGCACCACTTCTGACATCGCCACTTGCATAAATCCCCGCGATCGACGTTTGAAGGTGCTGGTCGGTCTTTATGAGTCCTACCTCATCAAGCTCAATACCACTTCCCGCCAAAAATTCCGTGTTTGGCTTCAAGCCAACAAAAACGAAGACGCCATCGGTCTCAAACTCAACCGGCTCACCGCTCTTCGTCGCCTTTACGGAAGTGACACGGCCGTTCTCGGCGACAATCTCATCCGTATTGGTGTTTAAATGCAAGGTCACCTTACCTTCGTCGACATATTTTTGCATGTCATGCTGCAAGACATCGCTAGCGCGGATCTCGCTGCGGATCAATACATCAATATGTGTTGCATATCGGGTCAAGAAAAGAGCTTCTTGGAATGCGGAGTTACCCCCGCCAATAACAACAAGTCGCTTTTCGCGATAGAAAGCGCCATCGCACGTTGCGCAGTAGTGAACGCCGCGTCCGTATAGCTCCGCCTCACCAGGAACACCGATTTTCTTGTAATCACTACCTGTAGCGATCAATACCGTTTTTGCCTGCACTTCTTCGCCGTCAACGGTCACCACCTTCACGTCGCCTTCATCGCGGATAGCATCAACCTGACCGTACTCAATATGAGCACCGAATCTCTCGGCCTGCTTCTCTAGATGTCCCGCGAGCGTCAACCCTTCAATACCCTCAGGAAAACCTGGGTAATTATCAACAACATCGGTGATCGCAGCCAAGCCGCCAATTGCACTTTTTTCGTACAGAACCGTGTCGATGTCTTCACGGGTGGTGTAGATTGCTGCAGTCAGCGCACTAGGACCCGCTCCGATCATCACGACATCTCTTACTTGCTGTGCCATGACCCCCTCCTTCTATTCTGTCTGTTCGACAATGCTATTAATGATAACGATAAACTGTAGCGGTGCGTTTGCTGGAATCACTCCAGATGCCGTATCGCCATAGGCTTGATCTGCTGGGATGGTCAGCTTCACTACGCTCCCCACCTTTTGGCCTGAAAGTCCCTCTGTCCACCCTTCAATCACCTGCTGAAGAGAAAAATCAATCGGCACGTTATCGGCGTCTTTTTTGTTTGTGCTATCAAAAATAGTTCCATCGCTAATCCAACCAAAATAGCTCGCGTTGATAGTATCGTCCTCACTCACTACTTGACCGTCACCTTCACGAAGAACGTCAACCCGTAGCTCTGTGACTGATGAGGCATCGAATGGTTCTGCACTATAGCCTTCGAGAGGTTCAGAATTCTCAGCGTTCTGACGTGCGGCTTCTTCCTGCTGCTTAGTGTACTCTTCAATCATTCGGTCGTACTCTTCTTGCTGCTGTATTTGTTGCGTTCGATCGTTTTCGTTCGCCAGGACTATCGCCACAAACGACGCGATCGTTCCCACCGTCAGCGCTATAACAATAATCCATATTCCGATCTGCTGCGCTCTCCTAATCGCCATTACACTACCTCTCCTTCTACTTGATTCAACACACCCTTTACCACACTCTCCATATACGCCGAGACTTCTTCGCCCGTGAGGGTTCGGTCATATGAGAACATTGTGAATGTCATTGTTATGTTCTTTTTATTGCCAGACGAAGGCTGGAAGATATCGAGCGGTGCAAAGGATACTTCAAATGGCGCATTCGAGAGTGATACAGTCATAGCATCAGCCAACTGCTGATAGGTCGTTTCTACCGAAACTTGGAAACAGACATCACGCTCCACTGACGGGTAGCGACTCATTGGGCGGTATGCAACACTCGCTTCTTCTGCAAGCTGATGAAGTGCTCGCGGCGATACTTCAAATCCAGCAGTATGATCAGGTAATTTAAAGGCCTTTGCAACAGCACGGCGATACTCACCTACCACGCCGATTCGCACCGTCTTAGTGCGGTCCCAAACCCTCGCACTGCGCTTGGGTTCAAAGGGCTGCGTCACAGGATAGTCGCTGTCAGCCTCAAGCGGTTCGTAGAATAGCTCGATTCCCATGCTGTCCGCAAGGTACTGAAGATACTGTTTTGCCGAGTAGAAAGCCGCCGACGCTTGCTTTTTTTGACGCGTAACCACCAAGGCCAAACTGTCGAGCTCTTTCGGCACTTCCTCCTCGTTTAGTCCATGTCGTTTTGTGTGAAACTTATTAAATTCAAAGATGGCGTATTCATCGTAGCCAGCCTTAACATTTGGATGAATGGCAGCAAGAAGGCTGGGGGTCAAGCTCTGCCGGTAGTACTGCAGGTCTGGGCTAATACTGTTTGTAATTCGGTAGGCTTCTTCGCGTTTTTGTCCTGCCTTCTGCATCAGATCACCATGAACGAAGCTATAGGTAAGCACCTCGTTAGCCCCCGCTCGTACAAGCTGTCGACGGAGCTTCGTGCGGAGCTGATCGAAAGCACTTGGCTCAACTGCACGGATGCGGCGAAGTGGCAGTGTGACATCAATTGAGTCAAACCCGCGCAGTCGCCCAATCTCTTCAATCACGTCCTCGGGGATAGAGATGTCATGGCGCCAATACGGCACTCCAACGACAACCTGACCATCGACAATCTCGACAGTAAATTCAACCGCTTCGAGAGTACGCTTCACGTCATCTTCGGATAGTGCGGTGCCTAAAACATCATTAATTCTTTGAACATCTGTCACGACTTGACTTTCACCGGACTGGCCCGGATAGTCTTCGACAATCGAAGACGTTGCATGCGCACCGGTATACTCGGCGAGCAGTGCTGCCGCCTGAAGCAAGACAGGTTGGGCAAGCGGCGCAGGTACACCTTTCGTCAAACGTGTAATTGCTTCGCTAAAAATACCATGCCTCATCTGAACAGCTCGAAGCTTGAAGAGATTAAAGGTTGCGCACTCAAGGAAAATTCGTCGTGTGTTTGCGTCGATTTCGGTCGCGGCGCCACCCATCGCACCCGCAAGACCAACCGCCACCTCACCAGCAGCAATGACCGTATCATCTGGCGACAGTTCTAGTTCGCGACCATCAAGAATCTTGAGGTTCTCGCCAGGTCGAGCCGCTCGCACTCGCACTTCGTTGACACCGCCAGATACTTCAAGTAGCTTGTCATAATCGTAAGCATGCATCGGCTGACCGGTCAGAAGCATGAGGTAGTTTGTGATGTCGACAATTGCGTTAATAGGCCGCATTCCACTTCGGGCGAGGTATGTTTGCATCCATAATGGCGACTGTGCCGCTTCGCTGGCTCCTTCAAATACCATTCCTGTAAATCTATCTGATAGGATTGGATCCTCAATTACCACACGAGGTGCTGCATCGCTGCTTTGCTCAACCGTCTCGACTGGCGCAGAGTGGCTCAGCCATTCAGGAGTACGGAAAGCTTTTCCTTGGATGCCGGCAACCTCACGAGCGAAACCAATCACCCCAAAGGCATCGGGGCGATGAGTTAATGACTTATTTTCAATATCAAGCAAGTAGTCATTAAGCTCGAAAACATCGGCAAATGACGCACCCGGCTCGACCGGTTGGTCAATCTCAATAATTCCTGCGTGATCATCGTACAGCGCTAGCTCTTTTGCACTCGCCAGCATTCCATTGCTCATGTGGCCGCGAAGCTGCCGAGCGCCGAGCGTGAATGGTTCCGCAGTACCATATGTTTCCGGCACAACCGTTTTCGGCGGTAGCCAAGCCGCAAACATACCCTCGCGAACATTTGGTGCTCCACAGACAACTTGAACGTAGCCGTTCTCATCACGGTCAACGCCCTCAACGACGCCTCCGTCATCCACCTTCGTAAGATGCAGGTGGTCGGAGTCTTCGACGGGAGAGCAACTGACAACCTTCACAATTCGGACGTCACGGTACTTATCGGTCAGTGGAATGACCTCCTCGATCTCGACGAGTCGTTGTCCGATGAGTTCTGCAAGCTCTTGGACAGGAAGGTCGATGTCTGTAAACTTCTTTAACCAATTAACAGATATGATCATGCAAACTTCCTCAGGAATTTAAGTTTCGCCGACTCGAAATGACGCAAGTCCTCAATGCCGTACTTCAACATAACCAGTCTTTCGACGCCACCACCCCAAGCGAAGCCGCGATATTTTTTGGCGTCGATACCGGCCGCTTCGAGCACATTCGGGTGAATCATGCCACACCCCAGCATCTCAAGCCATTCGCCGGGCTTACCACCCAACGCCGCTGGCTTCTCGATCGCAAACTCAAGCCCCGGCTCAACGAAAGGAAAGTAGGCTGGCTGCGTTTTAATCTTGAGCTGTTGACCATAATAGGCCTCGAAGAAGCTCCGGAGCGTCCCCAGCATATCGCCGAGTGTCGCCGTTTCGCTCACAAACACGCCTTCAACTTGATAAAACGTGTGTTCGTGCGTGGCATCAACATCCTCGTTACGAAAAACGCGCCCATAGCTAATTGCCGCAATCGATTCGCCTTTTTCGAGCTTGTCCCGGCCGTCCTTTAGGATTCGGTGCTGCATCGTACTCGTGTGAGCAGGAGGAATGAATCCCTCTTCTGTACGGAAGGTGTCGTAGCCGTCACGAGCAGGGTGGTCGTCAGGAAAGTTCAGCGAGCCAAACATGTGAAAATCGTCGTCAATTTGGCGCGACTCGATAGCCTGGAAACCCATTCTTGTGAAGATATCGACAACCCTCTCAAGCTCAACAGTCAGCGGATGCTGTGAACCCTGTGATGTGCGAAGAAGTTCGATCGGACCACCGGTCGTGTCCCATGGAGCCGTCACATCAAGTGGTACGACCGCAGCGTCGGCAGCACTCTCTTCTTTTGCTTCAATAGCCGCCTCAATAGCCAGCTTGAGTTCGTTAACGGATTTCCCGAACACACCTCGCTCTGCTGGATCAAGTGAACCAATCGCTCCGTAGAGCTCTTTTAATTCAGGGGCTCGCAAGACCTCTCGTGGACTCTCGCTCCGTGCAACCCGCTCAAGTAGCTGTTCACGAACAGCATCAATATCATATGTCGCCATAACTGCTGCTCATTATACGCTATCAGCCCGCAAGACGTAAGAGGTAAAGACTATCCGATTGCCGTTGCGACCAACCAAATCAAGACAACAATAATCGCCAAGACTATCATCACCCAGACACCCGCCAAGCTGGTTGTCTGCTTAGTGCCCTTCACAAAGGCAGCATCCTCGACGCCATCAGGAAGATCACCGGGCTTTGGCTGACGAGCCTTAGCCTGCAACTCTGCGGCCAACTTTTTTTGTAGCTCGGTGCGTCCCTCTTCTTGTTTCATAAATAAAGCCATGCCGTTATTGTATCCCAGTGACAGCATACCGTCTATGCTACAATGAGGTCATGTTTACTATAAGGAGGGAAACATATGGCTACCAATAAAGCCGCTTCTAAGACTAAGAAAGCGCCGGCGAAGCAAACCGCTCGCCCAGCAAAAACGACAACGACCGTGAAGGCAGCTCCTGCAACATCATCTGGTCTTGCCGACCACATCAGTCAATCATTACGATCATACTCGCTCTGGCGTGCACTGGCAGCCGAGCTTATCGGTACGTTCCTGCTCGCAAGCATTTTTGTTACTGGACAAGGGCAGCCTATCTTCCTGCTCTTTGGACTTGCCGGTATCGTGCTTATCATCGGCGGAATTTCTGGAGCGCATGTTAACCCGGCCGTCACCATCGGTGCATGGGTAACTCGACGTATTGGATGGCTTCGTGCACTCGGCTACATCATCGCACAGCTACTTGGTGCAGCTCTCGCGTTTATTACGCTCTCTGCATTCATCGGTGGCGCCGCCCCAGTAAGCGAAGAGGCTGCCTTGTACGGACAGTCTGCGCCAACACTATACGCCGCTGCAACATACGCAGCCTACGAAGGAAAAGAATGGTTCGTACTATTTGCCGAATTACTTGGTGCAGCGATTCTCGCCTTCGCCTTTGCACACTCACGTGGCTTTGGTAAAGATCAACCGACCGCCAGCGCGCTCACCTATGGTGTTGGTGCATTCATCGGTCTGATGGTAGCAGTGACTGCAGTTGGCTATGTTAACGCGACTGCCGTCTTTAACCCTGCCGTTGCCGTCACACTGTACGCATACGACTGGTCTCAACTTTGGACGTTCGCAATCTACGCAATCGCTCCAGCCATTGGTGCTGTTGTGGGATTCATCCTCCACGACCTCCTCATGCCGCGAACTCGCTAGTAGCGACTGAGGTAAACAAAAAACACCCTGTGCACGACGGGGTGTTTTTTTATATTCTACTCGTCCGTTTGCGGGCGGTCGATCAGCAGCGGCTCGACCGACTTATTACCGCCTGCAATCTTGACGACATCCGTATCAACCTTGGCAAGCTCCTTGTGCGCGCTGTTGTAGTGATTGACCGTAGTAGAGAGCGACTTCCCGAGCTTCCCCATGAAGCTATCGAAGGCAGCAATGTGACGGCCGAGCTTGCCCACCTGAATCTGGATGTCTTTTGCCTGTTCTTCAATCTGCAGACTCCTAAGACCCTGCAAAACAGTCTGTAGGTAGGCCATGAAACTCGTGGGGCTAACAATCACCACCTTCTTTTCTCTGAAAGCATACTCAATAAGGTCCCTTGCGCTCGACCCGGTACCGACATCTCCAATCAAGAGATCGTAGTACAAAGACTCGCTTGGTATAAACATAAAGGCAAAATCCATCGTTTTTTCGGCTGGTCTGATATATTTGCTCGTCTCGTCGATACGACCCTTCAGATCGGCACGCACCTTCCTTAACCACTCTTCACGCTCAGCTTTGGTAGAAGCAGCGACCATCCGATTGTAATTTTCCAAACTAAACTTACTGTCAACCGGCAGAATCTGGCCCTTATCCAGAAAGACCACGGCATCGGCAATCACTCCATCCTTAAATCGATACTGCATCTGAAAATTTTTTGTGGGCAACATATTCGCCAGCACCGACTCTAAGTAATACTCGCCAAATACGCCTCGCTGCTTAGGATTCTGCAGTACGTTTTGCAGCGTCTTTAATTCATCGGCAACATCAACTACCCGACGATTCGTCTCGTCTAGCTTCGTTAACCTCATCGAAACGTCGTTGACTAACTTGACGCTCTCGGTCAGTTGTCGTTGCACCGAGGTTTGCATCGAAGCCGCGTTGCGCTCTAACTTCTCGCCTAAATTTGTCTGAAGCTGGCTGATCGTTCGCGACAGCTCGGTAACATCGGATTTTAGAAGTTCGACACTTCCCTGCGATTGACCACCTCGCATGCGGCTCGCAACGATCGTGACGGCAAGAATTAAAACGATAACAAGGACAATGAGTACAATCAACAAGAATAGTTCCATACCATTAGTATAGCATCGTCAGAGCTAGACAAGCATAAGCAGAACGGCGAGCAATACGGCCACGATCACCGCGACAACGATCGATACGATAACACGCGGGAAGTGAGCAATCCACCCAAACAGCGCGTAGGCCAAGGCGTACAACAGGACACTCCAGGCAAACGCCTCAAGCCAAAACAACCCAGCCGTCCATTCCGACAGATTCCACAAGACAACAGCAGCACCCGCTGCTACCACCAGCGGCCTCGCAATCCCCAACCGTATCATGCCAAAAATAGCCGCGACAGCAACAATAACCGTGCTGATCTTTCCAGCCGTGGCTGTCGCCGCGACACAAGCGGAAGCCTCAATAATTTCACGGCACGCCAAAGGCTCGACGATATAGCGGCCCACCAGCAACATCACCAGATAGTAGGCGACACCGACAACCGCCCCAAAGGCAACTACCTGCCCTGCATTCCACCAAGCAGGCCTTACTACTCTATTGTCTTCGACGACTCTTGCCACGATCTCCTCTTTTCTCCACCGGAACTTGTATATACCATAGCGCACCAATCGCTGCGATGACAACACCCCCAATAACGTCAAGTGGGCTGTGCACCAAGGCAAGAATGCGGCCTAGGGCGACACACCCAGAAAGGACAACAAGTATACCCGTGATGATGCGCTGCTTTGTCTCGAACCATACTGCGAGCGTAATGGCCGTCACAAATAGTACGTGATCAGAAGGAAATCCGGGATTATCAAGATATGAAGCACCCGGCTCGACACCGAGCAGCTCAAATGGTCTCATGTCGGTCGGCTGATACACAAAACCGATGAACTTCGCCAGAAGATACGCGGTCAGGCCAGCCATCAAAACACGGCTATAGGCTTGGAAGCGCGCACCTTTCGGCACCTTAAAAAGCAACGCATATGCTGCAAGCAGGACAACTGGCACGACGGCAGCATCGGCGATAATCCGGATGACGAGTTCGCTAGTCATGTATCCATCATACGCTGAACTCGGAATAATTTAAAAATAGTTAAGAAAGCTTGATTATGCTTAAAGAGATAAACGGAAGGAGCAGAGCAGCATGAAAGTCTTAGTCGTCGAAGACAACGCCAGACTCGCAGAACGCATCACTTATAAACTTTCCAAAGATTTCACGGTTGACGTGGCGACCAGCGGCGAGGAAGCGCTCGAACAGTGCCGAAATATACACTACTCAGTTATTGTTCTCGATCTTGGCTTACCGCGGATGTCCGGAGTTGACGTCTGTAAAGAATTGCGACGCTCAAAATACACCTCGCCCATCCTTATTCTCTCCGGCCTTAATGCAGTACAAACAAGGGTCGAGCTCCTCGACAGCGGTGCAGACGACTACCTCACGAAGCCTTTCGATATTCATGAGTTACGGGCAAGGATTCGTGCACTGCAGCGCAGAAGGGCCGAACGCACACTTGGACAAAAAATTATCTGCGGTGCTCTCGAAATCGACAATGATAAGAAAACTGTCAACCGAGGTGATATTCTTATACCTCTTCGGCGCAAAGAATTTGCGATCCTGCTCTACCTTGCCCAGAATCAAGGAAGGATTTTGACCAGACAGATGATCATGGATAACGTCTGGGGGAATGAATCTACCAGCTGGATATCGACCATTGACGTGCACATCAAGCACCTTCGGGACAAAATTGACCGCCCCTTCGGCACGGCATATATTAAAACAGCCTACGGACTTGGATATACGCTTGATGCCGGTAAGTAGCTCTCATTTTCATGAAATCGTAAAAATGGCCCTTATCGGAACCGTGGGAATGTCAATCATCGCCACTGCCGGCCTCTTTCTTGACGCATCGCTCAACAACAAACATAGCCTGTATTGGTTGTTTTTATTCCTCACGGTAAGCGCTGTCGTCATCACTACCGCCTCTCTCTGCTTTTATGACAAAAGGCTGCATCTCGCAGCCTTTCTTGTCTTATGCTACACATACGTCTGTGCAATCTGCTTCTCTATAATGTCGGGACTGCAGACGACTTCTAATATAATGTTCGGTTTTACGATTCTGCTAGCCGGTATGTTCTTCGGCTCAAAGGCAATCCTGCCGTCAGCAACCGTCGCTGTTATCACTTTCTTCTTACTATACAGTGCCAGTGATGCGGTTCAAGCTACAGGACCTCAGCCAAGCAGCGCAACGTTATATGCACTCTTCCTCGGCGCTTTTTCTGTGATCGGGTGGCTATCAAGTGCCTATACCGAGCGTATCATTCGGCAGCTTGTTCGCACGCAGATGGAATTGCAACAGCGGGGGTCTCTCATGAGGAGGCAGCTTTTATCGGAGTATGCGTTGACTCATAAGCGCCAGGCCGAGGAACTAATGTCCATTTACCAGTTTGCGGCCGTCGGCAGAAATGCCACCGCAATCCTGCACGACATAGCAAACGAGCTTTCAACACTCAGCCTTTTCCTGCGCGATGATGGCGACAACGATCATGAGGACAACATCCAACACACCTTGACGGAAATTGAGTCTCTTGTCACTTCCGCTCTTGAGGCCATTCAGCCGGTGAGCCAGAAACGGCTAGATGTCGGCCGCCTCGTGAAAGGCTACTGGCAAGAGCGTTTGCAAGTTCTCGCATCAGCACAAGGGGCAGACATTGAACTACGCAGCTCCACGAATAAACCGTGTTTCGTTCTTGGTAACCAGCGCCAACTCACGCTGGTTCTCGACATCCTGGTTCAGAATGCAATCGAAGCGTGCGCTCCCCGCACCCGAAAGAAGCGACCTATTCAACTGATTATGAAAATTGAGCGGGGCAGCGTAGAAATCGCAGTGAAGGATTTCGGCACCGGAATTTCACCAGAACGGCGAAAAGATCTATTCAAGCAACCAAGAACCTACAAGCAAAACGGTCACGGGATCGGGCTGTATATTGCACGACAAATCATCCGACACCATTTCCACGGCGATCTGACCCTAGACGATTCGCAAGACTGCACGATGTTCGTCGTACAGCTCCCTATCACCAGAGCGCCTTCACCGATGCAGGTCTCCGGAATGAGCAGCAAATAGCAACAGCCACTGAGCAAGACTCAGCTGCGAAGGTTTTGTAGATGGATCAATACCTGCAGCCCCCAGTGGCAGTTTGCGAAATTGACGCGGGTCATGGTAGGCGGCCACTACCATTGCTTCGTATGCCTTCAGTTTCTTCCTGTCGATGAGTGCCTCTTCTCTCGGCATGATCTCCAACAGTACAGTGTCGACGTTAGGGTGTGGCCAAAAATCTGTCCGCCGTAAAGGTCGGCGGATCCTGAATGCGCACCACGGAGCAAGCACCGCACCGAGCTGACCGACAAAACCGGCTCGGTCTATGAGTAGCTTCTGAGCGAATTGTTTCTGCACGACCAAATAAGCGGCCTTGGGCACTGCATTACCGAGAAACAAGCGTCTGACTATGTCTGCACTGATGTGAAAAGGAATGTTTGCAAAAACTTTATACGGAGCTTGCGGGAAGTCATAGCGCAGTACGTCCGATTCGACAACAGAAACATTGTCGTAGCGAGCAAGATTCTGCCGCAGTTTCTGCGCCATCCGAGGTTCCGCCTCAATCGCAACTACCTGTTTTGCACGAGTAGCGAGCACGGCGCTGATCACCCCGCTTCCTGCACCAATATCGTATACCACATCAGTTTTCTTGATCGAGCTGTGGCCGACAAGCTCCTTGATAAGCTGCGGTCGGCGAAGAAAATATTGTGAATAATCGGCAAGTCGTTTCATGATGCGTTGTCCCATTACTGTATCATAGATACGTGACGTACGAATCTAGAACCACCGTGCTCAAATCCGCTCCGTTCAAAGGAAAATCGGTACTATATGTTATGTCACGAGACCAGCGTACGCAGGATAACCACGCCCTGCTCTGCGCCCAGCAATTCGCTCAAGAAAATAAGGTTCCGCTCTATGTCCTCTTTGTGCTCAAAAAGGTGCCTAATCGGCGCCAAGAACACTATGCATTCATGATCGATGGCCTGAAAGAGGTCAAGGCTTCGCTAGAGAAGCACGATATCGCCTTTTCAATGCAATCAGGAGATTCCGTCTCCTGCGTCCAAGAATCCGCGACTACTGTCGATGCCGGAGCGATTTTCTTTGATTTCCATCCGCAGTTCAAGCAAAGGCAAATGAGACAATCAATCGCAAGCCAATTCGATGGCTATGTTGCCGTTGTTGATACTCACAATCTAATTCCAGCATGGGTAACTTCGGACAAGCAGGAGTTCGCGGCTTATACTATCCGACGCAAAATCCATAAATACATTGAAAACTACCTCAAAGAACCGGGTGAGCTACAAAAACATCCTCACCCTGCGTCTGTCCAGCTGCAAAGTATGAGTGATCAAGATATCGTCGCATTCATCTCCGACATTCCTTCGTCCGGTATCACTCTCGACTGTGAAGCAGGACAAGCAGCAGCCCTCTCGTCGCTGAATGATTTTCTACAGCATGGCCTAGAGCGCTATGCTGTCGATCGAAACGACCCAACCAAAGATGCCCAGTCTCGACTCAGTCCCTATCTCCATTTTGGGCAATTATCTAGTCTTCGAGTTGCACTCGAGCTAGTAAAGCACACTGATCGACGTCCACTATTATTTGACGAGGCACGAATGCCAGCGGGCGCCGAAGAATCATCTGAATTCGCCAGCATGGACGCGCTCCTCGAAGAGCTGATTGTCCGCAAAGAACTATCCGATAATTTTTGCCTTTATCTTGACCAAGAACCCACCTCGCTCACTACCGCTCCGGCATGGGCACAAGCTTCGCTAAAGCAGCACCAGGATGACCCGCGCGATCATCTTTACACCTATCAAGAATGGGAGGCGGCAAATACACACGACGAAGCATGGAATGCGGCCCAGCGACAGCTCGTTCACGCAGGACGCATTCATGGATACATGCGAATGTACTGGGCAAAGAAGATTCTCGAGTGGTCAACGAGCCCCGAGGAAGCTCTGGAAACCGCCATACGGCTCAATGACACCTACTCAATCGACGGCGGCGACCCCAATGGCTATGTCGGAATCCTTTGGTCTATCGCAGGGCTTCATGACCGCCCTTGGACCGAGCGTCCAATCTTTGGAAAAATTCGCTACATGAACGCAGCTGGCCTAAAGCGCAAATTTGATATTGCACTCTATATCGACCAGCAGCGTTAGATAACGCCTACGTATTAAACGGTGGACGCGTGACGGCGTCTTGGCTCTCGGGACCTTGCTCGGGCTGCATTGGCGGTGCATTCGTGACCGGCGGGACGACTGGCCGAGACGGCTGCACTTCGGGCTGAGCTGGCGTGACGTGCACCTGCTGCGGCACACTCTGAGGAACTACCGTTCCCTGCGCAACACCAACTGCATACACTTTGTGTTTATGGTGGTGACGAACCATGACAAAGATGACAGCACCCGAGGCCAACAACAATACAACAGCGATCCCGGCAACCAGCGCTACTGGAAAGTCTTTCACATCTTCGCCGTTTGCGATCCTCGTCTTTGCCGTTGCTATAAATTCGGCGACGCGATTATGATCTGGATATAGGTCCTCGACTATCTCGAAGTTTTCTAGTGCTCGAGAGTACCGAGAATTGTAGAAGTAGCTTAAGCCCTCATCCCATTCAGCCTGCGTCCGACTGTCTGTATCAAAAGTAATATCGTTTTCCTTGGCAAGATCCAGCAGGTCTTGAATGTCCCGAACGTAGTTGTAGACGCCGCCGCCTTCACCGCTGCCGTCGGCAGTATAGGTGGCAATGCCGACGACTGCGCCATTGTCGGCGAATACCGGACCACCACTATTTCCCTTACCGATCGTTGTATCGGTCTCGATCAGCTTGTGTTCGCCGCCCGAGTCAGATTTTATCGATGACACTTTACCCGACGTCAGCGTTGCCATGGTCGCAGTTGTTTCGACAATGCCATTACCACTGGCTTCACCCGGGTATCCGAGGATAGATAAATTGGCGCCTTGCGTCACATCGCTAATGCTTCCCAGTCGCACGACGGGGAATTGTGAACCGTCTACCTTCAATATAGCAACGTCAGACGCTCGGAAGCCATCGTATCCGTCCAGCAATCGATAGTCCTCATCCACCAGCTCAGCAGCAAGAACATTGTCATCGTCAGTGTAGTTGCGTCGCTCCTGTATAGACTGAAGCCACGCGTCAACATCAGGACTCTGATCAGTCACGTTTACTAAAATGCTTTCGACATTATTCGCTCGGCTAAACCGCGCATCGCTCATGTCGTACACTGCATCAACAATGATAGCGACCAGCTCCTCCTCCGATTGTGCGACGGCCAACTTTGCGTCCGTTAATCCAGCAAGAACCATTAACGCCTCAAGGTATCGACTATCACCATTTGAAGCGAGTGCAGCAACGGCGTATTGGAGTGCGAGACCCTTTGGATCGGAGGACACGACGTGACCGTTCGTTGCAACATACCCATCCTGGCTCACGAAGAAGCCCGAACCAGTCCCCGCTGCGCATACCTCCTCGAAGAACAACCGACCATCCACTAAGATGTCGGCACAGTAAGCGCTATATATTTTGACGACCGCCGGACTATACTGCGCCGCAATCTGTTCAGAAATAGGTGCTGCCGCGGCGGCGTTCGGAACACTACCAAATGCCGCAAAAGCGTCAAGCTTGGGCAAGACGGTCGCATATTGACGCAGGTTTGTTGTCGCACCAAGAACAGCGCTATCGCCTGGATTCTGGACCAACATCGTATCCAGAACAGTATCGTATAACGCCTCAGACGAGCGATCTAGTCCAAGCGCTACAGTAACGACGAGGCTTGTGCCGTCGCCTAAGTCAGTCATGTAGGTATCAAAGTACGCTTTCACGCCAGACGGGAACGCATCGTTTGGCAGCGTCTCCCACTGGTGATACATAAACGTTCTTCCCGCAAGTTGCGTTTCTTTATACGCAATAGACCGTAGCGCTTCCGCGTCGATACCGGCTTGCTGCATCGCGACGGGCAAAACACCCCCTTCGGCTACGGACGACACTACCGTCGCTGTAAGACTAGAAGTGGGCGCCACCTGTGTTTCGGTAGTCGCAAAAGCAGGCGTCAATCGAACAAGGCTATAGGGACGTTTTCTCTCAAGTTCTGAGCCAGCATACAGCTGCCCCGTGTCTTGATCGACGCCGCTCGCATACAGCGTACGGGCATCGTAACTCAGCGTAAATCCAAGCGAAGAAGTGACAGTTCGATCATTGACCACTTGCTCTGTGAATAAACTGCTTAGAAAAGCACGGCTTGCCGCAAACCCAGAGAGCACCTGGTCGCGGTATTGTACAAGCAACATAATAGAAACGGCCAAGGCTGCGATCAACACCACGAGTAGCGCAAAGTGGCGCTTTCGGTACGGCTTCGCATGGTGTTTCTTAAGTAGGACTCGACGAGCTTTCGTCGGCTTACTTTGTTTATGGCGACTGGCAGAAGAGACAGTCTCGTAAGCCGATTTCTTTTTCATTCTATCCCCTTTAAAAAGTGTCTTTTTCATTGTACCACGCTTATGCTTCGACAATAACCCATGTAACTTACTCCCAGGTTTGCCGCATCTGCCGCAGCGAAATCGCTAAACGCCGCTCGGTTGCGGGGGACACCCAATGGTACGGCCTGGGTTGAGGATGAGTCGTATCGTACCCTCGCATGATCGTGAGTGTTCCGGGGTGCATAGGAATTGTTTTGATTTCGCCATCATCACGCTCAAAACTGAATTCCTGCATGCCGTCGACCGTCAAAACCGCCACATATCCTAGAGCCGAAGCGTAGTCTCGATGCTTTCCAATAAAGTCTCCGACTTCATAGCGATGGCCGATAATTTCATTGGGTTGCCAGTCGGACATACCGTCGTTGACGAACTGGTCGATTGCCCTCGCTGCCGTCCAAATGGGTTCTGGAGGAAGTTGGATGCCGGCGATTGATGGTGTCCACGGCTGCTCATGGGAGTATGAGTAGCGGCTCAATCCATGGTGACGCTCGACGGAACTGCCGTCAGGAGCGCGGTCCACTATCATCTCCTCGTAAGCCAGCACCCGGGCGGCCCGTCGTAGATGATGTTCGGGAACAAAGTTTTCGACTGCGCAAGCACCTTCTTGCCGTACCATGCGCATCACCTCGCTCGGCTGCAATGAAGAAGAGTATCGAGTATAAGATTCGTTCATAGATATCGCTCCAATTTTAAAATAGTGGTGCGACGATCAGGGACAAGAAAAAGAAAACGTCGCTAAAGAGAGCGACGATCAACGAAGCCAGACCATGTACGAATTCGTTTATTGTGTAGCATGTCTCGCCTCCTTTACTCCACTCATTTAAGCAGAAGCTTGACGCATCGGCAAGCTACGGTACGCGAAACAACATAGATACAATTCGATGGCCCACCTTACCAAGAACCGGTAATGGCTCGTCTCCCGTCAATTGACTACCTTCTCCCCTAGCCCAGACATCATGGACCAATTGATCCGCCAGCAGTAACTGTCGGCGAGAACCACGCTTGATCATGTCGGGATTATTCATGAGATAAAAGATTTGCCAGTGCAAGTCATAATCCTCGGTGCCTCTCATCAGGTAGCTGCCCTTGCCATCAACCGTAAAGCGTTCGGTCGCTTCAAGGCCAACCATCTGCAGCGCAATGTCCCTCATCACTCCCTGTCCATAATTCTGCGTTTTACCCGCTCGCTCACCAGCCACACCGAATTGTTGGGCAATAAAAAATCCTGGCAGCTCTTTAATCTCCGCGGGAATCGGCTGATCGGCAATAAACACACCCTTCCTTACTTCAGACAAATCGGGAGATCTCCCTGGTGTTGGAAATGACAAAAGATTATTACTCATACGCGTCACTGTACCCACCCCTAGGGTCGGCGTCAACTCAGCTGATGCTCAGTGATGCACTTTATAGTGAAGGGGTAGCTAAGTGAAGGAGCACTATGGAAGAAACGTACACACCACGCCAACCCCAAGATGACCTTGACGCAGACAACAAAGCGACCGACCCAGTTATCCAAGAAGAGAACGAAGATATCACAGAGACGCTTCACGTTGATCCCGCAGAATTTAAAGAACGTCTCGACGATAACGAGAATCCTGACCTTGAACAGTCGGAAGACACTAGAGAGGCTTTGGAGGACTACGATCAAGAAACCTAGTGCGCGCGGTCTAGTTGGTGGTCGTCCATCCGAACCAGTTGCCGGTACCCTTGCCGTAACTAAAGCTTGAGTTAGCAGTTGAAACGCCTGTTAAAACTGGGCAAATCGTTCCGCTCATACCACTCGATCCCCAAGATCCGGTATAGTTGTACCATCCATCCTGAGACGTGTAGGCGAACACTTTGCCAGACTTACTGACGGCAGCAACACCATAATTATATGGAGCAACATCGGCGCGACAGTAGTACCATTGGTACGCGTCTTCGCGGTAAGCAACTTGCGTCACCTTGATCGAAAGTCCACCAGGACCGGTCGAGTTATTTCCACCATCGTAGCTCCCACCCGGAGGCGGCATGCTATTCTCTACTTCATACATTTTAATTTTTTTCACAAAAGCATTGATATCGCTTTGCACGGCTGAATCACTCGCGCTTCCCTGGATGCCGTTGTAGGCAACTACTGTAATAGCGGCTAAAATTGCGATAACGACAATAACGATCAATAGTTCAACGATCGTAAATCCATCTTTCTTTAGATCAGTTCTCCCCTTCAAAACATCCCCCACTCGCTGTTCTTTATGGTTTTGTCCAAGCATTACCACCATTGTAACGTAGATATATTCTCAGTCAAAACCGCTCCGTCCTGCCTCGTGAAGAAAAAAGAGCCTTCCTACAACAAGCAGCGTAGCACAGTCGGTTCCGAACTTACCACCACCTTAGCCGAAGAATCAAGCTGATACACCTCGCCATCAAGTTGAATCTGAGTAGTGCGAACGGTATAAAAAACGAAGCGACGCCGCGAAGAGCCTTTGCGTAGACCGATCGTAGCAGCGGTCAGCAAGTATAGAACCAGCCGCAACTTTGAACGAAAGCGTATCGCATTAACCTCAAATTTACCGTCAGAGACAGACGACCAATCAGACAGTTTTATGACTTTCGACATGCGGTCAATATTCGAGAAGACAATACTGCTATATCGCCTCACCTTACCACCAATGCGCACCTTAATGGAGCGAAAAGAAAAGAGTGAACGAGCAACGATCCATTTCTCTGTCAGGGCATTCGGTCTCTGCTTCGTCAACTGATGTGCTGCAGCTACCGATATACCGATACTGGCATAGGAATGGGCGTATCGAGTCCACGCCCTCCCACCGACCGTCGCCTCTATCTTTAAAACATCGATGCGCTTTACCTTCATCTCACGAATCGCTTGTACTAGTTCGCCGCTACCTAGCGAAGAAGCGTGATCATTGGCATTGCCCGACGGTAAGACACCCACGACTAGCCGACTTCCCGGAACACTCAGGATGCCGTTAACCACTTCGTGATACCCACCGTCCCCACTGGAAGAGATAAGAACGCCCTCTTCATTGTCGGCTGCCAGTTGTTTCGCAATCTCTTCACCGTGACCAGGATGAGTAGTATGCCGCACCTCAACTGAAATGCCATCAGATCGTAAGTCATTCGCAAGCCTGTCGGCATTCTGCTGACCGGCACCAGTGCTCTTTGGATTGTAGATGATGGTGACCTTCACGCGCGCAGCCTTTGCCTCTCTTTATACAGTAGCCTTATTGTAGCAAAGAAGGAATCCTCTTATGATTTAGCGTGCAAGAATGCCCGCACTTCCTCGATGTGACGTCCACGAAGCCGCTCACGCAAAGTTCCTGCATGTGCTAAAATTTTTGCAATTTTCTCGGCCTCGCCCCCTCTGTTTAGAGCATTAAATGTGCGCTTCCCCCCATGTTGAACTGAGAAAACTCGCGGTATCGTGTAACGCTGTAGATGATTTGCACTCCCCGGCTCCGTATCAAGCACGCAAGCTGCCAAGGCGACTTAGGCACGAGATACGGATCAAGAAGGTCAGGAACAAGCAAGCTAGGCAGCTCCGAAACGCATAAGACGCCTGCACACATGCCAAGTTTGAGAAGACATATGGGTTATCGCGCGGGGTGGCGCATCGGGCGCTACATCGCTTCGACACCAGCTTATCTTTCAAGATGCACACCGGCGTCCAGTGCTGGTCGCTAGAGTGGAGGACCGGTTGAAGTCGAGGCGTTGCTTGCGCCGTTCCAGATCCAGCCGGGCGAGTCTCCGTCTGCGAATGCGTAGTTCGCGGTGCCGGTCGTGATCATCACGTCATCGATAAACACTGTTGCTCCGCCGCTCATGAGAAATCCGAGCGCCACGTAGGACGCGCCGTGGGGGCTTACGCCTGTCCAAGAAACCCTTGTCCATGTATTTGCCGGAAGGGAGACGGTTGTGTCACCTCCCGCTACCACTACAGGCGTGTATGTGCCGCTAACGTAGGTCTGCCCGTAGGTGTTGATCGTCGTGGCTGTCGCAGACCGAACATACGCACTCCACCGAAACGACGTGCCACCAGAAAGCCCGACCGAGGTCGTGAATCCGGCGCTTGAGCCGTTTGCCGTCGCGCGAAAGCTCCCCGTCCCTGACCGACGAGTGGTCGTATCCCGAGCGATCGTTGTTCCGTTGCTACCAACTGAGGAAGCGCTCGCGGTGTTCACTTCAGCACCCGGGTTATTCGCCAGATTAGTGATTGCCGCTACACCATTTGCCCCATGACCGGCACATGCGCCGACGGCCGGAGAGCCCGTGCTACTGGACACGTAGTAGCTCGTATTTTGGGTCGTCGCAGTGATGCAATAGGTCTTCGGCGTGGCCGAGTTGTCGACGCGGTATTGATAAGAAGTGTCGCCTGAGTTGCTGAGACCTGCTGCAGCAAGGTCAGCGGGGTATTGATCGGCGTTCCGGACGGCGTACGTCTGGATCTTTGTCGCCGCTTGCTTCGCTGCAGCCTGCGCAGCCGCAGCCTTCGCCTGATTCTGGATGCCGTTGTAGGCAACGATTGTGATCGCGGCGAGGATCGCGATGACGACGATCACGATGAGTAGCTCCACGATCGTGAAGCCGCCCTTTACGAAGTTAGCGGCTCCTGAGGAGTCGGACTGCCGCTCGTGACTGGTGCGTGATGCCTTTCGCGCCATAACTGGTTCTGACTATGAAGCACGAGCACGATACTAACAAGTCCGATGGTAGTGTGGAATTCACAACGCAATTCAGCTCGTGTCGTCAAAGGTCTTTGCGCTCGAAGAGTGCGCTACGGACACAATCGGAAAAGAGCGGCGCGACTGGTTTCGGACGGAAGACGGACGGCCGAGTCAAAGCAAAAACTCCTCGCAATGATGCGAGGAGTTCTTCTTCCAAACCGTCAAAGGCCAGTTCATTTGACCATGGTTTGAGTAACTATCGAATGGCTGGGGATGAGGGATTCGAACCCCCGAATGCCAGGACCAAAACCTGGTGCCTTACCACTTGGCCAATCCCCACTAGCGCTAAAAGCGTACCCACAAATTGTACACTAACTGAGGTCGATCCTCAAGAGGTCCGCTCTAATAGTAGGTTACCGGTACAACGTTTGTGTAGATGTTCGCTTTTGGCGTCGAGCTATTATTGGTCGTGCCATCCCCCAGCTGTCCGTGCTGGTTGTTGCCGACGGTGTATATTCGCCCCTGATCAGTCAAGACAAGCGTCGTTCCCAGCCCTGACTGTACACTGCGAGCCCTCACCCCGCTCGGCAGGTTCATACGACGCGGCGTATTTTCCTGTGTCGAGGTTGTCCCGATACCTAGCTGGCCAAAAGTATTCGCACCGGCGCCATAGACACTACCGTCATCGAGGATCACATACGTATTTCCATACTCGGAATTTGTCACACCAGCTTTCGTGGTATAAAAGTCGACCGCCGTCCTGCCTGATGGCAGAATAAACTGGCTCAGTGCAGGGTTCATCACATTGGCCGACCCCCTTCCCAGCATGCCCCTTTCGTTGCCACCTGCACCCCAGACTTTGCCGTCCTCGGTAAGGAATAATGTCGACCACTGGTCGGTCGTGATTCGCGTTACCCGCCCAGAGCTTGCAGGGATTGGCACACGCTCTGGCACGAGTGTCGGCTGCAAGTTCCAGGCTTGAGCAGGCGTTGCATTGCACTGATACAGCTGGATTTCTGTGCCCGAACTTGCCGAGTTGCCCGGATTATCGATACACCTGCCTGTCGACGGGTGATAAATACTCCCATCATCTCGATACTGCCATTTTTGAGCGACCGTTCCGTTGCAGGTATAAAGCTGAATCGGATTACCATTCGCGCTACTGTTATTCGCATTGTCGACACAAAATTCACTACTGCTATTTGGCCTAAATTTCAACTCGCCTTCGGACGTCCACTCAAGTTTCTGGGCAGTAGAGTTGTTGCACGTATAAATTCTAATTCGCGTACGAATCGTTGACGTGTTACCTGGGTTATCTAAACAGAATCCAGTGCTTCCCATAATCGGGGCCTTGGCTCCTGCAAGTGACCCGAGGTTATTTTTCCCGACAGCATGCACCTGGCCTGAAGAATCAAGGACATAGAGCGTTTCGCCATCATACGCCAGCTGTGTCGCTTGCGGCTGACCGGCATCACCCCATGTCCCGATTTTCACAGGAGTTGCCGAATCGGTTGTCGTACCGTTACCTAGCTGTCCATACTCGTTCGCCCCCCAACCGTACACCGCACCACCCTGCATACGGACGTACACATTGTGTCGATCGGCTGCCAAGTTGGTTGACTGCACCCAGTCGCTGTTGACAACAGGAAGAGTGTTGGGCTGGCTGGTATTGACTGTCGGCAGCGCCACTCTTACTCTCGTTGACCGGTTTGTACAACCGCTAATGGTATAGCCAGAGCCCAACTGACCGTAGGCACACGCACCGGCGGAATAAATATTGTTGTCACTGCCAATCACGAAAGTTGATTGACGCAATAGCGCCACATACCTTGCCGTCACTCCACTCGGTAGGCCAAACTGGACCGGCGTCGATTGAGTTGCGGAGACAGTTCCGTTACCCAGCTGGCCAGAATCATTATTGCCCGCACCAAACAATCGACCGTCTTGCGTTACCGCGAAGAGCGCATATCCCACCGACAAGAAGTTGCTGTACATTGCCTGCGCCCGTGCACCAGCTGGCAAGATGAACTGTGTCGGCGTTACCACGTTCTGAGTCGTGCCATTACCTAGCTGGCCCAGCCCATTGTAGCCGACGGTGTAAGGGCGACCCTGAGCGTCAATTGTTGCAAAGAATGCACCCGATTGACTGGTATAGCCAAACGTCACCTGCTCAAACGATACCGGTGCACTCACCAACGCGTTTGTTTGGGCGCTAAAAGTTCGCCATTCAGTCCCTGTGCTCGTCCGCAATAAACTTGCCGTCGCGTTTACAGACACCCGCTGAACGCCATTTGCAAGCGTCGATGCGGCGCCAACCGTAAAAGTGGACCGTACGCCCGTATTGCTGAGCACGTAGGCCGACGCCCCCGACAAAACATTACCCGAGCAGTCGGTGTTAGGGCGAAGGGGCTGAGCAGCCGTCCACTGAGGCGTATAGTTGCTGGCCTGCAAACACACCTGTGCTTTTACCAGTCCGCTTTCGGCGGCGGTGCGCGCAAGTTGCTGATAGTACTGCGAACTCAGCGCACCACGGCTCGACACGACGGCAATAAGCGTCGTGGTAAGAATCGACAGCATCACCACCGATGCAATCAGCACAGTCGGCAATGCAAATCCCCTGCCTTTCAGCGGAAAAATTCGCCGAACAACACGCATTTGTTTCACAAGAATTCCTTGCTCTTTTTCATCAAACCTCTTATGGTAAGAATACCATGATTGCTAAAAATAGTAATGGCTTTACAGCGGTAGAATTACTGGTGACGCTTTTTATAGCAGTCATCTTCCTGATTGCCGGCTACACACTCTACGTGACCATCATCCGCGATAGCGGTGGTGCCTTACAGCAAACTCAGGCAAGCAACCTCGCGTACGATTACATGCGTCGCTATGCGGCAAATGCCACTTCCCCCTGTACGGCGAATACCCCTCTGTCTAGCGCGACACCGACCGCTTCGGATAACAATCCGCCAAACGCCCGTGTGACCGTTGCTATTACCTGCCCCGACAGTACTCGGCCCACATTATCGTTAGTTACCGTCACGGTCACCTATGGAACAGGAGAGGCGCTCACTCATGCCATCTATGCAAGACCGCAATAATTCAGGCTTCACCCTCATTGAAATGCTGATCATTGCACCGGTGGTTATCTTGGCTATCGGCGGGTTCATCGCAACAATTATCTACATGACCGGTGACGCCGTTGCCACGCGCGCGCAGAACACGATGGCCTATGACGTGCAAGACGCGCTCGACCGCATCGAGCAAGATGTTCGCCTCAGCGGAGCCTTCCTCGCTCAGAGTAATCTTGCCTCAATCACGGCTCCGCAAGGATCAAGTGATGATACGCAACGCTTTCAGAGTGTCGATACAGGAGGGTCCCGCTTGATATTAAACGCCTTTGCGACCTCCGAAAACCCATCCAGTGCATCTCGCACCCCCATCTATCTCATCAACTCACCCCATGCGTGCACCAGTAGTGACATTGCACAGAATCAGGTGATGACGTTCAATATCGTTTACTTCATCAAAGAGACTGATGGTGTCTCTAGCCTATGGCGTCGGACGATGATGCCGTCGAATTACACCAGTGCTGGATGCTCAGGCCAGGTGCCGTGGCAACAGCCAAGTTGCTCGGAAGGTGCCACCGCGACCTTCTGCCGAACAACCGATGTCCGTGTGCTCGATGACATCACCTATGCAGGCTTGCAGATTCGATATTACAACTCCGCTCAGACCACCACCGAGAATACTAATGCGAGCAGCCAAAACCTTAGCACACGCCAATCAGCACTCACCAACGTCGATACCATCCAGATCACCCTCAGCCCTAGTGCTGTGGCAGGTGGACGAGACATTAGTCACTCGGGCACGCTCCGCGCGACACGCATTGGTGCCTACAATGACCGCGTCACGCCACTCCCTTAGCGGCGAGTTTTCGTCTTTTTTGGCTCGTGGGCAAATTGACCGTGCAACTCGAACAGGACATATCCAAGGAAGGTCGTAAAGATCGCCCCAAACAGCAGGTTAATGACAAAGAATACCGGATTCAGCGATAAGACTGCTCCCACGATGACTCCGATGATACTGACCAACCAAGCAGAAAACAAGAGAACCCAGCCCTTCTTCAAGCGTGACTGTAGTGGTTGAATCGCCAGTCCGCTCAGGATAGTGACAACTATAGTAAAGAAAGTGCCTACTGTACTCGTCACGATGCTCCACGAGGTAATCGTTGAAACAATCTGATAGGTTGCCCCTGGCGAACCAAGAAATGCGATCATGCCAAAGATGCCAACAATTTGAAACAATATCCAAATTCCGTTAATAATCACCCCGATCAGGATAATCCACCAAATGTTCACCCCAAGCCATCGTCGTAGACTGACCGGAAGATGCGGGACGTTTTTTACCCATCTAAGGATCACGTGCTCTAGTTTCTGCAATAATTCCATACGCTGCTCCTTCAGTTGCTTGTCCTTATGATACCTGTACCGGTCGAGCGGAGCAATATTATTTCCGACTCGTCTTCGCCGCTAGGCCAATCGGACTCATGCCCCAACTTGACCATGCCGCCAATATGACAAAGCCTACAGAAAGCAGTGGCGCCCACCACCCCGGCGTCAGGTCAACCACGGTGCCAAGAAATCCAATCGTCGAGACCTCTGGGGCGTTCAGGAGTGTCCAGACGCTCAGCGCCAACCAAGCAACCCCAGTCAGCCATCCAGCCGCCAAACTGACCCAGCGGAACGCGGGACTGAGTGCCATGCGCAGCAAAAACGGAATAGCCAAGAACTCGAGGAAGATAATCCCCGCCCCGACAAAGTGCGCGACCGCTCGTCCACCCGGTAGATCAAGTACTACGAAATGCTGCAAAAATTCCTCGAAGGTGAATAACTGCGACACCACCATAGCGGTCAGCAGACCGGCATAGAACGTCGCGATGAGCGCAACGTTTTGTGTTCGTGGCGGCGGTGCTGTGGTCGCGGATACGAATAACTTCATATTCTGAGTATAGGCGTGCCCACCCCTCATAGCAAACCATTCTTATTGTTATTTTTACTTTTTCGCTTGTGCTTTTGGAGGGTGTCCATTACAGTATCAACAAGCGAAAGTTACAAAAACAAAAAACACCACAAAATGTATCTGTGACCCATCGCTCTACGATATCCACCACAACAACCGCAGAACCCGCCGCTTGGCGGGTTTTCGCTTACACCAAAAGACCTGCCTAGCTGTCGGCTTTCAAGGAGTGTTCTTGGCGCCATTTTTGAATTTGCGCATGGTGGCCACTCAGCAGTACGTCTGGGACCTTCATACCCCGAAACTCAGCCGGCTTCGTGTACTGTGGAAACTCGAGAGTCTCGCCGTCCGAGAAACTCTCAATCTCGGCACTCGCTTCACCGCCCAGTACGCCCGGTAAAAGGCGGACGATACTATCAATGATAGTCATCGCGGGCAGTTCGCCACCCGTCAAAACATAGTCCCCAACGCTCACCTGCTCGTTAACGAGTGAAACAATCCGTTCGTCATAGCCCTCGTAGCGCCCACAGATAAAGATATATCCCACTTCTGACTCTGACCAGGCCTGCGCAGTCGCCTGCTTCCAGCGTGCGCCACGAGGCGTCATAAGCACTACCTTTGCCGTCGGATCATATTCCTTCGCCGCCTCTACCGCAGCAAAAAGCGGCTCGGGCTTTAAAAGCATTCCATCACCACCACCATACGGTGTATCGTCTACTTGTTGACGGGGTCCGATACCGTAATCACGCAGGTTATGACAGCGAAACTCTACCGCCCCCTCCTTTTGCGCCTTCCACATCATTGAGGTGCGAAAAACACCATCGAACATTTCGGGAAAAAGAGAGATCACTTGTATTTTTTTCATCCGTACTAGTGTAGCATCTATTGATTTATTCGTCTATATGTGCTATAATATAGACACAACCATTCTTCCTGATTGGAGCACCTCGTGAGCGCAACCGGTACCATCGTCTTCACTACCGCAGACAACCGCCGCATCGAAGCCTCAAGCCTCGTCAGGCTCGAAGTCGTCCCTGTGGAAGCTGAGCCCGAGCTTCGGGCCTACAAGGTCACCTACCGCGATTCGGCCAACCTGACACAGGTCGTTTGGGTCGACGAGACCCTCTACCGGGACCTGAAGGTCATCGAACGACGCGAGCTGGAACAGCTCAACGCCGAAGCCGATGCCCTCGCCTGAGCCCCATCGAAGAGAGTCCCCCGTTGAGCTGCCTTTGCAGTTCCGGCCTCTCTCCGAGGGGCTCTCTTCACACCCGCAAGTCGTAACAAAAAACCGCCCACAAGAAGGGCGGATTTTTATACACATAAGCTCTCAACAAATGTGGTGATTTGTCGCTCGCATTGAGCTTTCTCGCAGTTCAAAGGCTGTTGAACTTATGGTTATTATATATCAAGGTCGTCGAGCTCTGCAAGCTCTGCGCGCGTCTTTTTTGAGTAGTCAGAACCGTTGTCCACAGCTTCCTCTGAAGTGTTTTCCACAGGTCGGTCTGTCGACGAGTACGAGGCACCCTCTTCACCATCGTTGTTAACAATTTTGAGGTTGTATCGGGCATCGTTCTTCGTGCCAAGCGCGCGGAGCAATGTGCGTAAACTCTGCGCGGTGACACCACGCTTCCCAATCACGCGTCCAAGATCTTCCGGATGAACGGTCAGCGTGAGCAGGACCCCCTTCTCATCAATGATGCGGTCAACAACAACATCATCTGGGTGACCGACGACTGACTTTACGATGTACTCTATGAATTGCTGGTCGATTGTGGACATGTACCCTCCCCCTCGAGTAATTTCGGACTATCGTATTGTTACGTTACGTTCTTATTGTAGCATAAGTGCCATAACGATGAATGTGGCTCTCAGTTTCATTTCAGCCATCTGTTATTTACTAAGAATGTCACTAACGAAAGGAGCATAATGAACGGATTCACTGATTCCCTGAGTGGAAAAGCCAAGCAGGCAGCCGGAAAAGCAACTGACGACAAAAAACTCGAGACAGAAGGAAAAATCGAGGAAATCAAAGGTGACGCAAAGAACAAAGTTGATGAGTTTACCGAGACTACAAAAGACAAGATCGATGAGGCAAAAGAGAAACTCGATCAAAAGTAACTCGGTACGCAGATGAAAACAACCCCGCTCAATGAGTGGGGTTGTCTATTTGTATAAGGCGCCTAGGCTTCCGCTGGCTCTTCGGCTACTTCTTCAACCGGCTCTTCCTTTGGCTGGTTTTTTCGTAGCTTTTCGGCGTTACGGATCGCTTTTTGCTTGTCGCTAGCAGATTCCTTGACCCACTTTGGCAATGTGACACCGGCGTCCTTCAGAAGCTTCACCACACGAGGAGTTGGTTGCGCACCGTTATCAAGGTATTTTTGTGCCGCCTCAACCTGAATGTTAGATTCTTTGGTGTGTGGGTTGTAGCTACCAACGTAGGCTACGACGCGACCACTCGAAGGGTGGCGCTGAGACTCCTGAACAGCAAGACGGTAGGTGGCGTACCCCTTGCGACCGAGTCGTTGCAAACGAATTGCGAGCATAAAAACGAAACTTCCTTTAACTCTTAATTATAGTAATTTTACTCTCACAGTATTTTACACTGTTCTTCTCTGTAAGTCAATTCTTCGAGCCGGTTTCGTACTCTAGTAGCGCGGCTTTGGCAGCAGCCTGCTGCGCCGCTTGCTTGCTCGGGCCAACACCCTTGCTAACCAGCCGATCACCAGAGAAGACCCCTAGCGTAAATATCTTGTCATGGTCAGGGCCAACTTCGTCGATGACGACGTAACGTGGCGTCACCCCATCGGTTCGCTGCATGACCTCCTGAAGGTGAGATTTTGGATCTCGCCAGCTGCCTTCGGCGATTATGGCCGGCAGCTTGCTCGTAATATGGGTATGGATAAATGTCTCGGCATCACCATAACCTCGCTCCAGATAAATCGCACCGATCAGAGCCTCGAAAGCGTTCGCCAGAATCTGAAGTCGCGCCCGTTCGCTACCCTGCTTCTCGCCGCGGCTCATCCGCAACAGTGGCTCGTAATCCAGCTTCTTTCCTGCATCGCCAATGCTCTCAGTGCGGACGAGAGCGGCCCGCCAACTCGTCAAGATACCTTCGGGTTCTTCGTAGTTATTGTACAGAAAATCAGTGACGACCAGCTCAAGAACAGCATCGCCAAGGAATTCAAGCCGCTCGTTATGCTCAAAGACACTCTTGCGGTGTTCGTTGACATAGCTGCGGTGCGTCATAGCCGTCACCAGCAGATCGATATTGCTAAACTCGTAGCCCAGTTTTGTTCGCGAGAATTCTTGATACGGCGCCGTTGGCATCCCTGACATCTATAGGTTCTCCTGTCGTATTTTTTTCATTGCAAGCAGCATTAACTTACCAATATCTTCGTATTCGATAGCCTCAAGCGCATCGTGGAACGAAAACCACTTAATGCCGTTCATCCATTCTTCTTTCTGAATTGCATTGGTGTCGCCCTTTGCTCGAACCAGGTAAATTTGCGTCGTCATAAGCACCAGTTTATCGATACGACGGTAGCGGAAATGAATTTTTCCGAGCCAGTCAAGAACGTCAACGTCCTTCAACCCGGCTTCTTCGCCGATTTCACGTTTTGCGGTTTGCTTTGCTGTCTCGCCCTCTTCGATATGTCCCTTTGGGATCGTCCAACGGTCTTTCGCGTCTTGGATAAGAAGAATCTCAATACCGTTCTGACCGCGACGAAATACGATCCCTCCTGCGGTGGGCTCGCGAACTATCTCCTGAATTGAAGGCTTCTTGCGACTAAAATATTTCTTAAACTTATCGAACTGTGGTGTCGCCATCGTCTTTGGCTCCCTCAACAAGCGTCCGGTAGGCAGTACCTAGCACACCGTTAACAAACTTGCTTGAGTTATCCGAACCAAACGCTTTGGCAAGCTCGACTGCTTCGTTGATCGCGACCTTCGGTGGCACGATATCTGCCTGATGCAGTAGTTCGTACACGCCAATACGAAGGACGTTACGGTCGACGCGTGCAATCTGATCAATCGGCCAGTCTGGCGCAATCGGCTGAATCTTTGCATCAAGATCGGCCTGTGTCTTCAATACACCTTCGACAAGTCCTTCGACGAATGCGGTGTCTTCAATCGCTGATTCGTATCGGTCGATATTGCGACTGAGTACCTCAGCAATGGCGACAGTTTCATCCCCACACTGGGTACGAAACTCATACTCATAAAGTGTTTGAAGGGCGACGATGCGACCGAGATGACGATTAGATGCCATAATGCGTTTGTTTCTCTTGTTATTGTAAATGTAGCGTATGCAAAAAGGCCAAGTACTACTTGGCCAGTGCTTTGCCGGTTTCGCGGCGAGTGGTTTTTACCTTCACAGGTGACCTACCGTTGACACGGCGAGCCAAGATGAGGCGAAGGTGGCTGCGGCGAAGACCTGTCTTACGAGCGCTGCTCTGCTTCTTAGGTTGTCCCATTAAATGTGCTCCTTATAGATCGGTTTTATGTAAAGCTTGTTGTCATTATACTATTTTTTACACTTTTACTCAAGCAGTTGGGCGAAGCTCACGCAATTATGGTAAAGTATAAGCAACATGACAGAAGCATTAAAACAAACACCAGAACCGGATACCAACTTTGACCAGCACGCAGATGAGGCCATCGAGCTCGGCAACCAGCCACAGCAAGAACTGCGCCGACAACAAGCCGACGAAGAAGCGATTTTAGTGGCAAACGCACGAGATGCAGCATCTCGACTACTGCAAGCACCAGAGCAGCCCAAGAGGCTTGGTGCTGCGAACACGCTCGTCAGGGTTGGGGTTGGATTAGGCCTCGGCGCGAGCGCCATCGCGGGCGGTGTTGCCGTCGGCGACGCCATCACGCCAGATGCATCAACAGAGAAGAAGACGTACGTCGTACAGCCGGGCGACGGACTCTATGACGTTGCCAATAGCATCCCTGGTGCCGACAAGCTTGATCAGCGCGATGTCATCGACAGTATCGCTAGCGATCCAGCGAACATCAGCGCACTAAAAGACGGCCTACAGCCAGGTGAAACCCTCGTTGTGCCAGTAGAGTACAAGTAATTCTACAGAACAATATTCACTAACCGGCCAGGGACATAAATAATCTTGGCCGGTTTTTTGTCACCGACAAAACGGGCGACGTTATCGTGCTGCAGCGCAAGCGCCTTCACTTCTTCCGGGTCAGCGTCTTTTGCGACACTAATCTCGCCCCGTAACTTACCCTGCACCTGAATAGCGATCGTTATCGTGTCTTCAACAATCAGTTCATCATCCCAATGTGGCCACTGTGCATGCTGCACCAGTCCATCGCGGCCCAGTTGCAACCATAGTTCGTCAGCAATGTGTGGTGCGAATGGCGCCAACAACTGCACCAACGTCGCAAGCGCGTCACGCCAGACATCTTCAGAAAATCCATCAACCTTTAACTTATAGAGCTCGTTGACGTACTCCATCAAACCAGCGATCGCCGTATTAAAGCTCATGCGTCGGATATCGTCGGTGACTTTCCGAACGGTTTTGTGGCGAGCGACAAGGACCGCCTGATCATTGTCGGTCGCGTTTTTCTCGACGGCATCGTCATACTCTTGAACAAGCGTCCAGACACGGTTAAGAAAACGGTAAATCCCGGCAATGCCCTTCGAGCTCCAAGCTGCATCCAACTCGACCGGGCCCATGAATAGGACGTACGTGCGCAGGGCGTCCGCACCGTATCCTTGATCGATCACATCCAGCGGATCAATCACATTTCCCTTGCTCTTACTCATCTTTGTACCGTCTTCGGCGTTAATGTAGCCATGGTACACCAGCTTCTTCACGGGCTCTTTGAAGTCAACGAGGCCCATGTCATTGAAGACGTGTGTCCAGAAACGGACGTACAGCAGGTGAGCAACCGCGTGATCGCCACCAACGTAGAAATCAAGCGGATTCCAATAATTTACTTTTGCCGGGTCCCACGCTCGCTCTGTGTTCTGAGGGTCGGCGTAACGAAGCAAATACCAGCTACTGCAGGCGTAGCCATCCATAGTGTCGGTCTCGCGCCGTGCAGGCTTTCCACACTCTGGACAAGTAGTGTTCACCCAGTCTTCGGCGCGTGCGAGGGCAGATTTGCCGTCACCTTTAGGGGCGTAGTCCTCGATTTCAGGCAAAATTACCGGCAACTGATCTTCCGGCACGGCAACCGCCCCATGATCGGCACAGTGAATGATCGGGATAGGCGCACCCCAATAACGCTGTCGGCTAATTAACCAGTCGCGCATCTTGTAGGTTGTTTTAGCACGCCCAAGCTGTCGCTGCTCAAGCCACGCGACGATCTCTTCTCGGGCGTCCGAACTCATCATGCCGTCAAACTGCCCAGAATTGATTAGTGGACCTTCGCCATGCGAAATCAGTTCGCCGTCGTTTTTATCTGACTCAACTACTTCAACAACAGGCAGGCCAAACTTCTCGGCAAAGGCAAAATCCCGCTCATCGTGCGCCGGCACAGCCATAATTGCACCAGTCCCATATCCGCCCAGCACGTAGTCAGCGACCCAAATTGGCACCTTTTCACCTGTGGCAGGGTTAATAGCATAGCTACCAGTGAAGACTCCCGTCTTCTCTTTTGTGTCGTTCGTTCGTTCAATCTCCGACTTCTTAACTGCGTCATCGATGTAACGAGTCAGTGGCTCGACGAAATCACCGGCCCCTAGCTGCTTAGCCAATGGGTGCTCTGGCGCCAGAACTAAGAATGATGCTCCAAAAATAGTATCCGGTCGAGTCGAAAAGACGGTGATCACTTCTTCGCCAGACGCAAGGGCAAACTCGATTTCGGCCCCTTGGCTCTTACCAATCCAGTTGGTTTGCGCCGTCTTAATCTTCTGCGGCCAGTCGAGGCCATCGATTTCCTCGAGCAAAGAGTCGGCGTATTCGGTAATCTTAAAGAACCACTGCTTCATCGACTTCTTCTCGACAAGGCTACCGCAACGCCAACAGTGTCCACCTTCAACCTGTTCGTTCGCGAGGACTGTCTTGTCGACCGGGCACCACCACTGCAGGCTTTCTTTCTGATAGGCGAGGCCTCGTTCAAACAACTTCGTAAACACCCACTGCGTCCACTTGTAGTATGACGGGTCGCTCGTGTTGATCTCTCGCGTCCAGTCAATCGACACGCCCATTCGCTTAAACTGCTTCTTGAAATTAGCGATGTTTTCAGCCGTCACCTTTGCTGGCGCAGTGCCAGTCTTGATCGCATAGTTCTCGGCGGGCAGTCCAAAGGTGTCCCACCCCATCGGATTCAGGACATTGTGACCCTGTTGTCGGTAGAAGCGCGCTAGTGTATCAACAATCGAATAGCTAAAGGCGTGGCCAGTGTGCATGCCTGCACCCGATGGATAGGGAAACATACCCGAAACATAGGTCTTTGGCTTTGTCTCGTCGACGTCGACCTCGTTGACCTTCTGGTCTTCCCACACCTTTTGCCATTTTGGTTCGATTGCTGATGGATTGTAACGCTGCATAACAGATTACAGTATACCACTAAAGAGGTGAAACGCCCTAGGACTCGGGCGACACATTCGCTAGGGACTCAAAGAACTGCCGCTTACGCTCCAGCCAAGCAGGAGATTGACGCACCAAAGATTCCTCCTCTTCTGTCGAATGGAGCACTACCTTGATGGCTTCCTCGAGGTAAATTTTTCCTTCCGAACCCTTGAAAAGAATAGCGGCACCCGGCTCCATCACCTTGTGCACATATGCACCAGCTTCCAAGGCTGATTTGAAGCTGACAACATGACAACCATTGCGCTTGGCGGCAGGCGCCAGGTACTTCTCGGCCTCCTCTCCCACCGTTACAACATGGGAAAGCTGCGTCGGATCACACATTGCGCCCAAAACGTCGTGTGCCTCAACGGTGACCGCGCCTAGCTCATTCATACTTCCTAAGACGGCGATTCGCTGCGGCACGACCAGCTGATACAGGACCCTTAATGCAGCCGCTGCGGCCAGCGGGCTAGAGTTATACGTATCATCAAGAATAATCGCGTCCTCAAGACCCCGCAGTACATTCATCCGTCCTTTGGCCGGTCGAATGGTTGCGACAGCTTTTTCGACTTCGTCCGCCGTCATGCCGAGCTTCACCGCCACCGCAACTGCAGCTGCAATCGCGCGCACGCTGTGCTCACCCACTACCTGCAGCTTCACCGGGCGCTCATCCCAATCTTTGGCCTTCATGATTGCGCGAATCGGCTCGGTCACACTAATCTCGCCGCTCTCGAGCGAATACTCAGCTGCCGAACTAGTCCCGTATGTCGAGATATTTGGGTTGGTGAGGAGCCGCGAAAAATCACCGTCGATATCGTCTCGGTTGATGATGGCCTGCCGACTAAAATTAGCTGCCGAAAGTTCTTCCGCTGCGACTTGCTCGATGGTACCAAAATATTCCATGTGCTCTGGAGAGACAGCAGTCACGACCGCAATATCCGGTGTCGCGTAGGTACCAAAATGCGGCACCTGACCGATGCGGTCTGTCCCGACCTCTTGAACAATCACCTGAACGTCCGCCGGCTGCCTGATGCGCATGCGAGCTGCCTTAAACACCTGGCGCCACGCACCGATACTGCGAATGTCGTCAGGATAGTCGATACCAAGAATGGCAAGCGGTGCACTAATCTCCGAGTTGTGATTCCCTTCGTGAAGTCTGATTGTATAACGATGAGACAGCACCGTTCCGATGGCCAATTTCGTACTTGTTTTGCCAACACTTCCCGTCACGATTACTAATTTTACTTCAGGGTGGCGTCGAAAATAGCGACGGACGTAACTTTCTAGACGACGTTGGACATACGATTTAAACATGATTATTCCTTATTACTGATTAAGCCACACCGAGTGACCGACTCGTGAAGTGTACGAGCGCCAGACACTACCAGTGCTGGTTCTAAGTCGATCCGCTTCGCCGAGGGAATTAAACGAAATGATATCGCCGGCATGCGACGTGGCGGTCCCGACAGTATAGGTCGTCTGCAGACCATCACCATTCACTATAAAGCAAGATGAGGGACAACCGCCCCCAGCATAGCCATTACAGGTAGAGCCGGGTCGTAATGGGCTCGACGAGTTCCATTGGGCGATATTGTTATTCGAGTCAAGGCAGGCGCGTGCATGCTCTATCCCCGCCTCGGCAGCCAGGGTGGCCGCTCGCTCATAATAGTTGTCTTCCAGCGACGTGGATGAGGCAACCGTAATCTGCACGCTCGTTGTCAGAATGACCATCAGCACGACGGAAGCGATCAGAACTGTCGGCAAGGCAAAGCCTGGTGTAGGCCGAATGATTCCATATCCCTTACTTTGGTTGCGCATAACTGATATCGATTATGTTTCATTCAGAGAAGTTGGTCAAGCGAGGCTAATTCTGCAGCTCGACAAAGTATTGTCGCTCTGCACCATAGCCATTGACAGTTTTTGCTGAAACATAAATAGCACCAAGCCCCGCGTCTACCGTACAGGTACCCAGGGGCGTCGATACCGATATTGCATACATGCCAGTCGAACTACGGCTTAATCCGTAGTTACTGCCACTGAATGATTGCCCATTGTTAAGACGGGCGACTTCAAGCACGTAATCATTTTGTGCGCTACAAGGGCTCACGAGGTCAAAGCGTAATCGAAATGCCTCAATCGGCTGCCCACCAGTAGTGGTTGGGTCATTCCAGCCAAATGCGACTGAATCGCCATAATGAGCGGCACCAAATTCTGTCGGGCCACCTGGATAAGAATAGCTGCCCGCACTTTGGACAGCTGACGGAACGGGAAGCGACACGACGGGCGGGCTCCAGTTAGCCGAACAAGACCCCGTTTTAGGGTCTGACTGGTTGCTCGCAATGTAAAAACTCAGTGAACTTTGAGTAGTTGACGTCGCAGTAAAGCAAAAGCGCTTGGCATTGCTACGACTGTCACGCTGGATGTTAACATTATCCGATGGAGCATACGTCGACGGAAGGCTACTGGGATAGGAATTTTCAAACGTTCGCGCATCTTCCATTGCACCTAGTACTGCCTGCAGATCATTCTTCAGTGTCGCTTCAGCTACCGAGCGATTCCAGGTGCCGTAACCGACAATCACCACACCCGCTAGGATACCGATCACAACAATTACAACCGCCAATTCAACAATGGTGAATCCTCGATGAAGCGCCGTTGGGAGTGACTTTAGTAGTTTCATATGCTGGTTATAGCATAGCATAACCATTTTGCCCTATCCATAAAAAAGAACCTCGCTGAGCAGCGAAGTTCTTGAATAAAATTGGTGGAGCATATCGGATTCGAACCGATGACCTCTTCCATGCCATGGAAGCGCGCTAGCCAACTGCGCCAATGCCCCGAACAGAGACCGATTATAGCAAAAGCTCGTCCTCTTTTCTAGGACGAGCCTCTTGCGAGCTGCTGCGCGCCCACCCGGGGGCCGCTTTTTCTGCGTGTTTGTTTTTGCCGCGCATAACGGAGACAAGCCCCTTATTTGCGCACCAGCATGCCATTATTATGCACCTATCGGAGCATAAGTACAATAACTGTTTGCCGTGCACCCTATAGCATTTCAGTCAATACTGTGCTTAACTGAGGTAGATCAGAGCACGCATGTACAAAGCCTGAAGACACGTTCTTCTTCGCCGCAATACGAGCCAGGGTCGATCTGACGCATAGAGTAACGAAGGAAATGAGAACACATGTCACAGAATCTGTTTATCGGAAACCTCGCATACGCGACAACCGATGATAGTCTGCGTGCACACTTCGAGCAAGTTGGTGAAGTGGAAAGTGCCCGAGTGGTAACTGACCGCGAAACTAACCGCTCAAAGGGCTTTGGGTTCGTCCAATTTGTCGACGAAGCCAACAACCAAAAAGCCATTGATGCACTCGCTGGCAAGGAGCTTGACGGTCGCACCATCAACATCGATGTTGCCCGACCAAAAGAGGACCGTCCGCGCCGAGACTTCAACAACAACAGCAACGGCGGCGGTAGCTTCCGTCAACGCAGCTGGTAGTTTTCTACCGAAAATAAAAGATCGCCATCCCGGCGATTTTTTATTTTATCGGAAAAACGGTGATCCCAGCCATGGCCAGTCAACCCCTAGCCAGGCAAAAGTCACGCCGAAAACGTTAAGGGCATAAAGTGTAAGAATAATCACCAACCCCGTTAACAAGATAACGCCGACCCGCACCCATGCCGCCTGCCGCTTTAGCCATGCCACCCATTGCTCGTAACGAGCGCGAGCGGTATCCAGAACCCGCTGCGCAAACGTAAACTCGGTTGCCAGAATCGCCAAACCGGCAAACACAATCAGCCAGCCCGGCCCCGGATACGGGATAAGGACAATGCCAATCAAAACAACGACACCACCGGCAACACCAATGGCGACTCGCTTCGTGTGACGCTTTACATATTCCACGGATTTATTGTACCTACGCCAGCTGAAGGCTGGCTGTTAATCGCTTTTAAGCAACCTCGATCAGCCTTAGAAAGGCCGCCTCGTCAATAATCTTTGTGCCGTACGCTTCCGCCTTCTTTAGCTTACTCTCGCCGACCTTTCCACCAGCGACAAGGTACGTCGTGTCCTTGGCCACAGAAGTCTGGAAGGTGCCTCCTCGCGTTCGAACAGCTTCGGCCGCCTCGTCACGCGACAACTTTTCTAGTGTTCCAGTAATCACAAAGTTCATTCCAGACAACTTGCCTTCGGCGCGTCGATAGACCGGCTCGACACCAAGCGATTTGAATTTCGCCATCAGCTGAACGTTGTCATCATCGACAAACCACGCTGCAATACTTTCAGCCACGACAGTTCCGACACCGTCAACCGCCAGCAACTGATCGATGGTTGCGTGAGCTAATGCGTCAAGCGACTCAAATTGTTTGGCCAAATCAATTGCCGTCTGTACGCCGACATGACGAATACCGAGGCCATAAATAAACCGTTCGAGTGGAGGTGTCTTTTTTGCCTGCACGGCACTTACCAGCTTCGCAGCTGATATATCTGCAAAGCGGTCCAAAGACACCACCTGTTCTTTTGTCAGAACATAAATGTCGGCCATATCAGCAACAAGTCCCGCATCTACTAGAGCGGCCACATTCTTTTCACCCAAGGTATCAATGTCGAGTGCGGCTTTTGACGCAAAATGCTCCACCGCTTTCTTTAGCAGAAGTGGCCCGCTTGCGCCCTTCACACGGTACACCGCTTCGCCGGCTGGTCGTTCGAAACGTAGCTCGGGATATTGCCTCTCGAGTGCCGCTACGAAATCAAACTGCTCTGCATCCTTAGGTCGCAGTTCATTCACGACGCTTTCAACTTGCGGAATAATATCGCCTGCCTTAAAAATCACTACCGTATCACCCACTCGCACGTCCAGTCGCTCGATCTCGTCGGCATTATGAAGACTGGCATGCTGAACAGTCGTTCCAGCGACAACAACAGGGTCAAAGACAGCCACAGGGGTCGCTGCACCAGTTCGGCCAATACTAATGACGATGTCTTTAACGACGGTCGTCGCTTGTTCGGCGGCATACTTATAGGCAACGGCTGCGCGCGGCTGCTTGCCGATGACTCCCAATTGACGATAGAGCGCCCGATCGTTCACCTTAATGACCAAGCCATCAGTATTAAAAGGGAGATCGTGACGACGTGCATCCCACTCATCAACAAAGGCCATCACTTGATCAAGCGAAGAGAATGTCCTTGCCTGTTGGTTGCGAGCGATGCCAATCGCGGTGAGTGCTTCGTAGGCATATGAATTTGTCGGAATTTCACTCGCGTCATCCCTTAGCAGGTCATACGCTCGGAATGTGAGCGGACGAGCCGCCACCAGCTGGGGGTCAAGTTGTCGTATCGTTCCGGCTGCAAGGTTTCTAGGGTTGGCAAAAGCTGACTTTCCAGCGGCAGCCTGCTGTCGATTCAGGGCCTCGAAGTCTTTCTTGAGCATTACAATCTCGCCCCGCACTTCTGTCCGGCCTACCGCGAAATGCTCAAAACCGTCCTCTTTTCGTAGTATCAACGGCACGCTCTTGATGGTTCGCACATTCGCCGTCACATCCTCGCCAACGAAACTATCGCCACGCGTCACCGCTTGTTGCAATACTCCATCTTGGTAGATGAGCGCACAAGCTAACCCGTCCATTTTGATATCAGCAAAAAATTCATGGGTCGACCCGGGCAACTGCTTGTCCATTCGCTGCACCCAGGCTTCAACCTCACTTCGATCGAACACGTCATTCAGGCTTAACATCCTTGTGCGGTGTTCGACTTTCTGAAAACCTCCGCTCAGCTGACCACCGACGCGCTGCGTCGGGCTATCCTGCGACACGAGGTCGGGATGCGCTGCCTCTAACTGCTTCAGCTCTTGAAAAAGACTATCGTAGACGGCGTCAGAAACAATCGGCTCGTCGAGTACATGATAGTGGTAGCTATAGTCATTGAGGAGCTGTCTCAGCTCCGCCACTCTCTCTTTAGGCTGCATCACTATCAATCACCTTTCTGTATAAAATGTAGACATACGCCGTCGTCCAGATCATCCCAGCGACCGTCAATAACAGTAAGGCGAACGGAACAATCGGCAACCAACTCACCGCAGGCCACACAGACTTTAGCCAGCCATCAAAGAGTATGGTCGGGATGAGGATAAGCGCCCACACGATTCCAACAACAAACATCGCCCAAAGAAGCCGCATAAAAATCTTTACACGCCGACCGGCGACCATATCACCAGCCACCCGCAGTGCATGCATCGGATACGTTCCCGGCAGCGTCACCACCACCATGGCGAAGAACGTGCTGACGCCCCAATAGAGCGTGAGGCTCCCCGTAAGGATAATTGCGCCCCAGAACAGCATCGCTTCGACGCCGCCCTCTAGTAGTCCACTCGCCGACGCGGCACCGTAGGCAATAAATGCGAGCGCCAATGGAATCAGCTGCAAGGCGAATACGAATGCTAGTAGGAACGTAGGAAGAATAGGGCCACCCGCGTTATACAACGCCTCTCTCAAGACCAGTCGCTTGTCAGCCAACGCTTGCCGCAACAACCAGAGTGACGTTAGCCAGATGAATAACAGCAGAATAACCGTATAAATGATCTGCTCGACCGCAAGGGTCTCAAACGAGCTGAGCCCGCCCGTCGCCAAAGAAGCAAATAGAAGCCCTGCCTGACTGACGCTCCCCCATACCCCGTCAAAGGCATCGCCACTTGTATCACGGAGGGTTGTCACAAGAGTGTCGTAAGATGTCTGCGAGCCAAGACCAATCAACACAATACTAAGCAGACAGTAGATGGCGGCAAGTCCAAAGAATACCCGCTTTGCGCGCCACAAAACTCGGCTGACTTCAGCCGTGAGCGAAACATATCCCGTTATTTGTAGCGGTCGAATGTAATCACGTCGTCTGGTAAGTCGAAACGATCTATGCGAGCGTCGCTCAAGGTAGGCATCCACCCGCTTTCTGAAGTGATTAATTTTTCGTCCAAAAACAGTGGATTTAGAATTTTTCGGCATTCTGGCGTAACCTTGCAATACGGTCTTCGAGGGGAGGGTGGCTACTAAACAGTCTGCTAAAGAAACCTTTTCGCAGAGGATTACTAAAGAACAAATGTGCCGTTGCGCTGTTTTGGTGACGCATTGGCCGGCCATAGGACTGTAGTTTTTCAAGCGCTTTCGCCAATGACTCCGAGTCACGAGTGGTCAGTGCACCACTGGCGTCTGCTAAGTACTCCCTCTGGCGGCTGATCGCCATCTGCACGATGAGCGCAACAATCGGAGCAAGAATAACAATGATCAAGCCGATAATGTACATGATCGGGTGGACGCCATCGCGGCGATCTCCCCAGAAAAGCATATGCATCACAATGTCAGCCAGTAAGCCGATTGCACTCACTAGACCGAAAGCGATCATACTCACGCGTATATCGTAGTTTTGGACATGTCCCATTTCGTGAGCCATTACCGCTTCTAATTCGTTATCGTCCATAATCTCGAGCAGCCCTGTGGTTGCCGCCACAATAGCATGCTGAGGATCACGACCGGTTGCAAATGCGTTGGGTGCAGGATCATTAATCAAATACACCTTCGGAACAGGCAGACCTAGAGTAATCGAAAGGTTCTCCACAATGCGGAAGAGTCTTGGGTTGTCAGCCTTCTGAATCTCCTTCGCTCCGGTCATGGCCGTTGCCAATTTCGCCGCTAAGAAATACTGGATCAAGGCGTATATCGCCGCACCCGCTAACACCCAAAGCGTAATAGACGTCTGACCATACCATAAGCTGACTAGGTAGCCGATAGCAGTGATCAGGCCAACAAAGACAGCCATAATCAAGAATGTGTTTCGCTTATTCGCAGCGACAGCTTTGTACATGGACTAATCCCTCGGTTTCTAGAATTTAACTTCAACTGGCTTTTCAGCCTTTGCCTGCTCGGCTTCGTCAAGCTCAAAGAATTCACGGTTCTTGAAGCTGAACATAGCAGCGACGACGTTGCTTGGGAATGTCTGAATCTTGGTGTTCAGGGTCATCGTGCCGTTGTTGTAGAAGCGTCGTGCAGCTTGAATCTTGTCTTCTGTGTCAACGAGCTCTTTTTGCAGCTCGATGAAGTTGTTACTGGCCTTCAGGTCGGGGTACGCTTCAGCAACAGCGAACAAGCTTTTGAGTGTCCCCTCAAGCTGGTTTTCAGCAGCAGCAGTCTCTTTGACGCTGCCGGCGTTCATAACGTTTGTTCGGGCTTCGGTCACGCTCTCGAAGACACCCTTTTCATGTGCTGCGTAGCCCTTAACGGTCTCAATCAGGTTAGGGATAAGATCAAGACGGCGTTTCAGCTGAACGGTAATGTCGCTCCACGCTTCATCAACACGAAGTCGCAAAGTCACAAGACTGTTGTAAGTTACCCAAATAAACAAGCCGATGAGGACAACTATTACACCGACAATAATCAACACGGTTATCATTTCTTTTCCTCTCTATTATGTGTGCTTTTATTATAACAAAAAACTCGGCAACTGCCGAGTGTCAACTAGGTTGGTGCGCAGAGCGGGACTTGAACCCGCACGGCCGTGAAGCCAAGAGATTTTAAGTCTCTCGTGTCTACCAATTCCACCATCCGCGCAAATAAAATGGAGGCACGTACGGGAGTCGCACCCGTCTAAACGGTTTTGCAGACCGCTGCGTAACTGCTCCGCCAACGCGCCATCTGTTGATCCATTATAGCAGAGGAGTCGACGTAACGTATCGACAATCTACCCCAGCTTCAACTAATAACCCCAAGGAAGAGAGTTAGGGTCTTGGCCATGGCTATCGCACCGGGGATAGGTGTTATATGTGCGTCGGTGTGGCTCACAGTCAATCGTCACATACGTCTGTCGAGTCGGAGAGTTTGGTGATGTCGTGAAATCGGTTTTACACCTATAAAAACTGTTGTAGTAGGTGTCTTCCCATGTCTGGTTCGCCGCCCAGCCAAGATACCACCACTCATTGAAAGAGTTGGTGTAGTAGGCGCCGTTCGATGGATAGACATGAGCCGTGGAGGGGCTGGTATAGCCGCTGTTGTAGATATATACCGCGCCGTCAACCCACGTACCGCTTGGGCAAAATGAACTGGTCGAGAACGTATAGCGATAGCCGGCCTGCATGCTGGTATCACCATTAAAGTTAGGCATCGGCGGCGTGTTGATCGGACGCGTCACGTTGGTGCGTGCACTGGTCACCTGCGAACTAGTGGCATCTGGACCAACGCACCGCGCCCGTGCTTCAAAAGTATAGTTATAGCCCTGCGAAGCCGTCACGTCTCGAAGCGCAGCTGTTCCCCACGAACCGTAGGACAGCGACACACTACTATTTGTATTACGACCTTGGTAACCGAACGAGTACTCAAGTGTCGTACCCGGTTCACAGGTCACCGCACCTGCCTGCCCACGAGCAATTGAGTTACTTGACTGTAGCGATGAGCTGATAGCAAGCGTACCTGATGGTGCGCTAATAGTCGTGGTGGCGTCGTCAGTATCGGGCACGCCCTGTTGCGTGCCTGATACTGGGGTGACTCGGAAGTAGTACCGAGTACCTGCCGTCAAGCCCGAAACAGACTGACTCGTTGCCGTGGTTGAATTAGTGACAGCACCCGACATGCTAGAACTGAGGCTGCGCTCCACCGTATACGAGCTGGCGTTCGAGACGGCACTCCACGTTAAGTTGATCGCTGTGTTTGAACTTACCGTAGCTGTCAGATTCACATCACCAGAGGAAGCAAGTGATGCGCTGCGGCGGCTTTTGACACTCACAATCTCACCCGTTTCTTCACTTCGATACTGCAGCGTCCATTCAAGACAGGCATTCCCCGACTGGCAAGTCTCGGAGCCGTCGCCGACGTAGGCGTAGCCATCTTCTGACCCTTCAGCAAGGGCGCTACAAAGCACCGCATTTTGAGTGCTCGACTGCGGCGACCTCAAGGCCCCTTCCTCGACGTTCAGCTGTTCTGCGACGCTCGGAGCCGATCCAGTCAAAGCGCTACAGCTGGGATACTCACCATTCTCATCGTAGTACAGTTCGAGCGCTTCGGTAATCGCCGCGACGTCAGCTGCGCGCTCGGCATCACGGGCACCCTCCTGATAGCGGCCAAGACCCCAGGCGGCTACGGCCGCCAGTACACCGATCACACCGATGATCACAATCAGCTCGATCAGCGTAAAGCCTCGCTTCGTATGGACCATCACTCTTTGCCTCCGCCATACAAAAGTTCGTACAGCACATTATCCCATTTAGGATCGGCGATCTTCACCTCCGCCTCAGGGGTCGTGTTCACCTTGCCAAGGCTTGTGCCGTTAGTGAGGTCAGCCACAAACTCCCAGTCTCCATTAATTGCACCAAATAAATACTGCGCTCCTTTGTTTTGCTCATCCGCCCTGTCTGGGCTAAGATGCAAAACGACCCCTTCGATGTCATCTCGCTGCAGGGAGGTCCTGCTCGCGACGTCAAAATCGACAACCTGCGCTCCTGTCTCTTTATATGTATTAAGGAGCTGCTCGATCTGGTCGTATTCTGCGCTCAGCGCCGCTTCATCGCTACAGGCATACACTACCGTCGCAACACCGCTCGTGACGAAGTTGGCTTGGCAGATAACTCCTCGGCCGGCGTACTGGTCGGTCGCGTCGCTACTGCTGCTCAACTTATCAAGGCCTTGGCCGATGAAGTACCCTTCTGTTTGCTGTCGGACAGAAGCATATTCAGCCAGCTCAATAGACTGACGCGGATCACCGCTTTTTTGATAAAGAGCCGCATCATCGGCGGCGACAGAGACGCGGTAATCTCGACCCTGCGTCGCGGCAACAATGCCAAAACTATCACCCGAAGCCTCTTGACGATCGTACCCCTCAAGACCAGCAAGCTCACTGCTCTCAAGCATCTCTATGACGGACGTCGCCATTAGCGGTGTTGTGTCCAGCTCTTCCCTGTCGGCACGCTGGCCGAAGTGTCCGAATAAAAAGTACGCACCAAAAGCGCTAATGATCAGGATTCCAGCCGATATGATGCCGATGAGAATTTTCTTTTTCACTGTGAGAATTTCTTGCTACCTAAATGGTTATGCTAAATTATAGCAGTTATTGCAAAAATTACATAAGCCCTTCACTGCGTCGGCCTCGGCCAAAAGAAACTCACGAAAACATGGTACAATATGCTCAAACATAAGCGGAGAGTACCATGACACACGAATCCTTACCTAACGCAGAGCCGACACCCGAGGTCGCCTCGGATGCGCCAGTGAAAGAGCAGCGTCTCGGAAAGCTACGACTCGCTTTCTTATACGTACTGATTGGAGGCCTTATTCTTTCGGCCCTGATTTCAGTTTTTGGTATTTTGATCGGTGAATTTAACTCGGTCATCCAGAAAGCCCTCCTGACAACCTTTATCTTCGTCAGCCACAGCCTTATCGTCCTGGCGCTAGTTTCGGCAGACACAAAAAATCAGATTGGACGCGCTATTCTTCCTACTGTCATCCTTGGCGTCGTCTTGGCAAACATGGTCACAACAACCTTTGGCACATGGGAAATCTGGGATAACGAAATCTCGTGGCGGGCACTCGGGCTGTACACGCTTCTCGTGGGATCAGCCTTCTTGCTAGCGGGCGTCCTAAAAATGCGCCTCGCTCACCCCGCGACGCTCGCCAGCGTGTACACGACCGTCGCACTGCTCGCTATCTGGACGCTTTTACTCACCCCGTGGATTTTTGTCGACGTCGAGCTGCTTGACGAGTTCTACTTCCGACTTGTCGGTGCCCTCACCATCCTCACGGCAACCGCTCTTTCGTTAACGGCCATCATCCGCCGCATCGCTATCTCGCAAAAACCAGAGCTAAAGGCAACTGTACCAGCCAAAGAGGGATATTCAGGTGGAATGATCGCCGTCCTGATTACGGTTGGGTCCTTGACTGCCTTCGTATGGTTTATCGGGTTCTTCGTCTTCCTTATCACGGCCGCTCAAGCCAGCTACTACTAGGCTGCTCAATCGATACAAAAATCACCCCATTCCGGGGTGATTTTTATTATCTAGGACTCACCTTCGATCGATATTTTCGGCAAGCGCTTTTCAAGCCATTTTGGCAACCACCAGGCTGCTCGACCAAGGAATGACATGACGATCGGGACAATAACGAGCCGCACGATAAATGCATCAACGAGAATACCGATAGCCAAAGCAAAGCCGATTGATTGGATCGTAGCATCATGGTTACCGACGAAGCCGGCAAATACTGCGACCATAATTAAACCGGCTGCAACCACGACTCTACTGCCCAAGGCAAATCCACGCACGATGGCCGCCTTCGCATCTTTCTTATGGTGATACGACTCTTGCATGCCTGAAACAAGGAAGAATTCGTAGTCCATCGCCAGGCCAAACAAGATGCCGATGGCAATGATCGGAATAAAGCTAACGATCGGACCAGGTGCGTCCGTAATGCCAAACCAACCCCACTGGAACACCGCGACCAGTGCGCCAAACATCGCAACGACCGATAGCAAGAACCCCAGGGTCGCTTTTAGCGGGATCAAGATCGAGCGAAATGCAATCATCAACAACACCAACGACAGCCCGACAACAACCGT
>PBTC01000043.1 GCA_002726935.1 Candidatus Saccharimonadota bacterium | reverse complement strand
TTTGTTGACTCGTCATACAAATTTTGCTATGATGTATAAAGTGACAAAATAAATGCGTTGATGCGCAAAACTTCTGGAAGGTGACGTATGCAAAAAACTCTGATTTCTACCCTGGTTGGTTTGGCCCTTCTGTCCGCGGGTGCGGTAAATGCCCGATCGATTCCCGTCGACATTGCCAAGCTGCATCAGATTAAGGCATCTTCATCCCCTGTTGAGCGCCAATACGACGGCCGGGTCTCCTTGGAGTTCACCAAGCCGGTGGGCCGCTTTCAAGAGGGAGAGGCCAAAGAGCTGGTGGCTGCACTGTCTCGTGTTTCGTCTGTACCCCTGACTTTTGAGCGGGTGCTAATGAAGCGCTTTGTTGTGGTGAAGGTGGGTGGGGCTCGTAATGACTCCGACGTCTTGTCGGCTGTAGGCCGACTCGCTGGTTCACCAGGTGTGCTGGCGGTGAAGCCAAACCGCTATGTGAGCTCCTCCTCGGTCAGCAGTTTCCAGAACCCCGGCTGGCGTAGCCAGTATGAGTTTTACTCGCGAACTCAAGATTATTCGGGTAACGCTTTTGTGCATAACCCTCGTATTCTGGAATTAACGAATTTCTTCGAAACCTTCAATTTCAATGACTCTCGTTTGTCTTTGGTTGACTCCTTTTTTACGGATGTGGAAAACCTGCGCCAGAGCGTCTACGTTCAAAAGCAAACGATCTTGGATGGCCAATACAGCAGCACTTTGGTGGACCGCGGTACCTCCGATGCACACGGCCTGAACATGGCGGCATATTTAAAGGGTCAGCCCAATGCAAACTACGGTACGGTTGGTATGGGCTACAGCACCCTGCCTTTGCTGGCCATCTCTGTTTTTGATCCTGCCACCAATCGCACAACAGATTTTGATGTGGCCGAGGGTATTCTTTACTCGATGAATCTGCATTCTAGTGCGGATACGAATCCCAACCCAAACCCGGCCAAGGTGATTAATTTGTCGCTGGGCGCCTCCGGTTTCGCTTGTTCTGACAGCGCTGTGTACCAGGCCGCTATTGATGCGGTAACAAATGCAGGTGGAATCGTTGTGGCGGCGGCCGGTAACGACGGCCGTAGCAGTCTGAATATTCCAGCCAACTGCGATAATGTTGTCTCGGTCGGCGCTGTGGGATTCTCGGGATATCTGGCTAGTTTTTCAAACTACAGCCCAAACCTGAGCGTCTCAGCGATTAGTTCGACCAACGGGTCCAATCCCGGCGAAGGCTCGGGCTTCATCTACACTACCGGAGTACCAGGTGGCTTTGGTGGTCCGGAGACCGGCGTCGAGACTGTTGCTGGCACTTCAATCGCGGCCCCTTATATCTCCCTGCTTTTGACATATGCCAAGGCCGTTAATCCGGCCCTGACCTTCAATGAGGCGCTTGCCTTGCTTAAGCGAAACAGTGATGCCTTTCGCCAAGAAGATCCAAAGTGTGCCGGGACGTCGTCATGTGGCGGAATCATCAATCCCGTGTCATTTGTTCAGGAAGTGAGCGGAGCAAATCTACTGTCTTTCAACGCATACGCTGCATCGGGTGGGACCCCTCCGGTTGTTGAAGAACCGCCTCCCTCCACGGAGCCTCCTTCTTCCGGTGGAACCAATATGGACCCCGTAACTGTGGCGATTTCTGGCTCCGCCTCCAACCCGACCTCGGTCCAGGTGTTTCAAGGCGGATCCCCTGTAACCATCACCAGTGTACAGACCACCGAGAGCTCCATTGTTTTGGATTTCGATTTGGTTGGCATGTTTGAAGTACGATTTACGGCGACGCCGAACAGTAACGCATCAGGCATCTCCCCAAGCGCTACTGCGCAGTATTCTTTCACTGTGGATACAACGACACAGCCGGCAACCGTGGGCCAGGTTACTCGTCTTGATGACCCCACCACCGAGGCCGACGATAACCAAGTCCCCGCGCCTGGTGCATCAGCATCTTCTGGAGGCGGTGGTGGCGGTGGCGGTTCAATGTCCTTATTCGGTCTCTTGGGTTTGGGTGTATTGGTTGGCCTGATGAAACGAAAGCAAGCCAACGTAATCCGTTAAGACACCGGTGCGTTAATAGCAATAACTCCGGGGCGGAGGTTTCGCCCCTCTTTTTAAGGAGACGAAAAATGGACGCAGCACCTCAAGAAACTACCGTGATACACGTTGAACAAGAAGCCGAACCCGTCGCCGAGCTACCTGTTTTGAGAGCCCTCACTATATCTACGCATGTCCCGCCATCCGAAGGCTTTAAAAAAAATGAGCGCCTCCACAATCATGACGCAGACATCGAAAGAATCGAAAGTGCCCTGGCAGGTAAAGGTTTTGAAATTGAAGTAACCGAAAAGTCAATTTCGATTGGCTCTTCCAATTATGTAATTCCCACTTATGCTTTCAAGGACCAAAAGGAGGTCTACAAAAAGCTGATTGAGTTGGCAGGGACAAGCAAAATACGCGTTTTTTTCCCGGGAACCATGGGAACCCAGGACTTTGTAGCAGACAGAGTGAACTTTATCTTTGACGACAAAGGCATGTTTGTACGGTGCTCGAAAGGTTGAGGAGAAGGAAATGTTCAGCTTCGATCACATCAGAAACTTTGGCCTTGGTCACCAAGTTGATTTTCTTCATGGTAACGCGGGGCCTGCGCCCGACATGACTCTTAGCGGCGAGACCGTTAGAGAGCTTGATCAATATCTCAGCGCTCAAAGCACAACACCCTACTACACAATTGGCAGCAAACAGGGCGGAGCCTACATGGCGCGAGATTGGCTGATCGAGCAAAGTGAAGACAAGCCGGCCGCTCGAATACATACCATCTTTCGATCCGACCTGGACCGAGCCGCCCACAACCACCCGTGGAACAACGTAAGTGTTATTCTCCACGGCTGCTATTACGAACTAGTTCCTGCCAAAGATGGTGTAGAGGACCTTAGTATTGTTCCTTCTCACGTACTTGGTGGATGCTCAAATATTGAGCCCATGAAGGCTATTCTTCGGAAACCCGGGGATGTTGTATGCCGGACTTTCGAAACGCGCCATAAGCTACTTGTCCCGCCTGGCGAATATGCGGTCACTCTTTTTATGTCAGGCCCGAAGAATGTTGACTGGGGCTTCTTTACAGAAAATGGATTCGTGTTACACACAGACTATTTAATCGATGCTTAGGCCACCCTGGCAACAAAAAAGGCGGCAATAGCCGCCTTTTTTCATTGTGTTTTAGATGATCATGCGAGATGATTTCGCTCCATTTTCTGTCCATAAAACCAGTGCTTTCCAGTTTGAACATGTCCCTTTCTGACGAATTTTCCAACTAGGTGTCTGAATTCTGCATACGGGATTTCTGATGCAAGGCGAACTAAATAGCCCTCTTCTATTTCCCACTTGGATTCGTCCCAGAGGCCTTGAATCTTCTTCTGATCAAACACACCATCGTAGATGACCTCAACCGGCGTGATTCCGAGGATCGCAAAGTATTCCATTGTTGAATCCCAGTCCAAACAGATGTTTTTCTCGTTCCAAATTGAGAACCCAAGAAAATAGCTGGGCAAGTCTTGGTAACCGATTGAGTGCTTCGCAAACAGATTCTCGCCACAGATCCGCCAGTCCTGAGGGATTTCCGCGCTAATGCTGCTCCAAAATTGCTTGACCCAGTCACGACTAGGGTGGCTTCTTCCGTCTATACTGCGCGCATGAATGAAATCTCTGTACATGGAGGTGTTTTCGCCGTCCATTTTCCTGGTAACGATCACTCGCTTTCCCTCGAACTGAGAGATGCTGGTGAGTACCCGGTCGTCATCATTCACTCCGTCACTCCAGGGCAAGTGATGGGTTCTTGGATATTTCACTCTGTTGGAAAACAAATCTAGGGCGCCGCCTTTTGCCAAGATTTTTTGAACGCTTTCATCAAAGAACAGTTCCCCGCGGAGCCTTTGACCACTTGAAAGGACCGGGTTGCCCCACTTGTCATAGGGTTGATCCGGGTATAGATGGGGCGGCACCATCACTGTGCTGATTCCACAGGCCTCCCTGACCTGCTCAACAGAAATAGTGGTCTGCTCACATTCAAGGTGATGCTCGTTGCAGACAGAGGCGCCGTTGGCCAGGTAATACCCGCCATCGGGCCAAAGCCTGCGTTCGATGATGTGGTGCGCGTAGACTTCCGTGTTCCCACAAAAGACGCATTTGTGCCCGTCTCTCGCAAAAACCTGTTCTCGGAATTGATCGCGTGTGATGAGTTGATTTTTTTTCATAGTGGCCTCTTTTGTTTGGTCGGCCACTATGTATTTTGTGGCCTATACGTATTCTTTTTCCGCCACCCTTTTCTGGGTTGGCGCAGCGTATTTTCTTGGTCGTTCGATGCAGCCGCCAGTGCCGCTGAGCATCCAAGGCGATGTGTCCATGAGCGTCAGTACCTTGGCTAGTAAAGCGTCTTGTTCAACGGCTTTATCTTCATCGACGGGCATGGTTCGCTCAAGCTTCGCTTCGAGTTCGCTTAGCTCAACAAAGAGCGCGCGATCCATAGTTTCTGGACTGGTCAGAGCTTCGAGCAGTTCGCCGAGTTCCCCGGCATTTTCTGAGGAGGCGGCTCTTGATCGAGCGATCAAAATTTCATTTGCAATCTTGGTGTCTAAGTTTTTGTTTTCCATGAATCCTCCGTTTTATTAATTATAGCAGCATTATTTTATTGCTGCAATATAGGCTCATGTTTTTCAGGCTTGTTAAGACTTTCTAAATATCGTTTTGCCATCTCTTTAATGCGCGCTGTGTCGTGGTTCTTCTTAACAGGGCCCTGGTTAGGATTCATAATCCCACATGCCTGAGAATCTTTAAGGCCCAACAAGTCGGTTATCACCGGGTCGGAGCCATATTGGGTGAGTAGAAATACGGCCTGCACAGGGTTCTCTTCCATTTCCTCAAGGTTTCCAAGAAAGCTGCCGTCTCTATCGACTCGGCCAATTACCTGTTCGTGAACTTGTGGGCTCCAATCAATTTCACCAAAGAGAACCGTCGAACAGACTTTTTGAAGACCATCAATTCCGGCGCCGGATCGCAAGGAAAGAATAAATATCTTGCTTTGCCCCGCAATGAAAGCCGCCTTCATCTTTCTCTTCTGGGCAATTGATTCGCTACCTGTATACATCAGGGGGTTTAGGTCTTTAAGCTCTTCTAGCCATATTTCGTAGACCTCTCGGTGCCATCCCGCCAGGATGATCGGAATACCCTGTTCTGCATAAATTCGTGCGTAGGCCGCCACCGCCTTTGCTTTCGAAACCCCTGTTACCTGGCGCATCCAGATGTCAAACTCTCTCGCAGCCTGGCCACTTTCATGGAATGAGCCGTTTAACGTTTTCAGGGCCAGATCACGGGCAAGATTTTCAATCTTGTTGACCTCTTTCTTGTCGTAAGGAACCTCAATAATGACCCGGTTAACTGGCGGGTGCTTTTTGAGGCGCCTAAGCAGGATGTGGTTTTCTGTCAAATACGTGCCGAGCGCTTTCGGATCTTCAACGATTTTGTCGTCGTCTGCACACCACTCTCGGATGAACTCAGCCCGGTTACCCAGCGCGCCAGGACGAATGTAGTTTTCAACAATATTGAATATTTCGATGCCGAAGTTAAAGATAGGTGTTGCCGACATGGCCAACTGCATCTCGGTGTGAGTGGCCAGGATCTTGGCACCCCTTCCTTTGCTTGTGTCTGCCCCGTGCCTGAGTTCCTGAATTTCGTCGAAACAGCACATCTTAAAGAAATCGGTAGCGAACACCTCCACCCATCCCGCCAGTTGTGAATATCGAAAAATGTACACGTCGGCTTCTGGCAAGTTGTAAGGCTTGGTGCCTTTAATGATGTGTGTTCTAAGGTAAGAGAATTCTTGGATTTTCTCTTCCCACTGATCCGCGGCATTGGTCTGCACCACGGTTGCTACAGGTAGTGCACCAGGCAGCAAAAACGCGCCGATCGCCTCGTATGTTTTTCCTAGACCCGTGTCGTCTCCCAGTAGTAGGCTTCGAGTTCTCCTGAAGAGCTCGACGAATTGCATTTGGTAATTGCGTAGCTCACAGTCAGGTTTAAGCTCTCCGTACTGAGGCGGCAAGTACTCTGGCATTGTGATGCGGTGGCGTTCGGCCACCTCTTGGTGAAAGGCGCTACTTTGCTTTTGAAGCAGCCCTTCATCGGATACCGTCATCAACATGGGATATCGCTGGGTAAACCAAAAGAGGTCTGCACAGGTGTCCGGCTGGGCCTTGAATGTGAATCGGCCAACTTGAGTCTGACTGATTCTCGGGAAAAGAGCTTTGAGTCGAAGGCTCACGTGGGGCTCGATCTTGTCAATAATCCAGGCTTCTTTCTCTTTGCTGTAGGAAAGTGACCCATATGTTCTGGTATTCAGTAAGCTTGATTCGGTAACAGCGTTCATAGATTAAAGATGAGCCCTGCTCAGTGATAATACGGCTGTGGGTTTGCCTTCTATAACCCCGGGCGTTCCCATAGACACGCTTGTCAGTAGTATTAGTTGGTTGATTTGTTCTGCGGCCGCGTATCTTCTAAGTTGTCGGTAGATGGCGAGCTTCTGCCCTTTGATTTTTACCTCCATGCCGATGCCGCCTTCGAAGACGAAGTCTATGATGTCTTTCTCGTTGAGCCTGACCTCTCTGCGGTGAGTGATTCCTTCTTGGTTTAGCACGTCAGAAATCTCTCCTTGTAGCACTTTCTCATCAGACAAGGAAAAGCTGTAGGTAGCTAACACATTCAGAATCTTTCTAACTCTCGTAGCTTGATCGGCTGACTCTTCTTTGATATCCATTTGCAATGACTCTGACTCAAGGTGCTCCAATAATACAATTTTTATAGATAAATAGCAACTTTGTTCCTAAAAACCCATGCTGGTTTGCTTTGCCTTCACGGTTAAGGGTAAGGCGTCGTATTCGACGGCGTAGGCCTCTTTTATTAGGTGAAGGATGTGTTCCTGATTGCCTGGATCAACCAATGGTTTCGAGCTGTCGTAAGATTTTGTAAACTTTTGGGTGCTGAAGTCGAAGTCGGCGCATGAGTTAAAACACCAAACGTCGAAATCGATCTCAGATTCCTGTTCAAACCCCTCGGGCAGGACCCCTTGTTCTATCTCCATTTCCTTTTGTGCTAGCAGGTGATCTATTGGGTCTATTTCCTTGGAGCCATCTAGGTACCAGTCGCCTAATGAAGCGCAGCAATGAAGTAGTTGCCTTGTTCCCTCAAAGTCGGATGGGTTATGGCGCCACAAAACTTCGACCGAAAATGCCTCTTCTTTTGTGGTGAATTCTGAGGCGAATTTTTCGATTGCGAATGCCAGATCAACACAGTCTCCGCAATCGGGATAGATCCCACCATTTTTGCGAGATTTTTCTGAGAGCTTTTTAAGTGCGCGGTCCAGCGCGATCACGTTCAGGTGTCTTGGGCTGGCGTTGGCGGTGCTCATAATGAAAGCCCAGGGCGGCTGTTGGTGCTCAGAACTCCTGATATGTCACGTATATCACGAGAAGGCTTGAAGTTTATTTGCACTGGGGGATCGATTTCAACGTCAAGCTTTCCCGGTGCGCTAACGGTTAAGCGGGTATCGTATGGCCCCAGGTGAACCCTGCAATTTTGAAGCAAGCTAGATGGTAAGGTTTGAGCGCATTTTTCCACCAATTCTTTGCACTGGCTCAACATACTGCCAATCTCGATTGTCGAAGACTGCCCAAAAGTTGAATCCCAGGTCTCCCTCGAGATGGTTTTTATTCCATCCCCAGCGATGCTTTCTATTGCTTCGCTGAACTGATTCTTCATCGGTCTTGCTGAGTCGTCTAAGGTGATTCGAAGCGACATCGGCTTGTGCGCTCCATCCTGGTAGGACCAGGAAAACCTCGCGCCAAGCGCTTGCATCTTCGCCAGCGCGAGTTCGCAAGGATATAGCTGTGACGCCTCCTCTGGTATTTTACTAAGGACCATTGATGTAGGGCCTTCTGCGTTCTTGGATATCCAGTCGGAGACTTCTGTGTCAACTGTTTCGCGGTCAGCAGGAAGGTAGAGTTTTCGTGAATACTGACTACCACTGGTGTCCACGGTATGGATGTCGGCCACGACCCATCCATCCAAGTTTAGAGCCTGAATTTTTAGGTCGGCGACTTTATTTTTAAGGGTTGTTGCCGCTTTTTCAATTTCTTCAATACTTGAAAGAGAGATGTCGATTTTGAGTAGCGGCAGTAACACAGCACCTACTTTCGTGAGCATATCGGTCGTCTCATCGATAGCTAAATCTCTACGGGACGGGTTGTCGGATTGCGACATGATGATGCCGTGCGTTAAGTTTCTGATCTTTTTCATAAAATCCTCTCGTTTTCCTTTTGAAATTTCATCAGATGAGCCAATGAAAGACCAGAAAAACCTTATCCAAATCTGCGGTGCCCGGTTGCTTTTTTGAGGTTTCTATTTGTTCCAGATGGGGGCCTTTGGTGATAATTTTGGATTTAATAAATCGCTAGGAGGCAAAACATGGCAGATACTGAAGGAACCATGACAGATCGAGAATTCATAGGCTATTGCGCGACCCATTGCAAAAGCGAGCGAGCCCTCTTTGTGGGCAGAGATGTCAACCGCATGCTTAGGCTGGCGGGTCACCCAAATGGGTTTGTTGCGGGCGTTCCGGATGGCGAGTGGTTTAGTCTTCATGAGCCCATGGAGGAGCTCGTGCGGCATGCTGAGAGACGTTTGGTTCAGCGTTCCTCGGCTTTGGTGATTGATCATCATGTCGAAAGTTCTGCCTCACAGAAGGGGGCCGTGGTGCTCCCCTTTAGAAAGAAGTCAGCGGGCCCGTCGATGTAACAACCAATTCTCGCGTTTCTTAGCCCGGTTATGGGACGGGCGCTTATGGTATTGCTTTATAAGATTTTTAATGGTATTATTTTCTGAAATCACTCAGAAAGAATCTTATGCGCCTCGAAATCGAAAACTCATTTCTTAAAGACTTCGCCTCCACCTTCGAGAATTTGACTGACAAGCCATGGGCTATTCACCTGGAGCGTTCTTCGGCCTGGGGAAATGATTCGAAGGTGAACTTTGAACTTTCGAGCGTAAGTACAGAAGACCTCTCCTCAATGTATGAGTTGGCGAAAGCTAAGGGCAATCGTTCTGTCATGGTCAATTTGACAGGTGTTCTCGCGGCACGGAAGTCTAAGGGGCAAACAAAGCTTTCCAAGCTGAGGATGCTCGATGAGGCTATCCGATCGTTCATCTCTGCTGATTTCATTGACGGCTGGCTGTATCACCAAGGTGCGGACGGTCTGATGCAGCCTTATGCTTTTGAGTCGGTGCGATATGAGCCGCCCAAGTTGCGTGATACGGAATCGGTGACGGTTAGTCTTTTTTGTTGCGCCCCTAAAGAGAAAGGCGGACGCCATAACGAGTCCGCGTTTACGAGGGTTTACCTGAATTTCAGGACGGACGATTTGAATCTTGGTTCCGTTGCACAGATTTTCCAGAGCAAAGGTTATTCCCATGAGACACCCGACTTGAAAGAAGCCTACCTGCAGTCAAGGAATCGGTTGGTGGAAGTCGTCTCCCAGCCCTATAAGCAGTACTGGGTAAAAGGCAGTGTAATGACATCCATGGAACTTTGGTCAAGGAAAAAGGTTGAGATCCCCTTCCCGACTCGGGCTGTGTTTGATGAGTATCATGTCTTTCGCACGATTATTGAATCCTTCGTGCCCGGAGATACACGAGGGTACGACGGCTCGGTGACATTGGACAACCTAGTTACCGTTCCCCTGAGCATGTATACGTCGATCTTCGACATGGATCGTCACCAGTACTTCTGGGCGCACGTAGACCTTTTGGAGGATTACGCTTTCGATGAGGGGATGGTCGATAAAATCGTACTACCCGAAACCCACAGGGACTTGATTGGTATCTTGACACAGGATCTTGATATCCAGTTTGAGGATATCGTCAAGGGTAAGTCCGGTGGGACAACGATTCTGTGTAAAGGCGCCCCAGGCCTTGGAAAGACTTTGACTGCTGAGGTTTTTTCCGAGTCAGTAAGGCGTCCTCTGTACAGAGTTCATTCTGGTCAAATTGGCTATGACCCAGAGCACGTCGAATCCAATTTGAGAGAGATCCTCGTGCGTGCTCAACGTTGGGGGGCGGCCCTTTTGATTGATGAGGCTGATGTCTTTATTCGAGAGCGCAGCAACGACATTGTCCATAACGCCATTGTGTCCGCTTTTTTAAGGACGCTTGAATATTTTTCAGGCCTTTTATTTCTTACGACAAACCGATCTAACGATATCGATGACGCCATCTTGTCGCGGTGCACAGCAATCGTTAAGTACGAGTATCCAGACAAGGAACAGGCTGTTCGCTTGTGGCAGGTGTTGTCCAAGCAAAGCGGCGTGAAACTCTCTCCGGCGTTGTGCAAGAAACTTGCAGATCTCTTTAGCAAGGATGTAAGTGGTCGTGATATCAAGAAGTTGATTGATTTGACCGCTCGCTATGCCGACAAGAAGAAGCTTGCCCTTGATGTCGATCTCTTCCGACGCTGCGCGCTTTTCAAAGGAATGATTTAATATGACCCAAGATACAACACACAGCCGTTGCCTCCATCAGGTAGCCATGATCGGTAGCGCTGTAGCAACCGAGGGAAATATTAGCCAGTTGGCGCTTGAGTTTTACGAAAAGGTCGCTGACTTTAATATCCGAGGCGGTTTTGACCAGATTCCCCACCCAGGCTTCCTGACTGAGTTCCTGCATTGTCCAAATTGCGGTGAGAAGTTAACGCCCACGATCAACAAAGACGATCTGCTATTGCAGGCTGTGGTTTCTTACGATTGCAAAGGTAGACCTCGCTTGGAAATTCAAAAGGCCAAAGAAATTGAGATGCTCAAGAAGTCGATGGATCCCCAGGTGATTAATGATTCTCTGCGCCTGTACTTTGTCATTACGAGAGAAGCCACTTTCTACAAGGACCATCCCAGTTACAAGCCCTGCGCGATTTGCTACACGGCAAATAGTGGAGAGCGCGTCACTTTGGTGGGTGAAAATGCCTACGACTGTATTGACAAGGCGATGCTTCAGGCACAGAACGACCACCGTGCTGGCGGTTAAAAGTTTCCTGAACACATCCTATCCCGTCTCCAACTGACTTGTGGGGACGCAATTGTGTGGCTTGCCAAGGGGCTTTAGGCGGCCCAAAATCTTCAAAGCATTCAAACATACCGAAAAGAGGAGCAATCTCATGCCCGTTTCCCGCTTTAAAAAGCTTTTCCTGGTTGCTTGTTCTTCCTCGATTCTTGTTGGATGTGCGGCAAATTCCGTCACTGGGCGTCAGCAGTTCAACCTGATGAATGCCAATTCCGTGATCCAGAAGTCAAATGGCTACTACGCTGAAGCCATTGAGGCCTTCGAGAAAGAAGACAAGATTTCCGAAGATCGTCACCTTACGCAGCGGGTTACAGACATTACTAACAGGCTCATAGACCAGGCTGTCCTGTTCCGTCCTGATGCTGCACAGTGGGACTGGAAGCTGGAAGTCATCGACGACCCAGATACATTGAACGCCTGGTGCATGCCTGGCGGGAAAATGGCCATTTACACAGGCTTGATACACAAGTTAGACCTCAACGACGATGAGATTGCCGCGATTATGGGGCATGAGATCGCCCACGCCCTGGCCGACCACGGTGCTGAAAAGATGTCGGTTCAGATGGCGTCAAACTTAGCTATTTTGGCCATTGGCCTTTCTGCCGGCCGAACCTATGAAGAGAAACGCGACATCATCAATGTCGGCTCACTGGCTGCATTGGCATTCGTGAACTTGCCAAACAGCCGTGGGGCGGAGTATGAGGCTGACAAAATTGGGGTAGAACTGTCCGCGCGCGCAGGTTACGATCCTGATGCCGCTGCCTCAGTGTGGGAGAAAATGGGGCTCGAGAGTGGCGGCGGTGGAGGCAACGTTGACTTCTTATCCACCCACCCCGCTCCAGCGAAGCGTCAGGAGACTTTGAGAAGACTGGCAGAAGACATTCGCATGGCCAATCTCGAGGTGGCATCGAAAACTAACGAACCCAATCCCTGGATCAAAAAGAGCTTCAATGACCACAAGGTTTTCAGTGGCTCTGATTACATGGCCTCCAAGACACAGCTTACGCTGCTGACAAAGGAAAAAACACCGGAAAAGCCCTCCTCGGTTGACGGAGGTTTGCCTGTACTGGTCGCCATCTCCTCGCACTCAGTGTCTGCTCTTCAGAATGCAACGCTGTCGAGCACGGACTCGAATAAACCGACAGAAGTCCAGTTGGCTGTAGTTGACCAGCCAGTAGAGATTGGACCAACACCGTTTTCAAAAGGGGAGATAGCGCTCGACTGTGGAATCAAGTGCCAACCATTGGCTGCTGCCAAACATCTTGTGCACCGAAGCTATTATTCCAACGAAAAATGGGAGGAGCTGTCGGCGTCCGTGATTGAAACCGGGGTTTCAAGCGATCTCAATTGGTTTTACCTGGGGATTGCGGCAAAAAACCTTGGGCACAATGAAGCTGCTCGATCCTACCTTGAACGGGCGGTGGCCATCTCAAATGAGGACTCCTCATGTAGTGTGAGTTTGTTCACCAACTGTTTTGGCTTGAAGGTCCCTCAATTGGCAAATGAGTCTTTAGCGGCCATGGGGTTCAAGGCTGTGCCCATTCCAGAAAGGGTTGTTGCTGAGAACCTAAACGCCAACTAGCCCTCTTCCTTGCCCGCACGGAGAGGGTCGGTCGAACCCAAAAGCCGGTAAAGGCGTCGGTTCATGGCGCCGGTCGTTCGATTCCCGAATCCGGCGTCCTGTACCTGCCCGGCATACTTCTCCAAGAAATACTGTGCCACCGCAGCAGATCTCGACTGACCCGCAAAGCAGTGAATGTACAGGGTGTTGACCCGAGGATCTTTCGACACCCTTTCGACAAACTCATGGATGAGCTTTGCATCCCGTGTTGTGCAGAACCTTTCCTCAAAGTTGTGAGGGCATCGGTCCTGCCCGATGGGGGCATCATCCCTAAGCTCTTTTCCAAAGAGGATCGGTGCGCCGTCGCTGACGTCCTCAAATTCCAGCAGGAGAACGGCTGCGAACTCGGTCAAATCAGGGCGGTACCCTCTCTCTGAGTAGTCCAGAATAGAAATCACAGCAGCCTTTCTTTTGGGTCGGAAGTGCCGAACTGAATCTACGCCAGTGAAAACGATCTCTTTAAACATGTTTCTTCTTTGAGGTAGCTCGTTCAACCTGGTAATCAAAAATTGCCTTGATGCTAAGCGGCCCGGACTCCCTTTCGCCCCCGTCGTAATACGCGATTTGCACAGGAAGGTGCGGGAACTTCGACGACAGAACGGCCGCCGACATGATTCGGTGATTGCCTTCGTTCACCCAGGCTTCCCCATTGTGGGCTACGTTGATGAACGGACAATACTCTGATCCATCTTGAAGTAATGGCAGCTTCCCAGTCCTGTCCATAATTTCGACTATTGAATCCAAATCTCGTTGCCTAACACGGCCCTGCTCCCCCCGCATTCCTGGCAGCGTTTTTAAGACTTCGGTGGGCACGTACACAGGGCTGTCGATGCGACTAAAGGCAGTCATTGCCCCCATATGGGGTACACCAAAAGCGTTACGTCCCTTCCCAATGGCATAGGCACGCTTCTCATCCAACCAAGACTCCTTCGGCACATCAATAACGATGTCCAGCATGCTCGCACACTGGTTGATCTCGGTAATCCAGGATGGTGTGAGAATTACACCCATGGGGTTCTGAGATTTTGTCCTGAAGTCCATTGCTTGTCCTTGCCAGTTTGGATCCGTTCATTTTAGTCGTGCCATCGCTACTGGGCATAGGACTGTCAGTGACTAAAAAGCGAGCAATCAACTAGAGCCCAGGTGCTTTGCTTCTCTAGACAGCCTTGATAGGGTCAGTAGTCCTTCGTTAACAATGTCTGAGGCCATCTTGTGGGCCGCCGGGTTTGCCTTGGTTAGGACAGCGAGAAGCTCTTTTTTTTCCCTAAGATAGACCCTGGCGAACTTGGGGTCGTGCTTCACAATCATACGGGTGTTGCTAATAATGTCAGCAATCTTAATTGTCTGAACCTCTGCTGAAGCCTTGCTCAAGCGCATGCGGGAAAGCGCCTTGCGAGTTGCACGGTTGCCCTCCTCCATGTCGGATAAAGCCTCGACCATATCCGCTACCTCTCGCCCAAGAAGATGTTCGATCTCGGCTTTTGTAACCCCTTGGTCCTCGCGAGAGTCGTGTACCCAGGCTGCGGCCTGCGATGTTATGTCGCCCCCAAACTCACGAGTTAGCGATGCAACTTCGGCAAGATGATTGCAGTAGGGCTCGTTGGTATACTTCCTCACCTGTTTGGCGTGGACTTTCTCGGCGAATTCTTTTGCAATTAAGAGTTTTTGGGTTGCGGTCACGTTTGGCTCCTTTATTTAATCATAGCCTAATATTAATTATTTTTCAATATCATTCAAAATTAAACGAGCTGCTTTCCTGTTCGCGATTTCTTTCGGTTCTGCCGACAGGTGGTGATATCTTTAATCATCAATTCTTACTGTCAAGAGATTCAAATGAAGACAATTAAAAAGCCTTTCTTTTCAGACTGCGTTGGGTGGCCGCGAGAGAAGGTTGACCTACTTCATGAGCTGGTTGACGAGGCGCAAGATATCGCAAGGTCAACATTTCTTGCCTACGCTGACTCAGAGACCATGAGAGATATGGAGGTCTCGCTTGGCTATGGAAAGGGGTTTCCCATGTCAAAAGACTGGCATGTCAGTTATCACGTACATAGGCCCACTGGAATCAAATATTTCAAACACTCGGCCATTGAGTATGTGTTTGCGGATAAAGAGCAAATGGTCTCTCTTGAGAGGCTTGTCGAGCAGAAGCAGGCCTTGTTAGACCTTGAGGATCAGCTTCCTCATGTAGAGGCTGTGTGTCTCCCCGCAGATTTGGTTCGACTGGCTTTCGTGAATCAATGGAGTGATGACTTTATTCGTTTGATCGATGAGAGGACTAAACATTTGAATCTGGCCGACAACGAGCGAGATGAGTTTTTCGGGGCTATTGCGCAAGATCTGCAGCTCTATGCTTTGCGTGGTGAGGACCCTGCTTCATTGGTGTCAATTGCAAACCTCCTTAACCTGCCTTCGGTTGATAACCTTCAAGAGTTTCTAGACGAGAACCGGTCTCTGTGTGAGCGGTTCGATCTTCCTGTAGCTACCCCGGGAAACGCTCGGGGTTCTCTGCGTGTAATAGGTTCAAGCATGACAGAGGTGGTGCTGGCCGTTAACGACACCTCCGCGGTGGTCGTAGATCGGGCTAAGGTCTCGCCCTTCGCTACGCGCTATGATGAGAAAGTAAGTATTAGCTTTTCAAGCTTAGGCGGGGTTGCTTCAGTTAAGCCCCTTGTCCCTACGCCCCAGTCGAAAGCGTCCATGTCAATGTGAGGGCCTGATGCTAGTTAAAAAATCCGAAATACGAGCTATGTTCAAAACTCTCTTTAAGGAGGATATCTCCGAAGAGTTTCTGAACTTTGTTGAGCAGGTCGAAGAGCTCTCGGTGGGACGCCTGATAAATGAGCTGGAATCCAGGCACGACCCTGAAATGCCTCGCGGTGAGGTGTTTGGTGGCGAGATCAAAGAGTGCGTTATCGGCGGGGACATGTATGTCGCTTCCCCTACCTACACCGACTATTTCTTTTTCTTGCGTGACCTCGCAGACAAAAACAACAGCCCGGAGCTCAGGGCGGCCGCACAGTCGTATCGGTCTCTTCAAAAGCAGGTTCGCGTCTACAATTCGGCTGCTCGGCTTGAATGGGCCGCTGCGCAAGAAGGTATTGAGTACGATCCGTTGGAGAACAAGATTATTGGCCGCACCGCAGGTTGTACTTCAATTGGCGAGAACTTAACCACAAAACAGCCACCCCCATCAAAGCCCGGTAAAAGTGGGCCCAGCTTCTAAGATCTTTCCCCTGCGAATTGACTCAAGGATTTAAGTCCCAAAATTCGTGTCAACTAAAAACCCAATCTGTTGAAGCGTATTTAGCATCCAGTCCTGACGGTGCCCTTTGTTTTCATCAAATCGGGCTCCCAAATCTGCTTTTCGGAATGTTGTTGAGCCGGTACAGTTCTCGATCCTTCAAAATAAGACCGATTTACAATAGGACGCCCCCTTGCATTCTCGATGAATGGAACACCCGCTCCCTTAAGGAAGGTGCACTGAAGCTGGAGCTTGGTCTTGCCTTCCTTGCCTTTGTAGATTCCAGTTAGTTCATCGACATACTTCTCCTCCAGAAAAGGAGAATCGGTTTCGCTTGAGTTTGTCATTGCATTCCTTTTTTCTGTATATTTTTTCAATTATATTGCATTTGTTTGGTTCGTGTGATATAAATCTGAAAAAATGATATCAACAACCGAAAAGGCAAAAAATATGAGCACAATGATTTCCACCGTCGTAAATTCATACCTCGAAAAAGCAGTTTCTGGTCTGGCAAAGCTCGGTATCAATATTCCCCAGGCCGAGGCCCCAGTGGTTGCGTTGATCGAAAAGATTGCCAAGTATGACAACGCAAAAGCGCTGGCGGTGGCTCAAACCCTTCAGAAATCAAGTGCTTTTAACGAGGTTGTCCGAGGTGAGATTAAAGGTATGGAAATCTCAACCCGTTACGCCAATATCGCCGAGAGTTTTAACTCAATCCGTGATGATGCCGCAACCATGGCCACTTGGATGGATGACGGCAAGCTCGATTTGGCTGAAAAAATCCAAAACATGTGGATCAAGATCCGCCGTGGCTCAATTCCCGATCGATTTGAGAAGATCAAGTCAGAATATCTTGCTGTATCTAAATCCGCCCAAGACCAACTGAGCCGAGAGTCGATCATCCTGAAGTCCTACATGGATTTCCGTATGGCTTTGAAAACAGCGGAGGTCCTTGCCCAAGAGATGCTGGTGACAGCCACTGCTGAACTTGATCGTGTTAAGGGGGCGCTCGACGCCTCCGCTGGCGAGCTTGAGTCCATTCGGGCAGAAGGCTCTGTTGCCGATGTAGCTGCAGCAGAGTTGCGTCGGGATGAAGCGCTTCGATTGCTGCAAGATGAGACCAAGTCTCATCAGATCGTTAAAGACATCGCCGATGACCTGAAAACTGGTTACAACACTGCTGAGTTGGTATTTGCCCGACTGAACCAAACGCATGATGTTAAAGAACGCTTGTATCAGCGATCCGTGACCTTTTTTGCGACAAATGAGGTGGTTTTCACTGGGCTGGCTGCCTCTTTTACCTCAATGGCAGGCTTAGGAGAAGCCACAAACACCATGGAGGCGATGAAGGCGGGTATAAACCGTGGCCTGGAAGATTTGGCCACCACTGGTGGCGCTCAGCTCGAGGCTGGCCTGCGATCGGGCTACGGCTCCACCCTGAAGTCCTCGTCTGTCAAAGTTCTTGCAGATGCAATCGTTGAGTTCCAGTCAAGCAGCATTGAGCTCATCAAGGTGCTGCAGCAGGAGTCCACCGAAACTGCGGCTGAAATCGAAACCATCACAGAGGACAGCAAGAAGAAGTTTGCTGCCCTGCTCTCACGGGTGTAAAACATGGCAAGTATCAAGGATCAAGTTGGAGCGATGGCTGTTATTGACAGTCTTCGTCTTGAGCAAATGCAGATCCAAGACAATTTGGATTTGCCAAAGCGTCGGGCATCGGTGGCAGCCAAGATTCGTGAGTACTACGCCACAAGTGGGGTCACCGTAGATGACTTGCTCGTAGAGCAAGGTGTGAAAAAATACTTCGATGGACGGCTTCGGTTCGTTGAGCCACAGGCTAGTACTTTTCAGCGAAAACTGGCGGACGCCTTCATGCTTTTGGAGGAGTCTTTTAGGCTACGAAAATCGGAAATGGCCTTTAGCGCACTCGTTGCGCTCCTCGTTGTAGGCGGTGCCTCCTATGCTCCAGTCTTCATCGAGGGCGTACAAAATGATTTGTACAAGCAGGATGTTATTGTTCCTGTTGAGAAGCTTAAGAACGATGTCGGTCGCAATTTGGCTGCTTTGGAAGTGCTGCTGAGCCACCATGCTACCAAGCAGTCGCCTATGCTGGCGCAGATGGGCGCCAAAGTTAAAGCTGGGTACGAATCGATCAATAAGGGTCTAATTGCCTCCGCTTGGTATGAGCCTAGTCCAGAAGATCCAGAGTCCATTGACCGCTCAAAAGCCGATCTTTATAAATCGAGATTCCTCCCTTTTGAAGATCAATACGCCCAATTGGGTAGAGATGCTGGACGGTTTGAGTCGCTTGTGTATGCCTACAGCAATTTCATTCCACTAACGCAGCCGGGCGCGGCTGAGAGCTTGGGCTATCTGAATAGTAGACTTAGTTCCCTTAAGCGAGCCTCGGATTTGGTGGTCTCCTCTTTTAACTCGGTCGAACAGCCCAGCGAGCTAGTGATTCAGCAGGTTTTCGAAGACTTGTCTTTCTTTGATTCTTTCAAACAACGAATCACGGACCTCGAACGAGTTTTTCGTGGTTTCGATGAAATGGGCAAAGAAACCTACGAACAACCAGATGTCACAAGGCTGATGATTGTGCTGTCAAATGCGATTGATAAGCGGGATGGTTGGGAGGCATCCAGGGCTGTATCGAATCTGGATTCCGCTTTGGCATTTGCAAAAGAGCCTTTGACCTTCAGGATCATTTCTCGGCCTGGTGAAAAGTCTGGTGTGATCCGTACCCCGAATGACTTTGCCGACTCAAGGGGCATTGCCTACCTGATTGTAGAAGCGCTGGATGCATCTGGACGTCCGTTTGAAGTATCAATCATGGATAGCGAGGTAGGCGAGATCCGGCGGGCACACACCTTCGGGGTCCGTGTTACGCACGAGCAATTTGAGCAGGTAAAGCAAGACAAAATGGACGATGGGATTATCGAGAATAATCTGATCGGCCAAAAATCGGTGAACTCTTTCAAGATCAATTTTGATTCCCGGGTTACCTCTGATAACAAGATGATTACACGCTGGTAAGTCCAGCCAAGACAAAACAAAGGATGAGCAGATGAGCCACCGAAAGATCACGAACGCTGCTGAAGAGAGTGCTCGTAAACTCAAAGAGATGTATTTGTCGGTCCACGAGCGCCAGCTTGAGCGGGATCGCAAAGTCCATGAATTGACTGCAAAGTTGGGGCAAAAGCTCACTTTCTTTTCGGCATTCAATCTGGACCGAAATATTGATAAGTTTCAAGCAGCATCGGCTGCGTTGAAGCAACGTGAGTCAGACGTAGCTCAGATGAAGCGCAAATTATTTGATGTTGAATCTGAAATCAAGAGAGCCATGGCTACCGCCGATGAGCTGGATAATGAGTTTGATGTTATCGCGGATTTGGTCGAGCAAAAAAGTGTTGCGAATGCTGCTGTTAATGAATGGAGAGCGAGTGTTGCTCGTCTAAATGACGTTGTAGCGTCTCACGGCGAAATCAAATCCGAGGTCGAGGAAAAGTTAAAGGGCTTCATGGAGAACAAGTACTTTAAGTATTTGCTTGAGGCTGGTTTTGGTACTGAGGAATGGAGCGCTGGAAAGTTCCGGGCAGCGGCGCACCGCCTGGCCGCTCGTGTTTGTGACTTTAAGAACAACAAACAATCTTATGACATGTTAAATAGCCTTTTGAAGGCAAGTGAACAGCGGGTTGCAGAAGCTGCTGCAAAGGCAGAACAGAGGAAAGCCAATGTAAATGGTTTCCTGGAGAACACGAAGCTCTCCCATGGGTATTATCAAGCGCAAGAGGATGCGGAGCAGGCTGATTTGCATGTTCGGGCGCTTAAATCAAAAGCCGCAAGCATCCTTCAGGAGCTAAAGAAGGTCGCCAATGACAGCGATTCCGGGTACCAGAAGGCTCTAAAGCTTGTTGAATCTCAGATCGACAAGATGAGTGATGACGAGCTGGATAGGTTGGTAACCTCGACTGAGGTGGCCATTGACGATGAAATTTTGCTTGAGATCAGAAATCTTCGATCTCAAATCAAGCGTATCAAGGAAGAAATCAAGCTCGATATACCCGTGGAGCGCGAATCGAAAGAGCAGTACCAGCGAGCCAAGGAAGCGGAGGAAATCATTCGCTCCAGGGTCAAAACGAGCTCAGATTACCGGTATAGGAACATCGATGTTTCATCACTCATCACTGGTTATGCTTTGGGTAGCCTTTCCAGCAGCGACATCAGCCGTCAGGTAAGTAGAGCCGAGAGCTACAGCCCCTCTTCCTCAAGCAGCTCCTCCTCTTGGGGAAGTAGCTCAAGCTCCTCCTCCAGTTCATTTGGCGGAGGTGGGTTCAGTTCATCTAGCTCATTTGGTGGGGACAGCGGCGGATTTAGTACATCTGATTCTTTCTAAATTACAACGATCCCATTTTTTATTGAGGTATAAACCAACCATGTCACAAGAAGAAAACAAAACCCGGAGAATCGGCTTTTCCGTCAATATCGAGACGTTTGAGCGATTGGAACAGTTAAGTAAGAAAGTGGACCTGAAGTACACAACTATTTTTGAGGCTCTGGTTTGGGGTGCGACAGAGGAAAGCATCAAAGAAGATTTGAACAAGATACCCGAGCACTTGCGGATCAATAAGCAAACGATTATGTCAGACCTAATGAAGCTGCCAGCAGAGGAGTTGGCAAACCTCCTGGCTATGTCTAAAGCCGCTAATTTGCGTTAGAAAAGCGAGAACTTCCGATCGAAAAAAAGCCCCTTTCCTGGGGCTTTTTAGTGTGCAGCATTCGTGTTTTCAATCATTGTTCAAGGTTTTTCACCTTGAAACTTACAACATTGACAGTGGTTTCATTAAAGCGTTGGCCTTTGACTTGTATGTCGTCACCTGGCTGGGCAAGAGACAGATAGTTACTTAGGTTTGGACCGGCCACAAAGACCTCTCTTTGGTTTGATAGGAGAAATGTGAAATTCCCACTCTTGGCGTCTTGGCCAATCCTAAAGAGCGTGCCCTGGAAATCCTCATTTGCGACGTTTTCCTGTCCAGGGAGTCCGCTATTTGTTCTTGCGGACAAGTAAGCTTGCAAGGTCTCTACCAGTGTTTGCTTGGATGAGAAGATTGTTTCCGACTCAATGTCGACCATGCCGTACCCGTAAATTGCATCACCTAAAGACAGGGACATGACATAGGTTGGACGGCCGTTAACCAGGAAAGGAACTGGGTTGCTCGCCTCGTAGGCCTTGGTGTGCGAATCCAAAACAATCTGGGAAGCCCGGTCCTCAAGAATACCGTTTACCTCGTAGTCAAAAATCTCCTTGCTGCGGGTGTCAATGAACAAGAAGCGCTGAACCCCAGACTTATTTGTGCTGGAAGTCACGCCAGCGACCCAATAACTCTTACCGTCTTTTGCAAAAACCTGGTCAAAACTTGAGTGTTTGAACTTATCAAGGCTTGCCCAGTTAAACCTTCCGTGGATAAACTCGCCAGCGTTATCAATTTGCTCTTTGATGATATCTGCGTCCTGAATAATATCCACCCAGGTCGGGGCATCCTGAGTGCTGTACTTTTCAATCGCCCCCGTTTGCGGGTCGATAATAAGCACGCCTACGACGTCATAGCCACTCTGCGCGACGGTTGGTTCTATGACGCTGGCCACGTAATAGGGTTTCCCGTCATTGTCGATCTCCGGTGTGAAGTTCGAGGTATGCAATGATGGTGAGTCAAGCCAAGTGTGCCGGCGTATTTGTTGGCTGAAATAAGCCTCATCGGTGTATTTGAGGCTCAGAGGCTTTCCGCCAATCTCCGTCACCAGGTTGACATCACTATGGTCGGCGGCAGATACCGTCACATACCCAGGTGTGCCGTCCATGTTGAGCCATCGAAAAAAACCTGATGGCTCTAGAAAGCCAACCCAGGCGAGCTTTCCGCCGATTTCCTGTTTGACTAATTTTCCGACCTGCAATTGAGAAGCCTTACTGCCGATCGATGCCAGAGCCAGCTCAGCTTTTCGTCTAGCCAGATTTTCCGGGACAAGGGGGGCGTTTTGAATATCAAGATCAGGAAGTCGTTGTTCCACGATTTTTACTGGGGTCCCAAGGACACCGGCTATCTTCTGGGCTTGGCCAGGAAGATAGTTGTACGCTGCAGGTCCCGCCAATGCGAGAATACACAACGCTAGGATGGCCCCGATTACTAGGAGTACCGACGTCCCTTCCCTAGAATCTTTAAGATCGTTTTCCAGTTCCAGAGCGAATATCGCGAGAACCCAAAGCCCTGCGCCTAACGCACCTGAGCCGAAGATGACTGCAAAGAGCATAGGATTGAACAGGTAGGTGGACGGCTTGAATAGGTAGATGCCGAGCACTACAAAGATGACAAAGATGGTGGCTAGAAACTTTGGGTTAGTCATTATTTTCCTTACGAGTTCTTTGTTGGTAAGCTTTGAATTGTTTTTTCGACTTCATCTGCAATTTCATTCTTACCTGCGCGGCGAAGCGCATTGAGTGCGAGACACAGAACGCCGTCATTCACCAAGATGTTTGCAGGCGTTGCAGGATCAATTGGTGCGGACTCCTTCGCGTCTGGCTCTGACTTTCCTTTGGGGGTGCAGTACATCGTCAAGTCGTTTTCAGCTTTGCCACACTTCTTGCACAGAGAAAGTACAACCTCTCCGTTTCTGTCGCAGATTTCTTCTGGGCGGTCAATGTCAGACGTCACAAAAAGATCGTGGGCCTCCCCATCATATTCTTTTGTGTCCGCAAGAGCCTTGTCTGACATCTCAAGCAGCGCTGAAAATCCCCCTTTCAATTGCGCACTAGCGTTCACAATTTTAATCAGGTGAACTAAAGGTTCTCTTAAAGCGAGAATGGCTTGTCTTTCATTCATGTCTTCATCCTTAGAATGTCTGCAGACCATGAGTCTGCAATACTTTTTATAATAATACACTAATAAATACATCATATCAATTTACGACCGGCTTTCCCTTTTCCATTCGCTGATGCATTGTAATTTATGCAGTTAAGTGCTATTATTTAAGTACAAAACGGAGGCTCTTATGTTCACCCCTGATTCGCTGTTAACGATTGCAATTGATGCGCGAGCAGAGTACGAGAGGCTCCTTAAGCTATACCCGGTTGGCACCTCTAATTCTGAACGAAACGAAAGCTGGGAGAGGTCAGAACGTGCTTTAGCGTGCGCTGCCTGGATGGAAAAAGAAGGTCTCGAATCTGCCGCGCATGTGGGTCCTTTTAGCTCCTTTGATTTGAAGAAAGGTAGCATCGTTCGGATTAAGAAGGGGGCGCGCATCCTTAGCACTGATCCTTCTGTGGGCCAAGAGGGCATTGTCTCTCAGCGAGCGCAGATTGTGACCGTGTGGAATCACTTTCCCGGATATGTTCACGAGGGTCGCATCATCCAGCCTACAGTCCGGTGGTCTGGATCAAAGTCGTATTGGCGGTGGACTGACGTAAATAATATCGAGTTGCTATAACAACCGCGTCTGTTTAATATTCTAGATCGTCAAGGAGGCATAAATGCATTCTCAGGTTCGTATTCCTGCCACTTCAACAGCTCGCTACCTAAGCGGTTTGGCGGCCTTAAATCTGCCCTCTGATAATGGCTCCGGCGATTGGCACCTGATCGAAACTTTTTTTTCTGGTAATGGTGGGAAGTCACGATGCTTTATCGTTGGTGATGGTTGTGAAGTGAATACCAATCATTTGCTCGGATCTAGAGGTGTTTTGGAGTCATCTTCTCTCCTCAGGAAAGTTGGTCTTGAGTTCGATTCTGAGCTTGTTTTTGCGGCGACCCATGAGAGGGCTGTAGCAGATCTTGTTTTGGCTTCTGTGTTAAATAATGGGGATGCGTCACACGTTACACTGGATGACTGGATGCCTTCTGAGGAGCATAAAGATCTTGTATTTAACCTGTTACACCTTGCGTTGCCGGGTCTAGGGAAGTCTGAGAGTCAATTGATTCGCAAATGGGTGAAGCATAACCAATGAATGCAAACTACGAAAATAGCCATATTGATCTAATGCGATCAATATTGACTCAACTAAGGGAAACCCCGCTAGTTTTAAAGGGTGGTACAGCCTTAATGCTTTGTTACGATCTAGATAGATTCTCCGAGGATCTGGATTTTGATGCCCCTAAAAAATTAAATCTTGAATCAAAGATTAAATCTTCAATTCCTTCGAATTTAGACTTGGTTCAGATTTTGGTTTTAAAGAATACAGATACGGTAACCAGATATAGAGTTAGATACAGAGCACACGATGTAGAGCGAAGTCTCAAGATTGAGGTTTCTTATAGGACCCCAGTACCACTAAACCAGGTGAATTTTATCCGTGCCGCCGTAAAACCCCGTCCTTCAGGTCGGGGATATAAGGCGGTAGTCTTCTTTTAATTGTTGTGCTAGTATTTACTGTATGGATATACAGTATTACACCAAGACCTTGAAACTTAGAATTCGAGATAAACACTCGAATCTTTTGCTTGCGCAAAGCAAAGAAGTCAATCTGGTTTGGAACTATGTGAATGACCTGTCCATGCAGATTCTCAAGCGAGAGCGACGTTTCTGCTCTGCCTTCGACCTGGCGCCGTATACCAGAGGGTCAACCAAAGAAGGCCTGACACTACATAGCCAATCGGTTCAGGCGATTACTGAGGAATATGTAACACGTCGCAAGCAATTCAAAAAGGTAAAATTGAAGTGGCGAAAGTCCGGTGGATCAAAGAGATCACTAGGCTGGATTCCATTCAAGTCTTCCGCGATTCGATACAAGAATGGCCAGGTGTTCTACTGCGGCAAAGCCATTGGTCTTTGGGACAGCTATGGATTGTCCAAATATGAACTGGGTACTGGATCGTTTTCTGAAGACGCCCGCGGGCGGTGGTATCTGAACGTGACGGTGAAAGTAAATCAAAAAACCGAGTCCGGCGGGCAACTCACTGGTGTTGATCCGGGCTGCAAAGAGGCGGCCACCGCCAGTGATGGCGATAAAGTCCACGGTCGTCGCTATCGCGCACTGGAGCAAAAACTGGCCCTGGCGCAGCGTGCTAGAAACAAGTACCGAATTAAAAACATCCATGCGAAGATCAAGAATCAACGCAAAGATGATCTACACAAATTCAGCTCCGCGTTAGTAAAACGAAGCGGAGCAATCTTTGTTGGCAATGTATCTCCAACCGGTATGGCCAAGACTAAAAATGCAAAGTCTAGTCTGGACGCTGGGTGGGGAATACTCAAATCAATGTTGGAATACAAGTGCCGTTGGGCAGACGTTGTGTTTGGTGAAGTCAATGAGGCGTATACCACCCAGACTTGCTCGTGC
>PBTC01000042.1 GCA_002726935.1 Candidatus Saccharimonadota bacterium | reverse complement strand
GCACGAGCAAGTCTGGGTGGTATACGCCTCATTGACTTCACCAAACACAACGTCTGCCCAACGGCACTTGTATTCCAACATTGATTTGAGTATTCCCCATCCGGCATCCAGGCTAGACTTTGCATTTTTAGTCTTGGCCATACCGGTTGGAGATACATTGCCAACAAAGATTGCTCCGCTTCGCTTAACCAATGCGGAGCTGAATTTGTGTAGATCATCTTTGCGTTGATTCTTGATCTTCGCATGGATGTTTTTAATTCGGTACTTGTTTCTGGCCCGCTGCGCCAGGGCCAGTTTTTGCTCCAGTGCACGATAGCGACGACCATGAACTTGCGAGCCATCACTGGCGGTGGCAGCCTCCTTGCAACCCAGGTCAACACCTGTGAGTTGCCCGCCGGACTCGGTTTTCTGATTTACTTTCACCGTCACGTTCAGATACCACCGCCCGCGGGAGTCTTCAGAAAACGACCCTGTCCCGAGTTGGTATTTTGACAGGCCGTAGCTGTCCCACAGGCCAATGGCTTTGCCACAGTAAAACACCTGGCCATTTTTGTATCGAATGGCAGAAGACTTAAATGGAATCCAGCCTAGTGATCTCTTTGAGCCACCGGATTTGCGCCACTTCAATTTTACTTTTTTGAATTGCTTGCGGCGTGTGACGAATTCATCACCAATGGCTTGAACTGTTTGGCTGTGCAAAGACAAACCTGCTTTTTTGGCGCCAGCCGTGTACTTTGATAAATCATATGCGGAGCAAAATCGCTGCTCCCGCTTGAGGATCTGCATGGACAGGTCATTCACATAGTTCCAAACCAAGTTGACTTCTTTGCTCTGGGCGAGCAAAAAATTCGAGTGCTTGTCTCGAATTCTAAGCTTCAAGGTTTTAGTGGGTAGCTGGTTATCCATACAGTATATTTTATACTGCAAAGAGAAAAAGAAACCAAAAACCCTGAATAATCACGCCTTATATCCCCGCCCTAAACGACGGGGCTTTACGGCGTTTCCGGGTAAGTAAACTAAATACTGTACTTACCAAAGGGGTATGAGACCCTGGGAGCTCCGGAGCTTTCACCCCTCAGGTCTATAAGCCCTTCGTTATTTGGTTTTGGGGTGCACAACACCTGTGTTTCACAGGCCAGATCAGCGAAAGAAAGCCTGGTGCCGTCAAACCCCGACATCGCAAAAACCGCCCCTGTGTCTATCCCGTACACATTACCCAGTCTTTGAATGCCCTCGTGGCGTACAGTATGTCCTACAAATAGGCGGTCAATACCTCTAACTCCGCTCTCATCACGCTGTGTGAAACGAGTACGACCCCACAAAGCAGACTCAATGACCCGCTTCGATCCGGATTCGATCCCAGTCTTAAACTGCTCCCATGACATTCCTTGCGGCACCTCGGCATGTAAGATCCCCACAAGACCCCGCGGGGTAGGGACTTCATAGACTAGGGGCAACTTACGAAACGCTTGTAGCGTTTCCATTCTCGAATTCTGGTCCAAACTTAACCACCAATCCATCCCGTTGCGCGAGCACACAAAATTTACAATCGCAGGGTCTGGGGTATCGCTGTCCTCGTAGAGCTCAAGAAACATGTCCTCATGGTTTCCTCTGACACTGTAGACCCATTCTTTGGCAAGCAGCCGACTCGCATAATAAGAATAGGCTCCACGATCGACCAGATCACCAACGATAAAGAGCCTATCCTGACTTGTGTTGAATTTCACATCTTGAAGAGCTAACTTCAGAACATCAAAGGCTCCGTGAAGGTCGCCAACAATGAAATCACGTCCCATCGTATTTTCGGATAGGCGAACAATGCTTGGAGAATAAAAGGGTGCTGCCATTACTCGAATCCATTTGATTTATTAATACTATATTATTCCACCAATGCAACTTATGCTACGATTAATCAATTACTATCTGCACCAAAGGACTCCCTATGAGTGAAAGCAAATCAAATCTCGATCTTCAGATGGCCATGCTGAATGAGACTTTAAAAACGACACAGTCCGCTTTGGAATCGTTGATAAAGCTTGCAGAATCTGGAATTCGAACATTACAGGTAACAAAGTCAATCTCCGACCTTAGCGAGCAGATCGAAAAGCTGTCGTCGAGCATTAAGATGCTTTCAACAGAGCCACTGACGCATGCCCTTGATCCAGTTGAAGGAGATATTCTTCCACCCCTTGGCTCTCTGGTGTACATCGAGCTGGCATCGGCGAAAAAGCGCCAAAAGGTCACCGTTGTCGGTTATTACGTTTGGCCTGGCCTGAAAGATCAAGGCTCACACCCCCGAGTGTTCGTCAGAGTCAAAGATGAACAGGGGACGCCCAACGCAAGGCTCTTGAAGGATGTCTTCTGGGATGAAGAGGAAAAGGCAGCCGCTTGACATTCTCCCCGCCTGAAGGACGGGGTTTTATGTGAGCGCGGATAAATAAAAACACCCGCCAGGTTGACGGGTGTTTTTTTAAGCTCAGGCAGCCAGTTTGTTAGAGTTCACATCAGCAAGATATTTTCTTAGCGCGTAAGAGTAACGGTCCGTCGGACTGGATCCAAATACATCTTGATGGCCAAAAACAATGAATCTTTCTTTCGCACGAGACACAGCCACGTTAAGAAGATTGGCGCCATTCTCATAAAACTTCTTCGTCGTTTTGTCGCTTAGACCATAAACCGAGCTGAACAGAACAACAGTACGCTCAGCACCCTGTAGGGCATGGGTCGTTCCAACTGTCATAGAGCCATAGGCATACTTGTTAAGCTCTCGCTTTATTAGCTCTGCTTGAGACTTGAACGGAGTTACCACCGCCACCATCGAGCAGATAGCCTCTATTTCGTTTTCAATGGGAACGGACTTTCCAATTAATTCAAGCAGCTCAGTTCGATTTGCATCGATCCATCTGGCAATGTAAACCGCTTGAGTTCTATTTACTCTGCTATTTCCCAGTCGCTCAGACTCACCGGGAACGTGTATAAATTCCATGGTGTTTGAGGATGACTCCACGGAGGGGTCGCCCCTCATTGGCTCTAAAACCCCGTGATAAATCACCTCGTTGCAATATCTGATGATCGAATCAAAGCAGCGACGATGTTCGGTTAGGTAAAGACCTGGGCAAAGATCAGGGCACTGGTGTAGCGTGGTACGGTTTTGCGCGCGCTCCATCAGGCTACCCTGAGAAGATAACAACCCGCTCTTCGTCCAGTGAAGCCTGTAGTCCTCGTCATTTTTGAACAAACCGGTGACCTTTAAGTTTGCTCTATCGATAGACTCTGGAATATTCCAGACGGGGTCTATCTGATATGTATCGCCCACAACAACCGCTTTCTTAGCCAAGGCAAAACATGCCGCCGCGACAGAAGTAAGGCATTGGCCAGCCTCATCAACTATGAGAAGGTCAATTTGATCAAATAAAGGAACAGGCTTCCAGTGTTCATTCTCTTTTGAATAGCTTGTTAGAAATCCAGCCATTGTAAAAAATGTCGACACCATGCATGGCGTCAACATTGCAAGGCGCTGCAGTTTCTGCTGAACAGCCCATACACTTTTCTTGTTGTCTTGCATTAACGTGGGGGAGGCCTTCGCTTCAATGAGCCAGCAGGCCTCCCAATAATGGGTTGCTAACTTGAACGCTGTGACTCTATCGTAAGTGTCAAGCCGCTTTTGCCAGGCCACAAGGGGATCGAGTCTTTCTGTTGACGAAAGCTCGGAAGGGAAGGAGTTTATAACCTCTGCCTGGAGCTGATCAATAGCGCCGATGTGGTGCGCAAGTAAAACAAGCTCCGACTCTATTTTCTTTAAACCCTTTCCCATTGTTTCGAGCCGCTCTGCAAGCTGAGACAAGACCTCTGTATCTCTTTGTGCTGAAATCCAAGTACCGTCGTTGGCGTGGAGAAAAGCGATGTTTTTTAGATTGTCAGCATTTCTTACCGGGGGGAGCCATAAGAAAAAGTTTACCAAGGCACTACGCTGAGCCAGGTGCCCCATAAACTTGGTGCGCAAAGAAGAAACCTGAGAAAACTTTTCCGATAGAGAGGACTTCTCGGTCAGAAGGGCCTCTGCTCGCATGCGCGCCTTATCTACACCGCCATAAGGACCAATCTCGTCACACTGCTTTTTATAGCGATGCAAGAGCTTGATTTTGCGCTCAATGCCTTGAACAACAGATCGCAACTCAATTTGCAAAGCATCCTTAATTTTCTGTATCGAAGTCTGTCCACCAAAAGGCTTCCAGATTTTTGCTTTATCCACAAAATAAGCTTCCGCACGCACCAAAGCATCTGGCGTGTGCCAGGCCAACTGCTGGCCCTGGCCGTCAGACGTTTGGAACAGGTATTCATTGCGAAGAGCTTCGGGGGCCTTCGACTGAGCGCATACGTAGGTGCCGTAGCTAGAAACTTCAGGAATCCATCGACCTTGTAAAGTTTCAGACACCGTCGATTCATCAGAATCTCTGAAACAATCAATAATATTGGTGACCGCCTGATTGTTACTAGATGCAGCAAAGATAACGGGAGCGGGTCTTCCTTCGTAGGCCGCCTTTGTCCATTCGTTTGCGACAATCGAGCGCAGTAAGGTAGTTTTCCCTGTCCCGGGCGGGCCGTTCACCGGCAATATTCCACCGTCTCGCATTGCTACCTGGTAAGCAAGAGCGTTTCTTTGCTTTTCAGACAGGCCGAAAGAGGAAGTCATCTGCGCGACATGGCTCTCGGCGTTCGCCGGAAATACCCCTTGATTTGAAAAGGCAGGTCGCTCTGCAATCGATTGCGGGTTCGTCAGCTCGCCGTAAAGCTTCAAAGGTGAATTGGCTTCGCCATTGACGATCACCTGCAGTATTTTCACAAGCGATTCGGTGATGTTCGATGGAGCGTCAGTAAACATCGCCGCCATGCGCTCTGATTTTACGTAGTGGCTCTCTAGTGGGTTTTCAGAGGCGCCATCTTTGCTTTCGAAGGCATCAAACCCCTTGCGTTGTCGAGTCAAAACGTAATCGATTAGCAGATCTGCGTAGCTCTTGAGGTCTTCCCAATTAGACACCGACTCATATGGGTGTTCTGTGTAGAAAGCGTCTTCATCCTCTTGTTCAATCAATGGCAAATGAGTACCTTCATGCTCGCCAATGTGTTCTCGCGGTACCCAAGGGGGGCAATCGGCAGGGTGTAAGTTCCCTTGCTCATCGACACGGGCCTTCAATCCCACCGGCATGACTAATGTCGACAAAGATGTGTTACGTACGGCGTCCACGACCTTTTGGGTAAAAACGACAGGGAACAAGACGAACTCTCGAACTCTTCCACTCGGATTGCTCATCATCCCTGAACTCCAAACAAACGAGTCAACAGAAAACCACTGACCGTCTTTAACTTCTGCTTTGATTGGCTCTTTCCCAAGCGCAGCAAGTACGCTCTTGTGGTCCGGGCTAATCGTTGCTCCATCAGTCAATGACTTGATGAAATACTTAGAAATATTTTTGTTTGAACTCTGCATTTGAAATTTCCGTTTGCTTAAACACTGCCACCTGGCACAAGCTCGCCACTTGAACCCTCTGACACCCGGCCAACTAAAAAGATTTTAGTTTGACCTCTGCTTTTTCAACAGGAATTAGGCGATCAGTTCGGCAGCGTGAAAAAGCTGTCCATCAAAAAAGACCGATCATCGGACATCGGTTTTTCTTCCTCGAAGCCCTAAATAGCTGTACTATTTTTGTACATTATGTACATAGTAGCGTATTTTATGAAAAATCTTGGTTTTCTTAGAAAGCAAGGTACGGCTGCGTTGGTCGCCGCGATGTCATTAAGCACAACACCGGGGTTGGCCAGTGACGAGGTCCGCCTCCCAACGGCCTCCGAAATGCTTGATATAAAAGCCGACTACGAAAAAACCTTCGGGATTAATCTTAGGCATGTTCACATTTTCTATGATGAACCGAGGCTGTCAAACAAAGGGCCTGTCGGTGCCATCCGCACACAAAAGCTAAATGCGTGCAGCGTAGTTATTAACTCTAGGGACTGGAAAGTTTTCTCTGCTCTGAGCTTTCTAAAAGGAGCTCCAAATCAAGAGGTGGCTAGGCAATTTCTTGTGGCACACGAACTAAGCCATTGTCTTTTCACCCGAGAAGACTCCATGAACAATCTTACGGAGATGGGGCTTGATGTCAAAGACCAAGTTCACAGCCAGGAAACGATTGCAGACCTCTTAGGCGCGGTATTCGTGATCAAAAAGGGCGCGGACCCCGAACAAACGTTGGCGTGGCTACGGGACAAGAGATCCGGACATGTATTTAGCAGTCAGTACAACACTGCGAAGTACTTAAACGCCGAGACCATGCAGAAAATTGACGAACGAATGAGTGATAAAAACTCAACATTTACTTTTTTCAGTGAATCAAGGCTATTTAACTTAACGGGGAAACCAGCTAAAACAGAGACCTATGGAATTGAGCATGCTGGCGGCACGGGACCTACAGAGATCCCCGCTGAGATAGTCGCCCCACATAAATCAGTAGGCCTTTCAATGTAGTCTTTGATACCTTAAATCTGGCCATCGGGCCCTTGGGGTTTTTGGACACCCTTTAGACGGTTCATTTCGCGATAGAAAAACGTAGCCTCCCGAGGCAATTCACCCCGACTCGCCTGCCAGCATCGCTGTGCCATTTCCACAGACGGAGACTTCTCATAAATCTCTTTGAGCCGGGATCCAGCAGCTTCAAGCCTTTGACTCTTGGCCAAACGTACCTCAGGGCTACTCTCTAGCATCGCCCAAGATGCCCCATGGTGACTTCTAAGCAAGCTAGCGACGCGCTCGGGGTCCTGAGCCACCTTTACCGCACGGACATCCGCTGAATATCGGAGCGCGGCTTTTTTGTGTTCTTGCTGAATGAGAAACAAAGCTGACAAATCAAATCCCCCTCGTTTTTTTGGATACTAAAATATGCCGCACTAAAAATCCATCCCTATTGCTTGACATTTTTCCCACTTAATAGAAAGGGGTCTTAGCGCAACATCGATAGAGCTCAATTGGAACAAAGGTTTCTTTCGATAGGTTGTGGGCGCATCGAATTGTTGGCTGCAATAATACAATTATATTATTTTAATTGCAATTTATGTTAATAAAGGGTATATTTGGCTTAAGAAAATGTACCCAAGGTGTCAAGCATGTCTACAGACCAGGCCGAAGAAAATCTTCCAACTGAAAAAGAGATCGAGGTTAAACGCGTCAAGGCTGCATTACAGGCTGCAACCGTAAGCCTGTTGCGAGCCAAAGAGGGATTGCAATATCTTGATCAAAGCACCGTTGACAGAGAGCTTAGCGGTGCAATAAAGGACTTCAGTTGGATTAGCAGCTCAGTCCAGTCATCAATTCAGGTTTCTTAGCAATTTGACAAACTCCTGCCCCATCGCCAATATCTACTGCAGCACAAGAGGGATGTGGCCGTTTGGCCCGAGTTTGCACCGAATAAAGAATCACAAAACGTAGAAAATTGAGCCTTACCAGCAGAATATGAGCAGACTTACTGAGCCCGAGATTATCAAAATGGGTTATTCAAATCCTATTTATAGCGAAGAACACGGGTGGTGCGCCCTAGTCCAATTCATGTTTACCTGGGCCATTATTTCGGATATTCACGAGATGGGTTATGTTGACCGCTGGTGCTATGCGACGGAAGAGAAGGCAAGAAAAGCCCTCGAAGAGTGGGGCGGCAAAGGTGCTGAGCCTGCTGGCTGGCATAGGCATCCTCGATCTGGGCGTAGAGTCTCTGACGACGGTACAATTCACATCAATTTTTGATCCCTCACTCACTTAGCCGATGGCAACAGAAAAACTTCCACATGATTTCCCAAGAAGGCGAATTCACGTCCCTGGTTGGTTTAGGGGATTCGATGTTCCTCGCCACATTGTAAGAGTAGACATCAATATATTAGGCAAAATCGGTACACACGGCTGGCAGGTGAGATTAAAAAAACCAAGCAAGTTTTTCAGTGATGTGCATTATGGAACGGCTAAACGTGGCTCTCCAAAGGCATCCCTAGATGCTGCGATCGAGTACCTCGCAGGGATTTACAAAGGGCCAAAGGTGTTAATTCGCAGCGAACCCATGAAGAACAAGCAAAATCAGGCTTTGGAGGCTGGAATTCGTGAGGCTTGGACAAGGAAGAAAGGCAAGAAGGTTAAAGAGCTATACCTGGAGGCAATGGCACCAACCAACACAATCTCACCGAAGAGATTCTATGTGGGAACCGAAAATACCGTGAATGCGGAAAAGTATGCCAAGGCACTTGAAAACGCACGAATCGCCCGGGCAGATTTCGTAAAAGAGCACTTGCGCGCTCAAAAAAAGCGAGGGTGGATCTGATCAGAAGATTAACGTTCGATGTGCATCCCTGGCTCTAAATAGGTACACTCTAGAGCTTCTAAAAACTCTAACGAATCACCAGGCTAAATCAAGCTGAGCTCCGGCCGATAAAACAGGCACTTCTTTCTCGACCACTAAGGCGATATCTTCGATCATACTAAGTGCTGCCAATAGACCGCTATCGGTCGAATCCTCAGACTTCTTTGTGCTCAGTAGATCTGGATCGGCCAGGCCGATTAATTCCTCATTACTGAGCTTAGTTAGTTTGTTCAACCAGAAAATGTCAGCAGTTTGGATGATTTTGTCCGTTCCTAGGAACCCCCTTGAGTTTGCCGACAGGCAACCGTATTGGGCGTAAAATTTCGCCGCGGCGGTGGGGTTGGTTTGATCGTTATGATACAAATCAAGACACCGGTCAAGTTCGTAATCGATAAACATGGCCAGGCCTTCTTGATCAAATGCAAAGGTCTCATCGAAATTCAGCGGGGCCGTCACGATACTGCCACTTTTACCAAGCTGCGCTGGGGTTAACTCGGTACACTTACCTTCGTCCATGGCTTCTGCGAAAACGTTACGAAAGGAGGAAAACTCACCGATGCCAAAAGAATCCACCTGAATACCGCCTGACTTCTTATCGAATCCTTTCACCCTAGGGTGATGGTCGACCTCAACCTCAGAAGGTCGCAGCAGGTTCCCGTTATTCATAACGTCCCGTGCCACCGCCCACGCATGAAAAGGCTTGGCTCGGCCATAACGAGACCACTGCAGGTCGATGGCCGCAATGAATTGGTCATTGACAATTTCGATTCGGGGCTCAATACCCAGACTTGCCGCAGCCTCATTTTCCAAATATTGGATGCTCAGCACCATTCTGAACATTTCTTCAAGCGCATTAGAATGGAAGTTATCAGGTCCAACTGTGACTACACCCGTATCACTGATCGTTCGACCCAAATGACAGCGACGAGACAGATCCCAACGGATCTTCGTTAGAAAATTACGAAAAGCGTTGATCTCCTTCATGTAGGAGTACTGCTCAAGCTGAAGCATGGCCTCCATGCTTTTATCTTCGCCCACCCGGACACATACGGCGCAACCAAACCGAGCACCGCAGCCTTTTGACTCGCGTTTCGACTTTTGATCGTCCGAGATCGCCATGCCCACCCCAACACAACCACTTCCGCTTGCGTCAGCGTAGATTTCAAGCGTCTTCTCAAGACTGGAGTAGAGGTTGTAGTCTTTCGCCTTGTACAGGAAGGAGAAAACGTCTTCTTCACTCCAGTTTGCGATAGGCGCAATAGACCAACGATTGTTATAGCAAACGGGGGCAATATCGCTGTCCCCTCGCGCAATCATATTTGCACGACGCGTAGCTGACTCATCGAACCTCACCCCGGTCACACCACAAAGCACGGCATCAGGATACTTCGTGCTAACGTGCTTTGCGATCGCTTTGGCTTGCCGAATCTGGGGTTCTACTTTCAACATTTTCGAGCACTCAGCATCCCCGTCCTCATAGGTAGGCATCTTGTTGCCGCCAATGATTCGCACTAAGTAACCTTCCATTAAGCGAGGCCGAGCGTGTGAAAAGACGTACTTGATCCGATGGTGCTGGCAATACGAGTGAACCTTAGCGATCTCCCCTTTGTTCAACTTGAGAATTTCAGGGTTCTCAATTCCAGTATCGGCATGAGAAATAATAATCGCTGGGTAATCGACACCTCTTTGCGAGGCAATTTTGCAAGCCTCAAGTACCATGGCCAGCATTACGGAACTGTCTTTTCCGAATGACGTAGCCGCCTGAAGCACGTAATCCCGGCTTACCAGAATTCCATAAAGAACTTCAACACCGGACATAAATTTTTCCCAAATTGGGTCAAATTTTGAAATTCCAATTTGCTTTTTCATAGCATTCCAATGGTTACCTGATTGAAACAATAATACCACATTAATATTATCGTTGCAATATAAGCAATCCATTGAAATCTAGTTGAAAGCTGGGTTTACACTCCTGGTCGGCTTGACATTCGCGCTTGGGGAGCGACCCTCTTTGTCTGCGGGAGGGACTTGAGCGCGTGACTTTCTAGACATTGAGTCTTTAATTTTCCCAACTAGATAAAAGCCTATGGCATCGTCGATTCTCGCGGAAGATCCGTAGACAGTGCATGGTTTCCCATGCGACGTCGATCTGTAATCCGTACTTTCGTCTCGTTGAAAACCAAGCTTTCTAGCCACAGCTTTCGAAGCAATATTGTGAAGTTCTGTGTGAATCACAGCATGGGTATACTCTGGGTGCACATCCTGGTGTGTTTTAATGCCTTCGACAACCATCGCACCGGCGATACCGTTACCCTGAGCCCCTGTGCCGACAGCGTAGAATAGCGAGACGCTTTTAGTCCCTGGGATTCCGCAGAGATCCGGCATCACGCCGCAGACACCAACTACCTCGCCATCGTCTCTTACAGCGATGGTGTGTAATGGTGCGGATCTCCTGAGCCAAAGTAGGGTGTCTTCCACGCTGCTTGGATGCCATTCAAAGCCGGTGTCCTCAATGACAGCTTTCTCGTTTCGCAAAAAATCAAAAACACGTTTCGCATCATCAAGAAGAAGAGGGCGAATGGAGAAACTGTTGACACGTTCAGATTGCGGGAGACGGGCAGTCCCCAGTTCGGTACGTAAAAGTTCCCGCAAAGAATCTTGAAAGGCCGACGTTCCAAAGTGGTTCATGGACAACTTCGCCGCATAAACGCTCTGAAGCAGGTAGTTCTCTCCCGCGCTTAGAATTGCCGGCTCATCAAACTCACAAAAGACATACCCATTATCAGCCATTTGAACGCTATAAAGATCCGACTCAATACCTATACTTTTACCGTCGACAATAATTGGGCATGCCACCCCTAGGAGCAGATCTTCTCTTAGCCTACTGAGAATAGCTCCTTGGGCATTGCCCATGCCTTTGTCGCCCAATTTTTTGTACGAACTTAGGTTTTTCATCGTCGTCAGATAATTTTCTTACAGATGAAATGATCGTGTGTACCCCGCGAATTAACAAGAAATCTAAACCTCAAAAAAGCAGCACATTGTTATGCGATAGAGACGCTTATGAGAGGTCGAATTGGCTTCATTTTTTTGATATGAGGACTTAGGATTGAATTTGATCATCAAAAAGAATTTTGAAAATTAGGCGTCGCAAAAAGTTAGACGCAAAATGCAAACAGACAACAAGGACAAAATGCGATGAAGCAGGAAATAAGGGAACTCAAGGAACTAGTCGAGGATAAAGGTGAAGAAGCCCTTCGCGAAATTCAAGTGTTCGAAATGAGTGTCGAAGTAGTTTCAAAATTGACTGGAAAGGCACTTGTAGACATTGATGATGACAACCGCGAATACCCGGAGATGCCCTGCACAGTCAAAGGGACCCTTAACAGAGTAGAAATACTCAGGCTCCACGGAGATTCTTTGGTTTGCCAGCGTGTGAGGTCATCACTTGGATCGGGCCGGAATGACCGATTCTTGACCTCACCGTCCTACTTAATGGATAGAGAAGAATGTCAAGCTGAGCTTGTCGAAATTCGAGACGAATACCTTGATAATCTGAAGACTTCGATTCTGAACCTTAGGGCCACTGCGCGTGCTGTTGGGCCTGGGTGGAAAATGAATCTAGTCTCCGAGCTTGACGACTTTTTGGCCAGTGTTACTGACAACCCTGATTCTTTTGTATCAATGGAGATGGTTGATCCGTCGGCCACAAAGAAGCTTGCGAAAAGCAAGGCTCCTTCAATGTGAGTGCTGTTAGCACTAGAAGTCAGTTGACAGGTATCCCGACTGCGTTCCAATGCGCTCAGCCAAGAGGTGGTGCGCCTCTGGAAGCGCAGGCTGGAACTCCGTCAGCTTCATAGTAAACGGGGGCAAATCGATGAAAGCGCTCAATCCAATCGAGCTTAAGCCAAGCACAAGGTTTTTCGAAGAGAAAGACACTAGCGCCATGAATATGACGCTAAATGCCTATCGCTCTTTTTACAACGCTTATCTCAAGCAAAAGCAGCTCCATCCAAACGCCCCCAATGAAGTCGCGTATTTCTCAAGGACCATAAGCCCAATTGAAAGAGACCGCCGCCGGCTTGAACGTATTGGTTTCGCAGATCAACTTGGCTTCGACTTTGGCGCAGCAAGAAGAGAACTGGACTCGCGGTTTGAAACTTTGGGGTCGGAGATTCGAGCCCACATTGAGTCTGGCTACAAAAAAGGCCTCGATGCTCCCAAGCAGCCACTAACGCCACACTCAAGCAAGTTGCTTTTTCTTAGGGCCAGGGCTTTTGTAAAAGGGAGGTTTTGTGATCTGGATATGACGCCGGATGACTTGAAGAAAATCACACCTGAGTTTTGCCCAATTTTAGGAACACGCTTGGTCAATATGATGTCAGATGAACTGCACCACGACGAGCGACACCAGTGGTCCGTCGAGAGGATGTGCAACAGCTTAGGCTACGCCAAGGAAAATATCGCCGTAATCTCCACAGCAGCTAACCAGGCAAGGAACAATTTAAACGCTGAAGAGATCCTGGAGCGTGCTGCCGGGGTCGTTATCGATGACCAACTCACTCAAATTCAATGGTGCCGACTTTTTAATCATCATTTTGCCAGCTTACGACTAGAAAACCCTTACATAAGGAAGCTAGATCCGCCCATCACCTGGAAACCGCCTAGGTTTTTCGAGGGGGATATCAGGCAATTAACGCATGCCATAGCAAACCCATATGAACCCGGCCTCACTCGAATTGATGCTCCCGCCGAACTAATTGCTGAGTATTTTCGAAAAGCTGGGAAGAAAGAAGGCGAAAGTTTATATTTGGCTAAGCGTTTTAAGAGTGAGTGCGCCTACATTGAAGATCGGTGCTCTGGCCCTACCGACGTGAATCTTATATCCGTAGGCATCAATGACTTCAACCGCCAAATGCTTGAGGAGCTCGCAAAGGAAGTGTTCGGATTAGATTATCGCGAGCAGATAAAGGACCTCGGAGACATGGACAGAAAGCTCATCTCCAAGGCCTCATCCGCAGGGTACTCATGTAAATTCTGAGTGTTGATAAAATTTAATAAAAATGCTACAATTATCAAAAGGAGTTTATATGAACAATACAGAATCCCTTACTAAATTACGTGAGCAGCTTGCCGAAAAGGATCCAGCTTTAGCCGGGAAGATCGAAGAGGTCTTTAAAAAGGCACAACTGTACGAAACGATTCGCAATGACAGTTGTGACGAAGACATTACCCGGCTGGCCGATGACGGTAGCTTCTATCTGCTGAAGGGTGAGGCCTTAGATAGAGCGCTTGCAGAATACCTTCGTCAAAACCACTGAGAGATCTATATGGAAGGAAACGTCATGAACACGACCACAAATATCGCTCAAACCATCCTCGACCAATTGGGGGGGTCAAAGTTCACCGCCATGACCGGCGCGAAAAATTTCCTTACCATCGCGAATGGGCTCCAATTCAAACTGCCGCAAAACTTCGCCAAGAACAACATTAGTGTTGTCCGAATTACTTTGTTGCCCTCAGACACGTACAGCATGGAATTTGGGAAGATCCTAAAACAAAAGGATCCTCAATATGGCGTTAAAATGCCCGTGTACAAAAAGATTTCAGTACATGAACAAGTCTATGCAGACCAATTGCGGTCACTATTCAAAGACGAAACGGGCCTGGACGTTAGTTTGGGGACCATGGGAAAGAAAAATCCCGGGTCCCTGTCGCTGTGATACAGCGCAGGGCTCAACTGCTCACTGTTATAAGCTTGGTGATTTAGTGGCACCTCGGGTGGGCGAAGGAGCATCCGGTAGCGCAAGGAACCTCTTTAATCCAATACGTTTAGCGTCTGCGCAAAAAACGTCCTTTACTTGAAAACGCTCTTCTTTCTCAAGCTGCTTGGGATTTATATCGGCAATCTCCAGCCTCAGTCGCGTAGCTTTTTTTGAGACGTCATTTAAATCGGCCTTATTGCAGACCAGGACATGAGTGGCTGCCGTGCGGGCTCCAGGTGAACGAAGCATTATTTCAATCAGAGGAAATTCACGATCAATTCTTGACTCAGCCTCGGCGATTCCCAGTGAGTGAGCTCTTCTGTAATAATCCATAGCAGAGTTTCTCTGGCCAGATGCATCAAGAATTGCAGCGGTCATAAACTGGACTCTTCCATTGTGTTGGTGTTTTTCTGCCATTTGCTTGGCTTCATCTGCGCACTCAGAGCGCCTGCCATTTTCAAAGCGTGCCGCAATTAAGTGCATCTCTTTGTCTTCTAGGTTTTTCAGGCATCTGATCGATGCTGGCGCATCAACGAGACTGGGGTATTTTTCATAATGCTGCGATTCTACGATTGTTAGCCCAGATGCACGTGTTTTAACACCATCGGAGCGTAGCAGCTCATACTCAACCAGTCCCTCGGAGTAGATACTTGGAGGGCAGATGTCTGTAACAGCGCAAAGGTGTTCAACGCCGTATGGATTAAAGCGCACTTGATCGCCTACTGCGAATTCAGAATTCTTCATGGTTCAGGCCTGTGTTCTATAAACTCAAACCAGAATAAATCCTCGGCGCTTTTCTCCAAAGTAAATGCTGTCCCCTTAAAGCACCTGGTGGGATGTTTTGCCCCTGTTTGCTATGAAATCGTCTCTGATAGCTGTCTACGAGAAGATTTGAATAAGAGGAACAACAACACCTCTTGTTGATGTATTTAATATAAACAACCTTTTATATCAAATTTAAGGTTCTAAATACTCAATAAATTCAATGGTTTGGAATGGCATTTGCCCCCAAGTTCTATGTTATTTGCCCCTGTTTGCTATCCAGTTTCACTGAGATTGCCCCGTTTTACTTTCAGTTTGCCCCTGTATCCTATGAGCAGCATTGGATACAACTGAAGCGACGTATGTCACTGAAAATAAAGGAAAAAACAGACTGGATGTTGTGGGGAGCAGAGACTTTTGCCCCGGTATTCTATGTGGTGAGCAAACGTCTCGCCCCCTTTTACTGTGTAGAAATCCTCATTTTTAAAAGGGCTGATGTCATGAAAGGCCCAAGAAACCTAATTTGCATAGCAAGTGGGGGCAATACGCCCTGAAAGATTGTTTTCCGGTGTTGAATGGCCCCGCTTTACTATGCATTAGGCGTGCCTGACCCTGCAGAGAGACGCGCCACGGCACCGCTCAAAGGATCGTTGCCTAGCTTACAAAGCAAACAGGGGCAATCCATCAGTGCTCTTTGCCCCCGTTTTCTATGGATGTGCACTGGATTCTGGTCATGAAGGATTCAAATACTGCTGCTCGACCTCAAACGCATAGGAAAAGGGGGCAATATTTAGGTCAAATTTCCCTCCCAGGCACAGCAAACGGGGGCAAATATGAACTGAGGACTTGGTTAGAGTTGAAAATGAGAGAAAAAAGGCTTTGCCCCTGTTTCCTATATGGGGCGGCACTCCGTTTTACCTTGGACCCGAACTATTTGTTTGCCCCTGTTTACTATGGACATCTCAATCTTCCTCAAGCGGGGCCAAGCTCGCACGTTTAGCCCCCGTTTGCTATGAAAAAAAAGGTGTGAAATTTCCCTTTCAAAAGCCCCCATGTCATGGTATTAAGTTGGGGGCAAAGCAGTAATTCACTGAACAAGAACGTCATGGGGACTATTTTGGCGAACGCGCAAGGAAACCTTTTGGAGAGCGCAGAATTATATTCTGACAACGTATTTAGCGTCGTTCCTAAACGCTTGGGGCGAGAAAAAAATTCTCGCACAGAGATGGACATCAATACGTTGCGGGCCAAGCAACTTCGTAAGCACGTCGCCGCCATTCATACCAGCGGCGAACTGTCGCTGTTGGAACGTAAGATGGCCAACGTGCTCCTCTTGAACGCTTACGACAACCTGCTCACTGAAAGACTCCATAAAATCAATGTCAAGATACTCTGTGGCATGTTGGGGTGGACCACTTCCAACAATCTGGAGGATCTGCGCGGAGCACTTAGAGGGCTGGTCTCAAAATCGATTGAGTTTAACTTGCTTGATGATGGCAAAGAAGACTGGCAGATCACCTCATTGCTTTCTTTTGGCCGAATAAAGGATGGCGTCTGTTCTTACCGGTACGACGAGGCCCTGGCAGAGCGCCTCTACGATCCTGAGATGTACGCGACCATAAACCTTCAAATGCAGAAACAATTTGAAGGCGGATATGCTCTTACCCTTTACGAAAATATCGCTAGATATAAGAACGTAGGTCAGACCGGCTGGTGGGAGCTTGATAAGTTCCGCAACATCATCGGAGCGCAGCAGGAGTACTACAGCGAATTTCGCCGGCTGAAGGAAAAAGTGATCGTACCTTCTGTAAAAGAGATAAATCGTGTATCTGATATTGAGGCCGATTTCGAGCTGAAAAAGAAGGGCGTCAAGGTCGTGGCCATCAAGTTCTTTGTAAAAGAAGGGGCACAACAAACGCTGCTCAACCCACTTAACCGTGCGGACTTCAGCGAAATCAAGGAAAAGCCGGCGTTCAAGAAGCTGATTGAACACGGTATATCAGAGCTTTTGGCACTGAGTTGGGTGACCACTGATGAGCAGAGGGCATTGGATGCAGTCTCTAAGGCCGAACTACTTGACAGGCAGGGCAAGATAAAAAGCAACACCGCAGGGTATATTAGGACCTTGATCGAGAGTGGCTCGCCACTGGGCGCTACAAAATACGCCGAGAAAAAGGAAAAGTCCACCGCCGAGGCAAAGCTAACGGCCGCCGAGCGCAAGCGCGAGGAGCAGATGCAAAGCCTTCGAGAGGACTTCGCTAGAGAAAGCTGGAAGAAAACGAGGGCAGCACTAACCAATAAGGATCTCGAAACTTACACTGAAATGTTCTTGGGTACGACTGAGGGGAGAAAAACCTCGAGTTTTGACCCTGACTCCTTGAAATTCAAAAATGCAGCAGAAAACCTGAAATTTAACAACTGGTTAAGAACTACATTAAAAAAGCCATTCGATGAAGAACAGTTTCAGTCTTGGCTTGAGAAAAAAACGAAATGACACAAACGAATGCAGGTCATCTCACCCGCTTGAGTCAGTAAATGACTCTTCGGGAGAAATCGTTGCTTCCTTCAGTGCTGTGCACTCTGCAGTTGATATAACGCGAAGTTTCGCCCACTGGAGAGAACAAAAATCCATCGATCTTGTACATCAACGCAAATTCGGCGGCTCGAGAGCTTCGCATTGGGCCGGCTAGAATCGCTCGAGTTGTTTTTTTACGCCCCATAGGTAAAGCGCAACGATAATGTACCTGTGCGGTGGCACAGAAGAGGCCGAGAGCTTCCATCAGCCCTTGGATTTTATTCAGATCAGCATCCACATACCCTTCAGAATCCATGCCACTTGTACCCTCGGCAGGGTTCGCCGTGTATGTAACAAAGCCAGCCGAGGGATCATAGACGTCCATCGCTGCAGGAATTAAGGCCTTGAGGTAGCTCGAGTGTGCTCCCGGTTCAATGTAAAGGGGTTTTAATTCGAGATTCAACTGCTTTGCTAAATTTGACCCAGCTAGGTGCAACTCAAAAGTTGAGTTAGCAATCCTGTGACGCTCCTCGTGAGTTAGATCTACCGGCACCAGAGTCCTGTCTGAACTCAGAATGATGTCCATCTCGCTTGAAGAGAAAAAATCCGCGGCATTTCCAGCATGGAAAACCTTGGAGTTATTAAATTCCCAAGTGATGCTGTCCGCTGTATATTTTTGCTCCTCAGCGTACTCATGAAGAGCGCGAAGAAACTTTTCTACTGTTGGGTTCGAAAAGGCGCTCAAGCGAAGCATTCTCAATCGCGAAAGAACGCTATCAATCCCGGAGCCAAGACAAATCGAAACGGCACCAGCCAAGGTAGTCGACCTCTCCCCATCTAGTGAACAAAGCAACAGAGTTCTGCCGATCTCGCCATTGCTCTGGGCAAGAAAGGAAGATAGAGACCTCAAGCTACTAAAACTCAGCTCGGAAAAACCGGACACACCCAAAACAGGAAGGCGGATCAAATCCACTTGGTGGGATTTTGCGATCACTTCAAGCTTCGGCAACCTGGATGAGAAATATTCCGCGTCGGATCCTATGCAGACTATCCTGTTAACTCCAAATCCATCCCTTAGTTTTCTTAAGAAATATTGCGGCCATTCGCTATCGAGCTCAAGAACCCTTTCTTGATAAAGGAAGGGTAGGGTCCCAATTGCTATTTCGCAATCAACATGACTCAAAGGGCGAAAAAAAGAAATTTCTGATGAAGTAGACGTAGGCATGGTTAATGTACTTTTTGTATGTGTACATGATAACGCCTGGATGTGCGTTCCGATCAAGAATTTGAAATTAAGTGGTTAATTTTAATATATAAATTGATCGGGAAATATAAATGTGATATTAATGTTTGGGTACCAGAGAAGCATTAATCATGAACCTTAAAGATCCCGTTATCAAAATTGAATTCCTGACCGACGATGTCGAGAAGATCGCATTGGCCATGAAGTACTGGACATATGAAAAAGGATCTTTCATTTTTGACCTTGATGAACTGCTTGTATTGCACCACAACAAAAGCAAACGGGAGCTTGCGCACACGGTAGCACTCTACGCCACCGCCTGGCTTCCCAAAAGAATCTGTTCGTTATGTAAAGGACGCCTTACCGCGGACAGCCGAACGGACGCAATCAGCAAGATAAGAGACCCTGGGCTTAATACATGTGTTCAATGCGCCCAGATGAGTCAAGACGCACAAAAGAAGCGTTTAATTGAAGAAAAGGAGGCAGAGGTCGCAAGGCTCGCTGTCCTTGAGGCTCAAAAGCGCGCTCTTTATAAGAAGAGATTTAACGACCTTTGTTCGCAGAAAACAGACCTCGAACAACCCGATGACACACTAGCTCTTTGCATCGGAACCCTTGAACATTCACTCGGCTCGGTGTGGAGAGACCAAAGGCTAGCGTCTTCTGACGTCTATAAAATATTCGGTTGGCCACGCGCAGCTCTGTTGGACTTTCTTGTCGAACAAAAAGTCCTTAGGCAAGACCCTTACAAAATGGACTACGAACAGTTCAAGCTGAGCGGTTGTGGCACCAAGCTCGAGCCTATTGATCTAGGGGCAATAAAGTTTCAACTTCCATTTAAGAGCCAAGGCGGCACAATACAAAGAGCATTCGACGAGAAAGTCAAAACGAGGAATTTCACGAACAGCCGGGGCACTCAAAGCTTCCTTGCTCATGTCTATGCAAGCGAGTGCACAGTGTACCTGCTGCACCTGCTCCGCAGTCATGCGATCTATCCCGCCGGAGCGTTGCTCAACCCTGAATCGAAGCTCTTGGCGTTATTGACGAGAACTGAAAAACTATTTATCGAGGCCGCATCTAAAGTTCCCCTCTCTGAAGCTTGGAAAAGGACCTGGGTCTGCTACAAACGAACTATTAAGGCGCCTTGGGCTGGTCACTCCCTCGAGGGTTTTGCAAGGGCACTGGAATCGAATATTGCCCAAGAGCTGCAAAAACCGTTGGTAACCATTCATCAAGAACAAGCCTGGAGAAGGGCTTGTCCCCCGACACCAATGTTTGAATTCGCAGCATTGAAATTGGGTTTTACCGAGTCCTCTGCGGTGTCTGCCTGAGGAAGAGCTATTTCGCTTTTAGATGGAGTGCATCAGCTCCTATAATCGAAAAGTCAACTAACTCTATAAAGACAATGAACAAGAAAAAAAACTCATTGCCAAGTGTATATATGGCGGGTCCGGATGTCTTTCGTGGTGATGTCGCCGATTTCGCTCATAGCGCCAAGGCAGCCGCTAAAGTTCTCGGGTTAAATGCGTTGTTCCCCTGCGATAACCTTGACTTTTCGACTATTCCAGAGCATCAGGTCTCCAAGGCGATATTTGCAGGGAATCTTGCTTTAATGGACCAGGCAGACTTCATGATCGCCAACACTAATCCCTGGCGTGGGCTTGAGCCAGACAGTGGAACGTGCTGGGAGATGGCTTACATGTACGCTCAAGGAAAGCCAATCATTGCCTATCGGGACAGCGCATTGAGTATGGTTGAATCCATCAATGAAGCTAGACTTTTACGTGGCCTTTCACCAATGAACATCGATGAGAAAGGTCAGCATTGGCATGAAGGGTGCTTTGTCGAGAATTTCTCGAACCCCCTGAATTTAATGTTGCAGCAGAGCATCACAGAATTGGTCATAGGCGACGTAGTTAAAGCATTCGAGTGCGTTGAAAAACTCCACCAGCATTTACTTTGCGGATTCGATGGAGATCGCACTAAAAGGACATTCAATTCAAGTTTGAAAATTTGCTGAATTGCAAATAATGTAAAATAGTGGTATTATTTTGGTGTGCTCTAGCAGCAAAACCAAAAGAGGCCCTCATGCGAGTTCGCGTTTTTCGTAACCTTCACAAGAAATGCATGTCCATTATTGCCATGGAGGGATCAAATAAAGGCCGCGTAATTGCGCATGCGAACTCAGCTTATCTTCATAACTGCAAAATGGTAGTCTATGAAACCTCTAGGCAAAAAGTACTTAAATCCAGGCAGAAAAACGTCCACGCCTTTGTAGAGGGCACTTTGCAATGCGCAGACCTGATTACCCTTCGCTACACAGAGGATAATCTTTCTCAAGGGGTAACCGATCACCCCCATCCAGTGCACATCCGCTACAATCCTTACGAAAGAGGCGAGTACTTTTACACAGCCTCCGGGGACCCAGTATGGGCCGTCAAATGTGCAGAAGTAAGACCCGATGGCGTATGGACAGAGGCCTAACAGGAAAGGACGTAGAGTCTGAATTTCGTTTCCCTGAAAACGATTCAAGCTTTCCTCTTTCTGAGCTAGCTGTGATGGCCAGAGAGCAGTTTCTGGCTTTCCTAAAAATGTCAGGATTTTCCTCAACGGATCAATCTTGTGTTTTCGGCAGCCACTACCTACTCATGATTCTCAAGAGATTTGGGCCAAGAGACGCATTGATCTCAATTCAATCCGGAGGACTCAAGCCAAGCACTGGAATAAAATCCCCCGATGGACAGCTAAACAAGCATATGTGGGTTCTGTGTGAGGTAGATAAAAAACAGTGGGTGGTCGATATCACAGCAGATCAGTTTGGCTTTGCCCCTGTTTGCTATGTGAGGGTAACTGACGCTGAATCAGCGTTTTTTGCTGATCACAAAAAAACCACCGAAGCTCTCTTGGGCCGGATGCATCAGGATGATGCAGTTCTCAGAGAGATGTTTAATGTCCGCGTACTTAACCAAAAACTCCCCTAGCGCTTGATGCAAGCAAGCTCTATCCAGAAAGCCTAGTGCCACAATGACACGTTAGTCGAATCGCCTTTGTACTCCCAAGAGAAAGTCATCCGCAAAAGATGTTCGAAAGAACAAGCCCTGGCGATCAAACGTGATTTGCAAAGACCGCTTTTGTTTTCCTATCGGATCAATTTTGACTGTGTCAGACAGCATCAAGTCGAGATAAGTCGAGGTCCTCGCATGGAGATACGTGAAAACAAGCCGATTCGCCAGCAAACCATCAGTCAATGAAGACCTTTTGCTCCAATATTTATTGTCGACGCCGAGCCCAGGTACAACGGCAACACCCAAGGATCCCGACCTATAGCCTATGCCCATACCTATTTGTGCGTTAACACCGACACCTTCTTGGTCAAGTCTGCCTGATGTCGACAAAAACTTAGATAACCCAAAACCTTCTTTTGGCAACGTCAAGGTTTCAAAGGCCAGCACCTGGCTTGCACACTGATCTCCCTTGTTACAGCGAAGCGTTACCTCTCCTACTTTGAGGCGACTTAATGAGGGAACACTGTCGTTCGTGCTTAAACCTCTTGTGTCAAAGCCACCATATTGAAGAAGGAACCCTCTTTTGGAGATCGCCACCGCCGCGTACTCCCTATGCCCCGCAGCTTTTGGAGCAGGGTAAACGTCCTGGGGTGGCGGAGAATCGAACATTGCCACCGCGGAGGAATCCAGGTCACTGCTCACGCTACCAGCCAGAACAACTGATCTGGCCTCGTAGAACTTGAGCCCAAGTCTTAATTCATCGATTTGGTTTGCATTGAATCTGCCATCATAAAGAGCTTGCTTGAATTCGATTCGACGTCGCTCAGTGGACTTTATGGCGTATTCAGTTAATGGGTCTCCATACTCATAGAACACATCTGCAGGCTGTCGTATAGCCCAAGATGCGTCCGAGAATCGCTCACTTGAGGTGAGGAGGTATTCCAGATAGAAAGCACAGTTTCTGTCCAAGAAGTCGTACGGGTGCACCCCCTTTGATAGCCTACCGATTTTTCCAGCGAGATCTCGTGGGTTAATCGACGAACGTGTCCGGCGTACGAAGAGGTCTCGTCCCTCCTTGTCATAAACCCTTACCTTCTCTTCAAATGTCGAAAGCTTATATACCCCTGGGATGCTCGATGCTACTGTTTTGAGCATACCCATCTCTACCTCTGACATCATTCCGTAGAATTCCACCACAGGGTCCAAAGGGTTTGGGATTTCAGCATTATGGAAAACGATGAAAACATGCCCAAAAACACTTTCAGGATTAGACAGGTCGGCCGCTGAGAAAACGACGCTTACGTGCTGATAATTTTCCAGCATTGAGGCATCGATGGGCCTCGCGTGAGGCTCAACCGCGGCGTTCGATTTTGCGCCGAAAAAGGCAAGTGACAAAATGAACAGAAAAGAATACGCAAGGCGCACCCAGTGAGTGTGGCCGCCGATTCGTGCGCAACTAAGGTTATTAAAACGCATGCTCTGTGAGTGTTATTCTTGTTTTAAAACGACAGCAAGCACGAAAAATCGGCTAACTTCACGGGCCTGTATTCATTAAGGAGCCGGGTTTTTGATTCGAACCATTCACGAAAATTTTGACCCTGAGTTTTCGTCATATTGTAGAGAGCGCGGAGATAGGGTCCATCGTGCTGATGCCACTCGGAGGCAATGTACACAAAGTTCGAAAGAACCCAGTGATTTACCCCCGAGCGACAGTCGCTCTCTATTACTTTCCCGATTTTTCCAGGTCGACGTTGAAGTTGCCATCGCCCAGTTTATACATTGAGCCTGTAGAGTAGTCTGTGGTCGAGCCAAACGGGCCGCCACTCAAGATATTGACGAAGAATGTAGGCTCGATAGCCGTTTCCACCGCGACGGTTTTCTCTTCGTAGCCTGGTGCGCGCAATGTCAGCGTATTTCCGCTACCCGACTGAGGCTTGGCAATTTTGCCCACGAAGGGGGTCTTGCCGATCTCTGCGCCATTCACGAGTACCGTGGCGCCTTTAACGTTGCTGTTGACAGAGATCTGCTGCTCTTTGCCAGACATGATGGTTGAACAACCAGACGCCAAAACCATGGCGGCCAAAACCGAAGAAATCATTGTTTTTTTCATTAGACGAATCTCATAGAAAATTAAGTGGATTCCCACTATTAAATAAAGCCAACGAAGGCGAGCAAATAATAGCATAGTAAAAATTTAAAGTAAATTTTAATTAATGCTTGTTGTTTATTAGACTCGTCGTCGAGCAGGCCGCGAAGAGTGTATCTGAAAACCTCATTCGTTTCGCATTTACCGCCCAGGTTCTGCGTGCGATCATACCAACACCACGGGTCTCTTGGGTTGATAGCGCCTTGATTGTGCCACTAAAACACGCTACGATGTACACATGAGCACAAACTACAATGTGAACAGGCCCAAATTTTAACCTCCAAACCCTGGCAACGAACTTATGAACAGCTTAGACATCGGACTCACTATCGCAGAGCTTCAGTCGGTTATGGCTGAATCTAGATTCGACAATGGTGATACGGACTGGCTTTCTGCGGCAATTTCTATTCAAAAGAGAATAGTCAAGAAAATGCAGAAAGCAAAAATGATCGAGGGGTTGCACACTGGCGGAGTTCGCAAAAGGCTCGTCCAAAAGCTTCCCGAACCGATCAGGCTTCTGATTTCTTCAGAGGACTATAGGGACCTTCAACGCTTTGCTGAGTGCAAATCCTTTCGGTTGGTCAACGATGTTCCAATACATCGTATGGAGATCATGGCCAATCTTGGACTCGTAAAAAAATTACGAGGGCACTATTTTGAAATCACCGGCATAGGCAATGCCGTACTCAATAACGACATTGCGGTTTTCAGCGGCAAAGAAGTTCGAGGTATGGTTGAAGTTCTTAATGTATCTAGGACTGCTGCCAACAACGAATCCAACTTTCCCGCCTGCATTACGAAAGTTATTGAAACCCTCGACAAAGGGCAAGCGCCTATGGCTCCTCACGATTTAAGAATAGGGGCTCGATGATGCAAGCCCTTTATTCATCTGTGGCTTTGATTCTGCTTAGCGCCATTCTGTTCTGTATCTATGTGGTGTGGCAAACGGACGGGGTTCGAAGCACCAGAAAGACAATTCTGGCCGCGTCACTTTCGACATATATTTCCTACTCATTCTTGGTGTCGATTAGCTTTATTTCCTGATACCTCTAGAGCAAATTGCTTGGGTCTACCTAGCTTTTTAATGCACTGTATTTCTAAGCAGGGTATTCATTTGCTCAATCGCGCAAGATTGATAGAGTCAACTATCGAACTAAAAAACACGTTGACTCATGAAAAGCTTAATCGAACTCGTCAAAAAACTTTACACCTACGACCCCTGGGTTCCGAGTAACACTGAACAAACCCAATTCAGCAAGCAAGTCAGTGAAACAGAGTTTCATTTTGCAACCTGGGAAGAGGACTTCTCTCCAAGCAAGGAGGAGCTCGATAATGTGGCGGTGGCCGTAAACCTTGAGAAAATCCCCAGAGACCAGTTAGAAAGTGCATTCGAGATGTACTACTCAGGCTCCGACTTAAGTGATTTAAATCACGAAGAGATTGCTTTTCTTAAGGCTGAGGCGTTTTTCCAGACTTTCATTCAGGCTCCAGTTTTGCTAAACGAATCAGGGGGTCGTTCTCGCCCTCGATCGATAAGCTTCTGAAATGCCCTTACACCTAGGTGTTAAAATAAGGCGTTCGGCAACAAATCACTTGGCAATCTGCGATGAAGAATCTAAGGAAAGACCCTTTTTTAAAACAAGCTGAAGCCTTCATCGAGACAGGAAGGCTTATTCAAAAGAATCCTGAAAAATATCTAGGAATCGATCAGTTTAATGAGGGATCAAAACTTGCTCATCCAGATCGAAGTGCCCTAGTCAAAAACTTGATGGCGGCCCCCTTATTTGTTGACTCGCCCGTAAGAGATATTGCCGATTATCTGAAAATGACTGCCGCTGAACAGGACTTTTACCTTTGGCATCTAAGGACCAGCACTGAGTATTCTTTTAGCCCAAGCATCAAGACCATAATAAGGAAAAGCGATCAGGCTGCATCCGGCACCTTCATGGGCAACTCCATGTCTTACATGTTGAGTCTTAGGAACGCATGCTCCAAAATCCCAGTGTTTCAAATAGAAGATCGGTTGTTGAGTCTCCTTGACCAATCTGACATTGGAGACGATCTTACCGTGAGTTTTCTTGAAAACGCTCCCTTTGGAATTTTCTACGTTGAGATGGGCGCATCCAGGATGTTGGATTACGAGGTATTTAACACACAAACTGGCATGCACAAACTTGAGGGCTTTTACGTATTAAGATCTGATGTGCCGCCCAATCCCTATACCGGCAGCACGATAACTTTCGTATTCGTTGGAGAGCCGAAAGAAAACATCCTAGATGATGCAACCCAAATGATCATGCTCGAGACGGGGGAGGGTTTCAGTAACAAAACCCTCAATGAGTCTATTGATCTTGCGCTCGATAAATGCACGGAGTTGCCCTCTAGGGTGGTTACCAACCGAGTCCTATTTGACAGCACGAGGCCTCTGCTTCAAAAGCTTATGTCACTCGCTGCGAAATGCGTTCTTTACTTGAACCACGGAAAGTATGATCAGGTCCCTGTTAACGAGCGTACAGCCCATTTGAAGGCGGTCGCGGCAATCACAAATCCATCAAAGAAAGAAAAGGCAATTCGCGCCGGCTACAGGCTCGCAGATCGTATTGTCATACGTCATCAAGAATATCCTGAGGGGACACCCTCCGCGTCGGATCTCACAGCAAACGGGGGCATATCGGCTCACTGGCGTCGTGGGCATTTTAGGAACCAGAGGTATGGTGAAAAGCTCGGACTTGTCAAACCAGTATGGATTGCTCCAACACTGGTAGGTCGCGAGAAGGCGATGGATGATTCAAAACTGGTTCTCCCAAAGAATTATGTAATTAAGGGGCCCGGAATTTAAACCAGGCCTTCCTTCAAAAACATGTCAGGCCGCCTTCAAGCTCAGATAGCGGTCAGCAGCAAAACTAGCTGCCCATGCATCTGGCTTGAGCTTGGCTTCAATTTGGCAGACACCTCGAATATACCCAATCGCCTCAGAGACAACACCAGACGACTTGAATCGTTTGTTCGGGTTCAAGTCCAAATGAACTTCTGTCTGGTATCCAGCAAATAGATCCCCAAATTCAAGCCATAGGGCGGCTATTTTGTAGACCTCGTTCATTAAACGAAATGCCGGCTTGTCCGGAGAGTTGTCGTATAGGGGTTCACGAACAGTGTGACCAAGAATCTTTGCTCCCTTGCAGCCATCTTCATGGATCACAATCACCAGAGTATAGTCCGCCATCCATTTTCCTTTTTCACGAAATCTACGACTGTCACACCCCAGGTAGATACGCGTGTCAGGACCACATCGTCCCAGGTGCTCAACTATAGATTGTCTTGTGATCGTATTTTTAGCCATGGCTTCACCGCATTGTTTTTCCAGAGTTAAAGGTCAGAAAAACAGGCCAAATTCCGTTGTCGACTGATACTCAAAAATGAAAAAGGTCTTTTTTGGGGGTATGGCAGAGACAGAGGGATTCGAACCCTCGACCAGGCATACACCCAGTTCCTTCTTAGCAGGAAGGCGCCTTAGGCCACTCGGCCATGTCTCTATGGGAGGTTGAGCGACTCAAGCGCTCAGAAATGATGGCTCCACGATTTGGGCTTGAACCAAACTCACACGGATTAACAGTCCGGCCGCACACCCGGTGCGTTTCGTGGAATTAAAAATGGTGGCGGCACTGGGATTTGAACCCAGGACCATCCGGTTAAAAGCCGGGTGCTGCTAGACCACTGAGCTATACCGCCGAGAAGAAGAATGGGGCGTCCAATGGGATTCGAACCCATGTTGCCGGGATCACAACCCGGGATCCTAGGCCTCTAGATGATGGACGCCACGGAAAATGGCAGAGGGTGCAGGACTCGAACCTGCGACACCCGGAATCAAAATCCGGTGTTCTAACCACTGAACTAACCCCCAATTGAAATCAAAACTGGTGCCCAGATCGGGACTCGAACCCGAACGCCATTTCTGGCGCCACCCCCTCAAGATGGTGTGTCTACCAATTCCACCATCTGGGCACAACGAAGACTTGGTAGGGAAGCACGGGATTGAACCGTGGACCTCCTGCGTGTAAGGCAGGCGCTACTACCGCTGAGCTACTCCCCTGATGTGTTGTGGTTGTGATGGATGGAATCGAACCAACGACCACCGCCTTATCAAGACGGCGCTCTACCGCTGAGCTACATCACAACAAACGAAAATGGCGGTCCCAACGGGAGTCGAACCCGTTTCTGCGCCGTGACAGGGCGCGATCCTAGCCGGTAGACGATGGGACCTAAAGATTAAAATTGGACTCGGAGCCCGGATTCGAACCGGGGATCAATCGCTTTGCAGGCGAGGCCATTAGACCGCTCTGGCACTCCGAGTGTGAAAACGTGGACCTTCCTGCAAGAATCGAACTTGCTACCCCCTGGTTCGTAGCCAGGCGCTCTGATCCAAATGAGCTAAGGAAGGGATAAAAAGTGGCGGAAATCCAGGGGCTCGAACCCTGACACCCATCGCTGGGCCTTCTGTTTTCAAGACAGTCGCCGCTAGTCCTCACTCGGCTAAGATTTCCAATTGAACAATGGTGGAACCAGTCGGGGTCGAACCGACGACCCTCTGCTTGCAAAGCAGGCGCTCTCCCGGCTGAGCTATGGCCCCGGGGGAAATGGTGCACCTTGCTGGAATCGAACCAGCGACACATGGCTCTTCAGGCCACTGCTCTACCAACTGAGCTAAAGGTGCGAAGTTAATGATTGAAAGAAATTTGGTGGCGCCAGAGCAGGGAATCGAACCCATGACTGCACGGATTTGGAGGCCGGCCGACTGCCATCGTCTTCCTCTGACGCTGAAAAAATGGTCTCCAACACAGGCCTCGAACCTGCAACCTCATGCTCCCAAAGCACGCGCTCTACCTACTTGAGCTAATCGGAGAGAAACTATTAACTGAATAATCAGTGGCGGAAAAAGTTGACCAACATGTAGTCTCTAAATACGATAAAAGGACCAAAGAGGTGAACGATGAAAGTCAACATTTTTAAGAAAGCCATGAATCTACTTCGAGATAAGGCTGAACCTTCGTTTGAACAGAAGAGCAACGAACCGAATTCCAGTTCGGTAGAATTTGATATTCAGGCTGCTGCAATTGAGAGTCGACGTAGATTTGATCTTCTTTCACAGTGCAAAGATATGCTGGACATTGTGAATATTGAGGGGATTGATCACCTGCAATATTTTTCAAGCGAGTCAGGCTCTATCGGAGTTGCAAGCATTGACGGCCAGACGCCGGAGATAAGCTCACTGTGGACTGAGCGCGCTCAAAGTATTATCGCGTTGATAAAAGAGGGCATAAGCATCGAGACAGGGAAGCCACCCCCTCAGCAAAGTACAACAACGGTTACGGCGTTCGAGATGAACAGGTCTGGCAATTTTGTGCTTACACAGCGTGTCGATAAGCTATATAACGAATCCAAGGTCACCATCAAAGGTCAACTTGGAAACTCTCAAGATTTCTCACATGAATTCGAATTTGATTACAGCCTAGCACCTATATCCGCAGCGGAAGTACGGCGAATAGGGCGCGCTAACTATGATCATGTCTGCATGGGCGAGGCTCAAAGATCGAATCTTAAGTCCAGAATGACCATGTGAGTTTGGTGGGCAAGGCTGGACTCGAACCAGCAATGTTTCTTATGTCACGGTTTTACAGACCGCTTGCTTCAGCCGTTTGCATACTTACCCAGGTTAAATTGGTTGCGGATGGTCGGATTCGAACCGACGACAAAAGGGATATGAGCCCTCTGCTCTGCCAGGCTGAGCTACACCGCATCTGATTTTTTAGAGCTGCCTTGGGTGCGCTGGCTTCTGCGCCAGTTCGCTCCCCAAGGTTTTTGTTTGCTCTAGGCCGCAACCGGCCTTAGTCTGCTCTCATAGTCATGAGAATAGGATTTGGTACCTTTAGTGGCAGCTCGAGTAAAGGAAGAAAAGTTCCCCAAGAGGTGCTCGGTACGAAGCATTGTTTTGGTGGCCAATGCAACGTCGCTTTGGCAATACACCCTTTGGGACTGGTTGACCTTCCCATTTACTCGAATTTCAACGCGCCAGCTTTTGAGTTCTTTTGCGTTGATTACTTCGTGCTTTACCTCTCCCAACATGGAGACGCTTGGGCGAAGCACGATTTCAATTCCCTTTGTTTTTTTAAGCATTTTTGCCTCCATTAATTGGGCGATTATTTGGCACTCCCAAGGGGATTCGAACCCCTGTTACCGCCGTGAAAGGGCGGAGTCCTTGGCCATCTAGACGATGGGAGCACGGTTGTTTCTTATTCGATCAAACAGGCTTTTCAAAGAACACTGAACAATGTGCTTTGAAAAACCTCCTGATCTTTCTTTAGGCGCACTTGCGCTTGCCTGCGGAGTGTCTTCTCGTTTTTCTTATGCCAGCCCGAACCCGAGCGGAACAAAACGGCATTGCTTTTTCGAGGCTTCTTTGTTTTCCCCTTTAGTACGATCTTCATACTTAAGCCCTCACTTATTAAATCACTTCGGAATCACGATCGATTTGGTAAGCACTCTGTTAGAAACAGGCCCATCTGCTGCCTGGGCGGTGGGTCTGTAGCGACACGTACCTAACCTCAACACGAGGCCGTTCCGATTTCCCTGCACAAAAATCACCCGCTTAAAACAAAGCGCTTACTAAATAAATCAACATTGGTGCCGGTTGTCCGACTCGAACGGACGACCTATCGCTTACAAGGCGATTGCTACTACCAACTGAGCTAAACCGGCAAAACGCTTGAGAGGTTTACTTATTCAATAAATTTGAACGAGATTAAGCGCATCTCTCCTGTTGCGACAAAAAAGAGCCTTAGGCAATTCGCGTTTAATTGATTGTTCGACCTTTTAAGTTAGGCAAACAGACTGCGTACGCGCAATCCATTTGCCTAACTTACTCAAACGACAACGAAATTCAGACTGTTAAAGAACAAACGCTCAAGCATAGTGCTCAAACGCGGCTCTGTTGTTTGGGGTCTTAAAACTTTGGAGGCTTGTGGCTGGTGCCAGGCTAAGCTGCTTAAGGTCTTGGTTCCCCTCCCGGGGAGCCTGCAGACCGCTTGGCCTACTTATCCCGGGATTTTGACTTCCGATGAACTCTTAATTGCTGGCTCGTTAAATGACCAATAATTCGAGGGCATCGGTTTATTAAATGACTTTTGATCGAAAGAGCGCTGGATACGACAAACGGACGCCCGCAGTGCGGCGTGCACTTGTGCTCCTGTCTGTGTAATCGTTGCGTTCATTTCAAATCTCTCTAATCTGGTTAGTGTCCAAACTATAAACACATTATTTTTGTTCGTCAAGTATTTTGAACAAAAAACAAATAAATTGTTTCGTCGATCGCCTCGTAACCAAAAAATTGGCCAGAACTCCAGGCTCTGGCCGAACCTCTTGTTAGGAGGGGGAGGTGACAAACTAGATCTAGCTGCTGCAAGAATCCAGTGTTTAAATCATAATCGTATTTAAATAAAAAGTCAATTAAAAGTATTGATTGTTGTAAATTGCAAAATACCAATAAATCGTGTATCATTGATATATTGAAACTTGCGATGGTCTAACCGATGAGCTCTTTAGCAAAAACAGCAGCTTGGTGGAACTCCAAGGCGCCGAGCGGGAAAAAGTGGGAACAATTAACGGAAGAGCAAAAAGTTCAAGCAGCCTGGGATGCATCTCTGGCCCTAAGAGCCGATATCGTAGACGTCCAGGCGCTACGGTGGGCATGCTCTCAAATTGAAGAACTCTACAGCACGGAGCAAGACGATCTGAAGAAAAGAGAGATCGGCGTTTATCTGGACCGCCTAGAAAAGATGCGACTGGCCTGCTTGGCCTATAAATGAAACTCATCCAAGCGGAGTAGGGAACGACCTGGAAAAATCAGGCGGCCATCCCAATCTTCATCGGCTTTGTCGGCGTGCCGGCCACGGGCAGATCGGCGAACTTGGTGATATACCTCTTCCCATTATCGACAGTGATCAAGTGAGTTGGCTCATACCCTCGTTCTCGGGCTATCCTTAGGGCTTCTTCAGGCGTCCTGGAATCACCCAAAGGCATTAAATTCAGGCGACCGTTTTCTCTTGATCGTAGAAAGAATGGGGAGCTCCTGTAGTCTCCGCTCGCCCGAATAGCACGATCTTTTACGACTGCAACTGCTGGTTCTGCCTGTAGTGATTTCATTTCCGCCTCGGTTCCTTTTGGTAACAGGTCAAGAATAACCACAGCAACCTTTTTACCAAAGCAAAAAAAGGTATCGAAAAGCACTTTCCGAGATTGCTGCTTTTCGAGTGTCAATTTCATTTTTAAAGCCAGGAACCGTGAACTAACATAATCACATCGAACTCATGGAAATGTAACTATGATAAAGCTATCCCCCCAAGCTCATGATGTGATCAAATCGTGCACCCTTGACGAACAGAATTGCATTCGGATCACCGAGGGCATACTCGACCGCGGGCTTTACCTTGAGGTCGCCTCTGCCTTTAAGAATATCGGGGGGAGGTACCAAAGATCTATTGATGCATTTGTATTTGATCGGAGTTTTCACGCTTCTTTTTCTAAGTTGCAAGAAACCGGCACCTTTAACAAAAAAGAAGCGCTCGACTTCTACGCTACACCCAACTCTGCAGCCGAGTATCTGATCAACAATCTTCCACTGTTCCAAATGCAGCACAATTATCAAGCATTCAAGCTCCGTCAAGACCCTGGGCTGCCATTCAAAGTGCTAGAACCTAGCGCGGGGCACGGCGCGCTTGTTGATGCGTTCGTAGCCAGGTTTAAAAAGGAATTCCCCTCTAACCCCCTTTGGATAGACTGCGTTGAAATCGACCCTGTTAATGCCGGTGTTCTAAAGAGCAAAGGGTATAGCGTCACTGAAGGTGATTTTTTGGCATGCGTCCCTGACCATCCATATGACCTTGTCCTAATGAACCCGCCTTTCTCATTAAAAGGCCAGAAAGATTGCTATGTTGAGCATGTTAACCATGCGCTTTACATGCTCTCGCCAGAGGGTGATCTTGCCGCCATTGTTCCGAAGTCACTACTTGATGCAGCCGACGAGAAGAGATTTAGCTTACTAGAACGCATCGTGCGCTCTAAAGGGGCGGTAGACGTAGACGGGCCATTCAACCAAAAAGACACTTTCAGAGAGTCCGGAGCGAATGTCTCGACAATTGGGCTTTATTTAACTAAAGAGGCGCATCCGGACTTCCTTCCCCCAATTGATCTCCATGGGTTTGAGGTCGAGCTTATGCATGGCGCTTTGTCAGATGAGTTTGTTAGACTGCAAAGAAACATTGCATCACTTGGACCAGCGTCCGATCAACTTACAGCGAAAGAGTTCGAGCAAAAGGCGTCTTTCATCCTTGATGGGGCAAGGAAAGGGGTCTTCGTCGACAGAAAAAATCCGACTCCATTTTTTAAAATTGTCGCCCAGTGCTGTGATTTGGATAGCCGCACAATGTACCAGGAAACTAAAAAAGACAAGCAAATCCAGTTCAATTTTTAATTGCCCAGACAAAAAAGCTAAGATTGAAAACTGACTCTTTTCATTTTACTTTTAATGGACATTGCGCCAGAATTTGAAGGCTTTTGGGCCAGCCTGACAGGATTCAATCTAGATCGTGGGACCCTTTATATCCTATACGATGGTGACTGCATTCTTTGCCAGAATGCAGCCTACTACTACCAAATCAAGGCTTCTGTCGGTCAGCTAAGGTTGATAGACCTTCGTACTCAGAGTGAGCTTTCGGGCCACCTGAAATCCAACAATCTTGACCCTAACGAGGGGGTCTTGGTTCTGCATGAAGGTCGAATTTACTTTGGCGCCTGTGCCATGAGCTATCTCAGTCGAATAGGGGCCCCCAAAATCACCGGAGGCCTCTTTTTTTCAAAGATTCTAGGAATACATGCATTCAGCGAACTAATGTACCCGTTAATGAAAAAGTTACGGCAGCTAATCAATTGGGCACGGGGAGTGGGGCCGCTATGAGCCACATAGCGTTCGCAGCGCTAACACTTGCTTGCACTCTTTGGGCTTCGATTTCTGTCGCAAAGACCCCCTCAATCAATGAGGCCAATGGGAAATTCTGCATTCCTCTGGCGGTTAGTCCAACCCGGGACGCAATATCCTTCTCTCGAAGATACAAATTGAACGCAAGCCGCTTCGGGCTAAAGAGAACGGACCTTAATTCAATTGATCGCGACGGGCATCATCTGGTCACTACGGACAAGTCGAGCAATGAGATACGTGAGATGGCTGCAGAACAGGTCTCTATGGGGCTTGTTAGCAACGTTTACAGACTCGAAGAGAAGTTCGTTGGATCAAAAACGCTTTACGTTCTCAGTCCTGAAATTTCAACGTTGATCTATGGCGACGGGGAAAAACATTACCTACACAAGTCCTTCAGTATCTGTTTGGGTGACCTAGCAGAACAGGGGGGCTATGTGGTCTTAGACCCGCTGATTTCGACAAAGACAGAGATGTACCTTAAAGCAAAGTTGACTCATATCAAATTCACGCGGTTGCCTCATGAAAGCGAAAAAGACGAGCTCTTAGAATCGCTTCCACAAGGACTGATTGCCAAGTAAAGGCCTAACCCATTGATGGGGCCGGGGCCTTCATAGTTCGGCCGGTTGCCTCGTGCGTATTCGTGTTTTCCATGCGAGGCCCGGGATTGGGATTGACCTGGAGTTGGAACATCCCTAGGCGATACTGAGCCCCCTCTGGCTTCCAAATGGCCCCTTGGTCTCCATTGTTTTCGCTGGCACACTCTTGGATCACCTTTGCATTGTGATCTTCATATTGCTTTTTCCAGTGCTCGGAGAAAATCCCGACAACGGATCCAGGACCAATCATTCTTTCAGACTCAGCAATTAGGAGTGCTCCGTTGTGAAGCAGTGCAAATTTCGCCAGTGGTGTAGCGATCGCGCGATCAATCATAATGCTGCCAATATGAGGGTCTGATGGATCACCTTGATTCCAGTTCTTCTCGAGGGTTAAACCAGCCTGGAAGTAGGCCGACAACATTTCGGCACCCGCGGCCGTCACGTCGCAGAGCACTCGTGTCCCGAACTTACAAGCCTCTCCTGTTAAAGCAACGACTCCGAAAATTTTGAGATCGCCCAGAGATCGAATGGAAACGGTGCCAGGCATTCCTGGTTTCTTTGGTTGATCCTGTGTGACGGCATCAATTTTCTTCATGGGGAAAGACCTTAATCAAGTAGTGTTGATTAAATAATATACTCACACTGTACATCGAAGAAGAAAAAGGTGCGCTGCAAACTCACTGAACCGTCGTCCTGAGACTCAGCCCTTGTCCGCGATTTGCATCTTAAGCCTAGAGGCCTCATCTTGCGCCTGATTCTTTAATTGCGTGAGGTGCGTGACCATCATTTCCAGGTCAGCTATCTTCCTGCTCATGAGCTGCGTCTTGGCAGTTTCTGTCTCTCGAATCCTGTCTGTTTCCGACATTAAGAACGCCCGAAGACCTTTCCATTGCTCCTGGTCTGCTTCCCTGGCAACCTGCATTTCGGATATTTGCTGGTGCAAATCCTCAACAGTTTTCAACATAGAGACTGAGGCTTCCTTGGCCATTTCTCTGATTTGCTCAGCAAAATAGGTATTCAAACGCGCAAGGGACTCACTCTGTTTCCGTACAGTATCCCGAAGAGTCGTTATTTCACGTTTGTAGATCTTCAGTATTTCCTCGGAAGCCTGATGTTGTACGGCCAGCTCAAAATATTTGGCTTTGTAGTCAACTGAGTCTCTGTTATGTTCTGGCTCGTCATTCAGTTGCTCGGGCGACAAGGGGTCACCGGGCGACATTTCACGCGATATGCGGTCAGCATGAACTTCGGCTCGGCCGGCGGTTTCGCCTTCCTTGTCTTCGCGAAGTTTTCGCAATTCATCATTAATCAGATTGGGTGAAGCGGTTACATTTGTTCGGTCAAATATGTATTCCTGAACAGCCTTTACCGTCACCTTGGCACCCTGGGCCTTAAGGTGAGAATAGGCTATTGGAACCATCTCGCGCGAACTTGATACTTTTGCCACGTTTTTAATTACCTGTTAACTAGTGCAAATAATGATACAAGAATTTTTCAAAAAATGTACTTTTAAGTCATAAAGCCTCAGTAATCGGAGGGCCTGCTGCGCTGCTATCGTTACAAACCTTGTAAAAACCTAATTAATTTTCCGGAAAATGAAAAAAGTTTCGCTAGCAACGCTATGATAATTGGGCAGTTCAGCAAATAAGAGAAGGGACCTTTGTGGTGTTATCAAGAGTTTTAACAGTCGCCTTAATTTCTGTAGCAACGTCCACGGCGTGGTCCTCCCAATTGGTTGGGAATCCAAATCTAGCGTTAAAAACTGGGTTGGTCCAAATGGAAACCTCTGTCAGGGTTGGTGTTCTGGTTCTAAACAAAGGGCAACAGGCAAATATCGTAGCGATGCTTGAGTCGACTTCGTGCTCTTCAGTGGAGTTTAGACCTACCGTATCAAAGATTAACCTCGGCCAAGGTCAGTACGGTAGAGCTGTCTTCTCACTCAACGGAGTCGCTAAAAAGGGGTGTGCCTTCCGAGGCTATATTCACTCCGAAGGGAATCCTTCGGCGATAAACACTTTTGAAGTGACAGTTCAATGACCCACGTACAAAAAGACGAAGAAAAATAACGCACAAATGTATACCGCAGCCGGTCGAATCAACAAAGAGTCCAATACCACCGTGCATGAGTACATGCCTCTGGTAAACAAGATCGCCCACCTCTTGGCTGCGAAGCTCTCTAGTGCAGTTGACGTGCAGGATTTGATTCAGGCAGGCATGATCGGCCTGATGGACGCCGCCTCGCGTTACGAGACCAAAGATAACGCTCAATTCTCAACATACGCAGCAAGCCGCATCCGCGGTGCCATGATTGACGAGCTGCGGGCAAATGATTGGGTTCCCCGCAATGTCAGGAAAGATCAATCCAAACTCGACTCGGCGATGAGAAAGGCTTCTCAAATTGCCGGCAGGAGCGCCACCGACGCCCAGGTGGCGGCTGTCTTGGGACTTGAAATCGACGAGTATCAGAAATTCCTGTTCAACGCCCGAGGGTCTTCCATCCTCTTTGCGGGAAGCTTTAGCTCATCTGACGACGAGGAAGACTTTAGCCTGCTAGAAAATGAGGCTGACGATAGCCAAGCGGCCAATCCCACAGCCCGCATGACCGAGATGGAACTCCGGAGGGCCGTGGTACAGGCCATTGAAGACCTTCCAACTCGAGAAAAAATGCTTATGTCGCTCCATTACGAGCACGAGATGAACTTCCGGGAAATCAGCACTATTCTTGGGGTTAACGAGACACGTATTTCACAAATGCACACCAGTGCAATTAGTAGAGTGCGCGTGGCCCTTCAGTCTGAAGATCAAATAAGCGACAGGCACAATATGGACGAGGAAAATTAATGACCCTGCTCGATCTTGCAAAACTTGAGATACCGGGCTTGCGCTCGATCACCAGCTCGTTTGTGAATGAACACGGAGCAAATGTCTATATTTTTGATAGGGGCGACGCTTGTATTACTGTGTTGGGTGGCTCTTTTCTTGTTGTTGAGAATCCCTCATCCTTACAGAGAAGAACCGTCCGCCGTGGAACTTTTAGTGAATTGCCTGAAACCGTTGATATTCCTATCGTCTCTGTTCATGGCAAGTCTCTGCTAAGGAGAGTTCTCGATAAGGTCAAATTAAAGGCGCCTTCTCAAAACTAAGAAAAATATAAATAAATTGTTTTTATGAGATGATAGTGCTATAATTAATTATTAGTGATGCGGGTGTAGCTCAATGGTAGAGCTGAAGCCTTCCAAGCTTAAGACGAGGGTTCGATTCCCTTCACCCGCTCCACAAGACTTTAGCCGACCTGGCGAAATTGGTAGACGCACCAGATTTAGGTTCTGGCGCCGCAAGGTGTGAGAGTTCGAGTCTCTCGGTCGGCACCACAGTTAGCATCTCGCGCACTCGGTTGTCTCGACTGTTTTTTTTTGCAACCACCCTGAACTGCCACAGAAGGCAGCAGGGTGGGAGTCGCAAACACAACTATCATTCTCCTCGTACATATAGACATAATGGTTTTTTGATGTTATAATTAATCATCAAAATAAAACTACCGTAGTTCAATGGATAGAACGGGGTCCTCCTAAGACTCAGATACAAGTTCGATTCTTGTCGGTGGTACCAAACAGGGGTTACGATGCTAGACCAAAAAGAATTAAATGCCATACGAGACAAGATTTTTGATTCTCGACTCCCAGGACCGTTATCCCAGCGAAAGTTTAGATTTTTGGCAATCACTTCTGGACATGAAGGGGTGATCGAGGTCCATTTCGCATATTCACCCTCCGCATGGAACCGTGCAGGCGTTACATTGGATCCGGTGGGTCACCTTAAAAGCGCTTTCGCCGATATTCCAATGCGAGGCACCCATGTGGAGTACGTTGAGCACGACGTTACAAAAGAAGGGTGGCCGATAGCATGGGGCCTAACCGCCAAAAGCGCACTTGACAACCTGCCCTACGCCCTTCTTTATGAGAACGATGATGGGTCCATCTGTGGGACACTTATGCGGGACCCGCATATAAGCGATGCGGTTGTGCACATCGCCAACAAATTTGCTGAACCTCACGAAGCGAAGGCCCTGGTAGATCAGGTCCGAACCATGGAGAAAGATGCGGAGTTCTTCAGCCTCTACGTGGACCGGAACATTAATGCCAGTGCCTTGGAGGAAGTGCTAAACGTCCTTCCCCAGGAAAGTGGTGTTAGCACTTACATGCTTGTCTACCGGAAGGACGAATGGTTCTTTGCGATCGTAAACAAACAAGACGTGGAAAAGCGCGGTGCTTATATCCGCCTAAATAGCGTTGCAGATGTGCATGGAACAAAGTTATCAAAAAATCGAGCTGAAAAGCTTGGTTCGCTTGAAACCTTTCTTGGGAAAACTCCGCTTCGAGGAGACTATCAGGTACTTCTGGACGCCGTGAGTGTGATGGAGCCGTATATCGACATTCCCATGGGTTACTGTGAAAGTCGCCCGTCGGTAAAAAACATCACCAACTGGTATGGGGCTATTAATCCCTTCCGCCTAAAGGCGGATCTATTCAGGGTTTATATTTGGGACGAAGAAAACCATCTGTTTGCCCCAGCGGACCCGGAGGAGCCCTTGATAACAGTGGCCCAGATGTCGACCCCACCGATTGTCACTTGCTCGGCGGTGTTCCAAAAAGAAGGGATGCCAACAGTAGCGCTCGTCTTTTACAAGGGCCGTGAGCACAACAAGACAACCAATGGTGTTACACAGACATTTTTTGCCAATGGCGAACCGGCCTGGGAAATTGGGCTCGAAAACGAGGCTGTTGATGAAGCCTATTACAGCCTGATGGGAATTCATAAGGTCGCTGAAGCAATCAAAACCCAGCCCTAAAACTGGTTTGTTGCTGACAAGGAACCCCGAAAACTTAGGTTTATCGGGGTTTTTTCTTCTCTATTAAAATTGACGTAGTAGACTTAGAAATAGAAAAAGTCAATCAATACAAGGCCATATACACAGCTTCAAAAAGGACCGGAAAGGTGATACCAAAGAAACTGATGTTCTTCTATTTTGAAACAAAGGACCCTCAGATCCTTGTAGATATCATCAACTCAAGACCTTTTGTGGAGCTTGAAAAATGCGACGCGCCAGAAAGTAAAGGATTCTTTCGTCAGGTGCCCCAGGACAGAGCGATCGCATTTCCAGTAAAAGACGCGGCGGGGAAAACTGAGTATGTGTTTTTTAACTTTCGTAGAGACTGGAAAGATCTGCCGGCCAAGCCCCTAAAAGAGGCGGTGAAGAAGGCCATTGTCGAGTACGAAACCCAACTTGGCCAAAACGCGACTCCAGACGAAAAAGTGGCTATAGCCGGCCAGGTTCACAAGAAACTGCTCGAGAGGGCATTTGAGAAGTCCAGTGTTACTACGGGCTGGTTTGATGTCGCAAATAATATGGCTGTTTTTGAAAGCAGCTCTGAAGCAGCTTGTGTGGCTGTCATTCGTGCATTTCTCGAGAAGCGGGAGAATCGAGAGGACTTCAGGGCCGCAGTATTTAGAACAAATAAAAAGCCGGTGATAGAGATGACAAAATGGATTCAAACTCTGGAGCCCCCACCCAAAGTTACCTTAGACGACTATGCAACCTTTAAGTTTGAAATGGGAGGGAAGGTTGCAATCAGTAAAAAAAGCCTGGACACCAATTCAGTCAAACACATTTCTAATGGCGGGCAATGTACTGAATTGGCCATAACATTGGATGAATTGATTTCAATCAAAGTTCATTCAGATTTGGCGGTCTCCAAGATTGAGTCTCCTCAGTTTGTTCAATACTTTCAAGATCAGGTGTCTGAGCTTCCGGAAGACCTAGTTAGAACTAAGTTACTTCGGCTCAAAGGTGCGTTCGCTACGAAGGTTTTTGATCACTTAATGGATTGTTTTGGAGGCGTTAAGCGGGCGAACCCAGGAGACGAGGAAAACGACGATGATAGCGGAATCATCGAGGTGCAGGCGCCCGAGGACGATCTTGGCGATGAAGTCGAAGAGGAAACAGAGGCTTAGTACTGAGCACTTTACGCTAGGGCCAATGATGATTTATGCCTTGGAGCAAGTAGCTGTGACAGCCTGGCGGTGGAGATCATTTCGCCCAGGCCTCTTACCTCTACCTTGAACTCTACAAAACTTGGGTCAAATTCAGAAAGGGTAACCGACGCTTTTTGCAATACCGTATCCATCAGCGCATCAGAACCACTCATCCTTGCTTGCTCAACCGAAATGGGGATGTCCTGACCTACCTGCAAAGACTCCATCTGCTCCTTTGTTAGGGTAATATCAACCCGGACTCCATTGTCATAGACCACCTCATCAGCAGTTGACTCGAAGAAACCTCGGTGAGTGTAAGTTTGCGGAAATGCTGAGGTCACCCTGGTGGGCTGATCAAAAATCAATTCTGTGAGAGAGGTCATCTTTTTCATGGCAGGCTCATTTCAATTTTCTTGTTTTGCTCAAAAGCGAGCTTTAGATTAAGTGGCGCTCTGTACTGGCCTGGCCGTCCATCCAGCTCAAAAGCCACGTGGACTTTATTGAGCCCCCGTGACTCGATTCTCAGATTCGAAGGACTAAATTCGTATGGATCGACGCCGCCTTCTAAGTCGAGTTGACTAGGGCACAAGAAATGGATGCCACCCGGGTAACGAACATCCGTCTCCGCTTGCATTGCAAACAGATACGCTTCTTGAAGATCATGTCGTGTCAGTCGAATTGCGCAATGCGCTGCATGGGGAAAGATGGACGAAAGAGGCTCGTTTGCGCCTCTCAAGTAGAGAAATGGATGCCTGAAGTTGTATGTTTGAGCGAACCTAGGCATATCACCCTTGAGCATCTCATTCAATCCTCGTGCCAAAATCTTTGCAAGTTGCTTCATGTGTCATCCAATCTATGTCTTAGGTTTAACTTAACCGCTCAACTACAAAATCAGAACAAAAAACGTCATGGAAAAAGCATCGATTAGGCGATCGAGAAAGCCTTACCCCACTTTCTGGAGGCAATTGGAGCTGACTGTGTGTCAGCTTCTTTGTTTTTTATATGAGTTGCAGCCACAACTTTCGCGTGCTTCTCTTCACAGAACGCCAAGACTTCAGCGGCATCACCAGCAAAACTGGTCTTCTCTGGAGGAAACAGCGAACCGATTGCGGCATGGGTCTGAGACTCAAAAAGAACTGATGTCCCGTCGGTCTTTACTGATATCTGTCCCGCACCCGCGGTGCCGCTAGAGATGATTTCTCGGGATTTAACGCTGAAAGCTGCAAGAGCCTCTTCCATCGCAACCTTGATGCCCTTCATTGCGGGGTAAGATGGTCCAACCTTCGCATCAGCCAGACTTTTCTCTGGTCGACCGGTAATAGGGGACTTACGCTCAACCATAAGTCGGCTCGCCAGCTTTTCGTTTTCTGTTTTTTCAACGCTTAGAGAAATTTCCGTATACCCCATGGAATTCAGGAGGCTTAGATTCTCGGCAAAAGTAAGTTGCAGAAAATCCAGTTGAGCCCTCAGGTACAGGTCTTCGTTCAACTTGGTGATTTGATTTTTGACTTTTTCGATACAGTAAACGGCCGGGTACGCATGAGCGTCTTTTGCCTCCAGTTTGCCAAATACTGCCTTCTTATACACATCGTGACGGACATCCGCGGTCGCATGCACACACCGTTGGTCAGCAAGCAAGGCTTTTGCCGCCTGGACAATGGCCTCGCAGTCAAGCGGGACCCCGTTGATAAGAAGGCCTTCCTCGCCGAAGGAGTAGACGTTAGCTGATTTAGGATCCGGACAATGTTTCATGAAGACCTCATATCTGTTAAACACAGACTAACCAATCCCCGTTTTTCAGAATACAAAAAGCACTGTCTAAAAAGCACCGCTATTTACCGAGCAAGAAGTCTTCTATTTGCACGCCATCCTGAGCTAATAGACTTACGATCTCAGATTGCTGAAGTTCTGCATGCTTCTCAATTGCTGCGGGATCCTCTGCAAAAAAGTAACCCATGAACTTCTGATTCATCTCTTCGCTCACGCTTGTCCAGTCCATCATTTGACTCTCCAGGTTTCTCGAATGAAATAATCATAGCAGCAAATAATAAAAAACACAACACCAAGCACCTTTCTGCGAACCGGCTTATAGAATTGCAAAAGCAATAAAAACAGTGTATAATTAAAAGCAAAAAGGAGATAGAAATGTTCAAAAAAACCCTGAAACTAACCTCAATTGTGCTTTCTTTAGCGACGATTAACGCTTGCGCGTCCCCGCAATACGACCCGACCGTTGCCTATAGGATTGGGGGTGCTTCCTTTGTATCGCAGAGGGCGGTTGGGCAAGCCGGACACGTCAAGATCGGGACCATCATTGCGGCAAGAGACGTCGTGATCCAGAGCCAAAACGGGTCAATCGGGTCCTTAGCTGGAGCGGCCATTGGGGGACTTGCCGGATCAAAGGTTGGGGGCGGTAGCGGACGGATCGCCGGCTCGATCCTAGGTGCGGTGGCTGGAGGGATGGCGGGTTCAGCCATCGAGCGCAACATCCGGCAATCTAACGGCGTTGAGCTCATTATTCAGCTTGATGACGGGCGGCAAATGTCTCTAATTCAAGAAAAGGACTTTCCGTATCGAACAGGAGTTAAGGTGACCGTGTCACAATACGGAAGGGAGTTCCGCGCCTCCCCACTCATGTAATCGGTTACACAGCCCAAAGGAAGCTGGTCATGGACCGCGGGAGAGTGTTAGGCAAAGCGTTCGTCGCTTAAGAGGAGGTCGACCATTCGACCTCCGGAGATTATCTTCGACCTGCCCCGAGTTACGCCGCTCCGCGCGCCATCACCGGTTTTCCCCGTGTGGATAAAGAAACCTTTTTTGTCTTCGCGCTCGAGTCGATCATCAAAATCCCTGACATGTTGTCCGTTAATATGGGACTTATAACGTTTGGCCTGGATAAGGTACCACTCCCCCTTGAAGCGCACCATCCCATCAATACCACCGTCACCTGAGTAATGAGTACCCCGCCGGACCAAGAGCCCCCTTCGCTCAAACGCCGTAAGAATCAACTCCTCAAAGACATATGGATCCGTCTTTCTAAGATATGCGATTACCGCACCTTCTCCCGAATTGGTTCGGATCCACTGTAACTTGCCAATTAACCCCTTGGAGCGATGAACATTTCTACGGTGTCTAGATGATGCAAAAAGCAGCCGCCACCAATTTAGGATCGCTGAATAGAGGCGAATACGCATTTCCCTGCCCTTGTAGCCTTAAGGTTTCAAATTTAGTTCGTCGGATCGAGTTTTTTTAACACACAAAGAAAATAAGTACCTAAACTTTAGTGATCAATAACTGCAGCGTTAAGGTGCGACCAATGGAAGATGACTTTAACAAAAAATTAGACGACATATTGATTCAGCTTATCTTTGAGAGCGCAGGCGCAAGCGGCGCGCTCGACAAGAAGGGAATTGTCCGAGTCATCGACGAAAGCCGGCGCCAGTTTGCAAAGCACCGCAAAAATCGATCTTCACCTCAGGCCGACGACCGCATCATCGAAATTCTTG
>PBTC01000041.1 GCA_002726935.1 Candidatus Saccharimonadota bacterium | reverse complement strand
GGAATACTCAAATCAATGTTGGAATACAAGTGCCGTTGGGCAGACGTTGTGTTTGGTGAAGTCAATGAGGCGTATACCACCCAGACTTGCTCGTGCTGCAGGAGCATCTCCAGCAACAGTCCGAAAGGTAGAGCAGATCTTGGAATAAGGTCATGGACTTGCGTGGTGTGTGGCACACATCACGATAGAGACATCAACGCAGGTATTAACATTGCAAAGCGTGGTGAATCACAATTCCTGGTCGGGGCAGGACATTGCCCTCCAGTCGTGGGAATCCCCGTCCTTTAGGGCGGGGAGGATGTCAAGCTACGTAAAGACTAGCCAATGGCTTTACCAGGCGGAGGTGGCCCAAGATTTCTTGCTCAAGCTCCTTGGCCTTGTCCTCGGTCTCGCCAAGTTCTTGGTGCTTACTGAGCTGGATTACTTCGCAAGCCTCCTGAAGAGCCGCAGCCAGATGAGTTGCCTGTTCCTCTTCAGGAATTGCATCGCTACGTTGGGTGGACTCTATGGCTGAGAGGATTAAGTTTTCGCGTTTTCTTTGTTGCGCACTAAATGGGCCCTGCACCACACTACCAAGTCGCATAAACGGCAAAGTATCCTTCAAGGTAGAACCAATAGAACTTACGCGAGTTTTAAAGCTTAATTCTTCTAGTCTTGTATTCATGGTTTCCTCCAGAATAAATTATAGCTTAAAAACTTTATTTAATCTATTTCGTGTGCTTGCTTTAAACGCTTTTCACCATTGTCCCAAGTGATCTGAATCTTTCAATTTCCTCGTCCAAAGTCGTGGGCTTCCAGGCCGGCTTCTCCCCGGAGACGTCCAGTCGCTGCATGGATAAAGAGTGCATAAACAACGTTCTCTCCTCCAAGATAACTCCGTACCACTCGCTGGGGTTTGCCCCCTGCTCTCTCCCCGCCTTCTCCATCTTTTGACGCTGGCTATATGTAATACCTGCCTTGGTCGCAAGATCTTTCCAATGGATGGCCTCGTGATAGATGGAATTTTTCAATTCGAATCTAACCAATCCTATTGTTCTTGCGTGCTCTAAAAAATTTCCGCGTACTAGCGATCCATTTTGCATGGTCTTCTTCACCGCGGTTTGTTCAAAAGACCTGTTTGTTGAAAACCAAAGAACCCTTTTTTCTGTCGATCCCTTTCGATCAACTTCGACCCCATTGTCAAGGACCCGGGCTCCAGCATTGGACGCCTCCAGCCCTCCTGAGCGCTTGATAGCCTCCAGCTTATGAGAGTAGGTGTAGTGAAACAACCTGGGCATATTTGTAGAGTTTGTCATGATCTTAGTTTGAAGTTAGTCGCAAAAATTCGGCCTCGTCGATGATTGCCACCGAGAGAGACTTTGCCTTTTCCATTTTACTTCCCGCATTTTCTCCGCAGAGCAAGTAGTCAGTTTTCTTGCTCACCGATCCAGAGACCTTGGCGCCCGCCTGCTCGGCCAATTGTTCGAAGGTTTCTCGTGGCCTAGACAGCGTTCCTGTAATCACAATTGTTTTCCCACTCAGCCATCCTCCGGCGGAGGTTGCTTGATGGATAGGTTTGCAATAATCATGGAAACGATAAGCGTTTGCAAGACGTCCAGAGTCAGAGAAGAAGTCAAGGATACTCTGTGAAACTGTTTCTCCCACCCCTTCAATACTCATCAAGTCTGCCTGCGTTGCGTTTGTGAACGCTTGGAATGAACCGAAGAACTTTGCAACGTCTTTTGACCCCGTCTCCCCTAGGTTCTGAATTCCCAGGGCATAAATAAACTTAGCTAATGTGGTTTGTCCAACAGTCTTTTCAATAGCATCTAACAGGTTCGAAATCGACAAGTCAGCAAACCCGTCGACTCTCCGAAGGTGGTGCTCCTTAAGCTCATAAAAGTCAGCTTGCGTTCTCACAAGGCCCTGCTCGACGAGTTTCTGAACAATTGTCTCTCCGAGGCCTTCAATGTTCAGAGCCTTTCGACTGGCAGCATGGCTTAACAGGCCGGTTACTTGTGCCCTGCAGGAGTAGGTGCCTGAACAACGAATAATGGCTCCAGTGCTCTCAACAGGACTTTGGCACACAGGACAATGCGTAGGCCTAAGAGTGGCAACGGCGGTGGCTGCTTTTTCAGTCACGCAGACAATCTGTGGGATTACATCGCCAGCACGTCGTACAGAGACTCGGTCGCCTGCTGTCACTCCGAGCCGTTCGACTTCATCAAAGTTATGGAGGGTCACGCTAGACACCGTGACGCCGCCCACGAAAACTGGCTCAATTTGCGCCACCGGGGTGATAGCGCCCGTTCGCCCAACTTGAAACTCGATCCTCTGAACAACAGTCGTCCGCTCTTGGGCGGGAAACTTTCTCGCAATCGCCCATCTTGGTGTTTTGGATCTAAAGCCGAGTTCCTTGCGCAGATCCAGTCGATTAATTTTGTACACCACCCCGTCAATATCAAACGGCAGCCCATCCCTTTTTTGGCTGATTGACTCGAAGTGGGCAATTACACCGGATCTGCCTTTAACCAGCTTGGCTTCTTTGCTTAAGGTGAAACCCAAAGCTTGAAGTAGATAGATGCTGTCTCGATGAGTCTCGAGTGCTAGTGCTTCACCTACCCCGTGTTCGGTGACGACGCTATAGGCAAAAAAACTAAGCGGGCGTGAAGCGGTTACGTCCGGGTTGAGGTTACGTACAGCGCCAGCCGCTGCATTACGAGGGTTGACGAACAATTTTGCGCCCGTCGATTTGGCTTCTAGATTGAGTCGCTCGAAGTCTTCCTTGAGCATAATGATTTCGCCCCGAATCTCCAGCGTACCTTTGACATCAAGCCCAATTAGGTGTGCTTTTTCAACAAGCGATTTCGGAATATTCTTAATGGTCGCAACCTGGGCGGTGACATCTTCGCCTGTTTCATGGTCGCCCCTGGTAGCAGCTTGATGGTAAATGCCGTCTTTAAAGGTAATTGAACAAGACAGCCCGTCATACTTCGGTTCGCCAAAAAACTCGACGTCTTCAAGCGATCCAACAACCTCCTCCGTTTGACGAAAAAAGTCATTTAGCTCGTCTTCCGTTAATGCGTTCTCGAGCGAGAGCATGGGTGCCTTGTGCTGAACCTTACGGAAGCCCTTTGCTACTTTCCCTTGGGGTCGTGTGGTGAGATCGGAGGTTTCGCCAAATAGAATCTCAAGGTTTTCCAGTTCTTTAAGCAGCAGGTCGTATTCAGCATCCGAGATTACTGGTGAATCTTTCTCGTAGTAGCTTCGATTGTGCTCGGCCAGGTCGGCACGTAGGCTCTCCAGGCGTCTCCTCTTGGTATCCGAAGTGGTTTCTTGCTGTGAGTTTTCTTGCTGCAAACCGTGCATATTTAACCTGCCTGCCCATTGATTTGATAGCAAATAATAGCACTTTAGAATAAAAAAATCAATCCAAATAAGGCGTTTCCGGTGTCGTTAGTTCGGCAGCAAAGCCCAAGCGTGCAGGCTTATCAGTGCTACATACTTAGGGCGGACCGGAGGTTGTTGCTAGGCCGAATGTTGCTTGACTGAGGGGCCCTGCGTGATTCTATTGCCTGACGAATATTCTCTTTGAGAAAAAATGAGAGGCTAGCCATCAATCGGGCTTTATATCCGTCAAAGTCACCGAAGGGGTTCTCAATCACGTCATCAAAATCAAATGTCCGCCAATTTGCATCGCTTGGGTGACCGTTTTTAATGATCTCCTGATCATTTTCATGAATGTCCGACCTGTTAATTCTTAGGAACACTGTTTCATAGGTAGGCAAAGCATCGAATTCATTAAATTGCCTTGTGTCGGAAACGATAAAAATGTCAGAGGATGCACTCTGGATCTTGTTTGTGATCTCTTGTGCAAAGTAATTATCGTGTCCGTACTTGGATTCCCGGCGGTAACCATTGCCCCATGTTTTAAGCATTTCTCGCGGTGAAATCGGGGTTTCTGTTGTAACTTGGTGACCTTTAAGAGATGAAAGGTATGGTAGCGCCACCTCGATGAAGTTTTTATCCTGACACTTCGATAGTGCGAGTTGAGTGAGGGGTTTTTCTTTGGTGCCGCGGTCTTGGAGGAACGCTACGCTAACCCCAAAAGCCCGCGAGATTTCCTCATAGAGAGTGCCAGAAAAACTGATTTGTTGGGCGCTGATCCCCTTTTTCGATAGCTCAGATATCAATATGCGAGCCGCTTCATCCTTTCCAACCCCTGTGGCGCCGGATAGTGAGATCACCTTGACGATCATAATTTGCCCCTGTTTGCTTTGCTTGATTTGTTAAGTTTATGCGCAGTAATTGCAAGGACAAAGTAAATCAGATGGCTTGGAAGCAGCAGGCTCTCGCCTAGAGTTCAACAATCAGCTCAGGGTTAAAGTCTGAATTTTCAAAATGTGACTGATATCGGCCTCTTGGGTACCCTCGAGCATTACAAATGACGCGTGTTCGATCTACGAGGTAGTCTAGGGATGCGTGGGTGTGGCCGTGTATCCAGAGATCTGCTTTGGTTAGGATCTCATCTCCGATGTCGGATACAAATGCGGCATTGATTGTCGAGTTTCGAAATGCCGGATGAATTGACCTGGAGGTCGGTGCATGATGTGAAATCACGACCTTTTTCTTCGATGGATTGCGGTCGAGTTCGCGCAAGATGAACTTGAGTTCCTGCTGATGAAGCTCATTTGACTCGAAGAATGAAAATCCTTTGCCCCGGTTTCCTATAACAGAGAAGTCTGCCACGTTGCGGTTGCAAAGAACGCCTGTGGTGTACCTATCGAAGCCGTTGCTTGTGTGGTTGCCAGAGGTCCAAAGCGTGCAACCTATAAAACAAACGCCTGCCAATTCAATTGAGTTTCTATCGAGAAAGTGAAGGTGTGGGTACTCCCTTGACCTCTCTGACTGGCGCGGCCGCAGCCAGTCGATGTCATAGTCATAGAACTCATGGTTTCCGTTAATGAGCAAAAATGGACGTTTCTCCGTTGCTAGAGGCCCGAGTAGTCTAATTGCATCATCTCCAGAGGAAATGTCGCCCGCAAAAACAATCGCGTCGGCCTGGTCGCTCAGGCGTATTGACGCCAAGGCTCTCTCATCGGAAGGGAAATGCTCGAGGTGTAGATCTGAAAGAACTTGGATTTTCATGCGGATCTTGAATTGCTAATGGTCCCGGGAATCGGACTCGAACCGACAAGCCTCTTTTAAGATGGCGGCGGGTTTTAAGCCCGCTGTGTTTACCAGTTTCACCATCCCGGGTTTAAATTCTGGCGCGCCCAGCAAGGATCGAACTTGCGGCCCACGGCTTAGAAGGCCGTTGCTCTATCCACTGAGCTATGGGCGCTCTGCTGTCTTTGGTTCCGCGGACAGGGCTCGAACCTGTGGCCAAGGAATTATGAGTTCCCTGCTCTAACCAACTGAGCTACCGCGGATCAAAACCCAACATCTAAAATGATAGCACCACCGCAAATCAAATGCAACGTCTATTTGCTGAATCACGCCAAAATAGCAAATAAACCAAATCTGTGCTATTATTGTTCGTGTTGTCTGTTTTTGGAAAAAATATGATCGCTATGCCTCTTGATATGCCAGTTGATGTCCCCGTTGCGCAGTGTATTGAAATTGCAGCTAATGAGTTCAAGGTTCCAGAGGAAATCCTTTGGGCCATTCGCATTGTTGAGGGTGGAAGGCGAGGATTGGTAAAAAAGAACAAGGACGGAAGTATTGATGTGGGTGTGATGCAAATTAACTCCGTTCACTTCAAGGAGTTTTCGGGCAAATACTCCGTTAAACCCTCGTGGTTGGTGTGGAATAACTGCATTTCTGTGCGTGCAGGCGCTTACCGCCTATCAAAAGAGATGGCGCGGGCGAAAACATTCTGGAGGGGCGTGGGTTCCTACCACAGCAGAACCCCATCTTTGAATCGAAGATATGTAGAGAAAATCAAGGCCACTCTGGTGCAGCACGGGCGTTCCGCCAGATCGCTTGCAAAGTATGCGGAGCAGCGTTTTGAGGACACGATGAAGGTGAGCTATCAACCCACACTGTGAGCTGGTCTCCCGCCTGTTTCACATGCTTGGTGCCTTTGCGGTCGTTTTGGGCTTGGTTCTGCGGAGACTTGTCTCTTCTGGGCAGACTGTGAGGTTATCCGAGATCACTGGAATCCTTCCCTCCCTGGACATCAGTGTCGCCAATGCCCTGGCGCTTTCAGGATTTGGCATATCTGCCACACAATCAATGTAGTGTCCATCTGCTTTGATGAACACGCTGAAGAACTCCGGGCTCTCGTCGGGTCCGCAAATGACACTTTTTACACCCTGTTTCATTGAGTCTGCTTCATAGATTTCATGGTACCCGGGTTCTAGTTCAATGCCCTGAGCCACTGCCACTCCTTCGAATCCAGAAGACAGCAAGGTTCGAATGGAGTCTTGCCTACTTTGATGCTCGGACATGTTCATTAGGGGGCTTATTCCCATGGGAAGGGCGCCGTCAGAGGAAATAATTTTTGCAAGGGATTGAGCGGCCTTGGGGTCAAAGAAGTCGGCCACGCAAACACTCTTTTGCTCGAGTTTTGTTGTGAAGTCCACGTAAACAGCGAAGCTATTTGGGATCTCCCCTTTCTTTGCGAAGCGATATCGTATTTGCTCTTCGCAAGATTCGGTTTCGATTACCTCGGTGATGCATGGTCTCACGCTGACCCCATTCGCTCGTGCCTGTTCGTCGCCAGGGTGTGTGGTTAGCACCTTAACTGGATCAAAGGCTGATTTTAGATATCGCATATTTCCCCCTTTTTTCTAACTTTTTGCCAAAGCTGGTTTCTATGCAACTAAAACAGTTCGCCGAAAAGCATTGGTGGCATTGAAAAGTTATGTGTGCTATAATTAACTTATATTTTCAGGGGTAAAGCATGGCTCGTGTGACATCAATTGCAGACTTTAAGCCTTCAAAAGCAATGCAAGAGATCCTTGCCCGTCCCTATGATTTGCCGGGCAATCCTGATGAGGACACCTATATCCTAGGCGTAAGTGGAGGCGTTGATTCTTGCGCGTTGGCCATGATTATGACCTTGAAGTTCCCTTCCGTTAAATTCGAGTATTTCTTTACCAATACCCAGGCGGACCATTCCGCTACATATGAAACCTTGGAAAAGTTCGAAAGATTCCTTGGGGTAAAGATCGATATGATCGAGCCCGAGAAAGGCCTTTATGAACTAATCGAGCACTACAACGGTTTTCTGCCCTCTGCCAACGCGCGCTACTGTACGAAAGATCTGAAGATCAAGCCGTTAGAAAAGAAAATGGCCTCGCTCAAGCCCTTCATGAGTATGGCCAAAATCCACAGCTTTGTGGGGCTGCGTGCTGATGAGCCCTCCCGTGTAGGGTTCGACTCTGGCGATCCCTCTCAGCTTGTTCACTTTCCTTATCGTGACATGAACGTTGTAAAAGCTGACGTGTTTCGCGTTATGGACGAGACCATTGGCATTCCAGATTTTTACAAAACCAAAAGTCGAAGCGGCTGCTCTGGGTGCTTCTTTCAGCGCAAGGGCGAGCTAACAATGCAGATCACGTGGTTTCCTAAAGACCACTTGAAGGCCAAGAGTATTGAAAAACTAGGTGGAGCGGATGCTCATCGCTTCCAGGCAAAGCCCGCCTCCCCGTTGGACACATTCAAGGTAGCCCGCAACTGGCTTTCTTATCCCTTGCCAGAAAGCTGGGATCACGACTCGATTGAGTCGACAGTAAAGAAGCGTGGGCCCAAAAAGGTAAAAGACACATCCCGTGCCGATCTCTATGTGGCGGTGGAGTTTGAGTTGGGCACCCCTTTTTTTGGCGAGCCGTTTGTAGGGTTCGCGCAGATTGTTGCCACGTCCAGGTCTGCAGCCGGGATTAAAAAGCAAATTAATGGCCGCTGGGAGCATCTTCTTGAGTCCCTGTGGATGAAGTACTCGGACGAAGATGAGCTTCGTAGGGACGTGAGGTATGTGGTTTACCACATCAGCGGTGATGCCACACTTTTGGATACCAAAAAAGATTACGAGAAGAACTCATTTACACTGCACCAATTCTGGTCTCTAGAACAAGCAGAGCATTGGGTGAAGTGGGCTGAGAGTGTCTTGCTACATGCTGAGAAAGGTGAGGAAGAGGCTTCAGGCGCCCGCATGGAGGGACTTGAGCTATACAAACCCAAAGACCCCATCATCAATGATTTAATCGATACGCGAGAAATGGAAATTGAGGAAGAAGGCGAGGCTGAGGGTAGCCGTGCAATCTGCTGGGCTTGCTCCATCTAGCAATAATATTTGCTATGATGTACGGGGTAGTATAAAACATTAACTTTATTCCTTTTAGGTTCCCATGAAAAAGCTATCACTTCTGGCTCTTCTAGCATTGTCTATTACAGCGACTCCTGTTTTTGCCCAAGGCCCATATGTGGCTGCGGATTATGGCTTTTACTCGGCGGGGGATGGGGCTCTCTCTGTGGAGTTCGGCGCCTTGGGTGTGGCGGCCGGCTATCAGATTAATGATTTTGTTGGTGCTGAGTTGAGAGCGTCTGCTGGCGTTCATGACGACAACATCAACGGTATAAATGTAGGCCTGAATAACTACCTCGGGATGCAAGCGGTAGCTTTTCTGCCGCTGGATCGGGACTTCTCTGTTTACGGCACTGTCGGATACGGCCGACTGGAAGCTCAGGCTTCTTCGGGTAACATTGTGGCCACCGCGAGTGAGTCCGGTGTTTCTTATGGCTTGGGCTTTCAGGTGAAGTCGGGGGCGCTCGGACTACGGCTAGGGTATGAAAGTCTCTTGGACGAAAGCGGTACCAGTGTAGAGGGTCTTAAAATTACGGGTCTCTACAGTTTCTAAAATTGGATGGGGCGAAAGCCCCTAAAGCGAGAGGTTTTTTTGCCAAAACCAGACTTGATTTTGGTTGACATGAATGCAATAGCGAATGCATCCCTGTATCAACCTAATTTAGCAAACCTCACCTGGGAGGAGCCCAGGTCAGGTGAGAAGCAGCTCGTGGGCAGCATTATTGGCAGTATCAATGCGATTCACAATCAGATTAAAGTTTTAAAAACCGCCGAAGGCGTTGAGCCTAAAAGCTTTCCTAACGCCATGGTTGTGGGCCTCTGGGATGGGCGTACTCAGTTTCGGTATGACCTTGTCCCGCAATATAAGTCGGGAAGGCGAGCTGACCCAAACTCAAGTGACCCAAAGGTTCGAGAGAAGGCCTATAAGCAAGCACAGCTTAAATTGCAAGTTCCGGTTATCCAGAAGCTCTTGAACTCCCTTGGTGTGGCGCAGGTCCGCCACCCCTTCTTGGAAGCGGACGACTTGTTCTATTGGGCATGTAGCCGCGCACCTTCGAACATGAATGTTCGGATGATGACCAAGGACACAGACATGCTCCAGAACTTGCGGCCAAACATTCATTGGCACCAATCCAGTCCTGAAAAAACCATCACTTGGGATCAAATGACTTCTGAGGGCGCTGAGATCGACAAGGAGATCTTCTTTGATCCCCAGGTTTATATTAGGTGCAAGGCTTTGGCCGGTGACTCATCGGACACCATTCCGGGAATTGATGGAATTGGTTTAAAAACTGCACAAGCTTTTTACAAGCTATTTGGTGGCTTTGATGCCTTATGGGCTGAAGTTGCTGCCGGTAGGTACATCCCCAAAGGTGTAAAGGCAGGTGCTATCTGCGCCCCTGTTGCGAGGGATATCTACGAAAGAAACCTCTTAATGATGGACAGCTCCACAGTAAGCTTTGCTGGCATGCAGGAGGATCTCTCCCTGACGCGCTATGAACCCAACAAGGAGGAGTTTGTTGGGGAGTGTTCGACCTTGGGATTGAATCGATTGTCGGGTCTGTTTGGTACATTCGCAGCTAACCATATGGCGAGCCGGGAAAAATGGGAACAAGTCGAATCCATTTTCCAGTTTCCCGATGAAGACGACTTCGATGAGGAAGATTACTAGAGCATCGAGGAAGGAACGCTCTGCTTTAGAGCTAAGGGGCTCTGTTTAGCGTTGATTTCTTGATTTCTCCGCTCAGCACTATTCATTGCAGATCTTAGGGCTTGAACGCTAGGTTCAACCCTGCCCTCCAAGCCGTTTTCGATGTCCTGCATGATTGCTCTGACCTGATCGTTTTTTGGAAAAGTGTCATCTTTTGATACGAGGCCAACTTTGCTATGCATCATGTATTTCTGTTCGCTTTGTTTGTTTCGTATAAGGTAAAGTGCATCCTCATCCAGATACGCTTTGGCGATCTTCTCGTCAAAGAGGCTCCACAATGTACCGCGGCATGCTCTCGCTGCAGATGCCGGAGTTGTGATCTTTTTTACCGTCAATCCAGAATCGGTCTGAAGTAAAAGTTCTTCACCGATTCGTAGTGGTTTACCTTGCTCGCTACCCAAGAGCTTCATCTGGTCATTCCGATTTAAATTGAAAGAGATTGTTTTGCACGTCTTTTGACGTCATGCCGGATTTCCGTCTTCTGATCAAAAACTGAGACAATTTGATCGGCCGAGAAAACTGCCAGATGGGTGCATTTCACCATCTTCTCTCCAGGGTTGTCTGAGATATTTTTGATGATGACTCCATCGTGACCGTTTTTCTTAGCATCTGAGATGATATCGTCCATGCTCCAGGGTGACAGACTGTCATTTTCATCGAAATCTAGTTCAAGAGGGTTTGACATCTTAAGTCTGACCGGATAGATACAAGCGCCGGTGTTTTCGGGCTCGCGCAAGCCTGCGATCTCAAAGTCCTCCCACGCCTGGTACGCCTTTTCATACGCCGACCATTTCCCTGTCTTTGTAGCAATTTTCTCTTGGCGATCAGCCTCTTCCTTTAGTTTCTTGGCGGTGGACTCAAATGAGTTAATCTCAGAAATCGTTTGCTTTGAGGCATATTGCGCATAATATCCAGCGCATTCTGGGCTATCTGTAAAGAAAAAGGCCATGGTTGAACTGCGTGTTTGGGTTGATTGCCCTAGCCTACTGTTGGAAAACGAATCGAAAGCTTGGTTTGTGCCATGGAAGACCACTTCAGTCAGTTTTGCGCGATCAAGGGCTTTCTGTCGGGCCTCAATAATTTCTTGCGAGCGTTTTTTCATCTTTTCCGTCATGCGTTTCACGGCGCTAGCATCATAAACTTTGCCTCCGACCTTTCCGTCGGGAAAGCGAGTTATGAATAATGATGGTCTCATAGTAATCCAGTCCTAATGCCCAGGTTTCCAAGCGTACAACCCACCCAGAACCCAATGATTAATGGATGCGACAAGAAATTGATCGCATGAAACACGGAATCGATTGACTTGCTAGCCGCGATAATAAATAGTCGATTGACTTTCAAAATGATGGCGTATGCCTTTTTTTCTGTGCAAGCTTATGAGCCTGATCGTTAATGGACGGCTTCTTGGCTGGTTCTGTAATCGTCTTTGTTGTAGGGCTTTTGATATCTTGCTCGATGATCGGAAGAGAGTCTATCAAGGCGTGCAACCGCACCTTCGATTCTGGATTCTTTAGGTTAAAGACGGGCACATCATGGTGATCAGCTACCGCGATTGCGGTTCCAGTTCCGCCGGTCATTTTCGATCTATTTGACGCAGTCTCACACCCGTCAGGTGTCCAGCACACTACAAATACAGAAGGAGTCTGACAATCGGCGCCCAGCACCTGACCTACGTTTCTTGCATGAAGCTTCCTTGGACCCTGCCCCAACGCATTCCAGGCGGGATGAACCGCACTTGCGATCTCAGTCATCTGTCTGGTCGGGTACAGCCCACAATCTGGACTGTCGTTAAAACCCTTCCAAGGCAGCCATATTTCTTTAGACCCGAGTGCTTCATCACAGCCTGCTTCAAATGCGCTATCTGCCCCGAGTGCTGCACCGGATCTCAGTATGTATCCTTTCTTGGACATTTGACTGGCGATCGCTCTCATCTCTTGAAGCACTTCTCTTGGTGCCTCTCTGGAGCCGACTCCGGTGTAATACTGGCTGCTACCCTCTTCGCGCACGTTATCTAATAACCCAAGTTGCTCCGGTGCTTTCAGAACCAGCCGGGAAACGCGAATCCCTCGGTCTTTTGCTGCAATCGATATACGTTTGAGCCTCATGTCCGATTCCTCGCCGAACAGTACACAGTCAGACGAGAGCCACAAAAGAGTCTCCTCACAGCTTCGCTGGGCTTCACTGGCTTTCTGAAACAAAGTCATATTGGGGGAAATTATCTGGATCATAAGGTCTGGATGCTCCCTCTCCAGCATGGTCAGGTGATGGGCCTCGGGTGTACCGGCCTGAGCGCTTAATACTACCGTTGAGCCCAAATTGGCTTTTCGCTCTAAGATTCCTCCAATCTCCTGAAAGAAACTTTGAGCACCCACCTCATGCGAGCAAATGGGGGCAATAATTTTCAGCCGAGGGTCCAGAATAGACCTCCAAGCACCGGGAAGAACAACGTTGCTTGGGCTGTCCCTGAAGAGTTCAGCCATTTGGGCATCTTGGAAGCCGGCTAAGCCGCAGCCAACTCGAGTGAGTTTATATTTAATGCCCGGGTCTCTTTTTGCATAGTCCAGAAACCCATTAACATGCACCTTAACCTCGTGCAACGGGAGGGTTTTGATGTCAGCTCCCTTAACGGGCAAAGCATAGGAATTACCGTGTAACCCGACCCCTTTACCCATCTTCGCACCCATTTTTTCACAAGCAAACTTGGCCGCACCAGCGCCGTGCACCCCAGCCAGGTTGCTGCCGAAAACGAAAACGAGTTTGCCGTCTGTAATGTTCTTGATCATAGGGGAGCTTGAATGTCTCTATATGAGAAAGGTACCAAAGACTCGGCATTGCAGCCACAGATATTCAGCACTAAAAAGCGGCTTTAAATAATACCTTTAAATAAAAAAAATAGCAGTTTATTGTTGATTGTTTCGCAGCTAAGCAATAACATGAAGAATCAGATCTTTGTGGGATTCAAATTGACCTCAAAATTCACGCAAGACGAAGCTTTTTTGGAAAAGGCTTGTTCAGAGCTACAAGAGTTCGTAGCAAGGCACACCGGATGCATGCTCCCACGTGAAGATGCCATCAAGCAGCTAGACAAGATACTGGGCTTGGCTCGGTATGTGCAATGCCCATCAGACCATGTTTTCTCGATTGCTTATTGCAGCGACGATCCTTCAGATGCGGAGATATATAAGCAGGTCTTCCGCACAAGAAGCAAGACTGAGGCTCTTAAACATTTTGTAGCCACAAAATTGTCAGAGGGGGACTTTAGTGACTATCAAGTGCTTTTTATTCAAAATGACTTGACTCATGATCTTTACATGTTCGGTGAGCGTGAAGGCTCACATGATATTCTCATTAGAGAGGGAATGGTCTCATTGATCCACGAGCACTTTCCCCTTCCAGATCATTTGGTGCGCGCGGCCAGGGCGCTTTACAAGAAGCCCGATGTTCACGAAGATAGCGAAGAGTTCATGCAATTCTTGCGCATCGGTCAAATACACCGCGCTCGTGAATTCTTGGGGCTCCCAAAAATTACCGATGATCAAGCAATAGCCCTAGATCAGGCCAACAATAACTCGGTGGACAAGGAAGATGTCGCCGAACTAATGAGCATGGTCACCGATTTCTTGTCCTCCGGAGTCGAGTTGCCTGACGGCCGGGGCGTACTTGTTTTGCAAAAAGGCACTCCAGATGCTGGT
>PBTC01000040.1 GCA_002726935.1 Candidatus Saccharimonadota bacterium | reverse complement strand
TTGAGGCTTGCCGCTCTCTATGACCGGTTCGCCGTTCAGGACAAAAGGATCATTTTTGACATTGTAGCTGGTCAAGTAGTGACGAAGCGTTTGCTTGGCTGCGTCAGTCGACAGCTCGAGAACTGATTCGGTGTGGTCGTTGCCTGCATCACCGTGAAACTGAATAATAGTATTTTTCATCGAGCGAAGACTCTGAATGTCGCTGGTTGCTTCGTTTACCACTACTTCGTGTGCGAGTGTTGTGGTCTGCATCGATTGGTCTGAGATAGCAAAAGGTACCTCTACCTTCTCGACAAGGTGCCATGCTCGAGTTTGACCGAGTAGGTGAGCCTGCCAGGCTTTGAACTGAGGATCAGAACAGCGCGGCATATCTTTGATGCCGAACTGGCTAAGATAATAGAGCATTGTTTCATCACTCGGCATTTCTTGACGATCTTGGGCAGAATCGGTGCCGTTTATCATGAGGACGTCAACATAGCCGAGGCTGGTGTAGCTAAAGCCAACTTTGCCATCGGCCGACTTGGTATCGAGAAAGAGTGAGTCAAGGACGAGATGGTCGCCCTCTTCGGAGTAGGAGAATTGCAGACTAGCGCCTTGCCTTGCGTCAATTTCGACGCCAAAGCGTGCTTCGAGTTCATGAAGGGCGACGCGTGTTGGTGCAACACCTTCAAGCCGCAAGCTATACCCCGGGCCCGGCTCGAGATCATCGGTTGCGTACTGCAGTAGCTCGGTGAGCTTTCGCTCGCTGTAGGTTTCACCGTTGCGTAAAACTTGTTCCATCTTATTATTATATCACAAAAGTGGTAAATTATCAATAAGGTTATGATGCGCTGCAAGATGGTATATAATGGAAGGCACTTATGGTTTTAGAAAAACTTCGAAAAGCGCGCAAAAAAGCACCGGCTGATGATTATATCGTTGCGCTCGATATTGGTACTGAATTTGTTAAGGCCTTAATCGCCAAGCGGGAAGGCGAGGAGTTGCAAATCGTTGGTGTCGGGCGGGCGCGTCAAGATGTCAGCGACATGCATTCTGGTGCGATCGCCGATATTTCTGGCGTTGTACGCAACTGCGAAGAAGCGCTGGCTGACGCCGAAGAGCAGGCTGGGTTACAGGCAAAGCGGGCGGTTATCGGTATCGCCGGCGAACTGGTCAAAGGCGTAACGGATACTATTCGTTATCGTCGTCCTCAGCCAGATCGACCGCTTGATGCTTCCGAGATGGAATTTATTATCGAGAAGGTCCAAGAGAGGGCTTCGCTAAAGGCACAAAAGCAGATTGCTTTAGAGACCGGCAATGATGAGGTTGAAGTCAAGTTGGTCAACAGCGCGTTAGTGGGTATCCATATCGATGGCTACAAAGTAAGTAACCCTATCGGCTTCCAGGGGCGCGATGTCGCTGTGCAGATTTACACCGCCTTTGCGCCCATGGTGCACATTGGTGCTCTCGAGAGGGTCGCGGATGAACTGTCACTTGAGCTGTTGGCGGTAGCGGCCGAACCTTTCGCGGTCAGCCGGAGCGTTCTGGGAAGCGATGCGAGTAGTAACTTTACGGCTATCTTGGCGGATGTCGGTGGTGGAACGACTGACATTGCGGTAGTAAACGATGGTGGCGTTGAAGGCACAAAGATGTTTGGCATTGGCGGTCGGAGCTTTACGCAGACTATCGCAAACGACATGAACCTCTCTTATAAAGATGCGGAAAAGCTCAAGGTAAATATTGGGCATAGCCAAATCAAGGCGTCTGTGGCGAAGGATGTCAATGAAGCAATCGATAAGACGATGGAAGTATGGCTTGCTGGAGTCGAATTAGCACTGAGCGAGTTTGATTCAGTCGACCATTTGCCGAATCGAATCTTGTTGTGTGGCGGCGGGTCGAGCCTCGACAAGCTTGTCGAAGGGCTCGAGGGCTCGGAGTGGCATAAAGAATTGCCATTCACGAAGCGCCCAACTGTTCATCACATCAACCCGTCTGAAGTGATTGGTGTCACCGATAGTACTGGCGATGTGACTGACCACACCTTCATTACTGCCATGGGCTTGCTGCGGGTCGGATATGATACACTTATAGGGAGTGGCGACGGCGATTCGATAAAAGAAAAACTTAACCGATTGCTCCGAATTTAAGCATGAATAAAGATGTAATATACATTGACGTCGAGGACGATGTCACCGCCATAATCGGCAAAGTAAAGGCTGCGAAAGAAAAGATTGTCGCAGTCGTACCGCCGAAGCGGCCTGGCGCGCTTCAGAGCGCAGTCAACTTGCGCCTTCTTGATCGCATGGCGAAAACCGAAAAGAAAAAGCTTGTCTTGATTACCAACAATCAAGCGCTGGTGGCTTTAGCGGCAAATGCTAATATCCCCGTCGCAAAGAACTTGCAGTCAAAGCCGGAGGTAGCAAGTGTCCCCGCGCTGGCCGTCGATGACGGAGACGACATTATTGATGGCGGGGAGCTACCTGTAGGCGAGCATGCGGCGAAGATTCCCGTCAAGGACAACACACGCGATCAGTTGCGGAGTGACGCCATTGAAACGATTGATATAGACGACGAGGTGGTTGCACCAGTTGCGCTTGCTAACAGCAAAAAAGCCAAGGCGGCTAAAGCCAATAAGGGTAGTAAGGTAAAAATACCCAACTTTGATACCTTCCGAAAGAAATTGATCATCGGCATTATCGGCGGTGTTCTATTGATTGCACTTTTGATCTGGATGTTTGTGTTCGCACCTGCAGCAACGGTCATTATTACGGCGCGAACGACGCCGGCTCCTATCAGCACTTCGGTGACACTCGTGACTGACGGTGAGACGAATGTCGAGGAAGGCGTTCTTCGCGCCACGATGAAAGAGAATCAAGTGGACGAAACAATTGAATTTGACGTGACCGGTACGGATCAAGTAGGAGAGCGTGCGACGGGGCAGGTTTCGTTCCGAAACTGTGAAGATGATTCATCCATCACCTTACCGGCGGGTACGACAGTGACCTCTAATGGCCGCTCGTTCACCACCAACGGACCAGTAACGGTTGCCGGAGGAAGCGGTGGTTTTGGTGGTTGTTCTTCACCGGGCGTTTCGCCGTCCGTCGGGGTAACAGCGACAGATATAGGTGCCGATTACAATGTTGCGAACGGCACGACCTTCTCGGTTGCGGGACACCCTAATCAGCCTGGCCAGTACATGCGAGCAGTTGCGACGACGGCAATGTCCGGCGGAAGTAGCCGAGAAGCAGAAGTGCCAACGCAGGGTGATGTTGAGCGCGCTCAGGGTGACTTGATAGGACGCTCAACGGATGGTGCAAAAGAAGAGCTGGCAAGTTCGTTCGGTGAAAATGATAAGGTGATCGATAGCAGCTTTAACGTCGCCCGCGGTGATGCCAACTCATCGCCTGCTGTCGGAGAAGAAGCCAAGGACGGGAAGGCGACGCTGACGATTCCAACGACCTATACGATGTACGCAGTTTCGCAATCGGATCTAGAAGGATATCTTGACAGTCTGCTTGACGAGCAGCTAGTCGGTGACAACCAGCGAGTGTACGAGAACGGATATGCAAGCGCGCAGCTGAGCAATTTCACGCGCGACGGCGATACGATCACCGCGACACTGACTGCGACTGGGCAGGTAGGACCGAAGATTGATGAAGCTGCCTTGAAAGAGCAGGTGAAGGGAAAGCGCTACGGTGACGTGCAGGCAACCCTAAAGACGATCGAAGGTATACAAGATGTAGATGTGCGATTCTCGTATCCTTGGGTTTGGAGCGTTCCTGGAAACACTGATAAGATCGACATCGAATTTAAAATAGAATCCGATGAGTAGCCAGTCACTCGTTTGCTTGGATGTGGGCGAAAAAAGGATAGGAGTTGCTGTTGCCGACGTGGGTATTCGTATTGCCGTCCCACTCCTCACGATTACCGTAGACGGTGATGAACTGCGGACTATTGCGGAAATTGTCGAGAGAGAGTCCGCCAAGACCATTGTTGTCGGCTATCCTCGCAATCAACAGGGCGAGTCAACTGCCCAAACCGCCTACGTCGAGCGTTTTTCTGGGCAATTGACGGATATCGCCGAGGTAGTATTCCAGGACGAGTCTCTGACGAGTGTTATTGCCGAGGACCGACTGAAGCAGTCTGGAAAGCCGTACCAGAAAGCGGATATAGACGCCCAGGCCGCTGCTATTATTTTGCAGGATTATTTGGAGACCTATTATGGATGACATCAAACGACCGCACAGGCCTCGTCCGGCCACAACTCCTGTTGGTGAGAGTCAACGTCCAGCCGCGCAAGCTGAGACTTTGAGTGTGCCTCAAGACGTCACGGTACAGGGCGCGCAGCATCAAGCTCCCCTAGACGCACCTCAAATTGACGAGAAGCCCCCGCGTAAACGTCGAATTATACTAAAGCTGCTTATTGTTTTGATCGGACTTATTTTGTTGACGATCGGCATTGGCCTTTTTTGGTATTTGCAGCAGCTAAGGCCAGTTGACCCAGATCAGCAAGATAGAACAGTGGTCACGATTGCGAGCGGGAGCGCACCTAGTGTCATCGCCCAGCAGCTAGAGGACGAGGGTCTCATCAGGAGCTCGACCGCTTTCGGACTGTATACACGCTTTACAGGCGTGCAGAACGAACTGCAGGCTGGAACATACCGACTATCACCGTCAGAATCGACCCCAGAGATTGTGAAGCATTTAACGAATGGCAACGTCGACACCTTTGAAATCACCTTTTTGCCCGGCGCGACACTCGATGATCATAAAGACGTACTTCGAAGTGCTGGTTACGAGGATGATGCAATTGATGCAGCTTTGCAGCTGGACTACGACTCACCCTTGTTCGCCGGCAAGCCTGCCGACGCTGACCTAGAGGGCTATATTTACGGTGAAACCTATAGGGTGAGCGCCGGGTCAACGGTGACCGATATTCTTGAGGTAGTATTTACTGAATTCGAGTCTGTGGTAGAGCAAAATCAACTACAGGAAGCATTTGCAGAGCAAGGTTTGAGTCTTTACGAAGGCATTACACTGGCCTCAATTATTCAGCGAGAAGCCATAGGGGGTGATGAGCCACAGATTGCACAGGTTTTCTACAGCCGACTATCGATCGGTATGGAGTTAGGTTCGGATGTCACCTATCAGTATATTGCAGATAAGACAGGGGTGGCACGTGATGTTAACCTAGATTCCCCGTACAACACCCGTCGATATGGAGGCCTTCCGCCGGGACCAATCGCGTCACCAGGTGTGGACGCACTCCTCGCAACTGCCAATCCGGCCGAAGGTGACTACCTCTATTTCTTAAGTGGTGATGACGATGTAACTTACTTTGCTCGGACGCTAGAAGAGCATGAAACTAATATACGAGAACATTGTCAACAAAAATGTCAAATAATTTAACAGAGGTAGGCTGTGCAAAAGTTAGGAAAAGTAGTTTGACCTTCACGGGATGGTTTGCTACAATAAACGAAGCACATTACGCGACTCTGTCTACTAGTGAATGAGAACCGAACAGTTCGAGGATCACATGCGAGTGGGAGTTCGGAGCGCGAATGAGCCTACCAGAATTGTCGTACGGGTATCGAAATTATAATATATTGATAAAATCGGTCGAATCATACCCTTTTCTTGTGTCAAAACAGGAAGAAAGACTCAGTACGGTAGACGCCTCTGCAGTAATGCGGGAGGCAGGAGAACGATAATTCGTAATCAGATCAATAGCGGACTTGTTTCACAACAGGGATCGGTCGCTGCCAAGCAGCACCAGACCGCTCACCGACGTCGCATCGCGAAAGGTCGGATCAAATCATCGACAGTTGCTGTGTACGCGAGTGTTTTTACACTGCTCGTTGTTACTATCGCTATCGGCTACCGAGCGCCACAAGAAGCATCGGGGGTCGCTAACACAGCTTCGGCTCTCTCTGCTACCCAAAAAACTGAACAAACTGAATCACAGACCGCTGTTAACGATGTAGTCGCATCGTCAATTGCGGCGAATGTTGCAACGACTACGAATCTTTCGGTCGCCCCTTCGGTGACGAGTCTTGCAATTTCGACTCAGATTGAAAGCGAGTTGCCGACTTCGGATGACTCTTCGATTGCTAAGCCGCAAATCTTGCAGGTTTCTTCAGCAAATCGTGAGATTGTTCAGTATACCGTTCAGCCAGGTGATACCGTCGACAGCCTTTCGCAGAAATTCGGTATTTCAAAAGACACTATTAAGTGGGCTAATGACTTGACGAGTGACAATCTGACGGTTGGTGACACACTCGACATTCTTCCTCGTGACGGTATTGTGTATACTGCTGCTGCCGGCGACACTGTCGAAAGTATTGCCGAGAAGTACAAAGCTGACCCATCGGTCATCACGTCATACAACAACCTAGAGATTTCTGGTGTGACTGAGGGATTGAAGATGATCATCCCTGGCGGCGTTTTGCCAACAACCGAGCGGCCTGGATACGTTGCCCCAGTGGTACGGTCGACCAGCTCTGGCTATTATGCCGGCTACCGTGCTGGATCGGTTGGTAACCGCTACGCCCTCGGTAACTGTACGTGGTACGTCTATGAGCGTCGTGTACAAATGGGCCGCCCTGTCGGAAGTTTCTGGGGTAATGGTGGCTCATGGGCTTATAGCGGAAGTGCTGCTGGTTACCTCGTGAACAACTCTCCTGCCGCTGGCGCCGTGTTGGTAGAGGCAGGTAGCCCTGGGCACATCGGTGTTGTTGAGCAGGTCTTGCCAAATGGTGACGTTGTGATTAGCGAGATGAATAATGCGGCATACGGTGGCTTTAACATCGTCAACAACCGTACAATCCCTGCCGGTCAAGCATCGTTGTACCAATACGTCCACTAGACCATACTATTGAAACGTCTCCGCCTCTGTGAAAACAGGGGCGGATTTGTTATAATGAAAGTAATATGTTTGTAGATACCGCCAAAGTGTTTGTGCAGGCTGGACGCGGCGGTGATGGAGCCGTCAGTTTTCGTCATGAAATTTATGTCGATAAGGGCGGTCCGGATGGCGGCGATGGCGGACGCGGTGGCGACGTTATTTTTGTTGCCACTGAAAACCTCAACACCTTGGTCGACTTTCGCTATAAGCCCGAGTTAAAGGCCGAGCCGGGTCAAGCTGGCGCAAAACGTGACCGGCACGGTAAGTCTGGAAAGGCGCTGTACGTCAAGGTACCGATCGGGACAGTCGTCCGTCGTGGTGATGAACTCATCGGTGACTTTACCCAAGATGGGCAAGAGCTCATCGTTGCCCGAGGTGGTGACGGCGGATTCGGGAATGCTCACTTTAAATCATCTGTCCGGCAGACACCGCGGATAGCCGAAAAAGGGGAGCCTGGCGAGACATTCGAAGCCGAACTCGAGCTCAAGCTGCTCGCTGATGTGGGGCTGGTTGGTTTTCCTAATGCAGGCAAGTCGACATTCTTGAGTGTGGTGAGTAACGCGCGTCCTGATATTGCCGATTACGCCTTTACGACGCTCAGTCCGAATTTGGGTGTGGCCGACGTTGATGACGGCAGCTTGTTGATTGCAGATATCCCAGGACTTATCGAAGGTGCCAGTGAAGGTAAAGGGCTTGGTGACGCCTTTTTGCGTCACGTCGAGCGCACCGCGGTACTACTCCATCTCGTCGACGCCTACAGCGAAGACGTCGCTGAGGCTTACCAGACGATTCGCCGCGAACTCGAGACGTATAGTCCAGAGTTGGTAGACCGACCTGAAGTGATTGCACTGACAAAGGTAGAAGGGCTTGACGAAGATATTATTCAGATGCAGATCGATGCGCTGCGTCAGGTGGCGCCGAACCGAGAGGTCTATGCGATCTCTTCTGCCGCACACCAGAACTTAAAAGAGGTTCTGCGGGAGCTGCGTCGACGTGTGGAAGAAGCCCGCCAGAAAGAAGCAGAGGAGGCTCCGGTTGACGAGGCTGATGGTTTACCGGTTATCTCGCTTTCTTCGGAGCAGGTTCAGCGGGCTTGGCATATCTCGCAGCTACCAGATCGTGAAGACGGTACAAAGGTCTTTAGGGTGAAGGGTCATAAGATTGAAAAATTTGCTCGTCGGACACGCTTTGACACCTTTGAGGGGCTCAATCGATTGCGAGACATCATGAAAAAGATGGGCATTGCACATGCGTTGTCTCGGGCGGGCGCAGAGGGTAACAGCGTCATTCGCATCGGCGAGGACGAGCTGACTCTCGTCGAGCAACAATAGTTTATTGCGACGTATTCGAACAACTTCATACTTTCGGGCTATAATAAGAGGTAATGAGTAAGACATTCTTTTTCTATGACCTTGAAACTTCTGGACTCAGTGCCCGTGAGGATCGCATTATGCAGTTTGCCGGTCAGCGCACAACGCTTGATCTAGAGCCAATCGGTGAGTCATTTAATATTCTTGTAACGCTCAACGACGACACACTACCGAGCCCGGATGCGTTGATGGTGACTGGCATTACTCCCCAACAGACGGTCACGGACGGGTATACTGAGGCAGAATTTGCGAAGTTACTAATGGAACAGGTCTTTACGCCTGATACGATAGCAGTCGGTTTTAATAATATTCGGTTTGATGATGAATTCATTCGCCACCTTTTTTGGCGTAACTTCTATGATCCCTATGAGTGGTCGTGGAAGGATGGTCGTGGGCGGTGGGATTTACTCGACGTGGTGCGTATGACAAGAGCCCTGCGGCCCGAGGGCATCGAATGGCCGGTAGTGGATGGTAAGGCGACGAACCGTCTTGAGCTGTTGACGAAAATGAACGGCATTGATCACTTTAAGGCGCACGATGCACTTAGCGATGTCGAAGCCTTGATCGCCGTGACTGGTTTGATACAAGAGAAACAGAGGGGACTATACGACCACCTCTTTAAGTTAAAGGATAAGGCTGAGGTAAAGAAGCTCGTCAACCTTGAGGAGAAGCGCCCATTTGTGTATGTGAGTGGCCGATATTCGAGCGACTATCATAAAGCGACGGTCGCATTTCCGTTAACGAGCGGTCGCAACGGTGCTGTTGTCGTTTACGATTTGCGACATGACCCCACACCATTCCTGCAGAAGGATGTCAAAGAGCTTGAGCAGATTTTCTACGCGCCCTGGGAAGAGCGTCGTCGTGATGACTATGTTGCCTTGCCCGTGAAAGAGCTGCAGTATAATCGTGCGCCAGCAGTGGCGCCAGTTGGCGTGCTGGAGCGCGATGGGGGGTGGGAGCGACTGGGGCTAGATGAGGCGACGATCACTCGCCACCGAGACATACTCTTATCGACGCCATCGTTTGCCGAGAATATTCGGACAATTGTCGAGGGACGTCCTCCGTTCGCGGCATCGAAAGATCCCGAAGCGCAGCTGTACGATGCTTTTCTGCCCGAGCGAGATGCACTCGCAGTTGCCAAGGTGCGACAAGCTGATCAACAGCAATTAGCCGACCTGCACCCTGACTTTATTGATGAGCGTCTTGAACCGCTCCTACTACACTATAAAGCGCGCAACTACCCGAAGTCACTCGCCGAAGACGAAATGCTTACCTGGGAGTCGTGGCGAGCAGAGCGACTAAAGCGACAACTGCCTCCGTTCGTCAAACGACTGCAGCAGCTCGCAGCGAGCGAGACTGATGACAATCGTCAGTTTATTCTGCAAGAGTTGCAGCTGTGGGCCGAAAGTATTTTGCCAGTTGGCGACTAAGCTTGGCTGCGGCGTGGTTGCCGAGCGATTTGCTGGCGCAATGATCGGGCAATACCGGTGGTGAAGCGACCGAAAAGAATGCCAAGGATGAGCGCGTATGAGAACAACATGAGATCGGCGTTAAGGTAAATGTCCGTGCCCGGGATTTGTCCGGCAATTAAGAACATCGCAAGGTTGTGACCGATGTTGAGCGAGTCAAGGATCATCAAGCCTGACAGAATCAAGCAGGTATTTATAATGATGATATGACTTTTTGTCAACTTCATAGTGTTTGGACTATACCAAACGGGGGTGGGGGATGCAAGCATGTGCGGGATTGCTGAGAGGGCGACTGGAAAGAATCTGTTAAGAAGCGTATAATAATTTTCGTTATGTCTGAGGTGATTCGTGTTGTTGGTGCGAGAGAGCACAACTTAAAAGATGTCAGCGTCGAGATTCCACGCGACAAGCTAGTGGTGATTACTGGCTTGAGTGGGTCGGGTAAGTCGAGTCTGGCCTTTGATACGATTTACGCTGAAGGACAGCGGCGCTACGTCGAAAGCCTTTCG
>PBTC01000039.1 GCA_002726935.1 Candidatus Saccharimonadota bacterium | reverse complement strand
GTCCTGACCGCCGGTCTGGGCTACGAGGAGCCGATCTCTGGCGGCAAGGACGGCCTGACCAACCCGACGACATACGTCGCTCCGGAAGGCAAGGTCGTCGACAGCCTCTGCGTCTTCGGTGGCCCCGTCCGGGGAGAGCCCGGTACCGCCGTCATCCTGGCGATCGACTTCGCCAGCGAGGTGACGGTCACCAGCCCCGGCGGCCCCGGCGGCTGGATCGGACACTACCAGGTTCGCCTGGTGGATGCGCCGGTCGCCAGCGAGCCGACGGGAACGATCGAGGCCAGCAAGGTCGGCGACGAGATCGAAGTCTCGATGGAGGTCTCGTACATCCTGACCAGCGGCTCCGACACCACGCCTCAGAACGTGGTGCTGTTCATCGACGGTGAGGCCACCGACGTGGTCTTCCAGCTGCACCCCGGCGACACCAAGTCGGACGTGCGGACCTACCCGCTCAGCGAGAAGGATCGTACCTTCGAGCTGGTCTGGGTCGACGGTGACAACAAGGTGCTCGACTCGGTGACCGTACCGGGCGAGAAGCCGGCAGAGCCGGAAGAGCCGACCGATCCCGAGGTACCCCCGACGGATCCCGAGGTCGACCCGGAAGAGCCCGGTGAGCTGCCGTCAACTGACGACCCCAATGCGGGCGACAACGACGGCACGACGGGCGACAAGGACATCGAGTCGGAGTCCAGCAACACCTCGAACACGTCGGCCAAGGCCGACAAGCTGGCCGCAACCGGCAACACGTTCGACGTCGGAGCTTCTGGCATCGGTGGGCTCGCCATCGTCCTGCTGGGCATCGTTCTCGCGGTCTTCGGCCGTCGGGTTCGCCACCAGGCGTGAATCGCCATTCGTCTTCCTGCAACCAGTAGGATAGGCGTCGGCCTTTGGCAATGAAGGTCAAGGAGCCCTCTCCCTCGCACATCACGTGTGCAGGGAGGGGGCTCTCTTCAATTTATGCTATAGTGTGAATACATATGAGCGAGGCAATCACCGCATCCGCAACTCTACCTCAGCCAACCGACGTCAAGGCAGCTGTCGATGCGTCACTGGCGCATTTCTTCGAACAACGAATTGCTGCCGCACAATCAATCGATCCATCTTACGTCCACCTCTGGACCACAATTCGCCACCTTTCTGGTTCGGGTGGCAAGAGGATTCGACCATACCTGACGTCGCTGGTGTATAGCGCCTACTCGAGCCACGAATCATTCGAAAAAGTACTGCCAGTTGCAACAGCGCAAGAGCTTTTGCACCTGGCTATGCTGATTCATGACGACGTCATTGACCGAGACGTGCTTCGCTATGGCACGCCGAACGTCTCCGGCAGTTACGACACGCACTACGAAACACTTATTCCAGAGGCAAAAGAACGCCGACATTTCTCTGATAGCGCCGCATTGCTAGCCGGAGATCTGCTCATTTCTGATGCATATCTCATGATTAGTCAAGCATCGGCCGTGACAATCGAGCAGCGACTGTCCGCTCAAGAGCTCCTTCACCAAGCGATTTTTCATGTCGTAGGCGGTGAACTGCTTGACACTGAAGCCTCGTTTAAGAAACTTGCCAGCGCCCATCCTATTACCATCGCCGAACATAAAACGGCTAGCTACTCGTTCGTCACACCCTTGTTAATTGGTGCAACACTGGCCAACGCTACCAGAGAAGAGCAGGTGTTTCTCAAGCAGCTTGGCTACTGCCTGGGAATTGGCTACCAGATTCGAGACGACCTCCTTGGCTCATTCGGTGACGAAACCGTTACAGGAAAGAGCACCGAAGGCGATCTGCGAGAAGGCAAACGCACCACGCTGACTGACGAATTCCTCAGACTAGCCACCGACGAGCAAAAAGCCGTCTTCCATGCCACTTTTGGCAACAGTGACGCCTCTGGCGAGGACATAACAGCACTCAAGCATGTCATTGAGGAGTCCGGCGCGGTCGCGGCAATCGAGCAGTCTATCGCCCAATACGAGAACGAGGCCAGCGATAGTATTGAACAGCTGTCGATAGATGATGATGCCAAGCAGGCGTTTCGCCAACTCGTGAAACGATGCCTCTATAGGGAAAAGTAATATGGAACTCTATACAAACACTGCTTACGACGCAGCGCGGCTCTTTACGAAGGCTTACTCAACTTCTTTTGGTCTGAGCATCCGACTTTTCGAAACGTCGCTGCGACCACACGTGTACGCACTATACGGACTGGTCCGCGTTGCCGACGAGATTGTTGACAGCTATCGAGGCGCAGACGCCGATCAGCAACTCGCCGCACTTGAACAGGAAGTAGCCGCCGCACTGAAGATTGGTTATAGCGCGAACCCGATCGTCCACGCCTTCGCCGTGACCGCACGTCAGTTTGCCATTGGCCACGATCTAATCGACCCATTCTTTGCCAGCATGCGAATGGACACAAAAAAGACGACGCACTACACCCAAAAGCAATACGAGACATACATCTACGGGTCGGCCGAAGTCATCGGCCTGATGCTTCTGAAGCTCTGCACCGACGACGCCACCTACGCAGCATTGGCTGAATCGGCGCGGCGACTGGGTGCGGGTTATCAGAAGGTTAACTTCCTTCGAGATATCGCCGCCGATCATTCGATTGACCGCTGGTACTTTCCTGGCTGCCAATACGAGACATTCGACGAAGCAGCAAAAAGGGCTATCGTTCTCGACATAAAAAAAGACTTCAAGGCGGCAAAGCGGGCGCTCGCTAAACTCCCCAGGCAGGCTCGCCAGGCTATTCGCCTGAGCTTCCGCTACTATAGCGAGCTGCTCAAGAAAATTGAAGCAACGCCAGCCGAAACGCTGCGCCAGCACCGGGTAAGGGTGCCGGATGCGCAGAAACTGTGGCTATTTGCAAAAACAGCGACGGAGGCCAAAAAGTTATGAGCCGTATAGCAATTATTGGCGCTGGAGTCGGGGGACTTGCGACAGCAAATCTCTTGGCTCAAAAAGGCCATGACGTCACTATCTATGAAAAGGCAGATCAAATCGGAGGCAGGGCAGGGCTGCTGCAGAAAGATGGGTTTACGTTTGATACGGGACCATCCTGGTACTTGATGCCAAAAGTATTCGAACAATACTTTGCTCAATTTGACATTGATGTCAACCAAGCGCTTCATATACAGCGCCTGTCTCCTGCTTACAAGGTGTTCTTTGAAAAACACGACCCAGTCACCATACGAGGAGCGCTCGACATAGACGCAAGAACGTTTGAGTCGATTGAAAAAGGTGCTGGCGATCAACTGCGTCGCTATGTAGACGCGGGCGATAAGATCTACCGTTTAGCGCTCGACCATTTTCTTTACACAGACTTTACGGCCCCGCACAAGTTGCTGAGAAGGCAAGTACTGCGCGAATCACTAGGCCTCATCCCGCTTCTACGGACGCCGTTACACCAGCATGTCTCCAGATATATTAGCAACCAGAGCCTGCAGCAGATACTTGAATACCCGATGGTGTTTCTTGGCACCTCTCCCTTTAAGGCGCCGGCCCTGTATAGTCTCATGAGTGCGCTTGACTTCAAAGAAGGTGTTTTTTACCCAAAGCAGGGGATGTACAGTATCATTACGCTTCTTAAAAAAGTAGGTGACCAGTACGGCGTGACGTACCGCCCTAGCACCGAGGTGATACGAGTTATCCACCGGCGGAATCGAGCGACCGGGGTGCTGCTGGACGACGGCTCAACCGAGCAATACGACGTGATCATTTCGAATGCCGATCTTCACTTTACCGAGACCCAGTTGCTAGCGCCAGAAGTACAGACACATCCCGAACACAGCTGGCAGCGTCGAGAGCCGGGTATATCGGCGATTCTGATGTATCTTGGCGTCAAGGGAAGCTTGCCTCATCTCGAGCATCATAACCTCTATTTCGTCGAGGACTGGAAAAAGAACTTTGAAGATATCTACGAACGTCGAGCATTACCCCGAACAGCATCGCTCTATGTCAGCAAAACAACCGCCACAGATCCGAGCACCGCACCAAAAGGCCACGAAAATATCTTCGTGCTGGTGCCGCTGCCGGCGGGGGTCGAGTTGGACGAACGAGCCTTGCAGGCCGAGGCTGATCACTACCTCACGAAGCTGGCAACCGCAATGAACATTCCCGATCTTAAGGACAGGATCGTGAGCCAGACACTGTTTGGGCCAAACGAATTCCGTGACCGCTTCTATTCATGGGAGGGAAGCGCACTTGGCTTGTCGCACATACTTCGCCAAAGCGCCTTTTGGCGACCAAAGCCCCGAAGCGCCAAGCTAAAAAACCTTTACTATGTCGGCGCCAGCACGCTGCCCGGCGTTGGTGTCCCCATGTGCTTAATTAGTGCCGAGATCGTCGCAAGGAAAATCAAGAAAGCGAGGAGAAAGCGATGAGCCTGCTCTATATTATTGGACTCCTAGCGGCCATCGGCTGCCTCGCACTGCTGGACTGGCGATGGAAGCTGGCGTTCTTCTACGACGCCCGTCGGACACTGCTGACGCTGCTGCCAGCAATTGGCCTATTTGTTATATGGGACATACTCGGTATTTGGCTTGGCATCTTCTTCCACGGCGGCTCTGAATACACCCTGTCTATTCGTCTTGCGCCCGAATTCCCGATTGAAGAACTCTTCTTCTTGTTCCTCCTCACTTACGTCACCCTTATTGTGTATCGACTTGCCGAAAAGAAGGGGAGTAACCGATGACCACCTATCTCATCCTCAATTTGCTCTTTTTGCTGACCGCTATCTTGTTTTTACCGGTTCAATTCCGCAAACCTCCAACCGCCTTCTGGATTGCGCTCGGCGTCGTGTTCGTACTGACAATGATTTTCGATCCCATCATCATCGCTCTCGATATCGTCGCTTACGACCAAACAAAATTACTGGGCATCTTTATTTTTGGTGCGCCTGTCGAGGACTTCTTTTACGCTATGTATGCTGCAATAATCGTCCCATTGCTCTGGACTCGCTTCGGAAAACGGAGGCAGCGTGAAGACAATCAATAAACTCCTGAAAGTATCGCGGCCCGTCTCTTGGGTGAATACCGCCTATCCGTTTGCGGCCACCTTCCTCGTTCTTGGTGGGGCAGTGGATGTTTTATTCATCGTCGCGAGCCTCTTCTTCCTGATTCCTTACAACTTACTGATGTACGGCGTCAACGATGTATATGACTACGAATCAGATATGCGTAATCCTCGCAAAAACAGTATCGAAGGGGCCGCCGAGGCCAAGGAGTTTCACCCTACGATTTTACGTGCGGCCTACGGCCTGACGCTCCCATTCCTGCTCGCATTGCTGCTGATAGGGTCATGGACAGCAGACCTTGTACTACTCTCGGTCGTTTTCTTCGTCGTAGCCTATAGCCTTAAGGGCTTACGATTCAAAGAGATCCCGTTCCTTGATTCAATCACCAGCAGCCTGCACTTTGTCGGTCCGATGCTGTACGCCAGTGCGTTGTTTGGCTTTCCTGCGGAAACATTTCCGTTCATGATCGCTTTCTTCCTCTGGGGCCTGGCGAGCCACGCTTTCGGCGCCGTGCAAGACGTCATACCAGACAGAGAAGGTAAGTTGTCATCAATTGCAACGGTCATCGGTGCTCGTGCAACGGTATGGTTTAGCTTCTTGCTCTATATTGCAGCCAGCCTGTTTGTTGGCTTGCAGGGCGGTCTTGCGATTATTGTCAGCTTAGCGGGGCTGCTCTACGTCTTTACCGTTGCTCCGTACCTTTTTATCACTGACAAGACATCGGCACGAGCAAACCGTGGCTGGCGTCGCTTCATCTGGCTCAACTACATCGTCGGCACAGTCGTCACCTTCGTCCTGATTGCTATTTTGTTTCTCTAGTTCCGCCCTCTTCTCATATCTGCTACACTGACGGCAATGGACACCACGCTAGAAGCACACATTATCGCAACTATTATTACGGGGCTCATTTTAGCAATCGACCTCGTCATTCGACTCATTTTGCTCTTTTACGTTCCTCGTAATCGAAAACCGACAGCGGCTCTGGCGTGGCTTTTGGCGATTATTGTTGTTCCCATTATTGGCACGGCGCTCTTCTTTGTCATCGGGAGCACAAAACTGTCTCGCCGACGCCGCGAAATGCAGCAGCAAGTTGATCGCATGTACGGCCATTACCGCAAACAGCTCGACGCCTCAAAACTCATCGCAAAAGCACCGCGCATATATCGCCAAAGTGCCGCCTTGGCAGAATCGCTCACTCAACTGGCCCCAACCAAGGGAAATAAGGTCGGCGTCATCAATGGCTACGATGAGATCATTCAAGAAATGATAGCAGCCATCGACGAAGCGACATCGTACGTCTATATTGAGTTCTTCGCTCTTGCGCTCGACAAGACGACCGAACCGTTCTTTGCCGCACTAGAGAATGCTACGAAGCGTGGTGTCTCGGTGTATGTCCTGTTCGACACGCTTGGCTCGCGCAAATATCCACGATACCGCGAGATGAAGCGACGACTAACCGATATAGGCGTCTCGTGGCACAAAGTGCTCGCCATTCGTCTGCGACTTCATCAATATAATCGGCCAGATTTACGTAACCACCGCAAAATTGTCGTCGTCGATAACCGCCACGCCTTTCTTGGGTCACTGAATATGATCGACCGAACGTATCACCGGAAGGACACGATCAGCTATATTGAGCTTGTCACACATCTTGAGGGTCCGGCGGTCAATGAAGCTGCAGCGGTCTTTGCGAGCGATTGGTACGGCGAGACCGAACAGATCCTGACCCACTTCCTAGACAACACCTCTCGGCACAGCGGAGGACACAGTGTCGCGCAGATTCTTCCGAGTGGCCCAGCCTACGCTTACCGCAATAATCTCAAGGTGTTTGTGGACCTTATCTACACCGCTAAAGACTCTATCCTCATCACCAACCCTTATCTTGTCCCCGACGAGTCACTGCTGGCGGCGTTATTGTCCGCCAGTCTTCGTGGCGTCCGCGTTTCAATCCTCAATTCGGAAGCGATGGATCAGTGGATGGTCGGACACGCGCAGCGATCGTACTACGATGAGCTACTCAGCGCTGGCATTCACGTGTCGCTGTACAATGCCCCTCAGTTACTTCATTCAAAGTACATGGTAGTTGACGAAGAGGTGGCCGTGATCGGCTCAAGCAACCTCGATATTCGATCGTTTGAACTAAACCTTGAATGCAGTGCGATCATTTACGACAAATCTGTTGCCGCCACCCTCGCACGGCAACACTCCCGTGATTTAAAGAAGAGCCAGTCGGTCATTCTTGCGCTATGGCGTCGACGCAGTAAGTGGAGCCAGCTCCTCGACAGCATCGCACGACTGACCTCAGCTCTACAATAAAGCTTATTTCTTTGACACAGCGTCTTCGTGAAGTGCTCGGTGGTATTGTCGACGTGCGATGTTGCTACGGACAAGCAATTGTGCAAATGCTGCGATAATTCCGACACCAGCTAAAACGTAGAAGGCCGTAAAGAGTCGTCCAGCAGGGGTAACGGGGGTTAAATCACCATAGCCAACCGTCGTTAAGGTGATGACGCAAAAATAGAAAGCGTCTATAAGGCTAAAACCTTCGGTGTAGTGGTAAAAGACGACGCCAACCCCCACAATCAATAGTGCAAGAAGTGCGACAAGACGAAAATCTCGTCGTATTTTTAAATATTCAGCTGTTTGTTTATGTATATTCGCCGTATTGTTTAGTATATATCAAAAAAGAGTGGCATCACTTGATGAATCAATGGGGCGGACATCAAAGCGACGACGCTCACCCCTAATAATCAAATTGCCGCCAACGTAGTACTGTGTGCCAGGAATATTATATTCGCAGGTTTCTTGGACTGGGCAGACGGCACAGGACTCGGCGTACGCCTTGCGCTGCGCTGGATCACGCTCGTCAACCACCTTGGGAATCAGATAGGTAGAGCGACCATTTCGATGCTGCCGACGTAGGGGCTCGATCGTGGTATTGCCGGGATGTCGGCCACACGAGGATTCAGAGAGGAGCCAGACAGCGTCACACAACCGAAGCGGATTGACGCCTCGTTCAACTGCATATCGGTAATACAGCTGACGGAGCGTCGCTAACGTTTCTTTGGTAAATAAGTTAGTTCCAAAGGGCGCGTCAGGAAACTGCACCATTTTGTTAGCGATGCTGACACGCATAACGTGAAGGTCAACAGGGATGGGGAAATTGAATGGCTCGATCAGCTCGTCATCGGCGAGATAGTAAATAATCATGCTGGTCATTTTTTCCTGAAAGCCTAAAAAGCCATTTCCCTTACCGTCATTCTGGATGCGCTGCTGACTGGTCTCGTAGTCGCGCACGTCATCAAAAATGCGGCGTGGATCACCGTCATATCGCTCAGCCAGTCGACGAGCATTCTCGACCCACTGACCCGCTACGGTCTTCTGAAAACCAAGCCCGTTTGCGCTCAGCACTTCAATAATTTCATCAATCGATGCGTCTCGGGCAACCTCTGGAATGAATAGGTCTGGTCGTTGATCAAAGACGGCCGCCATTCGCTTGACGGCGTCATTTGACTTAATGCCACCTCGCATGTAATAACAAACGTTGAATAAAAAGTTGGCATGGTCAACGCTTCCGCGCTCCATGAACTTCGGCATGTGCCGTGGGTCATGGGGCAAACGTACTCGATCAAGACTGTAGGGGAGTGCTTTTTTCTCGTACGCCTCCATCAACGCGTCCAGCACGGCAAACGCCCGCTCATAATCCACCTCGATCCTTAATGGCTCACCGGTTGGCGGTAAAACTTCTGGGGTGTAATTTTCAGGTATCAACGTCTCAGGTGACGGCTTGGGGGCCGTCGACTCTACTTCCCATTCAGGCAAGAAAAGACTCTCTGTTTCTTCAGCGATAACCCGGTCCTTACGGGTCACTTCGGAGGCGGGAATAAAAGAGGGCTCTGACATAGCTTCCCTTATTAAATGAGAAGTGGGACGGCAACACAAGCACAAGGGTCATGAACGACCAGACAAAGCGTCCACAATGCCCGTCAACTCCTTTGCTACCGCCTTCGTGTACTGGCCAGTCACTTCATGCCCCACCATCAAGCGTCGGGCCGTCACTTTCTCGTTCAGCTTTGCTGCCGCACGAATATTGGAACCAATCACCACCGGATCAAGTGCCCCATAGAGTATACGTGTCGGAATAATGACGCGACGCACATCCTCTAGCGAAGTTTGGTTGATGATGCTCGCTTCAAGTGCACCGATGTAAGCGGCAACATTGTCATTGGTCAGCTCGAGGCTCTTGTTG
>PBTC01000038.1 GCA_002726935.1 Candidatus Saccharimonadota bacterium | reverse complement strand
GGCGTGAAAGTAGTGGTCGAAGTGCATCTCTCGATGACGCGGTGAAAAGAATAAATGAGGAAGCTCCTTGGTTGTGCCTAGATTGAGCTGCAGGATTGTCCACGCGTGGTAATGACGCTCTCCGTCAGCAAGCTGCATGGTGTCCGCTCGGTCGACGATCGCGAGGTCTCGCCCTTCATACGCGCCCACTGCAAAGTGCTTATCGGCGTGGGTTGTCGATACGGTCATTCCTCGGACAATGTCATGATCGTCTTGATGCTGATCAACGGCGCCAAAGTAAACCAGGCCGAGCTTACGCGAAAATGACTTAAGAACTTTACCGCGCTGTCGGGTTAAGCGAGCGCGACGAATAGATTCAGCAATCAGGCTAGCCACGACGCGTCCTTCGGTCGATTAGGTCGAGTATGGTCGAGATGTACTCGGCGTGTGACCAGGTGAGTGGTGCTGGCGCAACGGATGTTTCATCGGTCGGGTTGACTTGCTCGCCTAGCATACCGGTCGTTAAGGCATGTGCTTTCGTCCAGTCAAGGATTGAAATCGCCTCAGCCTCATTGCCCTCTTCGATTAAGTACTGAGCGTGCCACAGTGAAGAAATAAACCACCAGTTACCACTGACGTCATCGCTCGTGCGTCGATACGGATCGTTTTCGTAGCGTGGTAACCCGGGTCGCTGCTGGCTGTAAGTGAATGCCTCCTTTAGCGTCTTGACGGCAGCCGTCAGCTTTGGACTATCGCTTTCAAATAGGCCAAACAGTGACGCACCGAATATGGCAGATGCATCGATAGTCGTGTCTTTATCAAAGCGGTGATTGTCTGTAAAGATACCTTTGTAGAAGGTGTTTCGCTCCTCGTTGAACAAATGCTTCTCGGCGGCCGTCTTGATGTCGTCAGCGGCTGTCCGCCACTGAACCGCATGACTATCGTCGCCAGCGATGCCAGCAAGGTCCGAGGCTGCGAGGAGGGCAGCGTATGTCACGGCGGTAGAATAGGTTGTTACCATGTAGTACTCTTCCCACAGATCATAACTTGGCTTCGGGAGTCCGGTTGACTGGTCAACAAATTCAGTCAGGAAATTTGCCATAGGGACAATCATTGAGCCGTAGAAGTCTTTTAAAAGAGATGGGTCGTTTTGGGCAGTAAAGTACTGACTAAACATGAAGACGACGATAGCTGTCTCGTCTTCCTGGATAGGAGGGGCCACCTCTTCGCCGTGAACGTACGGGTGCCAGCTGCTGCCGAGGGCGCCATCGGCTCGGTACTTATGCATCAAGTAGCCGCTCGGGTGCATGCCTCGGCGACAAAACTCGAAGAAACGGTACGGCTCGTCTTTATAGCCCATTCTGATGAGAGGCCAGAGCGCATAGCCACCGTCGCGCGGCCAACTATATGCGTAGGCATCGCGGGAGTAGTTGAGCATGGTGCTGTCCGTACTGGCGATAACTGCGCCGCGTTTATCAAACTGGGATTTCACAATCATGATGCTGCGGATAAAGAGCTCGCGGTGATCATTGGGTACTTTATCAACGATCGCAAGAGCGGGCTTTAGCCATTCGTGCCACCAGTCGGCCGTCTTGTGTACTCGTTTATGTATCCCGTCGTCCGCCAATTGCTTGTGAATATAAAGCGCTTCTCTGATTGACATGCCGGCAGCGACCCAATAATGAACCCTTTCGGAGCTGTGCGGGGCAATGTTGAGCGTGTATCCAAGTATAGAGTCGACACGCCCGTGCTCGACGGGGTTTCGGCTCAGTACACCGTCCTCGGCATCCCTGTAGCTGCCTTCGTGGTGCTCGATACCAAACAGGCCGATCGTGAACTGGTCGAATGGCTGGCCGCTTTTGTCGCCGCCGATCACCAAAGCGCGTCGGCCGCGATAGTGTAGGATGGCGTCGCTATCTGGCAGATATTGAGCGGTGTCGGTATTGCTGCGAGAGTCGCCGATGGCGAACGCTTGGTGCATGAATAGCTTTATTTCTCTTTGATCTGTTGCCAAGTTCACGACATGGATATTACGGATGAAAGCGCTCATTTCGGCGTCGACACAGTCATCGAATTCAAGAATCACGCCAAGGCGGTCATTGCGGGCTAGCGTGTGACCAATCAGGGCGGTGTACGGATAACGAAACGAAAATACCCAGTCAGGATCTTCATCAAGCCAGCTGACAGTTCCATCGACAAACACACCTACTTTATGGCGCAGATGCGTGCCAGCGGCATGGTTCTCGAATCCGACGTATGGATAGTAGAAGTCATGGACGAGCCCAAACTTGTTCAGGCCAACGTGCAACTCGCCGTTACTAAGCACAATGGGCCTAGCCATTCAGCGCCCCTGTCTTATGGTGTTCGTGTAGTCTCCAGCGAAGGTCTCGGATCGCGTTCATGTAGTAGAGGAAGGCGTCATAAGGTGAGCTATAGGGGCTGAAGTAGGCATGGACGTCGCCATCGGTGAACCACTTCGTACACATATAGTAGGCGTGGTCAGAGGTTTGAAGTTTCCTCCAGTCGCTAATAAGATCAAGGTCTTGTGTCCTTAAGACGTCGCTTTCTAGCGCATAAAGGTATTGCATAGCTTCTTGTTGCATCGAATTACCAAGCCAGGCGGTCAGGTCGCGCTCGGCATCGGCCCAGGTGACGGTGGCCGGCATGCTGATCGTGCCCTGAGGTTCGTTGCTGTCGATTGCTTCTGAAACGGTATAGAAAGTGTGATGCGGGTCTGATAGCCAGCGCTGGACGAATGATTCGAAGAAGTCGAAGATGCCGGTGTCGGCCCATTGGTGTTCACCGAAGGTCTCGTAGTCCATGAAAAGATTGATAAGCGGCTGGTCATACGACGCGCCCATCCATTCGAGATATTTGTCGGTGGTCAGGGGCCATTCTTCCCAGTTGCGATTACTGAATCGGAAGGCTAAATCGTCACTAAGTTTATAGTTTTTAAGTAGCAGCGCGATGTTCTTCGTTCCTTCTGGTTGATAGACGAAGTTTGGGCTGCGCCAATCAAGGATAGGATCCCAGCCCTCTGCAAGGATGCCCTTAAAACCGTAGCCGTCTGCCCACTGTGCAAGCTCGTCATTGTATGAGAGTTCGGTGTTGCGAAATACAGATGTCTCGACGCCAAAAAGCTCGCGAATCTTATCTTGGTGTGCCTTTACTTGCGCTTCGAATTCGTTGCGGCTATAGAAAAATGCCAAAGAGTGGTAGTACGTTTCGGCAACAATTTCAACTTGACCAGTTTTGACAAGCCTTTGGAAACTCTCGATAACATCTGGCGCCCATTGCTCGGCTTGCTCGAGGAATGTACCGGTAATACTGAGCGACACCTTGAACTCCGGATGCGTCTCGAGTAGCTTCTGTAGCAGAGCGTTCATGGGGCGATAAGATTTGTCGGCAACTTTATTAAAAATCTTTTCATTGTTGCGGCCACTGAGGGGGTCGTGCTCGACAAAGTAATTGTGATCGATTGCTGTATCGAAAACGCTGTAGTCACGGACTCGAAACGGCTGGTGGACGTGAAGATAGAGGGTGATGCCACGCTTACTCATACGTTCACCTCTACTTTCGTCTTGCTATAAAGGTTTCGCAGTTGATCAGCGACATCATCCCAAGACAACCGGGCATATTCTCTGGTGACGTTTTGACGTAGGCTCGCTTGTAGTGCGGGTGACGTCGCGATGCCAACGATCTGATCCGCTAAGCGGTCAACATCCCAGAAATCATAGGTAAAGATACTGTGAAGCACTTCTGACACGCCAGATTGCTTGGTGATGATAAGTGCCGTGTCGTGATGAGCCGCCTCGAGTGCGGTCAGACCAAACGGTTCGCTGATCGAACTCAAGACGAAAATATCCGACACGCTGTAGGCATCGCGCCACTGCTTGCCACGAACAAATCCCGTGAAAAATACTTTATCGGAAATACCGAGCTGAGAGGCCAGGGCGATTAATTCATTTCGTTGTTCGCCATCGCCAGCTAGCAAGAGCGCCACTCTGTCGAACTTTTCGTTTGCTTTCGCAACGGCCCTGATAAGATTTGTCAGTCCCTTTTGGACCGTAAATCGAGTAACAGCGCCGATGATGGTGTAGCCTTCGCGTCGCAAGCTTTCTAGGTACGTGTAGGTACGACGGTCATATTCATAGCCGTCGTCAAAGCTGGATGGGTCGATGGCGTTATACATAACCTCTATTTTTTCGGCCGGAATGCCGTATTGCGAGACAATAATGCGCTTCGTCACGTCACTGACGGCAATGATGCGATCGGCCATCATGAGGCCCTGATATTCAATTTCGCGGGCGATCGGGTTGCCGTGCCCGCCGCCAGAGCGATCAAACTCAGTCGAGTGAACATGAACAATTAACGGTGCATCGGTCAGCTGCTTTGCCCGGATGCCGGCCTCCATCGTCAGCCAGTCGTGGGCGTGAATTGCATCGTAGGTCGGCTGTTCTGAAAGGATATGGCGTTCGACGTAGCGAGTGTAGTGTCGTTGAACGCTTCGTATGTCAGTCAAGTCACCAAGTTCTTCGGCATCTTTCTTGTCGAGCAAGAACTGGCTGTCGTACGCCCCCATGCCGTATCGCTCAAGCGGTGACAGGTGGGTTGCGTGGTGAATTTTCATGAAGTCGATGTTTGTATGTTTGGCAGAGTACGGCACGACAAAGTCAATAGAGGTACCTTTGAGGGCAAGCGCTTTTGCTAGGTGATAGCACGCAACACCAAGACCACCACTGTTGTGAGGCGGCAGTTCCCAGCCCAGCATTAAAATTTTCATACCCCTTTGTGAACGAAATCGTGTGCGATCCGTCGACGCTCCTTTATGTCTTGCTCGTTGCTTGCCTTCATTATAGAGGCATGCTTATGCTTTTACAATGAAATTTATACATCAATTTCAGGGATATAATGGGCGCGCCATAAGTCCTTCGCCACTCGCTTTGGAACAAGCTTTTCGTAGCCTTTTAGTTCCATTTGGCGGCGAATCCACGCACCGGTCCGCCCAGCGGCGTAGACGCCAGATTGCTCGACATACCCCCAGTTCTCACCGACGGGGACTCCAGTAATGAAAGTTCGCGGTTTATAAGGCACCAGTGGACGCTTTGTCGCGATTCTCGAAAGGTGTTTTGCGATGTATTCCGCTTGATGAAGCGCCGGCCAGGCCAGACCGCTATTTTTCACTGTGTTGTTATCGCCCAGCACATACACGTGGGGGACGGCTTGCAAGTGTTCGTCGACGATCACTCGGCCATTCGGAGCAAGCTGGAAGGTGTCGCCTTGCGCTGCAAAGAATGGATTGTTTGCGACACCTGACGTCCAGACGGCAGTTTTCGTAGGATGGGTCGTACCCTCGATGACGATATGGTCATCATCAAGCGCTTCTACTTTATGATTGACGAGGACTCTGATACCCATTTTCTTAAGCCGAGCAGCAACTTTTTGGGCGGCTGTCTCAGATGATCGCGGAAGAATGCGAGGCGCTGCCTCGACCAGTGTGATTCTGGCTTTCGAATGTTTCAGATCGTGGATCTTGATCAGATCAGCGAGGTATTCGCAGAGCGCACCCGCCAGCTCGACGCCAGTCGGTCCTGCGCCAATGATGAAGTATTCCTTGTCGAGACGTTGGTTGACCACTTCGTCGTGAATATGGTTATGGAATGCTTTAATCTCGTCAATGTTTTTGATACCAAAGGCATGGTCGGACATGCCTTTAATGCCAAAGTAAGTGGTCACAGATCCGATAGCAATGACGGCCTTGTCGTAATGATATTCTTTGTTTTGGCCGACGATCAACCGTCTGTGTGGGTCTATGCTGACCATTTTATCTTCAACAACATTCACGTGTGGGTGAAAAGCAAAGATGTGACGCAGCGGGATCACAGATTCTGCCATGCTTTTTCCGGTAGCAGTGGCATAGAGGGTGGCGTGGTGCAAGAAGTAAGGCTCGTCAGAAATGAGGGTGACTTTTCCAAGGTGACGCTTACTTATCTCAATCGCTGCTTTGACTCCAGCAAACCCACCACCGACGACGACTACGTTCATGCCTCTCCTTATTCAACTCTTTGTTACGCTTATGGTAGCAAAATCTTTCGACAGGGGGAAGCCTTGCGGTATAATTGAACGAGTGATAGACGAAATCTTTGTAGATATCGCAGACTTCTTCTCACAACCGAACGCCTACCGTTCGGTACTTATTTTGTTTGCCTGTATTGTTGGCGCCTACATCTTGAGTAAATTTCTGGCGGACTTCATTATTAAAATCGCTCAAGCTGTTTCGGTTCGCTCTGATGTCGAGTCCAACGAGGAGCGGTTTATTCGATTACGACAAGTCGAAACCTATCTGAGCGTGGCTGTTGCCGTTGTCCGTGCAGCCGTGGTGGCGGTCGCTGCGTACGTTGCGTGGATACTGCTTAGCCCAGCCGCCAACAGCGGCGCCGCAGCCATTGGTGCCAGCGCCTTCTTTATTGTTTTCGCCGGACAGACCCTCGGTATGTTGCTGCGTGACATTACAGCTGGTGCGATCATGATTGTCGAGCAGTGGTTTCACGTTGGCGATTTCGTCAAAATCGAGCCATTTATCGATGTATCGGGTGTTGTTGAGCGCTTGACGCTGCGATCAACAAAACTTCGCAGCCTGAGCGGTGAGGTCGTTTGGGTACACAACCAGCAAATCCAAGCAGTCCACGTGACGCCAAGAGGCGTGCGGACAATGGCCGTTGACGTGTTTGTTCGAGACAAGGATAAAGGCCTGAAAGTCCTCAAAGAACTTGCCAAAGCGATTCCTTCCGGCCCTACCATGATTGCACGCCCATTGAAGGTCAATAAGCCCGAAGAGTGGGGCGGCGGCTTGTGGCGGATTACCGTCGTTGGTCAGACTGCACCGGGTCGTGAGTGGTTGATCGAAAAATTCTTCGTAAATGCTATCAAAGAAGTTGACTCGACGGTGCGTAATAAGATGAATCGTACATTCATCTACGAACCAATTGCTCGCTACGCCGACCCAGTGGCTGACATGAAGTTTAAGCGAGCTGTTCGCGCCAACAAAAACAACTAGCCCGCGGCCATCGCAAAACCACTCGACATCTGGTACACTGTATCAGTACCGTCCAGAAGACGATAAAGGGGCATAGTACAACGGCTAGTATGAAGGTCTCCAAAACCTTAGATCGTGGTTCGATTCCACGTGCCCCTGCCAAAGAAAAAGATGGACATTTGCGTCCATCTTTTTCTTTGATTTGGATATGCAGAGTTGAGCCTCGATCGGCGG
>PBTC01000037.1 GCA_002726935.1 Candidatus Saccharimonadota bacterium | reverse complement strand
GGAATACTCAAATCAATGTTGGAATACAAGTGCCGTTGGGCAGACGTTGTGTTTGGTGAAGTCAATGAGGCGTATACCACCCAGACTTGCTCGTGCTGCGGGAGCATCTCCAGCAGCAGTCCGAAAGGTAGAGCAGATCTTGGAATAAGGTCATGGACTTGCGTGGTGTGTGGTACACATCACGACAGAGACATCAACGCAGGTATTAACATTGCCAAGCGTGGTGAATCACAATTCCTGACCGGGGCAGGACATTGCCCTCCAGCAGTGGGAATCCCCGTCCTTTAGGGCGGGGAGGATGTCAATAACGGGATTAAGGTTGCAGCGTTGCCTAGATTGCTGGATCAAAAACTTAAAGCATCGTTTGACGGAGATGACCCTAGAACAAAGTCTAGGGATCTATATGACATTTATTTCATGGCGCGCAAATACCCGGAGATCTTCAAAGACGACCTGTTGTCAAGGTTTTGTAATTTTGCAGTTTCCCCTGATTTCCTCGTTTCGAGGTATAGGGATGCTTACTTAGAAGACTCGTTGGTGAATAGTCGCATATCGCTTGAAGATTTGGCCCTAGGTACTTGCTTGGCCGCAGATGAATTATGCAAGATGCCCCCGACTAACGATACTGTCGTATTAGGTGTTTCTAAAAAATCCTCTAAACCAGGTTTCTGAAGGCTTGACGCTCGGTAGATACGTGTGGGCTTCGCTTAAATTAACGCGTCTTCTTGAATAATCAAGTTACTTCTCTCTGTAGCACTTTTGCCCTCCTCGCCCGCCAGATGCTCACCGCTTCGGCCCTTCCAACCTCAATTGCGCCGTGCTTGATCGCTTCCGCTCGGCGTGCAGGTGTCAGGTCGTAGTGCGGTGCAGCCTTCTTGTCTTGGAACCAAGATCGCTTCATACCGATGAGCTGGGCGACGTCATGAAGAGAGGTGAGGTCTTCCTCGTCAGTGAACATGTGGCAACTCGAGGTCTTTCTGCCCCGGATAATCCAGCCCCATTCTGCTAATTGGTCAACGTATACGGCCATTGTTATGTAGCCTGGGCGTACACGGGGCGCAAGATGTCAATCTCTGGGTCGAATGCTCCCTTCGGGATCTCGTCCATTGATCGATACACACCTCCACTGGACAGGCCGTTCTTCTGTACCACTTGGTAGCCTACGATACTCCCTACAATAACCTCTTCAGTGCGTCCGTGGCGTTTTAAGCGCTTGTTCATGCCCGCGATTAACTCATCGAACCCGAAGGCAAATTCAAGTCCTACTGTGGCTGTTGATTCGCTCAATCTTGGGTCTTTGCTCAAGGTCTCTTGTTTGTTATCAGCGGGCAGTTTTCTTACCGCAACCGCAGACTCTGCTTGTCCGTCGGTAGATCCCGCAGCTTCACGTGCACCCATGGTGGCCAATGTATCGGCGCGTTCGTTGCCTTCGACGCCTGAGTGCCCTTTCACCCACTCCCAGGAGATATCGTGACGCGCCTTTATAGCATCAAGCGCTTTCCAGAGGTCGTCGTTTTTGACAGGCTGCTTCTTGCCGGTAACCCAGCCTTTCTTCTTCCACCCCTCGATCCAGGTGCTTGCGCCCTTTACAAGATATTGCGAGTCAGTAATGACCTTCACTCTGGATGGCTGGGTCAGGTGTTCAAGGGCTCGCAACGCAGCGGTGATCTCCATTTGATTGTTGGTCGACCCTTTCTTCCCACCGTAGATTTCTCTGGCGTTTTCTCTATCGCCATCAACAATAATTACAGCGCCCCAGCCGCCAGAATCTGTACTTCCCTTCCAGGCGCCGTCGCAATAAACAATAACGTCTTGCATTGTACTCATAGGGTCTCCTTTCCATAAATAATAGCACTATATTGTAATAATCGCAATTTACATTGAAGGAGTGCTGCTTTTTGGTGGCGCGAATTCTTTGTTCAACTGTCGGTAAGCAAACACAATTTAGGAATCCCAAGATAAAAGAACATTCAATGCCAATGCCAAACGAAAACTCAGAGCACTTCTTGAAGCAGTTCAAGCTCCTAGGGCAGGCCTATACAGGTCTTGATTCCCACTTTAGGGCTTTCCTTGAAAGGTATCCGAGTGGACGAAAGCATTGCGCCGCCTGCAATAAGGAGCACGGTATTTCAAAGTTTAGAGTTCGCACGAAAGAGAAGGGTTTGCTAAGGTCTTTGTGCAGAGAGTCCGACTTGGCGCGAGGACGTGTTGTTTACGAGACTTCAAAGAAAGCCGTAATGCAGAATGTCTCAAAGAACAAGAACGCCTACAGGACGCGAAACCGTGCCCACGTCCAATCTTATTTGGCAGATCGGCGGTGTAGTTGTTGCTCCCGCTCGGGTGACTCAGAGAACCCACTTCGGTTCTATCAAGACCCGACGTTATGTGAGCAAACCGTAACGATGGCTGCTGGCGGTGGACTAAGCTTAGAGGCGGTTGATCTAGCCATTTCAAGGTCAACAGTTCTATGCCAGGTGTGCTTGAATCAAAAAAGCAGGGAGGAACTCGGCTATTTGCGGAGACTTCGAGATACCTTGTTATCTCAAAACCCGAAATCGACGATTCTTTCAGTTTTCAAGAAAGACGTATACCGTGCCTATCGGCCCCGCTTTAACACTGCACATGGACTACCTATGACGAGCGAACAGCGAGCCCATGTTGAGTCATTGGACAAGAGTGTGGGGCATGGAGACGACCTGATTCTAATCGGATCGTTTGAGCCCTTTCTGGCTTCGTTGAAGGAGGCTAAGTTAAGTGAGCTTAAAAAATCCACTCGAAAAGCGCTCAAGAGGCTGAGGAAAACTCTTTTGACAACACCCGACCTTCCAACCGATCGCGATCTAAATTGAAGGGCTGGAATTGAGGCCTTTCAGCATCGACCTAACCCGCTGTATTTCTGACTCAGGGTGAACGGTTCCACCGCTGTTAAATGCCAAATAGTGTTCGAGTACCTCTTTCTTTGTCTCATAGGCAAACACGTTGACCCGGAACTGGTAGAAAGGTCGCTTCATGCTGTACTTGCTGCCCGCAAGGTCTGAGGCGTACATTCCCTTCACGGAGATTTCGTTTTTCAAGAAGCGATCCATCGCAGTCAAGCGTTGCAGACCGTCCAGGCACTGGAATCCTTTAGGTAGGTCTTCTTTCCCGGTCTCTTTGTCGAACGTGTTCCAATTGCGACAGTTGAACTGAATCACCATCGCATTCTCTGGCAGTACCTTACGGAACATCGCCAGAATGAATTCTTCTTGCTGGCTCTGTGTCCAGACATGACCTCTTTGAAAGTCGGGGTTTAGATCGAGAGGTGCCCCGTAATCCAGCGATATTTTCTCCAGGCTAGGGATCGCTGTGTCGACGCGAAAGTGGGCTGTGTAAACAGACTCAGGGACAGGTTGGAATAAACGATCAAGCTCCGCGTTGAGAGACTTGTACTGTTGCCCCGTGGCGTCATCTTCGATTTTCTTCATATTGCACTCCAAATGCCCCGGCGCCGGGCCGGGGTAACGTCAATGACTGGTCTGTACTCGGTCTCGTTAGCGTCAGACAAGGGTCTCAATTGCTTCTAGAGGAGTAGGCTCCGGGCTAAATATTGTGTGTTGCCATAACTTAATAATACAATAAAAACAATAAACGCACAACGTTTAAATGGCGTCAGGAATATTAATTCTCATTTTTTTGTATCTTGAATATTTTTCTTCCCTTATGCGGAATGCTTCTTTCTGAACATCAGGATTCGATAAGTCAAAAATGTGCTTTAAATTCTTACCGCAGAGCGATTCCCTAATGGGGTAATCATGGAATAGATGCGCGAGGATTTCTAATGCGGTTGCTGCCGATTGTTTTGAAAAAATGACATCTGACCCGACTCCAATAAGGAGGCCGTGCGATCTATTTTTAATGTTCTCAAAACCTCGGTGAATATAAATATCGGGATGACTCCCCCCTGTTGTTTTTAGGGGCAAGTCGAATGCGGCTAGGAGCTCTTCTCGTGAAACTTTTTCGGCCAAATACTCGTCAGGGTAATTTGATTCTCTTATCTGGATGGGAGGGAAAAGGATGTTCATAAGCCAGGCCCCTTGAGCTTACTTACTTGGCGAGAGCAATCTACGTTCATCGCATGCTCTATGTTGCTCAAGTTTCGCGAATATAACTCGCGTAAACTTTTAGCCTGATGGAAGTTGCCTTCACAGATATCAGAAAAGGCTGATGAAGTGGATATCTGTTTGAGTACATCAATATCAACGTAGGGTATTACTTGGCAAATCGCCTCTTTGTCTGGTGCTGAATTCATGGCAACAATTTTTACGATATCGCGCCTGTCTTTTTCACCTTTTATTGATTTTTTTCTGTCTTCATACGCCATCATCTTCAGACCCAACAAATGATCCAGGGATGCAACAGGAATGCCCTCGATTTCTTTTCTTTTCTGTAATGCATCTTCAAAAGACACACAAAGGTTGTGTGTTGATTGAACGTAGATATCGTATTCAATACCGTGTTTTACTAGTTGTCCTTTGGACAGTCTGCTGTTATTTGTTACTTCCTCGAGGTCCCTTAAGTCGGCGAACTCAGGAACAGAGATCATAAAGTCCGCGTCATGAGATAGTTCAACCAAGGAGTTAGATAGGTAGTTGAGCTTATCGAATTCTCTGGCGTGGAAGTACACCGCCACCCCCCCGATAAATAACAGTCCCTCCTTATGCCATTGTGTAATCTCATTGACGCCTTTTAGTAATTTTTCCCATTCCATCTCGTTCATATTCAAACTCCCTATTTTTATCGTTTATCTTTTTCAAAGGCTGTGAGGCCCCATTTTTCTCGTCGGCTTTATATCTCTCGACGCGCCAAGATGGATTAGTACCTCGTCATAGAAGGTTACGACAGTATTTGACATAAAGTTCCTGTACCCCTGGTTCTTTAGGGTCGACTCTACGGTGGATGCGTCAATGAATCGGGACATCTCGCCCAAGAAGTGTGGCTCGTTCACGATCTCCGGGATCCTTCGTCTTGCATTCTCAACGAGCTCTCTGAAGTTGCCCAAGCCATAGTCCTCTGTTTTCTTGGCCACGAAATCGTAATTTGGTTTCACACCCGTACTTGCCAGCCATGAGAGATCCCATAAATCTCTAAACCGAATTCGCGCGCCATCTTTTTCTTGAGGCCTACCCTGCCCGTCGTAGAGCGAGGTCGGAAATGCAATCAGTTTGTCTGACATAATTTCCTCACGTGTCTCGGCATTCACAAGTACTGGCCGGTAACCGCCGAAAGCTTCATAGCGAGGAATCGTGGGCACAGTGATGCTGCTATGGGCCTTTACCGCTGCAACCTCGAGTTTGATTTTTTGTTTTGCTACGGATCGATTCCCAGGGGACGTCACCACCGCTAGGGTCCATTTGGATACTGGAACGTGGTCTGGTGTTGCTCCGAGGTGTCCCGGGGCCTTCACCGTGGTCTCCAGGCCGAACTTCGCCGTGATGTGGTCTTCCAGGCATGTTTTGATCTTTTCAAATGCGGCGGCGTCAAAATCTGGCCCGCCAGCGAAATCCAAGTCCTCGCTGTAGCGGTAGGATTGGTAGCAGAGCCTCAAGCAAGTGCCACCTTGGAATGTAAGTCCCTTCAGTAGCCCCTCTTTGTCTAGGGCGGCAAACATCTCATAGTGAAGAAGCTCTTTTTCAACAACGGGGCGCATTAATCCGAGGTTTGGGTCGCGCATGACACTCTCAATGAGGTCTAGCCAGTCTTTTTGCCTGGGGTTAAGTGTGTTTTTGCCGAGATTCTTCATGTGTTGTCCGAGTTATTTATTCCGTAAATAGTCGCCAGTGACTATTGCTGAGCATGCTGGTGACTTTAACAATCAGCCCTAAAGAATGCGAGATTCCTACCTGTTCAAAAAGCACTCACTCATTCGATTTAGGCGCCTTCTTGTTCTTCTTCTAGTTCTTCAAGATCAACCATATGCACGTTTCTACCAACCCTAAGCAGGTCACGATAAGCGGCCTGTTTCGTGGCATATCTGATCGCCATGCCAGGCTCAAATTCGGTTCTTGCCAACAGTTCGGAGCGACTCCTTTTTGTGTGTGTGAACTCGATCGTTCCCCATGGAGTCTCATAAGTTCCCTTGGCGCCTGTGGTCATCACCGTGATGCGATCAATCATGATCTGAGAGATAACAGCATGGTTGGATAGGACGGTTTCGAGCGACACATAGTTGAATTCACCGGGTCGAAGCGCTTGAGCGATGTCTTCGATCGTAGAACTACCCAAATGTACTGAATTTGGGTTTACGTAAATACCCTTGCACGCCTTCGTCAGGAACCCAGATTTCACGTGCCGAGCCAAAGAAGACTCGATGGTCAACACGTCTTCCTCGTGAAACATTTTCTCGAGGTCTGCGCGCGTGAACACATAGACGCCCTTGGAGTCCATCTCGCGTAGCTTTGAAATCAGGTCTTTTGCTTTCATGTATATATAAACCATCTAAATATAGATTGTTAACAGTTACATATTATACACGAACTCTCTTTTTCGTCAATATGTGTTCATTAACCACCTGTTTGTGAATGGTTTGTCACCACATATCTCCCCTAGGTTCTCCGCTTTTAGGGCTCTGTTTTTTCTTTTAAGTATTAGTCTGTCGCCAATATAATGGAAGCAGTGGCAAGATTCCCGGAGTGGACTATGAAGGCGATGACGAGAATATTAAAGAGTTCGACGGATTCCGTTGGGATGACCGATCCTTTGGAGGGCGTCTATGTCCTTCAGGATTCGCGCGGTTACCTGGACAAATACCTGATGTTTTGGAAAGAAGGTGGTTCATACACTTCTGACCTCAACAAGGCAGAACGATTTACCAGAGAGGCCGCTGAGCGAAAAATGAACTGCAGGGGTACAGACATTCCTTGGGAGCTTTCTTTTTTGAAAGGAGTATCCAGGCCAACTGTGGACATGCAACTTTTGAGACATTTGTCTGAACAAGGCCAGGGGAAGTTGGTTTTACAAGTCCCAAACGTTTTCAGTGGTAATGCCATTCACTTCGTGACCAACCGAACAGGCGAAACGTCCCCTGATTTAACGAAGGCAAGATTGTTTGAACGTGATGTGCGGCTAGTTGATTTGGAGGGCTTTCCAAGTGGCGTGATTCCAAGGAGTCTTGATTCAATGGAATCCCTCGCGTTTATGACGGTCAATAAGTTCAGTGTGGATCGTAAGCACTGCATCACTCCCCAAAAACCAAACAAACTCTCTCTGAAGATGTAGTGAGCACAGGATAAGGGCGGTGGATGCTCCAGCAAAACTAAGTTTTAGTCTTGCCGGAGCATCAAACTTTAGTCTAGGTTAATCTTCGTTTCCTAAGTTTGATTTTGCAGACCACCAGTCTTCAGCCGCAAGTAGTATTGGTGCCCACTGCAAGTATTCCGCACGAGTGCGGTGATCGGAATAAAATTTCTTGTAGTCTCCGGGCCGATATGCTGACACGTTAAATAGGCGATCTGCAGGCACAGATAGGGAGCATTTGACCGGTGAATAAGGATAGCGACTGCCCTCTCTTTCCCACGTGCATAAAAGCACGCGTTTTTTGGAGTTCCAGTTTTCGACGGTCCAAACTGTCGAGGGACCTGGGTTGCCATAGGGAGCGTAGCGCGTGAGTTCCCTATAGCGCTCGTTCTCTGACAGCCTACGATCATTTTGTCGCCGAGCCATCTCTTTTTTGGCTTCAACTTCCATCCAGTAATCGCGCTGGCCAATTACAACGCTGCCGATATCGATCGATTTGTTTAATGACTGACGGTAGGCTTCAAAGTCTGGTTTTTCGCCCGACTCAAGAACATTATCCGCATCGAAGACAAGTTCGATAGCGCGCATGAAACCCTCGGGCGTCCATAGTTGCACGGCCGGATGAGGATGGAGCACTTCTGAGCGATCAAAGAGCCCTTGTAAAATAGTCGCTATGCGATTGTATTTCTTGACCTGGTCAGTAATAGTCCGCATAGCTTCATCGTAGTACACGCTTGATGAGTCAAAGGGCTGCCACGCCTTTCTATCAAATTCATTGAACTCGATGCGATAGGGATTTGCGTATTCGTACCAACCCTTTGGATTTTCTTTCTCCCATTGTTCCTTGGGGTTGTCTTTCTCCCATTGCTTTTTTTTGCGGATCTTTTCATTTTGTTCCTGCTTAAGGGCCTCGAACTCCCTAAGTGTAATGATCTTCTCAATCTTCACAGAAGAAGATGAATGAGACGAAGGCAGGATCATCATCGGCTCACTCTGGTCGTAAAGTGTGCCATCAGGGAAGATTTTCTCTTCAAAGTCAATGGTTGTACTGAGGCACCAGACTTGTTGCCCGTTTCGGATGTACAAAAATGTGAATTTGTCGGAGTTCTCGATGTCCATGTTGATGAATGATGAAAATGAGACCTCATCAAGATTTCTGACTTTGACGTGGCGACGGACGCGAAATGCGACGATCGTCCTTTGAAACGGCAAAATACGATCCAGGTTCTCTGGTTTACAGAGCCAACGATCGAATTCACGGATGTCATTGAAGGTCATCCCACCTGCTTCGTAAGCGGCCAAGCACTCCTCGTCCATGTAGAGTCTGCGCTGCATCACATGAAGTTTCTCGTTAAAATGAGCAGGCTCGCCGTCCTGACATCTGATGACAGACTCAGATAGGCCGGCATACAAATCGAGGTTCAGCAGCTTGTCCTTGATCTCATCTGTGAGGTCTGACATTTCACCGGCTTTGATCTCCATTGGTAAGGCCCGGGCAGAGAGCCACCTTTGAAGCTCGCCATTAGATACCTTCAGAGCCTTGAAGAGTTCAGGCAAAGTTGCGTCTTTTGCTTGAGTTAAGGCTACTTTGTATGCGGAGATACTGGCCTCTCCGCTCAGCAAGGCAAGTCCCCTGCTCTCGCTTTCCTGAGGGCTTTTTTCAATCAGGTTGCTTGGGTTTAGTCCAAGGCGCAAGGAGAGGCGTTTCACCTCCTCCAGCAAGTGGGCTGTCCTCTCTCGGTACTGATTGGCCCAGCGGTCAATCATCATTTGGGCTTCTTCATCCGAAATCGGCAATAGGAATTTCCAAAAATCGGATTTCAAGATCCTTTTGTATGAAAAGGTACCTCTTCCGTCGCTGGTGGACCTTACTTGAACGAAGTTCGACCCGATGGCCCCGATGCATACAAGTTCCATATCTTTGTTTCTATCGGTCAGGTTTTGGGTGTCGGGCCACTCCATTTCCTCAGAGGTTCTCAGCAGCGCCCAAGCTCCCAATTGCAGTTCAACGAATGATTTTTCGCGCTCAAAGCACGGATCTTTTTCGGTTTCAATTGACCAGTTTTGAGGCTTGTTCGACATTGCTGTGTCCTGATTTGTATTTTTCTTAATTATACAATAATATTTTCTACAAAGCAATTTATGGTCTCCCGCTAACATCCAGTGATATACTCCATGCAAAAGGAGGCTTCATGAAACACATTGCGCCGCTTCGGAGTGAAGATATCTTGGATTACCGCGGAGAACATGAAGCGCCCTGCGCCGGTAGTGGCACTCCTGTCTGGGACCTCTGTGGCGAGGCCGAAATTTATCCTGAGGATGTTTATGGTCCAGACGCTCTGCGCATGTACACAGACGGTGACGACGAATGCTCGCGAGAGAGCTTGGGTATTCTGAAATCAATCAAGGGCTCCCCAGGCGCCCTGGTGACTATATACCGGGCTGTGCCGTATGCTGCTAGCACACAGGAGAGGCTAGATGAGCTTGCGAGTCAGAAGCGGGCATACCTTCGACGAGGTGAATCGCCCCCAAATCCTATGCGCTACACCGGCAGCCAATGGTACGACTGGGCCTGCGATCAAGAAGATGAGTTGCGCGCATCTCCGGCAGTCTCAGCTTCTTTTCCCTCCGTCATTAAAACGGGTGACTGGGTAACCTTGAGTCGCTCTTACGCGGCAAAGCACGGGAAGTCCAACCTGAAAAATGAATACAAGATATTGAGCTCTAAGGTACCGGCATCCCAGGTTTTTTGTGATGGAAATTCTCTGAATGAAATGGGGTATTGGGGGCCAGAGATCAAGCTTAAGGTGAGACTGAAAAGCCCTAGTCCTTGAACATAGGCGTTTGTCAGTCGCAGATGTTGGCGGAGTTGGGGTTAAAGCGACCGGTATTGCCCAACGCTGACTTGATCTGCTGAGCCTGAAAGGCCACGAAAAGATCCGATGGTGCCTTTGATATTTCTGTGGCAAAGGATCCAGACGGGCCTTGGTCGCGAATGCTACGAAAAATGACACCCTCATATCCCTGCTTTCTTGCCCACCGAGCAAGGTCGTCTGTGCTGGCGAAGTCGTCGTCGTACTCAAATTCTCCGGGGAAAAGTTTATTCAATGTCGTAGTTCGCGCTTTAAGTTTCTTCGTGGCAAGAAGGTTGGGTTCCTGGTCGGTTAGCGCCGCGAATAGATTTTCCGCCTCCAGATCGGAAACTATGGCTTCAGGGAGCTCAATGGTTACGCGCGCGCCGAGTCTATTCCAGTTTGCGCCGGCGGCCTGAACAATTACTGGGCATTGAAGGCTTAAGAATACGGGTAAGATCACGCCTGTAATCGCGGGGGTGGCGTAGGTCGACGCGGTGGCTGGGCTAGAAGAGAAAAAGGCGCCCGTGCCATGTGTTTTTCCTGATCCCCCATCGATGTTAAAGACCTCTATATCCTGATTGGTTCCGTGATACAGAACGGCGGGTTTGCCTTCTTTGTCGACACATTTTGAGTTCTTGAACCAGGATTTGAATTCAGGTGTATCGAATCTTCTGCAATCAAGTCGTAAGCCAAAAGGGCGAGCAGAAGAACCTAGGTCAATCTTCATCGACAATTCTTCGCATCACGTCGCCGTCTTCTTCAAAGCCAAAGCGAGCATAGAAACGCTTCAGACGCTCTACCTTTTTCCCTTCTCCAGCCGGAATAACCATCAAATCAATTTTTTCTCGATCGGCGGCCGCGCAAATCTGATTCATGGCCAGGGACCCAAACCCCCGACCGGGCATTAATGCTTCAATGCTCGCTATTTCCACTTCGCCATCGGCGTACTCTTCAAGGATCAACTCCTTAATGCCCTCTGGCATCCCTAGAAGAGCTGAAAGCCGATCTGCGCAGTCAAGCTCTACATTCGGAGCTTGACCAGCAGTGGTAACCGGTAGCGTGCAAATGGGTTTCTTGGTTTTAAATTCCATTCGCTTAAACCCCTGGCGCTGTTGCCGTCACCCGTACTTTAAGCGGCGAATTACCCGATAAGGATTCCAAAGCTGACTTCTGATCCTCTTTTGTCAGAATGCTTCCAACTCTGCGCCCCATGGTGTCGTGCTTGTCAACGCGATCTAAATCAAATTTGATCGCATGGTCATTAACAGCTTGAAAAGGTTCCTCGCCATTGGCAATGTATCGCTCGACCACGCCTCGCTCTACAAGATTGGTGTCATTCAGGCCAATAGCGTAGTGGCGCTGCAGAAGTCGGTCAGACAGGATTTTAAATTGGTGTGCGTCCATGGTTCTGTTCTATTTAGAAAGACAAGCTTTCATCGTAGATCCAGAGGAAATTGGCTGCAGCAAAAACCGGACCTCAAAAAGCATCGGCCTAAATAGGTGAGTGCTATTGCTAATCGCTTTAAGCGACGATACGGCGAGGTGGTCTAGAAGTCGCCATTGCTGGGATTTCTTAGTTTCGGCTTCTGGTTCTCCGTGTGCGAAGATATCCGCCCCTGTTTGCTGTGGCTTTTTTTGCTTTACGTAGATGGTTTTGCATCTGATTCCCCTTAAGTTTTGGATTCGCTTTAAGCCGCAAGCTTTAAGCTAAGTTGCCCGGCTGTATTTGTGATCTCGCCACTCCATGCGCGGATTGACTCCCCGATGTGTTTAAACAGTGCAACGAACGGAGCTGTGACAATGCTCTGACCAAGCAGCTCGTGCGCTGTTGTTTCTGAAAGCCCTTCAATCAACCCCGCGGGAATTCCCTTAAACCTGGCATGTTCGCGCGCAGTGGGGATTCTTAGCAGGTCGGGGTTTGTTGGGTGCGCGATCTTTGGGTCGGTCGAGCGGTTTCTCGTCATTCCTTTTGTCAGGGTGTTGATAGACATTTCATCACCGTTATACACCTGCATGCGGAAACCCTTGCCTGCTTCGATATCACGCATTTGCTTGTCCTTTAGGCCCTTCATCTCCGACCAGCGGTCCTCAACGAGCTCGGGTGCATCAAACATTGTCCCGATGGGCACTCTCTGATGAATGATTGGGCGGACAGCTTCAATATCAAACTCAATGCCTCGAGTCATGGCTACCAGGCACCACCGTTTGCGTTTCTCCACAGAACCGAAATCTGGGCCAGACAGTAACCGTTCCTGTGTCTCGTACCCAAGGTCACGAAGCTGTTGGCGGATCAATACAGCGGAGGCGGTTTTTTGGTAGTTAGGCACATTTTCAAACACACAGCAAATAGGGTTAAGTTTCGCGATCAGTGCCAGGGCGCCTACAACCAAATGGCCTACATCGGGGTGCTGCTCGGCCATGGAAAGCCCCAGCTTACTTGCGCCGCTTGAAGACGCTCCCGAGCACGGGAGACCCAGCTCCAGGATATCGACTGGCCCGATTTCTGCAAGTGTCTCCTCATCAAAAGCCAGCTCTTGCAACGGAATATTCAATACCATTGTGTTTTCATCCATAGCGCTGTTTTGCTCAATAGCAACCTCAGACAGGTCCTCTCTCATTTCGTTGTGCAACTTGACCTTGATGCTCAGGCCGCTTGATGTGAGACCTTCATGGGATGCATAAGTCAACACGCCGGCACCGGCTGCGATGCCACCAGTAGAAAGGGCCTCTCCGCTTTGTAACTTTTGCTTCAAACGCTTTAGGCGCTCGATCATTCTCTGGTGGCTGGCCACCTTGGAGATAACAATCCTGTTTTCGTGAAATACAACCTTGACCACTTCTGCGCCTGCCACAGGCGACAGTGTGTCCGAGCCATTGAGGTCAATGATCGGGATGACCCGGCCGCGACGGCTCTTTTTGGAAACAGTTCTTCCCGTGTCGTCAAGGTTCAAGATCACGCAGTCTTTGCGTTTTTGAATTTGATAGGTCGAACTGGGCTCAAACCCTGCTCGTTGGGCGCTACGTCCTTCGATCCATACGCGAGGCGCGCCGCGATGTGTTGAGACTTTGAGGATCGAAGTGGCAATCATGGTTAATCTCCTGATCTGATGTTTGTAATAATACACTACTTCCCTCTTAAAAGCAATACAAGAGATCGCTGTATCTTTAATGAAGTCTTTGTTTCACTGATTTATTCAAATTGCAAATTGCAAATAAAAAGTAAACGGTGTATCATTAAAAGATATTTTCTCAAGGGGATGAAGTGACGGTTTCTGTGTCCAATAAAGTTGCGCGCATTGCCCTGTCCGCATGGATGATAGGCGCTTGCTCTGCGCATGCAGCAGACCTGTCGATCCCCAAGATCGTACTGATGCCTCAAGCGAGTGTTGCTGCGGGCCCTGTCTTTCAGTTACTAGACACCCTTTTACCAGGGCAGTTGGAATTAGACCGCACCCTTTCAGATGGCTCATTGGTCTTAAGGGCGCCCTTGGCTCGAACACTGACGGATGTTGATTCGTTGGTGGCTCGTTTGGCGCAAGATCCTCTGGTGAGGTCTGTCTCCACAACCGGCTACTTAGTACCAGAGCAGTTCAATGATCCCGGTTACGCCTACCAGGCAACGATCTACGGAGAACAGGGTTCAGCTTACAACTCACGGATTGAGCGCGCCACACAAGATTTTTCCTCCGCCGGGGCTGATGTCGTTGTAGCCGTTGTTGATACGGGAATTGCGCCTTTGGTTGACTTGGATGGAAAGATCGTAGGGCAAGCAAACTTTTATGAGCCAGGTTCTTTTTCTTCCGCAGCAGAGCCTATTGGTTCCGTGTCTGAATGTCGCAAAAGAGGCAAACCCATCTTTCATGGCACGGCGGTCGCATCCCTGATTGCCGCTCGGTCTAACAATAATATTGGTGTGATCGGGGTAGCTGAGGCGGCCAAGATCCTCGCAATTAGGTCTGTAAGCGACTGCGGTGGAGACGATATCCATACGGTCGAAGCAATTCGTTGGGCCGCAGGTGTGGACATGCGTTCCTCTGGGTATCCGCTAAACCCAACGCCAGCCAAGATCATCAACGTCAGCCTGGGTTCCGTGAACTCCTCGGGGACCTGCCCCTCTCATTTGCAAAGAGCTGTGGATGATGCCGCGGCGATGGGCGCTGTCGTGGTGTCGTCTGCAGGTAACGCTGCGAGCACGGCTATGCCCTATCCCGCCTCCTGTCGAGGGGTTATCGCAGTGGGTTCAGCGTCAACGAATGGCAATCTGTCATCGTATTCAAACTTCGTTCCTGTCCCTTTGATGATTAGTGCCCCAGGTGGCGATAAAGGGCAGAATCTTGCTGTTGGGGACCCGTTGTCGGAGCAAGAGTTCCGCCAAGCTCGAGGCACCAGCTACGCCACCGCCATTGTTTCTGGAGTGTTGGCCAAGGCTGTTGGAATCTTTGGTTATGCCAATGCCAAAGAGTTGCATTCCGCCATGGAGCAAACAGGTTTTCTACTCGCAAGAGCGGCTAGATGTGGTGATGACTGCGGTTATGCCCTAGAAGCATCTGCGTTCCTCAGCAAAATCAGTGGCGATGCCACAAAATCCCAAGGGGATTTGCTTAAGCGTATCGTCGGGTCAAGTGACCTCGGTTTTGAGCGCTTAGATACTGCGACGTGGGTTGATTCTCAGAGTTTCAACGCGTCCGAATCATTGGGCAGGAGCGTTGACATCTCAGACGAGGGCTTGAGCCTGACCGTTGTAGTGCCCAAAGGGTATTCGGCCGTTCTTCAGGTCACTGGCGTGGACTCCTCTGGCCGCCAAGAAGCAAACCGCCTCACCGTGACTTCGACAGATGATGTGGTCCGCCTGTCTCAGGACTCAGCGGCCCCTCCTTCCTCGGTTACCAATATCACGGCTGAGGGCGGCGGCGGATCGCTGTCTTTGGGAGGTCTTATTGCGTTGCTTGGCTTGATGTTTGCCTTTAACTTCTCACGCACATCTTGCTTCGTTTTTAACGAAAAATAGCGGAATTCCCATTTCAAGTTGGCTTGTCAACTTGGTGTGGGATGGATAGCGTTTTCTAAGGTTAGGTCCTTTGTCGAAATTGACAAAAATGCAAATTAACAGTATTATTTTTTCGACGTTTTTGAAAAATATTTGATGGAAAAAGATTGAGTTCACTTATTCGCACCGCCCAGTTCATCATTGGCAATGGACATCCGTCCTATGCCGGCTGCGCCTATGTGACTCAAATCGCTCGGCGGATCAAGAACGCCACAAACTACTTGATCAAGAAGCGAGTTAACCCAGATTCAAAGCCAATTTCCCATCGGGATGCAGACAAGATCCTGAAGTCAGAACAAGCTGATCTCTATCGCAAGATGCCCTCGGCTTTTTCTCAAAGATCAACTCAAGTTGTCGGACAGGAATGGTCTTCCTTTTACCAGTCAATCAAGGCTTGGAAAATTAACCCATCGAAGTTCAAGTCCAAGCCGGTTGCACCTGGGTACGCCTACAAAGCCACGACTTGTTATATCGGAAGAAACGGTTTCAGGGTTGAGGATGGAAAAATCATTTTTGCAGACCATGTGATTGCCCCGCTACAAACTCACTTTGAATTTAGCCAGGGTTGGAACTCAAAACAGTCAGAAACAATAGCTCAAGAGGTAAGGATTGTTCCAAAAGGTTCTTGCTTCGTCATTGAAGTCGTATACAACCTTTCTAGCCTTGAAGGCGTTAAAACAGATCCAGTCCTTTTGGATCGCAGTAGAAGTATCGGGATCGATTTAGGGATTAACAATTTGTTGGCCATCGTCTCCAACCAGCCGGATCTCAAGCCTGTTCTGGTTAACGGTAAGCACATCAAATCAGTCAATGCTTGGTACAACAAGCGGGCGTCCCAGCTTCGATCCACCGGGCAGTGGCGTCATCTGCAACAATGCGGGTTTAAGCGCCACCGCCAGATCAAGGATGCCCTGCACCGGGCATCCAATTATGTAACGCAATACTGTTTTGCCAACGATGTTGGACTGGTCGTGCTCGGTCATAACCAAGGCTGGAAGCAGGAAGTGAATCTGGGAAAAGTGAATAACCAAAAGTTCGTTAGCATTCCTCACTCTGTCTTGATCGAACAAATCAAATACAAGTGCGAATCTGCTGGCATTGAAGTGGTTATCAGAGAGGAATCCTACACCTCGAAAGCCTCCGCCCTGGACAATGACCCAATGCCAAAGGCGCCCAACCGGGGGCAAGAAAATAGCTTCTCTGGCCGAAGGGTTAAGCGTGGCTTGTATAAATCAAAATCTGGCCTTATCAATGCCGATGTCAATGCGGCAATGAATATCTTGAGAAAAGAAACTGGTGATGCCTTCGGGCCAGCTAGTAGGGGCGTTGTGTTCTCGCCCACGATGATTACTCTGGGCACGGCCCCGAGGAAAACCGTTAGAAAGAATTCGTTAAGCAGCCAACTACTTGTTGCTTGATTGGGTATCTGAAACTTATTCCAAATTTTCAATTTGGTGTAAGTAGTTCATAAGGAAAAACTTGCCATGAGCTTTGGATTTTTAATGGAAGTCTCCACGGACGATGAGCCAGAGAGCTACACGGTCCATAGTTTGGGAGCCTGTCGCTATATTGTAGGATCTGTTCCCATAAGTGATCTGGCTGCTATTTGCAAAGGCAAGCGCGGTCATGTGATGGACAACGTCTTGGCCAGGCACTACGGAGCATCTATCTTTTTTGGCCCAAAAAAAGATGTCGAGGTTCTAAGAAAAGAAGTAGAGGCGTTCAGAAACGAATCCCTTGAAAAAGCGATTGCCAATGGCGAGGATGTTGCTCAGGCTTGGCTAAAATACGGCGACGTTGGCGCGAGCTCGTCCTTTATGTGCAAGGCCCTCTCAGGCCTACCTTTCGAGGATTCGGAGGTGTACGCCCCTGCTGACTACGATGATTTTCAGCGGTGCGAGAAGATGTTGGACATTATTCCAGGTCTTCGAGAGAAAGTTTCGTTGCTCTCAACTTTCCCTTGTTACAGTGGACTTGCGAAGTCCTGGGACCAGTTGTCCGCCATGCATCAGCTTTATCGGGCCAATAAGTCCGGGTGGCCCTCCAAAGATCAATCGTCCGAATTCCAAAATGCAATGAGAGCCCTGCAGTCGTGAGCGCATAGTTGGTCAGGAGGTGTATTTGGGCATCAGAAATGAATTTGTTGGATGACGCCTTTGAACTAACATTTAGACAGTTGAAACCAAAAACAGAGAAAACGATGAAGACCTCCTTCGCCACTGACGCCAGAGAGACTGTTGATAAGCCCAAAAGCGAGGCCGAAAAGGCGCTTTCCTACTTCTTGAAGGATGTGAAAGAGCACCAGATGACCATCGTCAACAACAACGGGGTCTATCGCCATGTCACGTTTTCTAGCCCGGGCACGTCCAATGCCCACTTTGAGCTGCTTACGTGGCCTGGGCACCTGGCGATCGCCGGTGATATGGGGTCCTATATGTTTAGTCGCAACGAAGACATGTTCACCTTTTTTAGGGCCGGCGAGGTAAAAGACGGTGAATCCGTTCACGAGCAAATCAACCCGAGGTACTGGGCAGAAAAGCTTATTTCTGAGTGCAAACATTCCCCTGCGTTTAAGATGTGCCCTCTTGCCATCGCTGAAAACGTGAAGGATTTTGTAGAAGATCACAAAAAGTCCTCAGATCTTTCAGAAGAGGATCTAGAGGACCTACAGGAAGAAGTCGATGGCGAAATCCTCAGCTTGCTTTATGAGGGTTCGGGTGAATACGAGATTAACAAGGCCATTACGGCCATCTCTGATTTTAGTTCCCATGGTTTGGAGTTCACAGACTTTCACGAGTCCAAAATGGATCGAGCAAGTGGACACTATGCCTGGTGCTGCGCCGCAATCGTTTGGGGCATAGATCAGTACGATCGGTTTATGGCCCTTAACAACGAAACATCCGACCCATCGACTAAAAAGACTTCAACCATGTCGATGTGAACAAGATGACCGAGAATCTTTCCAGATCACCGCTTACTATCGATCTTACCGATAAAGAAGGGCGCTCCGCCCGCGCGGCGATCGGGCCGGATCCATACTGGTCATTGTCCGTGGCAGACCCTGGTTTCGATCTAGGTTCGGCTATGTTCTCAATCCCAAGAGAGCATGAAGCCCCGCTTCAAGTTAGCATGCTGCAGGCATCCTGGCTGCTTACGCCCCGCGGGTTGCAGTGTATGGCAGACGCCTTCAATGAAGGCGACCTCCTCTTTACGTTAGAGCGCTATCTAGAGCTGTGCGGCTTGGTTTCTCGGGAAGATCTGGTCATCCTGGCATCAAACCTCTGGAATGAGGCCTCCCCCCTCTAGCAGCCTGCGGCGTCCCCAAGCCCTGCCGATTTCACCTTGTTTTTCCTTTGATTTCAACCAATTGTTGCTTAACATTGGTTTAGAGATTACGATTTATTAAATTGATGTATCCTGTATAGGGTAAGTAAAAATGCGAGTCCTTGGCGCCTCATTTGCTAAGAAATCAGAAACCAAGGATTCCTCCGTGGAGTTTTTGGCTGAAGTTCTGCGAAGAAATCCGCAGGATGAGACTCCCCATGTGACTTTAATGGACGGCGACGAGCCTTCCCTTGGGGTCTTTGCTGCAATTGTGGCCACAGAACTGACGAGCAAGCGTTTTAACACGCTGGCCCAGGTAGCCAGAGAATACGGGTGTTCCCAAATGAAGTTAATTGACGCTTTTAAAGCGCTGCAAGACAGCGACCTGCTCGAATTTGCCGAAACCGACGGCAAGCCGCCGCGGTCTTTTGCAAAATCCAAGCCCTCTGCCCTGCTTTCCCGCGTGCTGCGTAGCCAGGGTTTCCGACTGGGTGCGGTCGAGCAGATGGATGCTGAGTTGTTTGGCAAAGCGCTTGCTGAATTCGATGTCCAGATCAAGAAATCACTCGGGGTGCCTTCAGATGGGGATTGTCTTCAAAAGCCAGAAGACATGCCGATCAGCCAGGATTTGGATGACGATAGTTTTGCGGCACTTTGTACAGTACTAAGCACGCGATCCAAGAATGTTCCCGTAGTCGGCTTGGGCCGGGGAATCGAAGTAAGCCCAACCGCTTTTGTTCTTCTCCACGAGATTAACAAGGGTTCATCACGCCTTAAGGATATTCCTGCCGTCGCTGATGCCTATGATATTCCGGCGCCTACCCTTTACAGTACTTTTGAACGTCTAATCAGCGCAGGACTTGTGACTGGAGGCGAGTCGTTTGAAACTGGGCCTCCATCGTTTGCGTCCTGTATGCTCTCTGAAAACGCACGAAGGACTTTGGACGGCCGTCGCGTCGCCACCGCCTTGGGTGCCGTATTGTTCTTTTCGGAGGCGGGGTTGCCAGTAGTCTCGCAGGACACATATTCTCTATTAGAGCTGACACACGCTGGCCTAAGCTTGAATTCCTCTGTTGCATCGGAAAGTCTCAGATCTTCCAGGGGTACGGCTTCGCGCTACTTGGCGAGCATGGAGCAGGCTGGTTTGCTTACGCTTCGATCGGGTTCGACCTATGATGCCAACACCTTGGCTAAACGAGTTCTTTCTGGAAAATCTTTCGCGTCATTAGACAGCGTGCAGTGGCTCAATGACCGCCAGGTGCTAGAAACCGTCCAATCGGTCCTTGATAAAACGAACGCCGCGCGATCAACCCTTAGTTTAGATGCTCAGGTTGAGATTGCTGAAGGCGCCTTTAAGCACAAGCGGGACAAGAACTCGGAGGATATCTCCGCGGCATTGGACCGAGCGGTTAAAAGCGATGTCCAGCGGATTTCAAATCACCTAATTAACCTGGCAAGTAAGCGAAATAGGCAAGTCTTCTACTCTTCTGAGCTTGGTTTCATCCCAGGAAAAATGTCGGAAGAACCAAAATCTGACCTCTCAATTCGGCGCGAGGCAGTCAAGTATCTTTTCACGTCTGGTTTCCTAAGTTTTGAGGAAGATTTCTCCGACGCTTTGGCAAACGGGATTAAGCCAGAGCTATACCAGCCGTCTGTCCGATTACACCCTCTAGGTGATAAACCTAATTCGGATTTCAATGCTTTTGATCAAGCAAGGGAAGACTACTCTCATTTCAGGCGGATGTCGTACTTAAGATCTTTTGGGTCGACCTCGGTTCCAGTAGCGGCGCTTTGTGAACAACATGGTTTTGACGAGGATGACTTGAGGGACTTTCTGAGTGATAAAAGAGAAGCGACTTTGGCCAGTTTGGTTTGGGCGCTTGATTCTAAGTCAGGAAGACTTGTCCCAGGCGTTCAGCTAACTAACAACGCCCTGCTCGCCCGTTCCCCGATGCAAACGCCGGCTTTGGATTATCTAAGCATGAACTCACCCTGCAGTGCGCGCGCCCTCCTCACTGTGCTCGGGCTGCAATCAGAAGAAGAAGTCCTTCGCAGAGAGTCCCTGCGTATGCTTGAAAAAAATGGCGTGGTGACTCGGCTGATTGATGAGACGAAATACGAATCAACGCGCTATGTCTTAGCTTCGGAGTCCGAAGATTTTCTAAAAGCCGCGGTTAAAAAAACTCAAAAAGATATTGCAACCGGGCTTAAGAGGGTTATGGGTGAGCCTAACAAGCCTTCTGGGGCTTTTGGATCAAACACGCAGGCCTTGGCTTTGAATTTTTCTGCACCTGAATCTTTGTTGGCCGCGCTTTCGGTTGGCGGCGTTGTACGGGTCAAGGATGTTTACTCGGGTAATGTCGGCTTCCACAGAGGCTCTGAAGAGAAGCCGACGGAGAAGTATTTGGACCGACTAGCTTCGACAGGTGCGTTAAAGCGCTACAAAAGCAGAACAGGCGCCCTCGATTACCTGGTTGCGCCAGAGGGCTTGGGAGGCTTAGAAGCGTTGGTTGAACATGTTGAAGCATGCCTTGTTGGCCAGGGAAAAGCTCTTTCAAAAAGTCAGTGGAAAATGCCCTTTGCTGAGTTTGCTAAGAAAGTTCAGGCTTGTGGTTATGATATTCCTAAAGAAGACTCTCACGCTTATAACATGGCTGCTTCAGTGCATGCAGTTCAACCTTTGAGCTACCGAAAGGCAGTCGATATAACTTACGGCGCGCCAGAAAAAACAGCAAGTTTGCGTTTTGGCTAATCGGTGTGAGAATTGTTCCCGCGGGGTCTTGGCCCGACTAGAGGACGCTGAAAAATAATGCGCAGACAAGCTGCGCGGAATATTATTCTCTTGAATTTGAGTCTGGCTATTTTAAATTCGATTCGATGTGTGTCTTGAATCTGATTTGGTTTGGCTTCAAAGCATATTTGAGTTGATTTTCTAATCATACACTACAAATAACCTTTATGCAATATCAGTTGCTCATTAAAAGAATGAGATGTCTGCTCGTGGCCTTGACTGAGTGTTCTCTTGCTGTAAAAATTGCGATTGTTCGATGCGTATCAGAAGTGGCGGTCTTTGCCCTACGGTGGGCTTAAGGTGTGGTGACCGTTGGCCGCTACTCCTAATGCGTGATTCGATCGTCGTTTGGATCGAACTGCCCGGTGTTTTCGGAAGCTGATTTGATTTTTTTCGGATCCCACACGAGGTAGGAATCTCCACCCCCTTCGAATGTGTTTGCATACACAATCCCGTCGACACCCAAAGTTTTTTCGAGAAACGAAATCAAAAGATGTGAGGCCTCGTCCTCGTGCACATCAGTCCAGCTTTGTCCGTCGATCTCAAGCTCATCGCGAAAAAATGCATCAAGCATTTCCTCTGGAATATCGATTAGGCCAACATCCCCCTTCTCCATGATCTGCATCATCACGTCGTGAACGCCCCAGCGGCCAGTACGAACCTCGTCAAGGCGCAAGGGATTCTGAATGGACAGATACAATGCCATTACATGTGGGTTTCTACCCATGTCGGGCTCGGCGTTGTGGGCAAGCTCCTCGGCTCTCACGTGAACTCTATTTGTTGCTGCTTCGATGCTTCCAAAATGAGCGCCAAATTTCCGGTAGGAGTCTTGTCCATGGTCAACTTTGAACCGATCGAAAATAAAACTCGTAGAATGAAACACAGGCATCGGAGTGCCATCCGTGTTCCTAACTACGGAATTCCCAAACCACGATTTGAAATTAATTGAGTTGATGGGAATGTCTGGGTTGACGGGTGCCACCGGGATGGATGCACCCTCATCAAGCCTCAATTTTCTCGAGGTTTTAAAGTCCACAGCCTATCCTTACAAGCTCATGCCGGTGCTCTTGGGTGCTGGCTTTGCGACCTGGCTTAGTTCGTTGGCCACCTCGAAAATATTCATTTCAGCGAGCCTTGGCGCCTGGATATAGCGGTTTTGACCGCCGGTAAAATCATTTTGTGATTTGCAACTGCGATACAGAATATCAGCGCCCTTGCGTCCTTCGTGAATCTGAACGTAGAAATTATCGGCGTGTAGGGTTGCTTCACCGGATACCGCAGGACCGCCCGCGTTATACCGTACACTGAAGGAATCCTTTGGCAGGTTCATCACTTTGGCCAGATTTTTCAGAAATTCCTTTGACCGCTTTGCAAATTCAGCCTTATTTTCCACGAGGTCGGAGAAAAAAACCTTGGGAATATCGTGCAGACCCAAAGGCTTTTCTTGGGCCTGCGGTTCAGCTCTGAGCGTGTATCGTGCTCTGGGTGATGAATTAATGAACTCGACCATTTCAGGCCAAGATTTGGACTTCAGTTCATCAAGGATCTGCTGATCGGATTTTCCAGTGAACTCTTTGGGAGTTCTGCCCATCATGCCATCACGCCGTCCAACCTCGTCGACTAGAACCTGTTTCTCGTCCTCATCAAGAATAGCGAAACCATTTTTTTCGGTACCGATGAGACCCATGGCGTTGTATGCACTGTAGGAGATGAATCGCAGTGTTCGCCCGTTGGGGTATGTTTTGTTTTCGTCGAGGGTAACACCCTCATAAGGCCCAAGTCGCATTGTTGCTGGCATACGTTTCTCCTGATTGTTCGAACTAAGATCATTCTATGTAGATTGGCCAACTGTTTCCAGAAAAACCGCTGCTTCATATGCGCCTGGGAGGATCAATGCCTTTCCCGTGATGGCATGCAAGAACTGTCGACACTTTGATTATTTGAGCCCTGTGTTTTCATTTTTTTCTTTTTTTTTAATGTAGTTTAAGGGTGTTTTTTGCCTGAGTTAAATTAAAAAAGTATGATTAACTCTCGCCTTACAATTGGAGATAGTGTGAAGAAAGTTAAATTAGCAGATATGAGTTTTAAGGAACTAGAGGCACTGAGATCTGATATTGATGATGAAATAGTATCTCGTCAGAGAAAGCAGGCCGCTATTGAGGAGATTAGAGCTTTAGCTGCAGCGAAGGGAATTAACCTCGAAGATCTCTCGCGTGAAATTAAGACGTCGCCAGGCCGAGGTTCTTTAGGTCCTGCGCCGGTTAAATATAGGCACCCAAGCGATCCAGACAAAAGCTGGAGCGGTCGAGGTCTGAAGCCAAAGTGGTTTAATGAGGCCTTGAATTCGGGCTTCAAAGTAGAAGACCTCCAGGTTTCCTAACCCGTAACAAAAGGAGCTTCGGCTCCTTTTTCTTTTAGCTGCAAATTCGCTTAAATTCAAGAGTTTGTCTCGAGTATTTCCCACGACCAACAACCCCTTCTTGGCAGAGCTGCATTCCTTGTTCTTCAATGATATTCTTTGCTCTATATTTTAGTTCGTCGCCAAAGTAGATAAGTACAGATGGCGCGGCAATAGCGATTATCAAAGTCAGTGGTATTAACGCCTTCTTTGTTTTATGGGAACTCCCCTGTATTACGATGACGGCGATCAAAAGACATACTAGTATTACGGTCGACCAAAGGTGCCCCGGCAAATCCCAATTAAGTATCCCGCCTCGGGGGTTCGCTTCAGCAAAATTAGATATGGATCTGAAAGATTGCCAACTGGCGAATACTTTGATGAGTGTCGCTAGGCCAATCAGAAGGATGATGATAGCCCCCCCTATTCTTGATGACTTACTTTCCATTTTCCGCTCCTGGGGCTCCATTGCTTTCGGAAACGACGGTCAGGGTCTGTCCTGACGGAGTTTTGAATACCAAGCCAGTTAAGGTGTAGCCCCTCGCGAGTAGATTCAACAGCCTTAAGTACGTCAAGCGGCCTTTGGTTTTGAAATCGTCGATGGCCTGCGTTAAGGGATCCCTGACAGACTTGCCGGGCGTGGGCACGCCCCCTGTAGGCAAAGCATTGTTTTCGATGGCGTTAAAGTAGCAGAGAACCGTTGCCAGATCAGCGCGATTAACGGGTGCATCAATTTTTTCATTCAACCATACTGCAAGAGAGCGCCGTGCATTAAGAACATGTGGGTCACATTCATGCCTTGATGTTTCGGTGTTGGCCAAAATAGTTTGAGGTGAGTTCATCATTGATCCCGCTGTGGCTTTTTAGAATTTAAAGTGCGTTGCTTTTCGCTATGTTTCATTTTGCTCAATGTGATGGCCATACTTCTCGAGAATCTCAATCACACTTGGGTTATCAAACACGGATTGAGGCACGCCAGCAAACGACATATCCTTGCCAATGGCCCTGAACCAGCAGCCAATCGCCGTCACGTACAATTCTTTGGCTCGCTTCTTTGTTGGGTTGGCCATCAAGTCAAATACCGAGGCATCGATTTCCATCATGTCGCCGCCGGACGCTATCTTGTTCAGATATTCAAAATCCCGCTTGGTTTCCTCGTAAGACGCCATTCCTATTCCTCGATTGGTTGTCTGAGACTCATGCTTTCCCGAAACATGGCTATTGGGTGGCAGAGGTAATCGCTAACGCAATCATTACAGCGGCTGCGAGGAGGATTCCAACTGGAGCTTCGGAGCCTTTGCCTTTCAGCGCATGATGGCCTCGTTTGGCGCCTTCGTTAGCTGAGTCGAAGGTCAAGTCCTCAAACCCGATATTGAACGAGTACGGCGCGGCAGCGCAGGTGGAAGCGGGGGTCTCAAAGTAGTTTCTCGATAGGACTGTTCCACACCCAGAGCAAAATCTGTCACTGTAGGACACTTCACGTGGGCACTTTGGGCAAATGTAGTTTGACATCCCGCTTCTCCTTTTAGCTCTTCTAATTGTGTTTCGTGGGTTGGTAGTTTTGTTTCCAAGCGGGCCATTTTTTGAAGGTCGCCTGTGCTCTTGCAAGGTTTTCGAACGGCCCGACCCCGCGGGTTTCAGGCGGAGGTGCAGCGATGGTGTTAGGGTCGCTCATGGTGTGGCGCCTCCTTTAGCTCGTAGGTTCTCCTCAAGCACTACAAGCGCTCCAAGGAATGCCGACCGGATGTCCTCATACGCCTGGTTCTCTGTCTGCCCGGTCTCTTTGCCGACTTCACGCCAGCAGCGCATAGTTCGGTTCTTTGGATGGTCCTCGATGATCACACCATGGCGTTCGGCAAATTTGATGAGATCAAGCACGCCGGCATGTTTTGCCATACCCAATAGTAGGTCCAGGTTCAAAGCCTGGATCCCAGTGACGGCTACCGCTTTCTCCCCTTGCCCTGCAAGGATGTTCACCTCGATGCCCTCTTCACCGCGTTTGATTTCGACTGTTGCGGCATCTACTTCGATTTGGACCTTGCTGCCTGATCCTTCAAATTCCCAGATGTCGAGCGAGCCCATGCGCTGGCGCAACCGCCGGGGACCAGCGGCTTTCGACTCGGAAATTAAAACCGCTTGTTCCTTGGCTGTTTTGCGAAGGCCGACGCCCACGTTGTAAAGTTGAAAGAACTCATCAACAACAGTTATATCCCCTGAGTAAAATCGATTAGCCATCTCTGTAATGTGGCCATTAAGCTCTTCAAGGGTGTAAGCCAGCAGCGACTCCTTTTTTGGCAACGCTTGGCGAGCGATCGAAAGGGCGTGGGCCAGATCTAGTTTCATGCCGGTATGGTCTTTCGCCAGCCAGCCACCAACAGTCCTCGAGCTGTCGCGGTCGTTTTGGGTCATTTGGACTCCTTGCGTCTGTGGTGGTCTGACTTGCTGCCTTCAGGCAAGTCATCAAAGCGGGTCAAGGTGTCCTTCATTGATTCGGTGAAATTGAATTCGACCGGCCCTTCGTATTGATATTTTTTTGGTGGCGCCTCTAGCCCGGGTGCTCCACCGTGACCGTTGTTACACGTATCTCCGGCCGGGGTTGAGTATTGAAGCCCCCCGCAAACGGAGCAATAGGTGCCCGTTTCCTTTACTTCTTCAGGATCGGCCGGCCCGTCAACTGCGGCTCCGATCTGCTCTAAGGCTCCAAAGCACAAAGCGTGAACCTCATGTGGCGGCATGGAAGCCACATTGAATTTATGAGCACGCTGGATTGTTCTGAGCGCGTCAACGGCGATTTTCAGCTTGCTTTCTGCGTTCATGAGCTGTGTTCCTTTCGATCGACGGATAGGCTGGATGTTTTTTAGATAATACCACAATTATATTTACAAAACAACTTTAATGATGCTTTTGTGTGCCGATCATTTGTAGGTGCTTTGTCGCCAAACTGGAATAATTAATGAGTTTTCTTATTTGATGGTTCCAAATGTCATTTTTCAGTCATCTTTGTTGCACGTCCGGCGAAAGCATCCCGATCGCTAGCGCTGCCCATTGCCAGGCAACTGTGTTCTATCCCGATGGGACAAAGGACTCTGGCTGCCTAGACGGTTCGGGTCGAATTGGAGAAGTAAATTACCTGGGAAAGCTAATATCCCAGATTGGTGGAATCCGGCCTGGAGATGTGACGTTTGATCTTTCCCGCCTGCAGATAAATCTCTTCTTGGGTGACCAAAAAAAGATTCCAGCCATCCAGAATCAAATGACCTTCAAAAGCTTGACTGACTTCAACGCATTCTTAAAAGAGATGCCACAGGATATGTTTTCCTACCGGGCGTTCAACATCCAATGCCCAACGCAAATCACGCAGCCAGATGGGTCTATAAAAGATCTGGATTACGACGTCTATTTAGGCCTGGATGAAGCCGGACGGATGTATGACCCATTTAACCTCCCCGAAAGCTTTTTGCAAAAGAGTCCAGAGCAGTTAATGGATTCTTTTCGCTACAAAGTCATCATGGAGAACACACCCCGCCCTCTTTTTGAAAAGGCTCTGGAGTCCGTCAAAATAGCCAAGTCCAAGTACACCCTGGAGTCGGACTCCTATTCCACTTTGGGTTTGTCTGCAGGATGCCCCCATCAGGGATATTTCTATCCTACCGAGGGCCAGTGGAATCGTCCGCAGGTCACCCGTCAACGTAAGGGCATGGCGCCTTAAGCGAGAAGCTCAATGGCCTTTGTACCAGTGTTTTCTTGGATGTAAGCGAGACTTCCAGTTAGATGTCCGAGGACGATTTTCTCCCGCCCCCAAACACCTTCTTTTCAGGCAATGGGCTTCTTAGCAAGCTCGGTGCTTTATTATTATTCCAGCCCCCTCTAGTTACGATTTAGAATTTCATGACTTTATTAGTTGGTAGGGTGGAAAAAATTCGGCAACAGGTTGTTGCCGAATTACCTCAAGTGACCCTAGCTACTGTTTGGGTATGAAAGTGATGGTTCGACTAGCAAATCCGTTGATCGACAGTTTGCCCCTAGCTGTTGTCGGGGATCTTAACATCGCCAAACCATTGTTTGGAGTTGACGCTTTTAATTGGCCCTGGGGAGGGCAAGGGAGGCCTTTCCATAATCTCTCCCCCGGCAGGGTCCCGAACAAATCCAAATCGTTCATAAAATTTGAATAAGCCACCACCAATATCACCATCCACATAGCAGCGCAGAATCGCATTTTCTGCGTCGGCGGCAAGGGTTAGCTTTGAGAGCGCCTCAGCACCGGCACCTCTCCGGTTTGACTCAATCCAATCAATCCAAATTTGAGGGCCTTTGTGTCCAAACACTAAGACTGCATTCTGATCTTTCAAGAGAGGTTCAAGCTTGATGACGACGTCATCAGTCCTGCAGGCATACTCAAGTTTTGCAATACAACACTTGATATCTAGAGCGCCGGCGGCTGGCATCTTTATCGTTTTAAATTCCATGATTGATTTTTTGTCGTTAAGTGCCGCAGAGGATAATAATGTATTGATGTTAATTTTGGAGACTCGAGCTTTTAAGTGAATTCGTGTTGGGAAAAGCATCCCGCTCCCCCTCACATTAAATATTCACGTCGTCTTGTTTCTAGCCCCTTAATTCTATCCATCTGGCCGCAAGCATTTGCACGTAGTTGCTTGGATTTAAAGAACCTTTGTAGTATCCAAGAGCCCAGGCATCGTTGCACTCAACCAGGGTGGTGCCACCGCCGCCGCTCAGGACCCCTACATCAATGCTGCAGGCGGCAGGCAGTGTCCCTAAATCCCGCCAAGAATCCAACATTTGATTGACCACATCTAGGTCCGGGAGGAACCACTCTTCTTCATTGTCGTCGTAGCGGCCAAATCCGGCGATCTTGCCATTCAGGATGTAGAACCTGAATTCCGCTGACCAAGATACTGGCTCGCTAATCCAGAGGTCTTTTTGTGCTCTAGGCTCAGTAAGAGCCATAAGTTGTTCGATGTCGTGTTCGCTGTATTGATCTACTTCCTTTGCTGGATCATAGACGAAGCCTGTAAACAACTTAGTGGCTTGGGGCTTGATGAAACAGGGCTCTGAAACCTCACTCAGGCTGCCTTTCCTTACTGAGCGGCCGAGGTATTTCATCAAGGGTTCTGGGTAAGACAGGTTCTCAGGTTCCTTAATCCCGGCAACAAGCATCGCTTCCCGAACGAACTCAACCGATCCAACGGGCACCCATAGCTCCGCTTCAGAGGTCAGGCGCCCTTGGTGTTCTGCAAGACCCCCAAGTTTTACATTAACGGTTTGAATGTTTTCAAGCATGGCCACTTGGGAAATTACCAAGAGGTCAGAATAGTTGGTTCCAGACTGTCGAAGTAGTTTAAATGGGCTCATGAAGCGGGTATCTCAGTGTTCGATTAACGGGTTGGTAGTTCCTCACGTCCAGCACTCAACCATCAATCCAAATTCTGTGGATGTCGCAGTAGTCATAGATGTCGGACAGCCAATAGTTCACGTTTGAGAGCCCGTCGTCTGGGTCTTCGAAATCTGACACATCAATCCCCTCCAGCAGCTCAAGCGCTTCGGAGATCCTTGATTCGTATTCGGTTGAGCACATATCCAGGTGGCTTTCTGGAACCACTGCCTTAAGCAGGCTCGCAATACTCTTGCAGCCGGCCACAAGTTTCTCTGGGTCTTCACAGTCCTCAATGGACGACACGATTGCTTTTAGCGCAATTGACTTCTTCCATGATCGTAGGCCTCGGCTCACCCTATCTCGGGCGATCCGGTGAGCTTGCACGAGGTGGTCTGGGTTTTTACCTGGAATAGCGGCCATGGGGTCTCCTTTTCTCCGTCATTCTTTCAATTAAGGGCGCGCCTTTGATTTGACCACGAACTCACACAGCTTCTCTTCGTCAATATGGTACTCGTCCTTGGAGATTCCGGTAGAGACAAGTGAGTAAGCCAAAAAAGGAGCGTAGCCCTGGATGTTTTCTGGGGTCATCCCGCTGGCCACCGCCAGGTCGCGATTAACGGCGTGAGACATCTGGCGGATCTTCGAAACCTCGGGGGCACTCCCCGTGGCGGAACCACTTGTCGTTGGAATGAAGCCCATTTGCTTCGCCTTTGCGGCGGCCAGCGACGGTTTGGGGTCTACCGCTTGGTATTTAAAAGCAACAGACGCAAATAGCTTGATTTTGGGGTGCTCCTTTGCAAATTCAGCGAGCCAAAACCCCAGTGGGTCCACCCCTGACGAATTAACCCCCATGTGATCGGCCCAGACCATATCCAGCTCATGTTCGAGTGCCGCCGCGCATGCTTCCTTTGGGCTCCGGGAAAGCAGGTTAATGCCGACTTTCATTTCCGGCATGTAGACCTTTAGTTCACTGGCCACCGCGACAATTTCATCGTCGTCGCCATGGTGGGAAATGAGGAATACCCCGTCGGCACCGCACTTTCTGGCGACTTGGGCCTCTGAAATCGAGGTCTCTCTGTCGAGGTGATGAATTACCGGAAGCGTGAGCATGAAGGTTTTCCTCTGTTTGATTTGAGCATTGGTTGCATAATAGCATTATTTATAATGTTATGCTATGATTAAATGAGTGATCAAAACTTCCTGTTCGGAGCGCCAATGAGCGATGACATTCAAAATCAGATTAACGCCGCAGAACCCGCGCCGAATATGAAAGTTTGCGATTCTGCGCAAGCTGCGGATATCGTGGATTTGAAGCGGCAGCTTACTGAAGCCCTGGATTCCAGAGATTGGTACAAGCGCCGATGCAATAACTTGCAGGCCGCCCAGAAAAACATGCGGGATCCAGAGCGAACCATGGTTTGCGACATCTTGGCCAATGGCGCCTTGCTGCATGACGGTAGTGGCCCGGTCGCTGATAAACGATATGCCGTTCAGGGTGAACCCTCGGCACCTGAAAAGCAAAGTGATGTTGGCGGCCTGAATTCTGACTTGAGTGTAGACGGGAATCGTAGAGTCTTGGCGCTCATGCGACGGGCTATGGAACACCCTGAAGTGTTGGAGATCATGGTCGATTGTTCTGACGCAATTGAAACAGAGGGGTCCGCCGTCGAAGGATGTGAATTTGATCGCTCGCCATGGGTAGAGCTAAGAAAGAGCCTGAGAGGGAGAGCAAAAGAAATCCGTGAGTCCGATCCTGAGCTTTGGGAAGAGGAAGCGCAGGCATCTGTTCAGGGTCTTAAGTTTCTGAATCGTGATGAAGTTCGAAGTATCTTTTTGGCTCATGGGTTTACGGTAAAAGAAGGCCAAAGCGATTTAAAGGCCTATGTATATGATGCTGCGAAAGCTCTCATGCAGGCCATGGCCAAAAACAATTAACCAGGTGATCCAGATGCGCAAACTAATCTCGGTTGATGAATCGACCCCAGTAAACAAGAGGCTCACTTCCCCTTGCAGTGATTGCCCTATGCGAAGGGATGCCTTACCGGGTTGGCTAGGTGGATACACAGCAGAGCAATACGCTCACTTGTGCCACAGCGACCTTGTGATTGACTGTCACTCGCATTCGGGAAGCTCCTGCGCTGGGGTTTCCATCTATCGCCGAAACACTTGCAAGTGGGAGCCCGCTGAACAGCGGTTGGAGGCCGATCACGAGAAGGTCTTTTCTAATCGAATGCAGTTTTTGGCCCACCATGAACGCATTACCGCAAAGGGGTAAGAATATGGGTGATCTTCATCAAGTGCCAAGCGAAGTTAAGAAAGCGTTGGACAATATGAGCAAAAGATCGAACGAGATCGCGAATCTTCTAGTTCAGCGTCCCTCGGAGGATTTGACTCGGGCAATGCGAATGCGAATGGAACGCTCCATGGAGCTAGCATCCATACAGGCGACCGCTTTTGAGAAAAGACGGTTACCCCGTGTTAACAATGAATAGCGACTTGTTGGCTCTTTACTCAAAATTTTTCGCCATTCCTAACACTGCATTTTCATGTTAATTTTGGTCGACCAGGTAAAAAAGCTCAATTAGTTTCAGGATTCAAAAATGACTATTTCATTGGAAAATTACCCCCAGCTCAAGTTGATCGCCTGGAATCGGCGAGAGGGGGATTCACTATCGGAATCCGAAGCTCTAAGTCTATATGAAAGAAACTGGTCTTACGTCGATCAGAATAGCCTGAGTGATCATGAGCGCGCATTTATTGAGCACTTGGTAAAAACAGTTGGAAATGGAGTTTTTCATGTTTGATCGACCCCACCACCAAAAAGTAGCAAGTGTTCTTAACACCTTTGATGAGGAACTCTTGGGTGTTTCTGAGTGTTATTTTGGCGGTGGTACGGCGATTGTTCTATCGCTTGGTGAATATAGAGAGTCGGTAGATATTGATTTTTTATGCTCTTCTCGCGACGGATTTCGCTTACTAAGAAACGTCGTTACTTCACAGAGTCTTGGGGCTCTACTGAAAGCAGATGTTAGGCATCTAAGGGAAGTTCGTTGCGAGAGAGACAAAATATCCACCTTTCTTTCAGTGGAGTCGGTTCCTATCAAGGTTGAGTTTATTTTTGAAGGCAACATAGATATCTCTGGAGAAATGAGCCAAGATCTAGGGGTTCCCGTTCTATCCCGGTGTGACATGTATGCCACCAAACTCTTGGCAAACGCCGATCGTGGTTTGGATAGATCAACTCTAAGCAGAGATGCCATCGACTTGGCGATGATGATCAGGGGCTGGGGGCCTATCCCGGCATTGGCCTGGGAAAAAGCAAGAGACTGTTATGGAGACGCTGTCTTGCGGGGCTTTAATCAGGCTCTCCATTTGATCCAAGATCGATCGTATTTATTGAGTTGTCTACATAAGATGAAAATGGATCCCGCTCTTGCCCAATTGATTCCGCAAATATTAAACAATGAGCATTCTTTTCAATTGCGAAAACAAGGCGGATCAATGTCATCAGGACCAACTTAAGATACCGTCACCATGTTGGCTCGCTTCATTAAAGTATCTCCTGGTTAGATGCTTTTCTTCTCAACGTACATCTTGAGCTGATTTTCCTTGCAAGTTAAGATTGCTTTGCCCAATGCAGAGTAGGACAAATAGTGCGCAAATCAAATAGCTTGCCAACATTTAGAAACGACGAGCCCGTTGATGAATTTGCATGGCTGCGACGTGGTTATACAGACCGATACCGAAAGGATCAGTACGACCGAACCGTTTCTGAGTCCGGCAAAGCTTTCAATTTTGCAGCAACGCTTTTCAATTCCTATGTGTACAGCGGGAATTCGAATATAGATCCGAGTTTTTATAGCACGGCAGCCCTTGCAGCCGTGACTGTAGGCATGGGAGTGACCCTGGGTAACGCCTTAAAGCAATACTCTGCCGGTGAATCCAATAATGCGTTGTTGACAACTGGATTTGAAATTCTTTTAGAGAAGCCTTGGTTTCGCAAAGACATCTACCGGCTTATTGAGGCGGAGCAGGTCAACAAGCGTGCTACGGTGCTTGACGAGATTGAGGCCCAGTTTGGGAAAGAGACGCTTGAGGTTTTTATGTCTCTCGGCCTGGATCGAAAAGACGAGTTCAAGCTGCGATGTTTTAAAATCGTTTCTACCTTGGCCTTTGGCAGCATTGCCACACTCGCTGTTGCTGGGTTGACAGCGGCGTCAAGCCCATTTCGCAGCGCATTTGATAAGCGTTCAGAGATCGATGCACAAACACGATCAACCCTGGTTAAGTCCGCTCTCGATGTCACCATGGCTATCCCAAAAAAGGCAATGAGTTTGCTGAAGATCAGCGAAATGAGGGATGCGGGATTTAACCTCGACAATGTTCGGGAAGGGGCTCCCGGGTTTTATCACCCCATTGCCAAAGCACTAGGTCTCTTTAAATCATCAGTTTCCGAAATTGCTGAGGAATCCTCTGTAATAAATGATGGCGCCGAAGTAGCGCAACTCTCACGAGAGGCCATGGAGTTCGACGCCGACGCCAGCGGTAATCGCACGGACGTACGCAATCTTTTAACGAAGGATGAAGCTCGGAAGCTCGATGAAATTGGAGAATTCATCGCCGACTCAGGCAAAGGAATCCAGAACGTAGATCGGCTGAAGACTGCAATCACGATGGCAGTTCTTCTTCGGCACCAGATCAAGCCCTATATGCTTGAAAAAGCTAAGGCAGACGACAAGAGGTTCTTTGAGTCAAAGAGCCCGAAGTTAAAAGGATTGGATGCTGCCTGGAACGCTGTGTCCGATACAATTGACCGGGGTTCAAAAGCTCAGTCTAGTGGATTTATGACTATTGCAAGTTTCGCGTTAGCAATTTCATTATTCATTTTACAAAATTATGAAATTG
>PBTC01000036.1 GCA_002726935.1 Candidatus Saccharimonadota bacterium | reverse complement strand
TACTCCTGGATATGGGGATATCACCAAGCTTTTTGACACCTTGGGAATCCTATACGAAGTCATCATGGATCAAACCGAGGCCGATTCCGTTCGAGTTGCGGCAAGAGGTTGATAGTTCTGACAACATTGAATAACCCTCACGGAAATTGAATATTTATAAGTGTTGTGTTATAATAATATGAGTACATAACGCCCTTTTATATAATGAAAAAAACATATGACGAATCCGACATTCGGGTTCTTAAAGGCCTAGAACCTGTTAGAGCTCGGCCAGGAATGTACACGCGGACAGATGACCCGCTACACATCATGCAGGAGGTCCTAGACAACGCGACAGACGAAGCTCTGTCTGGGAATGGCAAAAAAATTGTAGTTCGAGCTTTCTTGGACGGAAGCGTTGAAATACAGGATGAAGGGCGCGGTATTCCTGTCGGGATCCATCCTACGGAAGGAGTCCCAGTTGTCGAGCTAGTGTTTACCAAGCTTCATGCGGGCGGGAAGTTTAACAAAGCCGACGCCGATTCATCGTATAGGTTTTCCGGTGGATTGCACGGTGTAGGCGTGTCGGTGACCAATGCGCTTTCTACCAGACTTGAGGTTGAGGTGCATCGAGATGGTGCCATCCACACAATAGCGTTCTCCGGCGGGGAGGTAATCGAGCCTGTTGAGCGCAAGGGTAAGTGTGAGAAATCCGATACCGGTACCAGGGTTAGGGCTTGGCCAGATTCAAGCTTCTTTGACAATGGAACGGTGCCACTTAAAGATCTCCGTGATCTTGTAAGGTCAAAGGCCACGCTATTGAAAGGCGTGGAGTTCGTATTTTGCAGAGAGATCACTCCCGGAGCCTTTGATGAGCAGTCATTTCTTTACGAGAACGGAATTACCCAATATTTAAAGGAACAACTTGAGGGAAGCGAGAGCGATATATTCTTCTCAGGAGAGAAGTTTTCACCCGAAACCCAGGAGTCAATCGCTAAGGGAGAGGGGGCGGAATATGCGATCTGCTTCTCCGAAGCCGGCTCGAAGGTTCGAGCCTCATACGTTAACCTAATTCCGACCACCCTTGGAGGTACCCACGACGCCGGCTTGCGCGACGGAATCTTCACAGCCGTTAGAAATTTCATTGACGCCAACAACATGGCTCACAAGGGCCTTAAAGTCACTAGCGAAGACGTATGCTCGAACCTTAGCTACGTTCTGGCAGCGAAGGTCCTGGACCCTCAATTCCAGGGTCAAATCAAGGAAAAACTGAATAGCCGAGACGCTGTAAAGCTGGTCTCTTGGTCAATCAAGGCTCCCTTTGAGTTTTGGCTTGCGGACAACGTCGACGCAGCGAAAAAGATTGCTGAGATGGCAATTCGAGCCGCGCAAGCCAGACAGAAGTCCGCTCAAAAAATTGAACGCAAAAAGAGTTCGGGCGTGGCTACTCTACCAGGGAAATTAACAGACTGCGAAACAGACGACTTAGACGCTCGTGAGGTGTTCTTTGTTGAAGGCGATTCCGCGGGCGGATCTGCAAAGATGGGTCGCGACAAGGAGTGCCAGGCTATCCTACCCCTCAGGGGAAAAGTGTTGAACTCCTGGGAGACTGCTGCCGATCAGCTATTAGCCAACACCGAGATTCATGACATCGCCGTTGCAATTGGGGTGGACCCCCATGCTCCAACGGACAAGCCTGACATGACGGGGCTTCGGTACAAACGAATTTGCATACTCTCAGACGCGGATGTTGACGGATCACATATCCAGGTATTGCTACTGACGCTGTTTTATAAGCATTTCCCGGAACTTATCCGGCAGGGCTTAATTTACATCGCGCAACCACCGCTGTTTAGGATAGATGTGGCGGCTGCGGGCAAGGGAAAGCCCGCACGAAAGTTCTATTGCCTAGATGAAGATGAATTAAGGATCACCCTGGAAAAGCTTCAACTTGAAGGCCTAAAAGACTCTTCTTATTCGGTTTCCCGATTTAAAGGCTTGGGAGAGATGTCCCCGGAGCAACTGTGGGAAACCACGCTTAATCCTGACACGCGGCGATTAGTTCGTATGCAAACGGAAGATTTTACCGGCGAGGTGTTCACCGCACTTAATAAATTGATGGGCAAAAAGGAAGCGCACTCAAGGAGAGCACTTCTTGAGGACTTTGGAGATAGATTCGAGTCTGAATCTTAAGTGTAAAAGAAGCCTGAAAATAATTCGGAATAAACAATGACTAGCCAGTTTTCTATCGATTTTGAAGCACAAGACGAGACTAACCTCAAAAAGTCCGAAGCTATTGTCGAACTTCCTCAAAGCGCGGGTCAATCTGTTCCGCCCATTGACGGCGACGGTCCACGTGAGCCGATTAATTTCGACGACGACTCACTTGAGTCCTATGCCACTAAAGCGTATCTGTCCTACGGCATCGCCGTATTAAAAGGCAGAGCTCTTCCGGACGTGTCTGATGGCCAAAAGCCCGTGCAAAGGCGAATCCTGTATGCGATGCACGATCTCGGCCTCACCTCCTCTTCAAAACACGTCAAAAGCGCTCGTGTCGTTGGAGAAGTACTTGGTAAATTCCACCCTCACGGCGACACCAGTGTTTATGACGCAATGGTTCGCCAGGCTCAGGACTTCTCCTTGAGATACCCGCTAATAGACGGGCAGGGTAATTTTGGCAGTCGAGATGGTGATTCCGCGGCCGCGATGCGCTACACCGAAAGCCGACTGACCAAGTACTCGGAGCTGCTGCTGTCGGAAATCGATCTGAACACCGTGGATTTTAAGGACAACTACGATGGAGCTTTTCGGGAGCCGGCAGTTCTACCTGCGCGTCTTCCCATGCTTCTTCTTAACGGCGCTTCGGGCGTTGCCGTGGGCATGGCGACAGAGTGCCCATCCCATAATCTTTCTGAAATTTCAAGTTTAGCGGCAGATCTTATTAAAAACCCTGGACTGACCGATGATTCGTTCTACGAACAGTTTATTGGGCCAGATTTCCCTGGCGGAGGATTGTGTATAACCCCCAGGGACCAGATACTTGCCGCCTACAGGGAGGGAAGGGGGTCGCTGGCACTTCGTTGCTCCTATGAATTTGAAGAATTAAGTCGCGGCCAATGGAAGCTTGTCGTCAAAGAGCTTCCTCATGGGGTTTCTGCAGCGAAGGTACTCGAGCAGATCGAAGCGCTCTCAAATCCCCAAATAAAGACGGGGAAAAAGGTACTTGATCCAGAGCAACAAAGAATCAAGGCTCTGTTCCTGAACTTAATCGACACGGTTCGCGATGAGTCCGGGAAGGACTATGCAGTGAGATTGGTTTTCGAACCAAAGAGCTCAAAAATAGATCGGGAAGAATTCGCTAAGACCTTGTTAGCTTACACAAGTCTCGAATCAACAGTGTCAATTAATCTCGTTTCAATTGGACTGGACGGCAGGCCCGCGCAGAAGAGCCTGAGAACCATGCTCGATGAATGGTGTAGCTTTAGGTTACAAACTGTCACCAATCGGATTAACAATCGAATTTCTCAAATTGAGAAGCGATTGCATATCCTCGAGGGGCGAAAGATAGCCTTCTTAAACATTGATCGGGTGATCGCGATTATTCGTGCATCCGACAATCCAAAAGAAGACCTTATGCATGCCTTTGGTCTCTCCGATACCCAGGCCGATGACATCCTTGAGATTAGGCTACGTCAACTTGCAAGGCTGGAAGGCTTCAAGCTGGATCAGGAAATCAAAGCTCTTAAAGAAGAGCTTGAATCACTGAGGGATATTCTTTCTAGTGACTCATCCCTTCGTGACTTCGTGTCTCGTGAAGTTCTATCTGACGGATCTAAGTACGCAGATGAACGCAGAACCAAGATGTATGAATCTGAACGAGTCACGCTATCGGAGGCAGCCACCGTTAACGAGAAAATCACACTGCTGCTCTCAAAAAAGGGTTGGATTAAGCAAAGGGGAGGCCACGGGGTTGATTTGAGCGCTGTGACCTTTAAAGAAGGTGACTCCCTTCTTCAGGCAATTGAAACAGAGTCTGCCAATCCCATTAATCTACTTGCCAGCGACGGGAGAGCATATTCGCTCTCCGTAACGCAGATCCCATCGGGAAAGACTGACGGAGTTCCGTTGTCCTCAATGTGCGATTTCGAACAAAAAGTTAAACCGATAGCCCTTGTCGCCGGCGCTGAAAAAGACGAGTTCTTTGTTTGTTGTGATGCGGGCTATGGATTTATTTCCAACGTAGGCGCGTTATCCACGCGAAATAAAGCGGGCAAGGCCTTCTTTACGCTGAAAGACGGCGAAAGCCTTTATCGACCTCTGAAACTAAAAGAATATTTCTGCTGTATCAACGACACATCAGGCAAAGGATTAGCATTCCAAGTGACTGAACTACGATTCGCCGACAAAGGTCGGGGACTCCAAATCACCCCGTTGAAGCCTGGCGAGAAGATTATTCAGCCGCAATTCGTGTCCGATTTAAATAAAGTGCCTGTCTTTATCGTAGCAAAAGGCGAAACTCGAACTGAATACAATCAGTTCGAGCTCGGTGCTAGAGGACAAAAAGGCAGAGTGGTTCCAGTTTCAGTGAAAAAGTTCGACTGGGCCAAAGAAATCAACTTTCCCTTAAGTGAGCCTGGAGTAAAAGATGTTCAATAATTTGAGAGTAATCACACTTTTACTTCCGTTTCTCTTGGCCGGGTGCTTTGGCGAGAACGAGGAGGACATCGCTCAAAGAGAGCTCAAGGAGCAAAAAGAGAGAGAGGCCATTGTGCAAAAAGAAAGAGAAAGAGCGGAAATGCTCTGGCAGCAGGGCAACGGTTTCGGCTCTCCAGAAGACCAACTAAGAACCACTCGCTACGGAAAGTACAAATGGGGGGAGGTGTATGAGATTAACAATGACAGCGCAAAAGCCCTGATTACCATGGCTTTTGAGAGCCGGACTCTCATCTCAAAGACGGCGATCAATCAAGCTACTGATGAAAAAACAAAACGCGCTTTTGAGGTGATCTACACTCGAACGCGAGATTCCTTGAAAGTTCACCAGTGTGACGTGCATGACAACAATTTACAGGCAGTTTGTATAATCAGCTTAGATCACTGGAATAAGACCCTGAATTCCTTTCAGAACAAAAAGACCATTCAAGCCTTTGCCAGAGGGACCGAGAAAGGTAGTTGGAGGCCCATCTCGATTAATCGCTCCAAAAGCAATCTAAACCCTAAAAAATAAAATGCCTTATACCCCTACAAAGAACGTTCTCGACCTGGAGCTTCGAGCGGCGTTAAGGCGCGTTATGCTGGGCGCGACATTCTATGAGTCAGCAAGATTTCACGGCGTCAGAGTTGAGGATCTTTTCAGCTTCTATAAAGCCCTTCAACAAGGGCTCTACGAACGGTTTCAGCTCAAGAACTCAAGTTTTAGGCTCGCACGCCTACTGGAGACGAAGGAGCCTACAGAATCTTTTTTGCGGTATATGCTGAAGAAGCATGGTATTGAAAGGACCATTAGTTTTTGTACGTCTTTTTACCTTAACAAGAGACAAGATTTGGAAAAAAGGTGTCTGAAAGTTCAATCAGATTACGTCTTACCAAGAGAGCAGTTTTCCCAATACGTAGGGTGTAAGGTGGTTGCTTATGCCGGGGCGGCAAAAACCGAAATCTATATACGCTTTGGTGACGCCTCCGCTGCCATAAATAATTCCTACCCATTCAGGTACGTTTGCGAAACCTACGATGATTTTATTAAGGCTCTGGATGGAAATTTAGGAATCGATATTGTTGAAGTCACCGGGTTTGTATCAAACATATCGGTTGCATAATATACAATAATATGTTACAATCATAAAAAAGGATAGCCAATGGAAGCCAAAATCGACCCAATGAAATATATCGCCAACAAGATTGACGAATATGGCTACACAATGATCTTTACCGAATTTATGGTCGAAAACACGGAATTGTGTATCGCTTACACCATTGGAATGTCGCAACAAAACTTGCCAGAATTTATGGTGACTGGACTGCCACAAGAGAAGTCGGCCCAGTTCCTTTATGGCTTAGTTAGTAAAGTCCTTGAGGGAACTATTGATTTGGATAAAGTCAGCGCATCTCCCACCGAGACACTCCTGCTGCAAGACATAAACAGTATCCCGCTGCGCCTGGTTGATGTAACAGACTACTTCTTTGCTCAAAAAGAAAACGGACAGGTCCCCCTTAAAGTCAATGATTTCCACCCCCATCTGATTTCAAGATATTACGAAGAAAAGGGTACCGCTACACCGATAAAGCTCACAATTCTTTGCTATCCAGATAAAAACGGGCTATTTGCCTGGGATCCTGGAAGCGACATAAAGGGGCTCGACCTCTTCGAGGTTACTCAAAGAGCTAGAATCCATTGATTTTCCTGTCGGGGATTCGACAGATAAAGAATACCGAAAGGTATAAGCCGCCCATCGGGCACAGACCATAAGACCACTAACGTGGATATTTACCAAGAGGAAGAAAAGATGAATAAAGGTTCACTGACAGAAGCACTGGTTGCAAAATTTGATGGCATGACCAAGAAAGCAGCCGGAGACATTATTGACTTCGTGTTGGAATCAATCGTTGAATCCGTCAAGTCGGGCGAAGGCGCAACCTTTCCAGGATTTGGTTCTTTTACATCGGCAAAGCGCGAAGCACGAGAGGGCCGTAATCCCTCGACTGGCCAGACAATTCAGATTCCCGCCGCCGTTGTTCCAAAATTCAAAGCAGGCAAGGCTTTCAAGGACGCTTTGCAAGCGCCAGTGAAAAAAGCGAAAGCCAAGGCCAAGTAAGTTCCAGTTGAGCTGTTAAGGGGCGACTCGTTTTGGGTCGCCCCTTTTGTTTTAAGAAACCAAATTCTCTAACTAATGCATGTCTGTATTTGCTACTTATTGTTATGATGTACAGGATAGCAATATTTATGAATTTGAATGCATATGCATGAAAACATCGTTAGTCAGAAATACGCCGACTATGCATCCAGGCTCCTCTTAACGGGACGAGCTGAGAACTTAGGCTTTGCAATGTCGCAAAACCCGCGGATCTTTATACAGGCCAAGGCGGGAAAAAATCCACTGCAGCAGGCGTTGAGGTCTCTCCAGTTCAGAGCGCACTCAATAGATATTGTGAGATCGGTTATAGACTCCGGGTCGCAAACATTGGTCACCAAGCTTATAGAAATCTTGATATTTGAGGGTCCTGTCGAGCTTTTGAAAATTTTCTTCGAGGTATCGGGATTGTCAGCTTGCTCAATTGATAAAGCAACCGGCCTGGCACCGATTCACCAGGCCTGCCATTCTTTTTATTCCTATCGACTTCGCCCTTATGCTCAATCAAAAGTCGAAGTATTTAAGACCGCATTGAATTACACGGTGAACCCCGAGGTGAGGGAAGTCGCTTCTGGTATGAGCATCGGAGATTTGATAAAGGCACTTAACACGAGCATACCTCGGAGGGAAAAAGAGCTGCTGCAGTCTCATTTTCTCGCTGCCACCAGGATGATGGGGCATCGAGCCTCAATCCCAATTGAGGCCTGTAAAACTCCGTTAGAAAGCGGTCTACGGCAACAAGGCAGGGGGGCATCAAACGAGCCGCAACAGCAGTCTCTTTTAACAGACAGTACTGTAAGCACTCGCAAAGTGTTGGCCACTGCTTCCAATTAAGCACATCATCTTTACTTTTTTGATCTTTTCGTACAATCTCTGTAAAAATACAAAAGCGCAGAACGAGCATGAAACAAAAAAGAACCCCTCTTGAAAATATCGCGGCGACGTATTCCAGCGAGATTGGCTACGTTGTCAAAGTCCGCAGCCGTGAAGAAGCTGTCAGGTTAGGGGAGGGGACGCGATGGTCATGCGCATCGACGGTTCAAAGTGGTATCGATTTATTTCCGAAATATGCCAAGGCGTTGTATGTGGCCTGCCTTAAAGACGGCGCCAAGTACCAAATCCACCCTGTGGCAGGCGTCCTTGACGCAAGCGATCAAAAGGTCTACGCCTTGGATATTCCCCAGCCGCACAGCAAATTCCTGAAAGAAGCGCTCAAAGTCATTGCAAAGCCCGAGCTCATCCTTAACCCTCAGCGTAACCTGAATTTTAAGCCCTTGGATTAATTCGCTCAGGCAAATGAGTCACCGTCACTTCCAATTTCTTCAACAAGGGGAATTGCTGAATGAATCACGGTCACCGCTAGCACGCCAAAAGCCGAAATATCCCCTACAAAGGGAGCAAAGGGGGCGACCGTAGACGCCAAAGCGATCGCAAAGCATCCCAATCCAACGGCGCCCAGAATCTGATCTAAACCGGTAGTTGTCATATGAACCTGAAGTGATGAAGACAATTTATCCTACCATGTACAGGGCAGCAAAAAATATAATATTCCTAGTGGAATTATTCAGGTTAAATTGCAAAGTGTTTTTCTTTGAACCTGAGACCACCGCCCAAGATGTTTTCTAAAAACAGTTCACTACCAGCCCAAAATCGCTTATTTTTTTCTGCAGCTTCACCTAACTTGAAAGATCCAGAACATGGATCGGCAACCAAGTCGCTTTCTTCAGTAATGAATTTCACAAAAAACTCAGCAAGGTCGTAGGGGAACATCGCGGGGTGGCGAGGCAAGTTATTTTTCTTGCATTCGCGACTGTATTCCGAATTCGCACCCTCGTGCGGGATGCGAAGCAGATTTCTAGGGATGGCACCACCGTTGTCCGCATAAAAGGTTTTTTCTAGACTGGTAAGCCCCGAGGGTCGGCTCTTTCGTTCTGTATCGGAATTTGACAACCGTCCCATTAGTCGTTCCTGCGCCTGGGAGTACGGCCTTAAGACCCTGCGGTTATCAGCTTTGGTAACTTTTGGATCCAAAGAAAGCCAAAATAAATTTTCAGTTGAGAACACGCAACGCTTGCGTTCACGTGTTACCCAATAACCCGTTGGCTGCTTGACCGGATTTTCCCACACAAACTTTTGAACCAGATGTAGACCCAGCTCGTCCTCAAGTTGTATCAGGATCCTCTCATTTGAAAGACTCTGTTGGCCGGTTCCAGGGATCGTCGACTCCCCAAGATTTAAGACCAGGCTTCCGCTCTTGGTTAATAACGGTAGCCAAGCCTCGACATTCTGGACAACGTTGCGAACATACTCTTTTTCGGTTCGCCCCCAGTTTCCATATGAGCGGTCCCGGCTGAGCAGATACGGTGGCGAGGTCATAATCATCTCCACCTCTCCTTTGAAATGCTTTGCCAGTTCTTTTCCGTCACCCCAGAGCGCTACGCCATAATTGGTGAAGAAAACGATCTGTAGGTCGCCAGACGAAGACTTCGTCAGGACAGAGTCGCCTTTTTCGGTAGTTCTCCAGGTGCCTCTCTTATCGCCGGACTTGATAAGTCCAGCGGCTTTTAGTGTTTGCTGCAGGTATCGGATCTTACGAGGCCACTTCTTTGTCTGGCCCCAAGATCCCGCTTGCACCATTTCGCTCATGTCACGATCACTTAAGCCCATTGATTGCCTTACATACTCATAGGCACCAGCAGTCGTCCCGTGTTTTTTTACACCTTCTAAGACACTTTTCTCAAAAAGACTTAACTGCATTTTTATCTCCTATTTTTAAAAATAATAACACAAATATTAAAAAGCTGCTACAATTGGATTTATCCAAAATCCTCTCGGAGAAACCAGGTTGATTACCCCTAGCGATGCATTAACAAAGATCCCACGCTCATGGAGAGAAATGCTTTCGGATCACGATGGATCGGAAATTGATCGACAGCTTTCATTGATCAACGCTGCCCTTCGAGGTGAGACAGAAAAGGGGGTGCGCATCTACCCTTGGGCTTGCGAGCGATTTAAGGCTTTGGAGTTAACCCCGCCTTCTGACACGCGTGTCGTCATCCTCGGGCAGGACCCTTACCACAATCTTTGTAAAGACCTTTCAGGTCTTGAGCGCCCTCAAGCGATGGGACTTTCGTTTTCGGTTCCCAAAGGAGCAAAGATTCCGCCAAGCTTGAAGAACATTTTCAAGGAACTTAACGCCGACAATGGGATTACGGTTCCTGACCATGGCGACCTGACAAGCTGGGCTACACAAGGGGTTTTGCTATTAAACAGTTATTTATCCGTTCGGCACGGGGAGCCGGGCTCACATGCCAACCTCGGCTGGAGCGAAATCGTACAATTGCTGATTAAAGCGATTTCGGCTCGCGAGGGCGCAAACTTGGCTTTTATTTTGTGGGGCAAGCACGCGCAACTGTACGAGGAACACATCCTTAATGCTGATCGCCATCTAATCATTAAAACAAGCCACCCATCCCCCATAGGCGGAGCCTGTAACAGGGGCTTCTTCGGTTCGAAACCATTTTCCAAAGTCAATTCCTTTCTCCAAAGCCAAGGTGCGAAAGCAATTGACTGGAACACACTTAATAACAACGGAGAAAAGCCTTGAGCAATGCGGACAGGCTATGGAATCTGACGGGCCACCAGGAGTTAAATCATCCTCTTTTGAGACTATTGTGCGCGGCCCTTTTCTTGATTGCGATGGGTGCCATAATTCAAAGCCCCTACATACTATTACCAATGGTGCAGGGGGCAAGCCCCGGTGTCTGCCCTCCCTATTTTGAGGGCTGCGCACCGATATTGAATAGCGCTCACCAGTGGTTGACTTCGCAGTTCGGGATGAACCATCTGCGCGTACCAATGGCTATCGCCCTGATCCCTATTGAAGTTGGACTAATAGCTCTCGCGCTAAACCGTACAAAACTTGCTTGGAGCATGCTTTTTGCCGTGTTTCTGATACGGGCGGTACCTACCCTATTGTTTCAGTTCCCAATTCTAAATTTCGACTTCTACGATATCGTCATTCTTTTTGCCTTGCTGTTCACCCGGAACAAATTTTTTGCTTCAAAAGTAGTCTTTGTGTTTACCTATTTTCTTTGTTCGACTATAAAGTTCGATTCGGGATGGATTTCAGGCGACTACTTTTTAACATTAAAAGAAGGCCTGCCTTTCGCGGGGAATAGCGAGACTTTGACCATCTTGGCCACCAACACGGTGATCGTGATTCAACTCATCGCAGGCTTTGCCTTACTTTCAGGGAATGCTCGGATACGCCTGGTTGCCTTCGTGTCTTTTTCCTTGTTTCATATTTACTCGGCGGCGGTGGTTGGCCTGAGATTCCCACTAAGTACCATTCCCTTGCTGATCGTACTTTTCGCTTTCGACCTACAGCGCAAAGTCGACGTGCCTTTAAAGATGGCCATGAAGCAAATCACCGGGGACCTTAATCCCGACAAAAGCATCCAAGGGGGCCATAACGTCCTGCTCGTGGTCTGCCTTGCTCTATTTGCGATCCAGGTAGGGAAAGTGATGGTGCCTGGCAACGAAAAGCTTTCCGGTGAGCTGAGCACCTCGGGTTTTTACATGTTCGATGCCAATCACCAGTGCGCCAGCGTTATAGAAGAGGTCGGCGAGGACAGAAAATTCAAATTTGTGTCTCAAGCAGCAAACGTGTACGCGCAGAATCGCTGCACGGTTTGGGAGAGCCTATATGATGCGAGGCAGCAGTATTGCGTCGAGCCACCACCTGGGGCCCCCAAACCTCAATTGGCTTTCACCTTCCTCTCATCTGTTAATGGCAGCCCCTTTTACGAGATTGTCTCGAGAGTGAACCTCTGCCAGGTGAAGTATGACTACTTCGGGCGCAATAGCTGGATTAATTTGAACGTAGGAAGCATGAAATCGTTTCATGCCTATCAAAACACCTATGGCAACCGCTTTGGCTCCTCTAGCATGCTGAGCTTTGATGCCGAGAGGGACGGTCTATATGATGAGCAGCTAGCCATCGATCTCGGTTTAAAGCCCATCCAGCCTTCCGATAGGCCCACCCTTGGGCTGTTCAATGAGGTGCTTACCTATGTTTACTGGGCCATTTTCCTTATCCTTAGCGGCCTTTTCTTTAGGGAGTTGTTCCAGAAGACCTCGGCACGCGTCGAAGTAACGCCGCTTCAAGACGACAACCTCAGGGCATAACCGTATGAGCTTAAGAACACGCAACGCACTGCTTTCTCTAGCACAGGGCAAAAGTTTAGACCCGGTGTTTGAGATACCCCAAGACAGCGTTCTTCGTGATCCTAAATTTCTCGAATACGTTAATTTGGCCCTGAATGAAGAGTGGATGACTAAGCCTTACAGCGCAGCCAAGAAACCGGCTCAAGACTTTATCAATCCCAAGCCAGAGAATATTTTCCAGGTCGTTTATGTCAAGCAATAATAATCAGATCGAGATTACAGAAGAATATTCTCGCGTTCTGGAACTTTTGAAATCTCCGGAACAAGCCATTTTTGTAACCGGAGGGGCGGGCCGAGGAAAGAGTGTTCTTATCAAGCTCATTCAGAAACATCATAAAAACACAGTCCTTGTTGCTCCTCACGGTATTGGAGCGCTGAACATCGGTGGCAGCACTGTTCATTCCCTTTTCGGAATACCTATAGGTGTATTTCTATTCTCGCAGCTAAATGGTGTAAAGAAGGAAAAGCGCGATTTCCTTAAAGCCATCAATGTTCTTGTTATTGATGAAGTATCAATGCTGAGCGCCTGCATGGTGGAGCTTATCGATGCGATCTTGCGTTTCGCTAGGGGCGTAGACAGACCATTTGGAGGCCTCTCCGTCGTCTTTGTAGGCGACCTTCTACAAACAACCCCTGTGATCGGCGAAGACGAGGCGCTCTATTACGACAAGAATGGCTATGCCAGCGAGCTCTTTTATATGGCCAGATCTTTCGAGGAGATCAAGCTCTCAACCATCATGTTGACTAAGCCTTTTCGCCAGAAGGATCCTGAGTTTTCCAGACTACTTGATGAGATAAGGGTAGGTCAGAGAGTCAGAGAAAATCTCGCCCTCTTGAATAACAAATGCTATCTCGACAGAAGGCATGAACCCGAAGACGACGCCGTTTGCCTAGTTCCCACGAATGCACTTGCTCAAAGCATTAACCAAAAACGCCTGAATGCGATTCAGTCAGAACCCTATCGATTCCTGGCCGACATCCAAGGTAGTTTCGCGAATTCCGCAGAGCAGTGTATCGCACCGGCTATCCTTGACGTCAAAATTGGCGCAAGGGTCGTATTGACAAGAAACCGTTTCCCTTTCTACTCAAATGGCGATACTGGCATCGTTACGTCAATTACCGCGACTGAGATCGGCGTCAAACTCGACAAAACAGGGCAGGAGCACACTCTTACCGCTGAGACCTGGGAAAAATACAAGTATGTTCTCGAGCCTGGATCCCGGCAAATTGAACAAGTCTCTACAGGCACATTTACTCAGATGCCTATCACTCTTGGATGGGCAATGACAGTTCACAAGAGTCAGTCGCTCACAATGGACAAGGTGAACATAAATTTGTCGACTGGAGCCTTTGCGACAGGTCAAACGTATGTTGCATTGTCCAGGTGTACTAAGCTTGAAGGTATAAGACTTCTCTCACCCCTAAGGATGAGTGATGTAAAAGTTTGCCAACGGGCGCTTGATTTCTATAGGGACGCCGCCTAGCTGATTTGAACGCTCGCGCGCTTAATCGCTATAGCCGCGGGCACCAATATCGAGGCTTTGACTGCAGCATCTACCGGCAGGGAACGTGTCTTACAGACCTCTAAGATCTCGTTCATCGACTTACCCTCGGAAGCCATCGATATTTCAGTATGCCAACATACTTTATCTTCTTGATAGAAAACGAGATCCAAGCGAGTAGAGATCGAATCTTTCTCAGCTTCAGCAATACAAAACTGCAGCACAAGGACATCTTCTTTAGACGTCTCGAAAAGGCTAAGTGACGACTGCCAGAACCCCTCGTCGCTTGTGGTTACCTTCTCGCCAGGCATCATCATGAGCAGGCGGCCGTGAACCGCCTTAAATTGATCTAGACTTGGCAACATAACTCCGCTTCGAACATTCGGATGATCTGATCGGTGCCGGTCGCACCAGAGATCAGCGCACATCTACCTTCAATTTCTTCTTCGCTCAAATCGGTTTGCATTAAGTCCACAGCCAGGGCCTCATCATCAAACAAAAAGAACCCTTCAACTTCCTCTAAATTAACGCCCATCTTAGTTGACAGCTTTTGACGAGCTTTTCTTACAGCACCTTCTTTTGTCGGATCATATGAAATTTCGACGCCATTGTCGGACGATATTATCGATGCTATGTACATGGAGAACCTTTTATGAAAACGATTTTCAACAATAATCCAAATAGTCGACTATGTGTATAAAACCAGCCACTTAGGCTTGGTTTTTAGGATGCTTTTTTGCCACGCATATTTCTTTGGCTTTTTTGTGCTTGCGAGTAAATTCAATGCAAATGGAGGCTCAAATGAAAAATCTCATCCAAACAGTCAAAGAAAAACTTGCCGCGAGCTATGAAACAGGGGCCTTCCCAAAGCCTTCGGAAGTGGATCAAATTAACCGTTGCTTATTGATACTGGCGCGATCTGAACAGCAGAAGCTTACTTATATGAATGCGGTCAGTCTGAAACAGTCTGTAGGCTTTGTTTTTGACAAAGTGGGAGTCGTTCCAACAAACGGGGATCACACAAGACCATGCGTCGGCATTATTAATGACAGCCGTATCCTTGTTAAGGCTCAAGAGCTATCTGTTGGGGCGCAGCGCATGTACTCGAAGATATATGAGTTCGCAAACGATCTGACACACACGAATTCAATTAACCCCGCCCTTAAGCAGGGGATGGTTGACCCCCAGGAAATGGTTTTAGTGGGCCGCTTGCTAGAATCTGCAACCCTCTCGACTTTCCGAAAGGAAGTTGGCCCCAACGGCAATGATATTGTTAGGTGCGGAAGATTCGCTCTTGATGATGCAGTTTCAGTTTTTTCTAGACCGTCAAAAATCTATGTTTTTGATGCGACTGGCGGGCATGAGTCAGTGCCCATTAAATCCTCGTTTTGCAGAGACACGCTAAAGCTGATTAGCAACAACGCGTCCTTGCAGATCCTTCAAGGCATTGAGGCCAGAAACAACAAGATGTCCTTATCCCGCTGAAACCATTCCAGTCCGAGGTTGAAGAAAAAAGCCCGCAAGGGCTTTTTTTGTTTGCCAAGATATTAACCTTGCCGCCCAAAATCATAGTGGATATGGCCAGGAGGATGAAAAGACTCAGGAAACTCCAAAGCCTCGAGTTGGTGTTTTTGCTTTGCTACCGACATCTGGCATTCCCGCCGCCGACCTGAGCGCCCTCGCTAAAGATGGGCAGGTGGACATTGTGCTATACACGGCCACATCGTCATTTGTCTTTAGATCCTTTTCTATCGATACGAGAAGACTTGAAATGTTGATAGCATTTAATTTTTCCAGCCAGCCATCCACCTGATCTTCGTCCTCGTAGATCCCCAAATCAGAGGTTACGCGAAGGCTCAGAATTTTCTCGACCGCCATGGCTCGAGTTGAGAGATCCTCATCTGTTCTGGCAATTGTTTCCAACTGAGCAATATTTTCCACGGTGGGAGTAAAAAACTTCAAGGCAGCTCCACGGACCAGTCGGCTAGGGCTCTCCATTGCCACCTTAAAGCAGCACCGGCTAGCATGCTTAAACGTCACCGGGTCAGAAATCTTCTCAACCTCGGTCTGCAAACGGCCGAACAGCGGATAGTAGTTTCTGCAAGGTGATCGCAAACAATCATAAAGAGTTTCTCTAAGCCTCGTCTCGAGGTTAACTAAAAGATCCTTCGTGCTGCCGTTCTCATCGCTTTTGAAATACGATGCGTAAGCAGGATTATTCGCCAAGCTGAAAAGTGCATTAATTGGGTTGCGCTCGTCTGCGGAGGGCTGCATCATCTTAGGACTGAATCTCGGATGCTTTGAAATGAAAGAGTATGCACCCTCATTGCTCAAGGCATAGAGCAAAGATTTGCGATCATCTCTATCTCGAACAAAAACCAAGGACTCAACGTCGTCGCCTGTATTTGAATATAGCTTATCCGTGACCGATGTGTACATGAAAGAACGATCCGTCGGTGACTTTATCACCAGGATTCCAAAGGGTTGTTCCAGATAAAAATTGCTAAGCTCGCCATTCGGAATACCATCAACAACAGCCATCCCGTCGAATGGCGCTTTCGCAAACTCCTTGGCGAAAAAGAAGTAAGCGTCTTCGGTAAGGATTCTGTGAGCCTCTCCGATTTCTTCGTCGTAAAGCGAGATCAGTTGCCCTGAGCGCTCCAGCTTAGAGATTACCTTCTTGTCAAATCCAGGGGAGGTCTCAAAAGGCAATGCATGGAAACGAAGCATCTCATCGAGCCTCCCTGTATCAAGGAGGTCTGATTCCAGATCTTTAAGAGCGGCCGCATCAATCTCCCCGTTACCAGAGCGCCAGTTGGTCAACATTGTTTGGGCGAGTTTTATTCGAGTATCAAAGGAAGCAGCCTGGGTCAGCCCGTCAATATCCTTCGATGACAAACAGAACTCATTCTTGTTAATGAAAAACTGCTTCTCTTCTGAGTTAAAGATTGCTTGAATACTGGTTTTAATGAAGTCTTGTGATTGAGGAGAGAGCAATCTGTATTTTGCAGAAAGCATTGCAACAAAAAGCTCGCGTTGCAATTCTGGTAAAGATGCGAAGCCGCTAGCGAAATCGCGATCCAGAGTTTTACTTTGAAGACTGGTTACGCCGAGTCGGCCAAGCAGTAAAAGAAATTCTGAATCATTATGAACTGAAGAAGCTGCCACATTTTTCCCCTAGAGACGATCTCTAAAGGATAATTTCGGATGGATGAGTTAAGAAGCTTTTTCGTACTTACTTAAGCGGCACATGGATACCACTTAACGAGCTCCAATGAACACCGACTGCTCTTCGAAAACTGCTTCTTGGTGACATCGCTGAAATAGACGTGCCGCACAAATGATATCGAACTTCTGTTCGTATTGTTTGGTTTTGATTTCCTTTAGTTGCTGGAAACTCAATGCGAATGGGACATCATCAAACAGTGATACAAGTTCGCTTTCTTCAAAATCTGAGAGGTCAATATCCACCGCCCAATCTTCAATGTCTGTATCTCTTACTGGGCCCCAGTTGTCACAGAAGCCGGCAACCCTCAATTTCTCCGGTACGGTTGTACGATTCAGATACAGCCTAGCAGGCTCAAAGAAAATCCACATGTTTATTCCTTGTTTGTTTCTTTGATTTTACTGTGCATTTTTTTTCGCGGGGGGAAAAAAGATCTTTTTCAAAGAGACTTTGTTCTTCTTGAGGAGTAGACGTCAGCGCTCATGAGCAAGTGCTTATTCAAGCGCATATTGAGTTCCAGTTTCACCAAGAAATTGATAGATTTAGGGATCCACATTTCTAAAGAAAGAGCATGCGACTCTCAAAAAACAAAGCGTTCGATTGTCAAAATAGGTCACTTGTCGTTGCTATGGCAAAGTTCATAGGTGGAGAGACCGAATCCACTATTGATGGTGTGTTTGTCGACGAACTCGAGCCATTGCTCAGATCTACATTACACGGTGTTGATTTCCATGGCGCCCTGGCAGACGTCAAATTAGGGTCCTTCACGCCATTTAAGGCGATCACTGGCATTGCTGCCAAGGCGCTGTTTAAGGACTGGAAGGCTAGAGGGGCGCTCGCCGTGCTTAAGGCCCCAATCGAGCTTAAAGATAGTGATCTTTTGATTACATCAAAACACTCTCGTGTTTTTGTAGAGTCTGTCAATAAAGAAATTTTAGGGTTGATTTCCGGGATTTCACAAAAGGCTTTATGTGAGCTGGAGCTGAAACCAAAGATTTTCTCTTGAGTTATTGCGGCGCGAGTTTGCCTCTAAAAACCCCCGGCAGATCATTGTTGACCCCCGCTATGGCTTGAATCAACTTGTGTCTGTCAATATCAAGCAGGGATTCTGGCTCTTCGGGATAAAGGGAGGCGTCATCAAGTGGGAAATCGTTTAGCACCACCAGGGCGGCCACGAGATCTGTCAAAGCCCCTGATAAAAATGAGGGCCCCAAGACCATGGCAGACTGATCCACGGCCGCGGCAAGGTATTCGGGTGACCAATCGGAAGTGCTGATGCACGAATCCACAAAGGAAGAACTTGAGGTTTCCTCAGACAACCACATTAAAGCTGCACATCTGTCTAGCATATGTTGGCTCGTAATGTTCCTCAAATCGATCAGTACTGCCTCATATCCTTCTATGATCGACATCGCGGTTAAGGCGGACATAGGCTTAGGCTGCTTCTTCAAATTAACCCGGACCCTAGCAATAGCTTCCTTAATCTTGTCAGCCCCCTCTAGGTTTGCGATAGCTTTGATTGAACCCGAGCACACATCTAACGCCGCCTTCTTTAAGGAATCTGGACGCGCCCTTTCTACTGTCGACATGGCTCGACCGAGAATAACGATTAACTCCAACTCAATATCCCAGCAAAACCAGGGGCGGAGGCGGTTACAAGGCCGAGCAATTAGCAATTCTGCAGCACGTCGATAGCAGACGCCCTTTAAAAAGGACCTCGAAGCCAGAGAGAAGTCCTCTGCACGAACAAGAAGAGAGTGGCGATGCATCCGCAATCTATAGGCCCATGCTGTTTTGTTTTTTCGGTGCCTCGGCGCTCAGACTGGCGACAATACCCTCATCCCCCATATTCAAGGGAAGTGAACGCGTCATCTTCTGAAGGCCCTCGATTTTCTTGGCGGTGGACTTAAGCAATTCATTTGCTGACATTTCTAGCCCCTCGTGCCAATTAGGGTTTAGCGGCTCAATGTAGCGTATCAATGAATCGCCGCAGAGGTTTATCAACGGCGTGTTAGTGCTTTTTGATCGGTCATCAAGGTGCCGAAACAAATCACCCGGAGGGATGCCGTAAAACTTTTCGGGATCTTCCGGCTGGAACGTGTTTTCCAGGCTGTAATACAGGTGAATGCAGTATGAAAAACCGCGAACCCCGCCCTGGGCTATTTCAACAACTCCAGGGTCCTTAAGGTAACTTTTTATGGTCTCGAGCTGCCTGTCAATCTCTTCCACCTCACAGTGGATCTTGGATACAACTTCATCGACGTCTACAGATTCAATTGATGTTCTCATACTCATTCCTTGTTTGGTCTCTTAATTGTATTTCGCCATCCATTGACAGCAAAGAAATTAACGATCACTGAATACACCACTGCATTTTGTTTATGCATTTATCTTTGAGCCATGACAAAGGTAAATTAAATTGTTGCTAAAGGAGATCGATCATGAAACCAGAAGCAATAAAAATCGCCGAAGCAAAGGGCTACCTATCATCCTGCGACGTGCTCTACAGAATGGACATGTCGAAAGCTCCCAATGCCTCGAAGTTAATTTGTTTAAACCCCGGCAACTCGGCTGTATTTGCGTTACTAAACAGCGGAAACAAAAAGGATTTCATCGGTTGGGCCCCCATGCCGATGACCGACACACCGGTCAACAGGGTTAGATCACTGGTCTCTAAAATTGACTCGGTGAGTTCTATATTGAAGCCCCTGGGCCTCTTAAACCAGAAAGAGACCGAGTTGCTACAGTCTCTAATCGAAAAGGTCCTAAATACACCAGTCGAGTCGTTTTCGGACGACGCCTACAATGCCTGTCAAAACACTCAGAAAAAGGCTAGTTCGTTAAGCTTTTAGCTAACTTCTCTAGCGGCTGATGATCCCAGAAATTAAGGTCATACGACGAAAGGTCAAGTAGCTCATGGTCTTCAAACTTAGGTAGGTTTAACTGGAAACCTAAATCTGCCGACCATAGGCCTTCACCCCTTGAGATATAATCGTGCGCTTTCGCATTGAAGCTCCCTAGGCTTACCAAAAAGTGATCCGTGCTCGCAGAAAAGAACTCTTTCAAGAGCATGATCCTCGTACTCCACACCAAGCAACGAACAAACTCATGGCGCTTCTCAGGAGGCATATTCTGAGCCTTCATGATCACATTCGCATTACGGAGAGCCAAAGTGAAGCTGCCACGGTGAATTTGCTCATAGTGCGAGGGGCTCCTACGCTTCAACAATTCCATCACATCGAGAGTACTGGAATAAAAGAGAGCCCGACTCATCGAGTTCGAGCCTAGGCCGTTTTCACCAGGAAGAGCGAACCTTCCTGCATGCTCGCGCAATGCCGCGGTATCCAAAAGACGAAGGCTCTCCGCTGACGGGGAGTTGACATAGTTAGACAAAGCCGAGGCAGCCAATATAAGGTTCCGATCCTCCTTCGAGAGATCTCGGTCCTTTACCATATGAGAAACTACAGAAGACGTGACGGTTGGATCTAAATTCATCAAACCGGTCAGCATTACGGAAAAATCTTTACGTCGAGTCCGAAGGGAGGAGAGCTTAGTTATCACCCTGTCGCGAAGCAAATTGACGTACTTCGATATAACAAAGGCTTCCTCACTCATTCCTTCAGGCCTGGAGCCAACGTAACTCTTCATCTGCGCGCGCAAGAACTGCAGCGAAGGGCTACCATCTGTTTTATCTGAGTACTTGTAGGCTTGGTAATTCATGGCTTGTCTTTTTGTAAGTTTTTATGTATTATAAACGAAAAAATTACAAAAGTCAATTTAGGAGATTCACTTTGAAAATCAAAAGCACTCTTTCTATTTTCTTTGGCGTCTTGGGCGCCCTTGTTTATTCAATCTTCACTATTGCCGCTGCGGCCCCCTTCTTGGCCCTGTCTTTCTTTTTCGCGATCATTCCTTTCTGGGAACAGAGAATTGATCTCGCGGGGCTAATAGAGAAACTTTTTCACAGGTGATGGTTGGTACATTTTCACAATCCGGCTTGTAAACTTGTTTAACAATCTACCAAATGAAGGATACTGTGACAACAGTATATTTACTCTAGGATTACTATTTGTCGATCATTATTGGGGTTTCGCTACTGTTTTTAGGAAAACCCAAGATTCTGAATCTTTTGCGCGAGAGAAAAGCAGCTCACTCACCGACTCTGGACTGAGCTTGGTGGCAGGGAGCGTTGCCACACACTTCACGTAATCAAAACTCTCTGCGTCCGGACCCCGGCCATCGACGGCGTCGCAATCAGAGATCTTTATCGCCTGTTTTAAGAAATTTCTTTTCCTCACCGCATCTCGGGCTGCCGAGGGATCTCCCCTCTCCAGAGCTTCGGCTACTAGATTGTAGGTGTAGAGGTCGTTGTGCTCATTAAAAATGACCGCTGCCTCATCGGAGTCAAGCGAGTTCGAGCATCCAACCATCAAAAAAGGCACCAGAGAGGCGACTACGTTCAAGACCCATCTAGACCTCATAGAGCCTCCAAATTTTTAAGTACAAGGGTTCGTTCAGAAGCCCAACTAGGGATCCTGCTTGGGCATGAGCGAGCGTCAGATTACGAGACAGCGTGGCTCCAAATTTTTCCTGAGTAGATCTCGCGCATCCAGCGATAAGGGCCGGATACTTTGCTACGATTTCATGGTGAGCATTGGCGTAAGGTCGATCGTCTTCATTGCCGCAGAAATAATTTAGGTTAAAGCAGCTACCGAGGATATCAATGACTTCTTTGGGGCTTGACCAATCTAGTTTATTTGCACCAAGCTTGAGCTTTGCAGAACCTACATTCTTTATGTGATTGAAAAGCCCAACACCGCTTACTTTGTCACTACAAAGCAAGTTTCTCAGGGCTACTGTCTTGAGAAGAAAAAGTCTTTGAACATAAGTTAATCCGCGGAGATCTGGTAATTGCTTCACGATCCCCCCAAAGGATTTCTCGGAATCTCCGTTTTCCCTAAGAACTTGATCCCTTGTTTGCTCGCTTACTTTTATAAAAGATGAAAGCCAAGGCTGCAAGCTGCAAGGCTCATGGGCGCCATAAACTGCAGCGATTTTTTGGATTTTATAATAAGCGCTGATCACGTTTCTGGAAGGGGTGCGGGGCGGCTCTGAACATGATAAATCCAAGAACTCCACCATTGGGACCGGGGCCGATCTGACTGACAGCAACCATTCCTCAAAGCCCTCCGTATAAATAATCTTTTGAGTCGTTCCGCAATAGGTAACCGACAAAGAATCAAATGGCATGGCTAGAGCTAGCGCAAAGGCGTCATGCAGATCGGAGGGTTCTGACTGATAACCTACCGGAACCCGATTGAAAGCAAAAAGCCTTAATCCAACAAAAATAGAGTCCGGTGAGTCACTAGAGAACGTAGGCACAACGCTTACCGCGCCCGGACGACGGGAGTCGCTGAAGTTCCTTACAGCATAGAAGCAAAATGATGACCCAGCCTCGGCAAGTGAGACACGTCCATTTCTCGCACTTAATATGGCTCTGGACAGCGATGGACCTGACATAATTAAGCCTTTAGGGCACAGCTTAGCCTCAGTAATCAGTTTTTCGACTCGATCTACATAAGGAGGGCGCAGAACCAAGTTTTCTAATCGGGGAGCATTCATTTCAAATGAACCGGCTTTAGAAGATTTATTAAGCTGGTCAAGTCGGTACCCTCTTGATGGAGCCTAGCTGAACTCCCGGCCAAGAGATACTCTCCACAAAACCAGGCAAGATTAACGTCTCGGCACCAAATCGCATAGCGACGTTTTACCGCGTAATTCACATGAAAAATCCTCAGATCCATGTTCAAAGCCATGGCCATGTCCTCGATAATCGAAACACCTGGATTTGATGCGGCCACGCAAATTTCAATCTTCCTTTGCTTTGACGAGGACACTCTTCGCTCCAATGCGCCCAAGACTGCCCCGGCGTTGTTCTCATCTACGTCGCCCAATACCGCAATAGAAATTGGAAACTTTTCTGGATAGAGACGCTCGCGTAGCACCCCCGAATGGACAATGTTTTTCCCAAGAGACGAAAGGGGGCCGCCTATAGGCAATGGGACACTATCCTCGCAACCACAATAAGGATCTATGAAGGCGAACAGTCGGTTCGGCTGAGCAGCCGCAGCCCTCTTTAACAGCAGCAGCGCGGGAGCCAACTCGTCCTCTGTTAGCGAGTTGCCAGCTTGATCAAAAAAAGGCAGCTTTAAAACACTTCTGTATGCGGTTTCTGTTTCATTCTCATCGCCCGAGAATTCAAGAAAGGCCCTCGAGAACCAGGCTTCGATAGACCGTGTGTTTTCAGATCGCCGTACCCCTGGCAACACGAAAGTCGCGGGCAGATCTCTAAAGATTCTTTTTTTTATTGAAATTTCCATGGTAAAATTATACAACATCAATTTATTGTATGCAATTTACCATGAAGAATCTAGCTTGGATTTTGTTGGGCGCTCTCTGTCAACTTGGGCTTGGCGGATGCTCGTCGGCGCTTTCTGAGGCCCATGCCCAAGAGATTGCATCCTGGGTTATGGAGAAAAAATTAACAGATAGAGCTGAAATTATTCCTGTTACGCCCATTGTGAAGAAGGAATACATCCGCTACGCAAGAATGTCTGCAAAATCTTTGCGTACCATCGAATGTAACTACATCAGTAAGAGAGAGTCGGAGTGCAGATTCATGGGTCGGATGTACGATCTCCAGGGCAACTTCAAGCCGATCAAAGAAACCCTATACTTTCGGCTAACCAACTCTGGTTGGGAAATCCAGGAAAGGCGGCCCAAATAATAGAGCCGCCTCGAGCAAGGCGCATCGGTCAAGCTTTACGGAGGAGGCAATCAATAAGTCTCTGGTCGCAGTAAAAATTCCACCATCACCAGTGTTAACCAATTATCAGCGTTCATCTCCACAGAACCCTGGCGCATGCAGTTGATCAGTATCTCGTAATGCTCGAGGCCTGTCTTGGTCGACATTTTCACAAGCTGGTTGTGCCCTGCACAAAGGCTTTCAAATCGCTCGGGGAACCTAGCTTCGAAAGACTTACCCAAGCTCTCAGCAAGGGCGTATTTCTTTTCCTCAAATTCTTTTGAGAAAAGAAATGAAGTGAGGCGAGTAAACTCATTCTTTGCAAGTACGAGTTTGATTAGGTGAGAGGGGATTTCCTTCAGTTTCGCAAAATAAAACTCGGGGATGACCTGTCTGACAAAATATTCATATGACGGCAGCCCCTTGGCTAGATACTGGGTAGCACCGACCTCAAAATTGCTGTGTACATAGGCAAGATCTCCAGCCAGCGTCGGCTCAGCGGACTCGGAGCCCGGATCATAATTGTTAGTGTGGAAATAAGGGATAGCTCGTTTTCCGTCGAGTATCTCAAAACATGAAATGGTGGCGCCCTCTCGGCTCATGAAAGACATGACCAACGATCGCTTTGTTTGAGTAGCCGAGACCTTCATTGGCACCTCAAGTACGAGGCATGTGAAGTTAACTGGTACGGTTTCTAAGTCGTCGAGATACTGAAGAGAGTCAACCTCACCCTCAAGGATAGAACGTACAAAAAACCTCAAGAGAGGCCTCGATCGTTTCTCTAGGAGCACAGACCCCCTGTCTACAGCCTCCCTGATAACGGGGGTGGCTAGCGGGGTATGCCCACCGTTGAATTGGACCGTGGGCCGGTATCCAACGAAAAAGAATGGTCCGATTTTATCGTCGGGTTTGCGCTTGCTGGAAACCCTTTCCATGATCTCATTGGATAGCTGTTTTGCCATCTCTTTAAAAAACAGAAAAACTCTCTCTGTTGTTTCGTGCTCAATCATGGTTAATTCGTGGTGTTATACAAAAAACGCGAACATTGTTCGCAATGAACAGAGGCCAGCAAATGGTTTCCAGGCACTGGGTGTTTTCTAAAATTTTTTGACAAGCAACTAGGACAACTGATTTCATGTACCGTCCGCTTGGTCCCTTTCCCTACGTACCTTACGACCTGTCTATTTGTTCCATGCTTTTCGATAAAAGCGCGCAAATCATCTTTTTGGGCGTCGTACAGTGCCTTGTATTTCGAAAGTGCAGGAAGAAATAACAGAAACCCAAAACTTGACCAGGTCCCGGCTCCAGCAATTAAGAGAATGGTGGCCACAAGTCCCGATAGAGTGAAGCCCGCAATCAAAACCGCCAATTTCCGTAAATCTATCTTTTGGCTTGCAACCAGATCATCGTTAGTAATTCGCATTAGATATGCCTGTAATTAGAAACAGGGGCACACCGCCCTGGAGCATGAATTTCAGTCTCGCTCGAGATCCAACGTTCAACCAAGATCCTGCACTTACCTGGTGAGGCTTTACAAAGGTTTCTTCACCCTGCCGGTTAAGCCTTGTTTGAACAATAGTGGCCACTTCTACGCCATCAGCCGATTTGGAAATGTCTTTTAAGACATAAGAGTCATAAACCTCTGACCTACGGCCAAACTCGGAGTCAACAAGCAAGAAAACCCCGGCATACTCTTTTGAAATTGGGCCGACGGGACGCATTTGCCCATTGCTGCGCACATATTCACTCGGCAGGGAGGAGTACTTCTCGGCACCCCGACGTTGGAATGCGGCATATTTTGCTTTGCTCAAATCGGCACAGGACTCGAAACAAGCAAAAAGGGTTGGCCTTCCATTCAAGACCGAAGTGGCAGCGACACTTAAATCAGGCATTTTTGCCTTTTCCGCTCCGACGTTATTATCGATGATTAATTCAGAAACTAAAGCCTGCTTGACAATTGTTGACGTATTTCTAAGTTTAAATAGTTCGTCGCCATCATTAGCGGTGAAAAACTCATTGATTGCGATGTAATCAAAAACCTCCTCCCCCCGGATTACGCGCTCTCTAACTGACGAGAATTCGGCAGCAGAAGACACAAACGAGAAGAGGGTTAGGTTTAACCCTAAAATAACAAATAAAATCAAATGAGTATGAACTTTAAACATTTTCGTCATGCGTAGAAGTAGGCTTTGGGGCCTATCTTTACCTCAGTCAAGAATTGCTTCTTAATTCTCTCCGTCGTCTCTTCCCAGTTAATCACAAAAAAATCAGGCAGAGAGGATAAGTCCACAGCAGGATATTCCTTTACATAACTCTGCGCATACTCTTTTACTTCACTTTCATTAAGGAACAAGGTGTCGTCAATTTGATCGGCCAGCCTAGATCGAAGCACGTTCAAATCCGACACGAAACCAAAATCTGAACAAATTCCCTCGGGAACCGAGGAGAGATTGACTCCAGCCAAGAAATCCCCACTCAGGCTTTCGATCGATTTTGTAGCGAGATCGAGATTCGCGGACCCATCATATTGGGCAGCGATCAATTCAAGCTCATGGGCCACCTCAGCGCATTTATTCTTCCACAAAGCAAAGGATTTCGAAGTCTGCGCAGCCAGACCGTCTAAATGGCGAATCAACGGATTTGAATCCACCGACATGCCGTCTGCCTGCAATTTCGAAGCCAGATACTCCCTCTGTTCAAGCGCAGCGCAGACCTGCGACACGACCTCTGTTTTGTCCCAATTGGGCCACTGGCCAACCTCTAGAGAAGAAACTCCCCGCAAAGCCGCTGCTACTGCAGATACTCGGTACAAGAGACTGCCGATTTCTTCACCGAAACCATCGACTACGCCTTGAAAACTGTTTTTTGACATTTGTTATACCTGGTTTTTATCTTCAAAAATACTAGCATATTTTCTTTAGAAATACAGAGTAAGTAAAACTATCGAGTCTTTTTTTTAAGCTGTCATTTTTAGAGGAACCATTCCACAGGTTGGATCGACTTTTCTTCGTGGTGGGTTACTGATTTCCGACTGCAAAGCATGAGAGAGGGCGGTCACTCTCTTTGTGCTTTGGACGTTTGCAATAGTTTTCACCATAGTCTCTTCGTCGTAAATGACGATCAAATGATCCTTTGCACGGCTTAAAGCGGTAAAAGCTAAACTGCGTTCTAAATGATTCCTTCCGAAAATAACTCGTCCACTTTTGTCAATTGTCGGCAAGAATGCCGTAATCACACATTTGCTTTCAGATCCTTGAGATTTGTGCACAGTGGCGGCAAACGCCATTTCCAAACGGTTCTTTTCGAACGCATCGTAGGAAACCGGCTCGTCCTTGTCGGGAAATTTCACCTTGAGAACGCCGGATACCATGTCATAGTCGACCAGTTTTCCGATTTCCCCGTTTTGCACATCTTTTTCGGCATCGTTATCAGTTTCCATAACACGGTCACCCAATCTCGCAGGCACCTTGATTTTTTTACCCATGTCGAATCCAAGCATGGGCGCATTCGGGTTCAAAAGAGACTGGCAGAACTCGTTCAAGGATTCGCATCCATAGTCACCGTTGATTTCAGGCACATAGATTTGGATGTCATCCCTATCGACCTTGAACTCCGTAATCATTCGGTGGATGTGTCTTGCCAAAGCCTCCTTGGCTTGCGACATCATCATTGAATAGTCACCCTTTTTGATCCTGACAGGGAAGAAGTCTGTCGCACCTTCTGGAGGGTGCTGGAACATCCGGCCCTCCCCAACACTGTAGATGGCCCTTAAGATGTTTCCCTTGGACCGTTGAGAGGCAGCCAGTCTTGCTACTGGCACAACACCGCTATTTATCAGGTCTCTAAGCACGGCACCGGGATCAATAGATGCGAGCTGATTAACGTCACCAACAAAGATGGTTGCAGCCTCAGGGCGAACCGCTCTTAGAAGGTTAACAGTGAGGGACGGAGAGTTCATGGACGACTCATCACACATAACAACGTCAGTGTCTAAAGGGTTGGTCTCGTTGATTCGGAATCCGAGCTCCTGATGGAATTCCAATGTTTTGTGGATGGTCGAGGTGTATACGCCATCGATATCAGCAAAAGATTGTGATGCGCGCTTGGCGGCTTTCCCTGTAAACGCACAGACGGTCAGTTCGTAACCGTGCCTGCGGTAGATCTCGACCACCGCCCTGAGAATAGTTGTTTTTCCAGTACCGGGCCCACCAGTGATAACTGTCACAGGATTCTTAAGCGCCAATAAGACAGCTTGCTTTTGAGCATCATCCATCTTGATGCGAGAACCCGTATGGCTTTTCAACTGGACACTGTCCACGAGCTGATTTAGTGACTGATCTGAATACAACTGAAACGGTGTTGAATCGTAGTAAATTTTGTCCTTAATTCTTTTTGCAATTTCTAACTCGACCTCATAGTTAGATTTCGTGAAAATATACTCTTCAGCAGAGTTGGGATCTCTCTTTATCGAGACAAGACTCCCGTCGGCGCGGAGATCCTTAAAGGCTTGTGCAAGGTAACTCAGATGGACTGAGTAGACCTTTTCAGCGATTCGAGCCAGATCTTGTTTCTCCATGCCAGTCGAACCACGAAGAAAGCGCCCGGAGAGCGTCTCGAGGATGACTGCACGAGCTCTCTGATAATGAAGTTCGTCTTTGATGTCATCCGGGGCGTGACCCGAGATATGAGACCACAGGGCGTCTGCTTCTTCAAAGCCTATGCCAGTCACTGACATAACACTAAATGGATCCTTCTTAAAATTCTGCAGGACCGCTTTAGCCTCCTTGGCATTCTGCGCTTTCATCGCTTTGGAGATTTTGGAAGCGCTTTGCTCAGTAAGTCCAGCAGCCAGCAGTCTATTCTTCAAATACGCTGGGCCTGTGGACTCATGTATCTTCGCAACAATCTGTGCGCAACGATCTGGGTCAATCCCTGGGACCTCTAAGAGGGCGTCCGGGTTGTCCTCAAGAACCTTCACCGAATCCAATCCGTAGACTTTATAGATCAGACGAGCGTCAGTTGGGCCGATCCCTGATATCTCGCCACACGCTAGGTACTTTATGGTCCACTCTTCAGTTCTTTCAACGATTAAAGACTGCTCAAAGACCTCGAATTGCGTTCCATGTTTTTCTGAATTTGAAAATTTTCCCGTCAGCTCATAAGAAAAGTCTGAAGAAAGTGAACCTATTACCCCCGGCTTTCCCATGAGTTTAACAAGGCTCTTTTCATGCTTTGCGGAGCCCACACAGAAGGTTGGACTAATGACCTTGCATTGTGGGTTAGAAACTTTGATTGTTACGTGGTCTTGCTGATTGGCCATGCTGTTCTCAAATTTAATTCATTCAAAGTATTCCATTTCGCACTTCGATGATCTACAAAAACAAGCTCGTAATCGGCATTGCTTTTTAGCTAGCGATATTCTTTGACCTCATGGCGGCTGTAAAAGCAAACTTCTTCTGTGACATTAATAAGCACATGTGGATGTACATGCGAATTTTTACTCCGGAATCCGTCATCTCACCCAGAAACGTCCTGGATCGCATTCTTTTTGATAAGAAGGGTGGGGCGCTATTCGTATTTGATGTCGACGATACAATTCTGAATACCTCAGCAAAGATCATCATTAAGAAGGTCACCGGACAGACCAACGCTTTGACATCTGCAGAGTATGGAAAGTACACAATAGAAGAAGGGGATCAAATCGATCTCTCACAATTTTCGGATAGCTATAAGTTTGTCAAGGAAAGTAAACCAATATCGAAGATGCTTTCTCTTCTCAAGAGCGTACAAAGGAAAGTTCAAGACAAAATGTTTGAAGACGGAAGCCGACTGATTCTGCTTACAGCGAGAAACGACTTCGATTCGAAACATATGGTTTTAGAGTTCGTTCATTCTCTTGGGATTGATATTGATTTGGTTCACATTGAACGCGCAGGGCGAAGAGGCGTTGGGTCAACAGGCAAGAACAAGCATCAGGTATTGAGCGAGTACCTCGAGCGCAATAATTTCGCCAGCGTGGTGGCCTTTGATGACTCAGTGTCTAATTTGGAAGCTATAGCATCTCTTTCAGCCTCACCGAAAGAGCCCTATGTGCAAACATTTCACGTAGATGAAGGAGGGTATCTCACCCTGCATCGTGAAGAGGGGCGTAGGGAGAGATCATGCACCTGGGCTACTCAGTTTTGTTCTGAAATCCAGGGAGACACCATTAAGCCGAGACTCAATCAGTTGGGATCCTCAATGCGTCTTTAATGTTATAGAACATACCCTTGCTAACTTCGCCACACAGACTGGCAAACATTACTAGAGAAAAACATGAAGTTTCAACCCGTCAGATCTACAGAATTATCGGAAGTGCATTTCGATATCCGCATTCAGCCTGACGGCCAAAGGTCAGTCGGGGTTAAAGCGCTCACTGCCGACAGGCGAGAGCCCAACGAAACCTCAACTGTTGAGGCCGTTAATCGAGTAAGGTTCTTTTTTCTTAATAGAACCAAGCATCTGAAATTGACGGAGCCAAATGACTTCTTATCGGCCGTACTCGACATTAAGACAGGAAATTTCACTGGTTTCTACTCCGAGCAGGGAGGAAAAACTCGTAGACTCGACGGGCACCTTCAGCAACTTTCACCGGAAGAGGAGCTACGCGCACTGGGCCTAGTTGATGGTGATTTACTGTTGCAGAGACTTCAAAAGATCAAGGGAGTGTCAATGTTCTTTGAGATTGAGATGATTGACAATGAAGTCCAGATTCAACCCTCTATCCTGGTCTCCGGTAAAAGCGCAGAGGAAAAGGAAGAACTCATCAATGACGATGATATCTTCTTGCTAGCCCAGAAGGTTGGGCTCACTTTGCTTAACAAAATGGGTGCGGCTCAGGCCGTCAAGGACGGGGAAACGCTATTGAAGATTCGCTTGAATCTTGATTCCAGGGAGATTTTCGGTTCCCTCAATTCGAATGGGATTATTAAAAAATTCTCTGGCGTCACCGACCTTACAGAAATTGGCGTTCTTTATCAGAGTGCTTGTGTGATTTCGCCCACCAAGAAAAGCTCAGCACCTTCTTTTTTCTAATACACCAACACACCGAAATGAAAAAAGGCCCATAGGGCCTTTTTGTCAGTTGAAAGTGATTTAAAACCCGAACCGGCCCGCTGGCTTGAAAAGGTTCTTTTTCAGCTCTGTTGACTGGTCCAGTGGGGCTGAATCTGGTTCTTTCCCGCCCTCTAGGGTTTGTTCTGTAGCGGTCTGAATGCCATGAGCAGCGGGTTCATTGACAAGGCCTGGCTGCACATCTTGTTGGAGAATTTCTTGAGAAACGGCGCGCTCAGAGGTCGTGTCGTTAGCGATAGTCAACCGCTCATTTGCACCATCATCGAAGTCCTCCTCGTTCTCATCGTCATCCTCGAAGTCGTCGTAATCCTCCTCCAGAGAGGCATAAAATTCAGAAATAACCGCAGGATTGTCAAACTCCAGGCCTCTCATGTCGTTGGCCATTTTCGAAATAAACGCGAACAGGGTTGGGAACTGCGCCGATTCGACAACGCTTTCATCAACACCATCGAGCGTCCTTATCTGCAATTTCGACACATCGCCCTGTTCATCGAAGTGTGCGACAGCGACCGAAGGAACCAAGGCGTTCGCCTGGATAAAAAAATACTTGGATTTTGATTCTTCCTGCTGTCGCCCTTCAACAATTCCTTCACGGATATCATCAAAAGCAGCAATTAAGTTGATTCCGGAGCTCCGTGTAAATGAGTCTAGGTCTGGCGCCCCATTCATCATAGCCAATATTTCCGCCATTCCCCTGCTGTCAAGCTCGACCTCTTTATATTCAAGGAAGCGTTTCATTTCCACCGCCTGAAGGGAGATAACACTTGATTTTCGTGGATCGGAGCCAAGAGTGGCGTTGTATGACGCCGAGAGGGCGTCAAGCTGCATGGCTCGCAAAATTTCACCCATCTTCTTTGAGGAAGGGGATTCTAAGTCGTCATCAAGATTCATGAGAACGGCACCGTGGGAATTAACCAGGGAGCAGTGTTTCGTTCCATCTTCCTTGACACTGGTGTGTAATGAGAATCCGTTTGTGGAACGGAAGGAGTAACCATACTCGCCATGATCGACGTACCCTGCCTGATTTTCAGCGACCACAATCTCAGTGGTCTCAGCATCAAGGCCGTCAACCAAAGCCCCCAAATGGACGTCGATCTTCTCCTGTAACAAGTCTGCGGACGGAATAACCGCGAGCTTAAGAATTAGATTTAGCTTTTCGGCACCAGTGATTTCAATACCAAAACGTTCCTTCAATGAATTGAGGGTCTTGTTTTGATGACTTACAACATGTTTGTAAAAGTGAGAATTCATGTTCTTCCTCAAAATTTTGGAGTGTTTGGTTTTGCAAAGGAGGGTAGGGACTTAGCCCTTGGTGTAAACGAAAGGGATGCTTGGTTATCTTTTATGATGGGGGCGTCCGGATCAACAGCAGTTAAAGATCGAATAACAAATTCAGCCGTTTGATTTTGATTCGTGAAACGCCGTAGGGGATCCAGCGTTTTAATTTGGAGCTCAACGGGTTTGGTAGTTTTGTATACTTCGCGCTGCAGAAAGGCCACAAGCTCTTTTGCCTGGGCGGCCCCAACTACCTCTTTGAACCAGGTGCGCAGAGTTGTATCCCAATAAAAACCATTACCCTTTAAAGAATCCTTGGTGGAGAAATCAGATTTGTATGCACCAATAACAAATCGAGGTTCTTGGGCTATTTGGGCGATTTTGGATAGAGGGAAGGCTCCGTCCTTCATGGGAGATGAGAGCACGCTAGCTAAAGCGTGACAATCATCTAATGCTCTGTGTGCGTCATAGAAGTGTCCTTGTTTATATGCAAGAACCTCGAGTGAAGAGCTCGGATATCCATCGCTACGCCAATCGACGTCTTTAAGCGAACATCCAAAAAGTTTTCCCTCGAAAAAAGGAAACCTTTTCTCTAAGAAAGGCCTGTCGAATTTAGAGTTGTGTGCAACGATAATTGAAGCGTCTCTCGAAAGTAACTCTAAATCCTTTTCATTAAAGGATTTTCCTTCTAGGTCAGCGTTGGTCAGGCCGTGCACGGCAACATTGTCTTCACTTAACTCGAAACCGGGATCTTCTAACGATTCGTACGTCTCCAGGACCTCACAAAGTTCACCGGTAGTTTCGTCATAGGAAACCAGTATTGCGCCGACTTCGATGAGGACATCGCCTTCATCTACCAGCAAACCAGACGTCTCAGTGTCGATAATCAAGCAGGTCTTCGTGCCGAGCTTGTCGGAGAAGACTGAGCGAGGCTCAATTCTGCGTAGAACCTTGTAATTCGAGTCTGCAGAGAGGATAGAAAGGGCTTCTTCGGAGTTCATCTATAGATCCAATTGAATTTTGATCTATTGTAGGCAACTCCAATTCCTAACCGAAGAAGAAACGTGTACCCAAAAGCACCGGATTAAATTACACATTAAACGAGAAAAAGCCGCCAAGGCTATACACGCTGGCGGCTTAAGGATTGGCAGGCTCTATTAAGCTGTTCTTTTCTTTGCAGTGCGAACTGGCGTGCGCTTGGCCACAGTGTCTATGGCCTTAAAGACTGGCGGACGGCCGAGAGGCTTTTTCACTTTAGTCTTTGAAGACTTGGCTAGATCGATCGCATCAGTCTTCACTCTAACTTGTATTTGCTGCACTTTCTCGACCGCTGGCTTTTTAGTGGCCGCGTTGACTCGTTTGGTCTTCACAGCCGCGGGAGCGCTAGCCGCCATCACAGCAGATCGATGGTAGTTGTTAAGCGTTGCCGGCTGGATTGCGATCCCTTGATCTCGCAGCTTGTCGGCGACCTCCTTGTATGTATAGCCTTTCCCAAGCATTGCTGAAATTTCCTTCACCAACAACTCGACCGTCTCCTTGAGAGTCAGATTGCGCTCGCTCATGCTTTTCTCGGGCATTGCCGCCAATTGTTTTTTGAGTGTCTCGATGGATTTTCCGTTGGGGCTTGATTTTGTACGCTTCATAAGAAACTCCTATTGAACCTAATAGCGCGATTCTAAACTTAAACGCTACTTAAATCAAATAGATACAAAATTCAACTAAAACCACTATCGTATTGTCAGCGGATTTCTGTCCAACGAGATTCTAACAACACTCCATTTCAGAGGAGAAGTTAGCGTAATTCGAACTGACCAAGGCATTTCTCAGGACTAAGGTCGATAGGGTTTAGAGCTATCCCTGTTTCGGAATCATAGAATCCATGGCTGATCTCATAAAAGACCCCATACCGACTCCTAAGTGAAAAATACTCTGGTGCCTTTAGGCTCCTGGCCACAAGCCGAATCAATGCTGACGGTGACAGCCATAGGGATAACTCGGTGGTTTGGAAAACATAGGCTAAATTGCCCTCGCCGACATCACAACCGGGCACAACCAGTGGTCGGCCCAGGTGTAAATTCCCAAATGACAAGTCAGTGAAAATATCACCGGCGGTTCCAACGCAATATCCACCATGGAATGAAATTTTCACCTGAGACACATCGAGATCGGGGCTTACCAGCCGATTCTGAGCAGGAAAGTCTTCATCAACCGACAAAACAGCAATATTTTTAATGTTCGATCTCATGGGGTTTACCTTAAGTATTATTTTTTAATAATACCATTTAACAAAATAAAAAACAATAAATTCAGATCGACATTGACGATGTCGGCGTGGCCGGACCAGTTTCCCTTGAACCTTGCAGTCGACCTAACAGCGATGGTTTCTTATTCGGTGCGGTGCTGTTCGACTCCTTGGCTCTTTCCTGTGCTTGATCGGGAGCTTTGGGACCAGAGGCATCCAAGCCTGATTTCCCAGGGTCCAGATTTCGTTGCTGAGCCCAAGACGGTGCCGAACTAGTTTTAGGCGTCTTTGTTACCGAGGCGCTAAAAACCGGTAAGGGTTTTTTCTCCTTAAGCCAGGGCTTACTGGGCGCTGTTTTCTCAACCCCCATCTCTTTCGCTGCGCTGGAGAACGACCGTCCTTCTCTTTTTAATTCGGAGAGGCCCATCACCGACCTCCTTTCAAATTCACTAGGATCCGGCGGGGGCAAGTCATCCTCTGGCGGCGCAAAGAATACGGATTGATCTGATGCGAAGTCTGACATGGATTCAGAAAAATCCCTGTTAACTTCATCAACATCGATCGGAGGGGCTGATGGCGATGCCGAGCTTGATGTGTTAGTGCTTTCTGAGCTTGATCGTAGTTTTGCAAGCAGTCCTCCCGGCTTTGTGTTGTTATTCCGCGAGTGTCCCAATGTGGAACCAATGCTCTTATTCTGAGCCGCAGTCTTGGCCTGATTGCCAATTCCAGCAGTAGGTTTCTGGAGCCTTTCAGAGGCCCGGGTCAGCATGTATTGTTTCAAATTTCTGTTGTAATCAGGGTTCTTTGACCAATCAAACTCTCGTCTGTAACCAGACGTTTCTCTGAACTCTTCATTTGAGGGGTGATACTTATGTAGTTCGAGTTCTTGAAAAAAATCATCCGCGATTAACACAGGATAGGCTATGGATCCTTTCGAGCCGCCTTCAATTACTTCAGGCAAATAGGATTTGTATTTACCGGTTGCAGGAGGAGGGCAGCTCGCCTCAAAGTTGTAATCAGAAATCAAAAGCCCAGGCGATGAAGGGAAAACGGCGCTCATCTTAATTCGAGTCTCTAAGGGCCGTGAGATGTAGAATTCCATTGGATCAACACCAAAAGTGAGATGGTACACATCTCGATTGAACATCAATTCATCTATGTCTAAGACCCCTGACAAGCCAACATAAGTGATAGCGTCTGTCATTTTGGGACCGCCACAGGCCTCTTCTTTGCGAAACAGGTCTACGTAGAACTGCGGAATGTCTTTGCCCTGCAGCATGTGCTTTTTGAAAACACTTGCTTCAAAAGGTAGCAGTCGTGCTTTTTCGCAAAACTCACCTTTGGCAAATATGTCAACATACGTAGGCGGGATCTGCTTTTCTTCCGGTTCTGCCGGCTTTCTTTGATGATGGACGGCTTTGGACTTGATTAAACTGATCCAACTACCGTCTTCAGCCTGCCTGGCGCATTTCTTTGCACTCATTACAGGATAGGAGTCGATCAGTGAAAACTGCAGAGGCCTTACTAGCAACTTGTTGCTGTCTTTTATCCCCACGCTTAGAAAAACTTCGCGAGAGTAGGGCTCCAGTCTTGATGAAGCTTCTTGTTGAAGTCGCTGTCTAAATGCTTCCACTTTTCTGTCCTAATCTTGATCTTCTGAAAATAGTAGGAGCATTTTCAGGCCAATTCCAATTTAATCGACAGCAAAAAAGCGACGCCCAGGCAACCGATGGCCGTGCTGAGCGATTTGTACCCAAAACCCCACGCATAAACTGCTATCATGTACGGCATAACATAAAATACAAATACCGCTATGATATTTCCAAAATACGGCCGGAGGTACTTAATTAATCACCTTGGGCAACTTTCGTTCGCTGTTCTCACGGGAATCGGCCCTTCTTATTATCAAATGCAAGACGACAAGGGTCGCATTCTGAGAGCTGGGTTTAAATCCCTATTGCGCGAATGCCCTGTCCCCGAGGTTGAAGAACCCATCCTCGAGGAGGATGCTCTTTAAGCCACCTGAACAGGAGTAACCTTCTTCAATATTGCGTCAACTACGTTATCCACGTAAGTATTGTTATAGATAGCACCAGAAGAAGGTGCTATGCGCTTTAGGGGTTGACGCTTTACGTGCAACCTTTTCTGGTCATCAATATAGAAGCTCTCGAGGAAATTAATATTCACGAGATGCTCGCAAGCAGCTATAAATACCCTTCGAAAAGTATTCTTGTGGGTCATACACAGGCCCGCCCGGGCCGCTAATTCGTAAATTGAAATTGGAATTGGCTCTCTGCTAGTCAAGTAGTACTCAAGAAGCATCTTTGCAAGTGGCTGACGACCATCGAGCTCTCGGCGGAGTGAGTGGGAGCCAATCGTGTACTCGTTCTTCGTAAAAATCAAAGCGATTTTGGGATCCAAATTCACCTCATAGTGGCGAGATGCCCCTTCTTTTCGCCACTTAAACTCAGCCAGCAGGTTCCCGCCACTAAACTCTCCAACAGGAATCCTTTCGTTTGGACCAATAGACCTGTATTGCTCGACATAAATCTTGGCTGAAGCGAGAGCCTTAAGACTGTCGGTTAGACGGTCATAGTCCTTTTTTGACGGGTGCTTGTCCTCTTGGACCCAACCAATTGATTTCAAAAATCGCGGCGCAGTGAAGATCAAAGGCTTTCTCAAGTCATGTGATGTACTGCTAGCCAAATGCAACACCCCGATAAAGACATCCAGCTCTGCTTGTCTCAGCTCCAACCCTGTGTAGGTCAACTTGCAGTGCCTGTTGTCAGCTATTACCTTGCCAGTGATAGCGTATCGGTCATCCTTGGTGCCTTTCCTGGCGTTAAAAAGAGTCCCAAGGTTCGATCCACGCACAAACGAGTTCGGCATGACATAAAAGCCTTCCTGCACCTCGGGCAGGCAAGCCAGCCCAGTTTCAGCGCCATCATCTTCTACCAAAAAATCACTTCCAGAGGCCACCCTAAAGGTCTTTCCATGTGTCACAGAAGGGGTTTGGGGTAAATCTGATAAATCATCAAAGAGGTCAAAGTTCATGTCTCGAGGCTTCTGGTCTAGTTTTGGGTGACTTGAATCACGAAAAAAGCACACAGGTACGCACAAAATTACGTAGCGTGTACAGAGTAGCAAAGTTTACTTCATGACAAAGAGATTTTCCATTCTTTTTTTTGCCTTTGATGTTCGGAAAAGCTCAAAGATTACAAAAAAGATTAAAGAACAAGGATTAAAAAGATGATTAAAGAAAGGATTAGGAGTGTAGATTCGTCTTTAAATTTCAATGACATAGGTGGCACCGGGTGATCGAAATCACGTATCGAGGTGACTTAAAACACGAAATGCTGTGACTTGAAACCCGAGTCAAAGTGACCGGGAACACGAATATTAGTGAATGAAATAACGAGCTCTGTTGTGACTTAAATCACGAATAATGGTGTGCGAAAGAACGAATAAAGTGATCGAAAACACGAAACCTAGTGTGTTAAATCACGAACCAAGTGATCGAAAGAACGAACTGTCTTTGAGCTTTTTTTCCGATATTTCACACTCAGTGATCGAAAACACGAACTTCTGGCGTGACTCAAAAAGGTCGTTACGACAAAACCCGAAAAAAAAACCTTATTTTTTTTTACGATGTACGTTGTAGCGTATAGTAATAATTCGGTTATCTCCAAAGATCTCTTATGGAAAAAAGCATCGATTCTTCAAAGCCTCAAAGGGCTTCGAGTGCTCACCTTTATGATCAGTTCTTAGCACTTGTTAGTTTGTACAAGGAAGAGCTTTCGCAAGCGTTCTCAGTTGCGCTTGTCAAGAAATCCGAGTCTTTGCCAGACTCGGAGGCGATGTGGTCCATCCTTGATGAGAATCAAAGAGTACTTTGCGTGTTTGGCAAGAGATTCGATGAGAACGCCCAGGAGTCGGCGATGCTCGTCGTAGGTCTTCTGAAACTAGCCTCTCAAGTCACTTCGAATAATTAAGATCAAAATGCAAATTAATCCCAATAGCGTATTGTCTTCCCAAAAGCCAGCCGAGAACCCACAGAAACCCAGCGAGGCACCTTCGGATGCTAAATTCGCAACCTTTTTGAGCGCTAACCTCAAAGGCGTTCTAAAGGAGCTGCAAGGCGACCTCATCGAGAGCGTTGGGGGCCGCTTTGAAAGCGATGTGGTGGATGGCAATCAATCGCGACCAGAGGGCGCAATCGAGGCGTCTGCCTTTGCACCACAAGGGCAGAGAAATAGCGCCCTACCAACTGGATTTGAACCCAAGTCGATCGCTTCGAGCCAAAACGAAGTGCCTCTTTCAAAAGGCCCTGACTCAGTTAGCAAACCATCATCGCCGGACTCATCTTCTTCAAGCACTAGTACAGAAAACGAAAACAAGGGAGAAGAGGCGGAAAGCGTCAACCATGGACAGTCCAAACGGGAAGAAGTTGCCTCCACGTCTCAAAAGCAGCAGCGTGAACTCGGAGCATTGATTCAAGCCGCTACTGAAAAATCCGCTGCAGATCCAGGATCTTTTGCATCCTTGGCTACAGCCCGTTTTGCAGCGATGCGCCAAGATCAAAGGCAAATAGTAGAGGCCCTAAAGAGCTCCGAGAAAGGCTACACCCTCCAGGTTGTATCTCGCCCAGAGGTTGCCGCGTCGACTTTAGCGCCGGCCGGCTCAGTTCATACGGCCGGGAAAAACGGGCTTAGCTTGACGCAAGAGGTTTTTGGTAAAACTCAGTCTGCTTATTTGCAGAATGATGAGACTCAAAAGAACTTCGAGGTATTTTTTGACCGGAAGGCCAATTCAGCCAATATTTCAGTTAACCATGAAAGACACGGCCAAATTAAAATGAAGGTAGATGTCAATGGATCTGAGGTACAACTGGTGCTGTTGAGCAAAGACACTGAAGTTCAGCAGCTAATAGGCAGCAATATTCAAAGCCTTAAAGACCAACTTGCCCAAAAAGGGCTAACGCTTAGCTTTGGTTTCGAAGGTCAGCCTAATCAAGGCAACTCTAGTGATCGGGATGGGGCCGCTACCACCAAAGAACAAGTAACCGATGCTATTGGCGGCACCGATCGCACGGACCTCATGGTTGACGATGGGATTATCTCAAAAGCTTAGATCTAGAGCCTCTGCTGTTTTTGATTTGGTCATTTTTGATGCATTTAAAATGGCCTTTTTTAGCTCAGGGTCGGGAACATGTCTGATGAAGCCTTCAACCGCCAGTTTGGCTGGCTCAAAGCCGTTGTCTTGAGCGTACAAGAGTAAAGCCAGGGCATTGGTATAAGACTGAGGGAGATCAATTCCTTTGGCCAGTTTTATTCCAAGGTTATAGCAAGCCTCGAGCATTCTTTGATTGCACGCTTTGAGATAATGTCTTGCGGCTGCCCTATGGTTTATGGTCAATCCTTGCCCCTGTTCAAGAGCGACGGCGAGACCGAAAACAGACTCCTTATTGGATGCGTCTGCACCTTTACGTAGCCAGAAATTTCGATCTGAGAGGCTCGCCTGGACTCCGCCATATCCATTCTCGTACACCCTTGCCATCCCATAAAAACCTATGGGAGAGCCCGCGGAGACCGCATTTTCGTAATACTTCTTAGCCAGGTTTAGATCTTTTTTGACAAATAGACCCTGTTCGTGAAATAGGCCCATAGCGCCCAACGCATGTGACATGCCCACCTTTGAAGACCGCTCTATGAGCTGAAATCCAGCGCGGGCTGATGTGTCATCGGAGTTGCTGTAAACCATTAGAACGCCCTCCTTGAACCATCTTTTTGAGAGTTCTTGGCTTGACCCTACCTCTTCAGCGTAAGGCATCAAATCAAAGGCAAAGGAGCTAAGAGGCGCAAACAAGGCTATTACGATAGCTGCCAACCTAAGATTTTTTTTCATCTGAGATCCTTATTTTGAGTTCAGTGTTTGGCTTAAATACACAATAGATTTGCCCGTTGGATTGACGCTCTATGGAGCCCCTACCATCGAAGCAGCTTGTGAGGAATTTTACGGACTCACTTTGAGCGACCCCCGCGCTTTGATCCGCGCGATGCAGCGCCATGGCCGACAATGCGAACGCGGCGAAAGTAAGGATCATTTTGGCCGATGAAAAAGTAAATAACACTCGAAATAGTCCTGGCATTCTCAATAGCCATGATTTCGGTAGCAAGTTGGCATCTCCCTGGGCGTCTAGGGAAGCTTTTTTGATCGCTTGCAAAAGATTTTCGACATGACTGATATCTTTGCTAAGCTTCTGGTGTGCAGCGGCGGTGATGCTTGCAAAGTGCTGTTGGGTCAACAGAATATGCCAAAGCGGATCTCCGTCGCCAAGTCGCAAGACATAGCCGAGGTGAACCGCCGCCTCAATTTCTTTTTCAGTTGGCTCAACACCTAAAAGCTCTCTATATACACGCTCGAGATTTTCTCTCGAAAGCTTCGAGCGCACCAACTCTTCGTGATTTAAATCACTTTTAAAGTACTGCTTCTTTGTTTGCAGCTCGGGACCTTTCGGGTTTTCACCCATTTGGACCCCGAGCTGGCCTTTTATGGCTGTCTCGGAGTATCTATCAAAGACATCGGCCTCCGGGTTCACTTGACCTCACCTTCGGTCTCCGAGATATCTTCGATCACTGATTTGACGATCGTTCCAAGGCTCTTTCGTGAGTCAGCAACGAACTTTTTCAGTCTGATGCTATTGAAAGCGTTTAACCCCGTTTCCTCCGAAGGGAGCTCAAAGCCTTCCGAGAAGGTTAAGTTTCGCTTAACTAGAGCGTCTCGAATCGCCGGATCCAAGGGAGGAATTGTCATATCCTCAGCATAGGGCAACTCAAAATAGCTTTTCTTCGCGCTGCTGGAATCCCAAATGTCGAATTCCCGGCTCAAGAATGTGTTGCGCACTACAAAAAAGCGCTTGTATGGCCATCCCTGCTTCAAGCAGTTCGAAAGCAACACGACAGAATCCCTGCCAGAGTCCAGCAACCAGACGATGTTTAGAGATACACCAATAGACTGCATTGCCTCAGAGAAGATGCCGCCAAATTCATCAGCCGACTTTCCCACTTGAGCCGGGAGGCTTGCTACGATGATCTCGCAGTCAACATTTTGAATCCAATCGACCATTCCTGCCCAGCCGTCACCCTGAGTAAGGTCGAATTTGCCAGTTGGAATCTTCTCTTCATAGACCACAGATACATCAGGGTTTCGGAAGTCACAGTCCAGCAGACCAAGGTACTTGGCAGATGGATCATAAAGAATGTCAAGCAGGATCTTCGCTGTAAATGACTTGCCTACGCCACCCTTATCACCGTGCACTAAGATTAAAGATTTCATTTTTTTCTCCAGTTAATTTGAAACTTTCGCAATAAGGCCTGAGAAGTCTTTTGTCTTTGACTTCACGGCACGCTTTTTTTTACGCTCTCCGACTTTGGCCATCCGCGGAACTTTTTTGGTGTCTTCAGCCCACTTCAAGTAGATTCGTCGGAACGTGACCCTTGATGTCGGCAGGCCAATTTTTTTCAATAGATCCAGTACTTCTGATTGATTGGAGGTCCCAAGCGCCTCGTGTATCAAAGGCATCTGTTGATAAATAAGAAGGCTCTTTGCGGGATTTGGCCCCCTTGACGGCATAAGCAAGGGGGATCCAGATTTGCGCTCTAGGAAATCCTCTAGAGCGACCCGCACCTTGTCGGATAAGTTTTCTTCGCCGGACATAAAGTCTCCAGTTATCGTGTTAATTTCTTAAGAACATCGGCGGCTCTTGCTCGATATTCGAGGGGGATGGTTGTTATGGTATTTCCCCGTAAAACAGCCGCAGGAGAACAAAGCACCTCAACAGCGAAAACATCGCCATCGACCACACCACCGGGCTTGATAACAACCCTGTCTGCATAAATATTTCCACTAACCGACCCCTCCACATACACAGCAGGGGCAACAATATGTCCGGATACAACCGAGGCTGGGCTCAACCAGCAGACAGCATTCTTAGCGCCCTCGACCACAAGATCACCAAAGTGCCTGCTGTCAATCTTGATCCCTGTGGTGCAGCGGTAATCCCCTTTTGAAAGGCTACCTGCCGACAGTACACTTCCCAGAGAGCCAGCCTTGATTGCCTCCCAAACAGAGGAATAAACCACATCTGTTGATTTTTGCTCCGACGTCTTTTTTAAACTCTTAAGCCACATACTTTCCTCACGAGCCATCGTCAATTATCTGAATTAACCGCCTGTCTGTTCTTACAGACAGATTCGCTGGATCCACCTGTAGGACAACCTCCCCATTTGGGAGTACCGCGCCGACCCTGAAGTCGACTCTCTGCTTGCCCCTAATGAACACCGCTACACTTTGATCTATCTTGGCCAAGCCGCTATCCCTCAGAAGGACATCGCCGTTTAGCCACTCTCCTGAGCTTGGAATCTTCGCCGCGGGTGCGGGCAACCTGAGGGTAGGGGTAGGCTCCACTGACACGACTTGTCGCGTATTCCCACCCTGGGGCGCGGACCGGATCATTTCTGACGGGCTTCGAGATCGAAGAATCGCGTCATTTTCTTTCGCTATTTGGGCTTCTCGCTCATCCAAGATCTTCATCAGGACCCGTACATCTCGCGCGCTTGCTTCTATCCCCTTGGCTTGAAAAACCTCAAAGGAACTTGTATCGACCTGCTCAACCAGGCTCAACACAAGAGAGCCATCGCCTTCCGAGTCCTTAGCTTCAAGGTACGCCACCCCACTACCAAGACAGAAGGCGCACAACACCACCGCCAGGCCGGACCGGGGCAGAGGTCGTTTTGCGCTCCTGCGAACGATGAGAAGATTCTCTTGTGGTGGGGGAGGGACAAACATTTCTATTTCTTTTTTTACACAATGTGTATACAATAACAACAAATATAAAGAAAAGCAAATTTGAACAGAAAGAATACAAATTTATATTAAAAGAACAACATGTAAACTTTATGAGAAAACACAAGACCCCCATTTTTCACCCCTGCGGAGACTTGGCTCAGCCTATCCTTCCGCGCTTGGATTCGTTTGTTGAACCCAGGGCTAGGATAGATCGAGACTTGAAGTTCCTAGGAATTGGGGGCTCGATTGCCCTTGATATGAAAAGACTTGCGCTGGTTCAAGCCGGAAGTCTTGGTAACAACCGGGGCTCCTTGCCAAACGAGTCGACATTTATAGAGGCCTGCTTAAGTGGGCAGGGCGGCCTGCCTACGAATCACGACGACCTAGAGTCCCTATTTGAAGGTTGGGTGCTATGTTCTGACAATAGGATTTACCATCCGAAACTTTGTGCGCTTATAGCTGAGTCTTTCAACATCGCGGCCTTGGCAGACTTAATCTCTCGAGCTGCTTTCGGGGAAGGTGAATCCGGAGGTTTGCTCCGAACTGAAGTTCTGGTGTTGGCCAAAGGGCACCATGGTGAAGCCTTCGAGCTGCGAGAGGTTTACATTCAGAGATCGCAACTGGCAGGCCTACACCGAGAGAATATTTTTTCCCGGCCGTCTCACACTTGGGCCCCTCGACTGATAAGCGAGACAAACAAATGTACCCCAGGCAAAAGAGATCCCAAGGGAGAAAGCATTGTTGAGGACGAAAACCCGGTTAGATGGAGCCAAGAGGCTCTTGGCGCGGAGCCAGTTCCAAAGCCAAAATTGCCCGCATCACTATTGCCTAAGGGTGCAGTGGGCTCTTTGGGGTCTCCTATGTGTGCCCAGCAGTTTAGAAGTGTTGTTCCGTTTTTTTCTACCAACCCGATTTCAAAGATTAACAGCTCTTGGAAAACGATTTCGATGGCGTACCCAGGAGGGGTCACCCTTTTGGAGATCGACCTTTCTTACCGCTTCTGTCTCTTAAAAAAAGGTGAGACACTTAATCTGGCTTACTTTACCAAGCTTGCTGTCGAGTTAGCCCCCTCTGTCAAAAGCCTAGCTTCGGTGTGTTGGCTCGAAATTGATGTGCGGTCTTCCCTGTTAAATATGAACAACAGGAGCTCCCAGCAGTTGATTAATGCACTATCAAAAGTGGTATCTGAAGACCAAAGGGAATATGTTGACTGTAGATTAAAAAGCGCCATGGCTCTAAAGGGTCGAGAACGCGACAAAAAGATGTTCGATTTACTCTCCGACATAGAAAGGTTTCAAGTCGTTCACAGTGTCGAGGGGGTTGATGTTTTAGCCTCCCGCGAAAGCTGCGATCGGTTTGATGTTTACGGATTAATGTGAGCCAACATGCAACTTAAAGAGCAGATAAAAAGAATCAATTCCAAGTGGCCCGAAGAACATATCGAAGCTTTTTTTGATTTTCTGGATACCGTGTTGCCGGCATATGGCGCCGCGTGCGATTTCGAAGTTAAGCGTTTTTGGTTGGCCATGCTTGACGACCACCCTCTGGAGCGAGTGATTCCAGCGATGAGAGGCGCACTCCGGAAGAAGATTTACGGCAGGCCGACGCCAGATGTGGTTATCAGCGAACTAGAGGGAGGCGACATTACCTCTAGAGCGCTTTTAGCTTGGGCGGAGGTTTTGAAGGCTATCAGGCTGGTTGGGCCCTATCAAAGCGTTGAATTTTCGTCTCCAGCCATTGCCGGCGCAGTTAGGCGGATAGGTTGGTCTAAGATCTGTTCACTACCCGACTATGATCTTGAAAAGCTCCAGGCTGATTTCCATGTTTATCTTCTGGCATCAAAGGACGACCATGATCCAGTTGTCCGCGGGATGGAATCGGCATCAAAGCGCCTACATGGATCCCCTTGTAAGCCTCCAGTAAGGATATGCGGGGTGTCAGATTACGGCCACAAAAGAATTAACAATAATTAACTCTTTGGTGTGAGTTTTCTGTTTGATTTAAGTCCGGTGCTTTTTTACCCCCGATTTTTGAATCCATAGTCTAATCGCTGGAGTAACATTTGCGCTGGATTGATCGAAGTCCGATTTAACAAAACCGGCTCCTATTCGCGTCCGGTGAAAAAAAGAGTGTTTAAGCTGGCGATTTTGTGAATTCGAAGTATCTTTCGTATAAATTTAAAGCAATGTAAATTTTCCTAAGCTGGCTACATGAGTGCAAAAAATAATCAACCGCTGAACAAAGGGGCTACGACAGCCGAAGCATCGCTTACCCCCCTTGAGATTATTTCCGCAAGAAACCTGGTGGTTCATCACAAAAACAAGATGCTGATGAAGGTCATCTATGGGCTAATGGGCGGTTTGGCTGTGTCCATATTGCTTAACTTCCACCTGGGCGGGAAAGAGCCCAAGGACTTGTACTTTGCAACCTCACCAACCGGGTCAATCACGAAAATTGAGCCTATGAACCAGCCAATGCTTTCCAATGCACAGGTGAGTGCATTTGCAGTGGAAGCTGTGACAGAGACGATGAGCGTTTCTTTCGTTGATTACGAAAAGAATCTTTCCGAGTCCCAAGAATACTTTAGGCCAGACGCTTTCCGCACGGTGTTGGACACCTTGAGAAATGCCGGCTTTCTTAAAGAAGTTGTAGATGGGTTTTATGTTGCAACAGCGACGCCGATCGAGGCGCCGTTGATTGTTAGAGAAGGTGACCGCATGGGTACCTATGCCTGGGAGGTCAAATTTCCAGTGGCGATCAAGTTGCAAGGTAAAGATGGAGCGAAGAGCGTTGCATACAACGCCAACGTGATAGTTGAAAGAGCCCCCGCTCATTTGCGGGTGAGAAATCTAGCAGTTACAAGACTGGTGTTAACAACCAGATAAACAAAACTGGAGTCGTAGATGTTTAATCGTTTTTCTGATGAAGCCCTCGCAAAGGTTGATAGTAAAGATCTTCCTAACCCGTTTGACTTCCCTTTTGAGCTTACGCGCGACACCGTGGTGTGGGCTGAGAAAATTAATCTGTTTTCAGGGGACATTTCCTCATTGAAATCAGAATTAACGGCTAAGATATCTTCAGCTCCTTCCGATGAGGCCGCCTCTTACGTATTCGATTTGGCCTTTGAGATGGTAAAGAAAAAAATCACTCAGCTCGATCTGATACTGACGAGAAGGGTGCCACTAAACAAGGGTCACTTGCTTAAGTTTGCCGAAGTCAAGCACTTTGCTGAGCAAAAAGAAGAACTGCTAGCTTTGTTGTCTGACGAGAACCGCAGCCATCCCTTCATTGAAAAAGTGTTTGGTACATGAAACGTTATGCAGAACTAGGTTTGCTTGTTGCCCTCCTTGCGCACTCAACTGCTTGGGCTCAGGGAGTTATACCTGGTTTTCCAGAAGAGGGCGGTGTGAGCTCTTCGCCTAGTCCAGGTCAGGTTATGCTTCCCAATCCCACTCAAGGTGGAGCATCAGCAGGCATGGGTTCCTATTACAAGCTGCCAAATGGGGATCTAATAGGGCCTGATGGAACAGTTGTTCCAGCCAATAGCTTCGCGCAGCCGGGGGTTGCTGGTCAGCAGGGCAATCCCAAAACTGTCATTACAAATCCTAATGGAAATGAGCGCCTCAGTCCCGCGGCAGGGTTCGGTTCACAGCAGCAAGGCGGCAATCCTGGCATTGAGGCAAAAATAGCGTCTCAATTTAATATGCAACCGGAGGTGGTGTACAACCCCGACGGAACGGTGACAATCAAGGCGTTGCCGGACATGCAGGATCCTTTTGCTGCAGCGACCGAAGCTATGGTGCCACTCACGCAAGAACAGGTACGAATGATAAAGCGTACGTACCAACAGAACCGAAAGAGCATGGCGCAGCCTTTTCACGGCGAGATGCCAGCGCCTGTCACCTCTCAAGTTGTGCTTGACCTTTCCCCCAAGGCACCGCCTCCTATCGTGAGGGTGATTCCAGGAAATGGATCAACGGTTAGCTTCAGGGATATTTCAGGCGCCGCCTGGCCAATTCTTGCCTTCCAATCATTTAACGGAAGAGACTTTGTTGTTGATCAGCCTATAAAGGGCTCTAATATGATTTCTATTTCGGCGCTGAATAATTACGCCGTAGGTAATGTTTCGGTTGTACTTCAAAATTATTCATCTCCAGTAATTCTTTCTATGATGTCCACAGCAGCAAAAGAAATGGACTCCAAAGTTGATATTCAGGTCCCCTTGCTGGGACCGAATGCATCAAAAAGTGGAATACCGACCATGAAGCCGTCGGACTCTGATTTGCTACAGGTGCTCTATGGTGTTTTACCAGAAGGTGCTAAGCAGCTTGATGTTTCCGGAGCGCAAGCCAAGGCTTGGAAGACTATTCAAGGTGACATCCTCGTAACCGGCGCTCTCCAAATGGTGAGCCCAAGGCCGATTCAAAGGGAGAGCACGGGAGATGGGTACTACGCCTACCGGATGTCAATGCGGAGTGTCTATCTGGTGACTCAGAATGGAACTGAGCGAAAGCTTCTGATTAGGGAGCGCCAATAATGGAAGCTAAGTCAGCAAAGAAAAATCAGTTCCTCATTCTTGGCGGGTTTCTTGCTGTTGTTGCATTGATCGCCATTTACACGTTCGTCACCATCTCTGGGGATGCTCCGCAGACAGTGGTGGAGGAGTCCGTTGTTCAGGCTCCAGGCGGACGTCAAGAAGACAACACTAACGATAACGTCGACAACCTGCCTGAGCCATACAAGAAATCGCTCAGTGATTACAACGCAGCCCTGGACAAGAAGGCTCTTGAGTCACCTGATGTGATGGGGTCCATGCCTGCTTTTGCACCTCGTAATGTTGAAGTCGCCGTTGAACCTGACGATCCTGCAGCGATGGCACGCGAGAAGGAACTCATGCAGCTCGAACAGGCGCGTGCTCGCGTTCAGTACGAAGACAGGAAGACGCCTAGGAAAGTTTATTCCGTAGAAGAATACGCTTTGATTATGAACTCGTACCAAAGTGTGTTGAGAGATTTATACACCGACGATACGACCGGGAAAATGAAACCCGCCCCACCGGTAGTTTCAAGCCTGGAAGACTTTAGCAAGGTGGCCTCGCTTAATTCAGGGGTCTCGCCGGTAGACCCTAGGGAGGTCAATGGAGCGCCGCAAGTATTCTCCGAGGCTGATGCTAATGCGCTCATTCAAGAAACATTTCCGGTCAAAGCCGGGGATATCTTCTACGGTTACTACATCAACCAAGTCGACACCGCATCTCGTTCGGACGTAATCGTCCAAGTAACGTCCGGTCCTTTAAAGGGTGCCAGGTTAATAGGTCAGCCCACCCTGGTAAACAAGAAAGCGCTCATTCGCTTTACGAAAGCAGAGATCGAGGGGCAGAAGCTC
>PBTC01000035.1 GCA_002726935.1 Candidatus Saccharimonadota bacterium | reverse complement strand
GGGGCTGGGGCTTGCGTTGCCGAAGAAGTTGTTGGTGCACGGTCATGTCGTGACGGGTGGCGCGAAGATGAGTAAGTCGGTGGGTAACGTGATCGACCCGATACAGGTGATCGATGAATATGGGCTCGATGCTTTTCGTTATTACTTCTCTCGGCACATTCCAACCTTGGACGACGGTGACTTTACCTGGGAGAAATTTGAAAGTGCGTATAACGGCGAGCTAGGTAATGACCTTGGTAACTTGATTCAGCGTGTCGCGAGCATGATCAATAAATATCAGGCTGGCGTGATTGGAGAGTCCGAGCAGACCGAGCATGACATGACGCTCTATCATGAGGCGATGGAAAACCTCGAGTTTAACCGAGCACTTGATGAGGTCTGGAATATGGTACGTAGCCTGAATCAATATATCGATAACGTCAAACCATGGGACGTCGCAAAGGGCATAGGGAAAGACGCCGAAGCCGAACCGCATCTTGCCGAGATTCTGGCCCATTGTGCCGGTGCTTTGTTGCAGATTGGCGACCTGTTAGTGCCATTTTTACCAAAGACGGCAGAAACCATTCACTCGATTTTTGAAAGTGGCGTCGTGACATTGCCCGAGGGTGTGCTTTTTCCAAAGCAGTATCGCTACACTGTCGATCCACGCGCACCAAAAGCATAGAAGTTTATGTTAGTTGATACACACTGTCATATTCATGAGAGTAGCTACCCGCTCGACAGCGCTGAGGTATTGAGCCGGCTTGAATCTGCTGGCGTCTCCGCTTATGTTTGCGTCGGAACCAGCCTCGAAAGTAGCCGTGAAGCCGTTGATTTTTGTGCTCGGCACGACCGTGCATTCGCTTCGGTCGGCGTTCATCCTCACGACACTAAGGACGGCTACGACATAGAGGAGCTGGCGCGTCAGCCTGGCGTGATTGCGATTGGTGAAATTGGACTTGATTATTACTACACGCACAGCCCAAAACAGACGCAGCTCGCTGCGCTTCGAGCGCAGCTTGATGTTGCAGTCAAATATGACCTTCCAGTTATTTTTCATGTCCGAGAGGCCTTCGACGACTTTTGGCCAGTTTTCGATAGCTACGAAGGGAAGATTCGGGGCGTCCTGCACAGTTTTACTGATACAAAAGACAATCTGCAGAAGGCGCTGGATAGAGGTTTGTATATTGGCGTGAACGGCATCTCTACCTTTACGAAAGACGAGGCGCAGCGGCAAATGTTTGACGCAATTCCTCTCGACAGATTGCTGTTTGAGACGGACGCTCCATTCTTGACTCCCCACCCTTTTCGTGGTAAAGTAAACGAGCCAGCGTTAGTGAGGAATGTGGCGGAATATCACGCCCAGCGGCGACAACTGTCACTAGAGGCCATTGCGCTTCAGACGACAAAAAATGCCCAAGCACTCCTGCGCTTCTAAGACAAACAGCGAAAATTCTATGCCATAAGAGGCTTGTTTGTTATGAAGAATGATCAGTATCAAATTCCACGCACGCCAGAGACGAACCCATCGCCTCTGTTTTCCGCTGAATTACCGCAAAGTCCAGAATGGCACCAGCAAGTAAAGGGGATCGAAGCAGAGATCGAGCAAATGCGCCGAGCGGCCGATGGGTCGGTGCTGCAAGCTGACGGCGTTCGGGGTATCCTGAACGGCCTCACGTTAGGACGGCTAACCGATGAAGAGCTTATGAAGAAGTTCATCGAGGCAGAAAGCCACATCGGTGGTCGAATTGCCCCTGCTGCTGACGGCATTATTTCGCAGCGCTTTTGGTACCACGACAATAGTGACTGGTTCTATGAAGCGGTAGATCGACTTGGCGTGATGTACGCACGCTACCACACCGGCAACGGAAAAATCGAGAAGCTCGTCGGTGGCCGTGCCGTCCCACTCGGTGAGACCGAGCAGGCTGATTTTGTCACCTTATCTCGGCTGCTGCATCGCGCCTTGAAGGAGGAGCTGTATGAACGAGCGAAAACTTCTCCGGTTGTTCGAGATGCGTATGTCCAGCAAGAGATGCGGCAGATCGACAGTGAAATTCAACGGCTACAAGAGGACGCGATCGTCAAAGCCGAAACGAAGAATCTTGATGACGAATTAGAATATTTACTGAGTGTGAAAGACATCCGTTCCGTCTTGCCAGACGAGAATCTTGACCTGCCGCGTTAAGACCAAGGCTGTTATAATACGTAGAGTGAATGACCCCGTGATTTATCTGGATCATGCGGCCGCAACGCCGCTCGATGAACATGTTTTGGCTGCAATGCAGCCCTATTTTTCGTATCAATTTTACAATCCTTCAGCACCGTATGCGCCAGCTATCGCCGTGCGCCGTGATTATGACCAAGCCAAAGCAACGATTGCTCGTGCAATTGGCGTAAAGGGTGACGAACTTATTGTGACTGCTGGTGCGACAGAGTCGATTAACCTTGCGTTTCGAAGTATTGGTGGCCACGTCATTGTGCCAGCTATCGAACATCACGCCGTCCTCGAAGCGGCAAAAAGTGGTGAGCATACGATTATTCCAGTCAACGAACAAGGCCTTGTCGACACCGAGGAGATCGCGCGCGCGATTCGTCCTGAGACTCGTTTGGTAAGTGTTGCACTGGCGAATAATGAATTGGGGACTATTCAACCGCTGCGTGATATCGCTGAGGTGGTTCGTGAAGAGCGGCAGCGTCGTCTCGACAAAGGTGACAAAACACCCATTTACTTACACAGCGACGCGTCCCAGGGCGTTGGTCAGCTTGATGTGAATGTTGCCCGCTTGGGTGTTGATCTCTTGACGCTGAATGCCGCAAAAATTTATGGCCCGAAGCAGGTCGGTCTATTGTGGGCGGCGCCATCAGTGCGACTGGAGCCACTTATCGTTGGTGGGGGACAGGAAAGGGGACTTCGGAGTGGGACGGAGAACGTTGCGGGAACCATCGGTTTTGCTGTGGCAATTGAACGGGCGACAGCACATCGCAAGTACGAGCGAGATCGTCTGGCTATGCTCAGAGATCGTCTTCAAGCGAAGCTGATGGGGGCTTTTTCAGAAGCAGTCGTCTCGGGTCATCAAAAGCACCGACTCGCAGGACATCTTCATATTTCTTTCCCTGGCCTTGATGCCGAGCGCGTGCTCTTCGCCCTTGAAGCGCGCAATATACTGGTTGCAACTGGGAGTGCGTGCGCTGCAAATAAAGGGACACGCTCACACGTTTTAACGGCCATTGGACTTGCGCCTGAAGTCGCTGACGGTAGCCTGCGTCTTACGCTCGGCCATGGCTCGAACGATGACAACATAGACGTCGCCGCGGCGGCAATTATCGAGGAAGTGAAGCGTGAGTACGCGAGGGCAGCGCAATGACAAAGCTGCTCTGGATGATACCACTGGTTGTCGGTGCGTTAATTATTGGGCTTACTATTTTTCTGCAGCCAAACGATTTTGTTGATTGTGACGTACGCCCCAATGACCAAGCTAATTGCGCCGCAGCTGACGCAATTGTCGTCGTAAGCGGCGGTGATACAAATGCACGGACCGATGCGGGTATTAATTTATACCAGACTGGCTGGGCGCCAACCATTATCTTTTCTGGTGCGGCCGAAGACAAGACCGGCCCCAGCAATGCGGCGGCAATGAAGCTTCGTGCGCTGGAAGCGGGCGTTCCAGAATCGGTGATTCAAGTTGAAGAGTACTCCGAGACGACCAAAGAGAACGCTCAGAATACCCGCTCGATTATTGGCGAGCAAGGCTACGAGCGCATTATTCTAGTGACTTCTGGTTATCACCAGCGACGCGCCAGCATTGAGTTCGAGCGCTTAGCCAGCGATGTGACATTCTTGAACTATCCTGTTACTGACGATCAAGACTGGTCTGCCTGGTGGTGGCTGACGCCGAGGGGCTGGTGGTTGGCTGGCGGGGAAACGGTGAAGATCCTTGTGACAAGCATTCAGGGGAGCCCGTCATGACAAAAGTCTACGTTGGTATGAGTGGCGGCGTTGATTCAAGCCTGACTGCAGCGCTTTTGAAAGAGCAGGGCTACGACGTTGTCGGTGTGTATATGAAGAACTGGACGAAAGATCTTCCCGGTATGCGTTGCCCTTGGGCGGATGACTTAGCTGACGCAAAACGTGTCGCCGTACAGCTCGGGATTGATTTTAAGGTGTTCGACTTCGAGAATGAGTATCGACACAAGGTCGTCGATTATATGATTGACGAATATCGACAGGGACGCACCCCAAACCCAGATATCATGTGTAACCAAGAGGTGAAGTTCAAGCTGTTCCTAGAGGCTGCCCTAGAAGATGGTGCCGATATGATCGCGACCGGTCACTATGCTCGAGTCCATGATGGAGAGCTACGACGGGCCAAGGACGCCAACAAAGACCAGACGTATTTTCTGTATCGGGTCACAAGAGCTGCGCTTGAAAAAACGCTCTTCCCCCTCGGTGAATACGAGAAGTCTGAGGTGCGCCGTATGGCCGAAGAGCGTGGTTTATATACTGCCGCCAAAAAGGATAGTCAAGGTATTTGCTTCGTTGGTCAAATCGGTATTCGCGAGTTCTTGTCTGAGTACGTCGACCAAGTGCCGGGTAATATTATTGATAAGGTGACCGGTAGAGTGCTAGGTAGGCATGATGGGGCCATCTTCTATACGCTTGGTCAGCGTCACGGGCTAGATGTTGGTGGGGGCTTGCCATATTACGTCGTCGGCAAAGATATGGATAAGAACGAGGTATATGTGACGACAAACCTCAATGACGACCAGCTCTGGCGTACAGATGTGAAGTTGGGTGCCGTCCATTGGATTGATGAGCAAAAGCCCGCCGAAGGCTCGTATCAAGTCCGCGCACGCCATCGGGGGGCGCTGCGAGAGGCTCATCTTAGCTGGCAGGGCGACGAGGCGTATCTTCGGCTGGATAATCCAGAGCGAGCGGTCGCCGCGGGACAGTCTATCGTGGTGTACGACGACGAGCGATGCCTTGGTGGCGGTATCGTTCAGGCCCTATAAGCTTGAGCGGAACGACACAAGCCTGTATAACTAAAGGTATGAATCAGTGGGCAACTTCAAAAGGCTTTACTATTGTCGAAATCATCGTGGCAATTACGGTTGTTGCGATCCTTGCGACCATCGTCATTGTCTCTTACGACGGCATTCAGCAGCGTACGCGTGACTCGCAGCGTGAGAGCGATATTACGCAATTGAAGATAGCGATCGAAAAGTATCACGCAGAAAACAGCGAATATCCTGATGCGTGCGGCAACACCAGCGGTTGCAGCGCCAGCAACTTGTCATCCTATCTGTCACCGTATTTGGATAGTGTGCCCGTCGATCCATCGGGGTCGAGTAATCAATACCAGTATGTTCGTAACGGTAATTCCTACGGACTTCGGGTTAATTTCGAAGCGAAACCTGCGTGTAAAACTGGCGTGAGGATGAATTCGGGCTGGTGGGGCAGTTCTATGCCAACCTGCGGCTAGCCGCTTACCCTAGTAATCTGTTATAATGTGCACTAATGAACGCACAAGATATTCGCAACTCGTACCTCGAGTTCTTCAAAGAACGCGGCCATGCGGTAATTCCGCGCGCCAAGCTGATTCCGTATAACGACCCCACCACTCTTTTTACCGGTAGTGGTATGCAACCATTGCTTCCATACCTGCTAGGAGAGACTCACCCCGAGGGGATTCGCCTGACTGACAGTCAGACGTGTTTACGGGCTCAGGATATCGAAGATGTCGGCGATAATCGTCACACGACCTTCTTTGAAATGCTAGGTAACTGGAGCCTTGGAGATTACTTCAAGGAGCAGCAAATTCGTTGGTTCTTCGAATTTCTGGTTGATGTTGTGGGGCTTGATCCGCATAAAATTTACGTCACCGCGTTCATCGGTGACGAAGCACACGGCATCCCTCGTGATGACGAGGCGGCTAATATCTGGCAGAAAGTTTTTGAAGAAAAAGGCATTGAAGCGAAGATCGTTGAAGTGGGCAGTCAGGCTGACGGAGATGCCCGCGGCATTAAGCCGGGCGAACGCATCTTCTTCTACGACGACGGTGAAAACTGGTGGTCGCGTGGCGGCGGTCTTGAGAAGACACCTATCGGTGACCCATGTGGTCCAGATAGTGAAGTCTTTTATGATTTCGGTGAGCAGCATCACGATGCAAGTTATGGGCACGCGCACCCAGCGAGCGACAGCGGCCGATTTATGGAAATTGGTAATCAGGTCTTTATGCAGTACCGTCGCCTTGAAGACGGTAGCTTTGAGCCGCTTGAAAAAAAGAATGTTGACTTTGGTGGTGGCCTTGAACGCATCGCAGCGGCGCAAATTGACAGCCCTGACGTCTTTAAGATCTCACTTCTATGGCCAATCATCGAAAAGCTTGAAAAGCTTTCAGGTAAATCATATGATGCCAACACAGCCAGTATGCGGGTGATTGCCGACCATTTGCGCGCTGCAACGTTTATGGCGGTCGACGACGTGAGGCCATCGAACAAAGAGCAAGGCTATGTGATGCGTCGCTTAATCCGACGAGCCGTTCGGTTTGCGTTTGATTTAGGTATCGAGCAAAACTTCCTGCAAGAGGTCGTTCCTGTCATCGCCGACATGTACGCGGCCGACTATCCAGAGGTGGCTGCCGCCCGTGATGAAGTCGTCGCGATTCTCGTCAAAGAAGAGAAGACCTTCCGCCAGACACTTCGCAAGGGACTGAATGAGCTATTAAAGCGCAAAGAGGGCGGTCTGACTGGCGTAGAGATATTTACGCTTTACGACACCTACGGTTTCCCTGTCGAGTTGTCGACCGAAGAAGCCTTCAAGCAGGATATCTCTCTGACCGAAAACTGGCGTGAAGAGTTTGACGCTCGGATGGCGGAACAGCGAGCACGTTCGCAGACGGCCGCAAAGGGCACCTTTAAGGGTGGCTTAGGTGGTCAGACGCTACAGCACAAGAAATATCACACAGCAACCCACCTGATGTATCAAGCGCTCCGTGATGTTCTGGGTGATCATGTCGTCCAGCACGGCTCAAATATTACTGAGGAGCGGCTTCGCTTCGACTTCTCGCATCCTGAAAAAATGACGCCAGAGCAAATCGAGCGCGTTGAAGCTATTGTGAATGAGGAAATTGCCAAAGACCTCAAGATTAGCTTTGCCGAGTACCCGACACAAGTTGCACGCGAAGAGATGGGCGCACTGGGACAGTTTGGCGATCGCTACGGCGAAACCGTTAAGGTGTACAAGATGATCGCTGACGACGCTGAAAAGCCATTTAGTTTTGAGATTTGCGGCGGACCTCACGTCGATCACACGCTTGAACTCACCGAGCCTGATGGCAAGAAGTTCAAGATAGTGAAAGAAGAGTCATCAAGCGCTGGAATACGCCGAATTAAGGCGATTCTCGCCTAAGGCTGCTTCATCAGACGGCGTTGGTGGATGACTTCCTTTAGGTCGTTCACGAGCTCGTGGAAGTTGTCCTCAGAGATCG
>PBTC01000034.1 GCA_002726935.1 Candidatus Saccharimonadota bacterium | reverse complement strand
GCCGAGACGCTCGACGCTGCGAAAGAAGCGATGGGGAAGGGTGAAGTCGATACGGTGATCGAACTACCTGCCGGCTTTGGTGAGTCAAACGATCAGGGTCAGCCAACTGGATCGGTGATTGTCTACTACGACGAGTCGAGCCCGCAGGCTGGCCAGACGGTTGCCGCTGTCATGGAGCAGGCGCTAGAGGGCATTAACACCCAACTTGGTCAACCCGAGCCGCCGCTAACGGTTACACAAGAGTCGACGGCGACCAACGAGCTCTCGGCTTTTGATTATGTCTTCTCTGGACTGCTCGGTTTTACTATTTTGAGCCTCGGAATTTTTGGCCTTGCCAATCAAATGCCAGCTGAAAAGAAAACAGGGGCGCTTCGACGTCTGCGCGCGTCACCAATCACTGCTGGGCAGCTGATCTTTGCGAATATGGCGTACTACATGCTCATCGGTATCGTGAGCCTAGTTATGATGTTTGTCTTGGCTATCTTTATTTTCGACTTCTCGATGCAGGGAGATTGGTTCCAGCTTGCCGTGTGGGCAATCATCGGTATCATCTTGATGTTTGGCTTCGGACTGGCAATTGGTGGTTGGGCAAAGAACGAGACACAATCTGCTGCATTGACTCAGCTGGTCGCATTGCCGCTCATGTTCTTGTCGGGAACCTTTTTCCCGCGCTTCCTGATGCCGGAATGGCTGCAGGCTATCACCGCCTACTTGCCACTGACCCCGGTTATCGATGGCTTCCGTATGATTATGACCGAGGGCGCGAACCTGATTCAACTCGCTCCACAACTCGGGCTGATTGCTATCTGGACGGTCATTATCTATGTTATCGCCATCCGCGTCTTCCGCTGGGACCCCTAGCGTAAGGCTATAGATTGACTTTATAACAAGGTTATGCTATAATATAAACATGTCTGAATATGCTTCAGGAAGAAATAACCACCCAGAATTGACTCGTACGGTGACTCGCGAAAAGAACGGCGGTCACGTCACCGAACAAGAGGCGTTGTTTTCTCTTGATGACCTGCAACCAGATACGCTGGTTGATAGCGGGTTGTATGATTACAGCGAAGCTCGACGGCTCACCGAAAAGGCCCCCGTTGCGGCTGCAGAAAAACCGACACCTTCTGCCGGCGTTTCGGTAGGGCTTGCGGAGCGAGCTATTGCTGTCGAACAAATCTTGACTGCTGATGCTCGATCGAACCGCGCGAGAGGCGGTCGACGCATGTTGACTGTGCCGGGAAGCGAGTTTAGCTCGAGGTATCCGTACCCCGAAGATATCGTTCAGGGAATGGAGTCGAGCGCCCATCGACGCCAAGAGCTGGCAAAAAGAGCTTTCGAGCAACTGACGAAGCGTGAAGAATTGCTGCAGGCCGGTTTTTCAGCCGCAGAGGTATACGGCGCTGTCGAGTCGGTGCAGGAGCGTCGTGACTACTTTGCAGTACCGGGGCGTGGCAATGAACGCACCAAGGAAGTTCGAAAAACGGCACGAACAGCTCGACGAGCGTTTGGTAACAGCAAATAAAAAAGACCTCATAGCGAGGTCTTTTTTTAATGTTCGCTTCGTTATTTTTTAACGCGAACGGCTTCCTCTTCTACTGTTAGCTCGACGCCACCGCTCACACCAACGACGACATTGAAGATGAGGGCAACCAATGCACCGTAGAGCCAGCCAAAGGCAAAGGCGACTAACGGATATAGAATGAGCGCCGAGAGAATGATCGCCAGTGAGGCGACTAGTTCAGCACCGATTCCGTCGTTAGTAGTGGTGACGTAGCTGACTGTCCCCACGATCGCGGCAACAATACCGACCGCCAGTGCGATGATCGCGTTGACCGTTCCAGCAAGCTTACCAATTGATAGAATTCCCACTCGTTTGACAGTAATGTTCTTCATGACTGTGTCTCCTCTCAGGTAATATCCAGTTTTATGGTACACCTTGTCTCAGAGGTAATGCAAACGTAGAGGGTAATATAATGAAAAGCGCCAACCCGAGAGGCGCGTTGGCGCTTTTCGGATTGGCGGCCCGCGGACATGCGGGACTACTGCGTGGCGAGGCCGTGCCGCTTGGTCACCAGCACCTTCATGAGGTAGGTAACGAAGCGAATCGGACCCCTGGTCCACGGCTGCAGGTTGCCAGGATCTCGGTCGTAGGGAACGGAGCGCATCAGCTTGTTGAACTGCTCGTCCATCTCCATGCCGCCGAGGCTCCACCAACCCAGATCGACGAAAGTCCGAATGATCTGCAGGTGGAGGGGGTGTGCGACGATGACGACTCGGGTCACGCCCGCTGCCATGAATTCTTCCAGGCAGCGGTCGATCGCCTCTTTGGTCGTGATGTACTCCCGTGTTGCTTGGGAGCTGACCACGAAATCGACGTCGCCGTCGTTTGCCGCCAGATTGACCTCCCATTGGCTGGCAAGCAGTGCTCCGGGGAGCTGCTGCTTGATGTTGGACGCCACCTCGAAGATGGCTTCGTTGCTGGGGCCGGCCTCGTCCTTATGGAGGCCGAACGCCAGGGCGATGATACCGTAGCGAGGTTTGTTGGGCACGCTACTTTCCTTTCTCGAGTGGACTGAGCGTACTATACAATTAAAACATTAAAAAAGCAACCGACGTGCGGTTGCAATAATGTCTGGTGGGGCTGGATGGAATCGAACCATCTACCAAGTGGTTATGAGCCGCCTGCTCTAACCGATGAGCTACAGCCCCACATGCAGGCTATTATACCGTAGTTACCCCTTACGAGCCACAGCCGAGAGTGCTATAATAACCATAGCTCTTATGGCTGACATAAACATCAAAAAACTAGCTTACAATTTACGGCACCGCTATCTCACGATCAACAATGTGATTATTGCGGTAGCTTTTCTGATTGCCGCCAGTTGGGTGTGGGGATCACTGGACATGATGCAGCGCAATTACCGATTGCAGAGCGAGCTAGACTACAAGGCGCGAGAGTTGCAGCTGACTGAACTAGAGCGCGACAAGCTGTCTCTTGAAATCGCGTACTACGAGACAACCGAATACCAAGAGCTGGCGGTGCGTGAGTCGCTGGGGCTGGTTCGACCCGGTGAACGTGCCTTAATTATGCCAGAGAACACTCCGGTCGAGGAGGCGAATACATCGTCGGTAGCCGCTGCGGCAACTCAGCCGACCAATCTTGAACAGTGGGTCAACTTCTTATTTGGTGGTTACGGCCGGAGCATTGCCGAGTGAACGAGCTTATCGGCCTGATTTCGCTGGCGATTGCTGTTATCAGCTATAGCCTCTATATTACCCATACACTGAAGGGATACACCAAACCGCACGCAATCACCTGGCTGGTGTGGGGCTTGTTAAATGGCTCTGTTTTCTTCGAACAGTTGGCCGGAGGAGCTGGGCCGGGGGCCTGGGTGACTGCTGCGGCGGCGGTCGCGAATCTGTTTATCTTTGGCCTTGCGTTGCGGCTGGGCGAGCGGACGGTCACTCGATTTGATTGGGTGTGTCTTGCGCTTGTCGGGGTACTACTGCTGACATGGGCGCTTATTGCCGACCCGGTCATTGTGGTGTTCCTAGCAATTACTATTTTCCTGCTCGGACTTTTCCCGACGCTGCGCAAGTCCGCCACGCAGGCGCACGAAGAGACGGCCTCAACCTATGCACTTAATGGTTTTAAGTTTTTTCTTGCACTGCTTGCTCTCAACACGATTACCGTAACGACAGCGCTCTATCCGTTGGTGTTATTTCTAGTCAACTGCGGCTTTGCGCTGTACCTGGTGGTGGCGCGGTATTATCAAGGAAAAGCGGTTATAATAGAGAGGAAAGGGACACTCCGTGGAAGAGCGAAAAAAACTCGCCGTCGTTAGTCTGCTCACCTCGCTGCCGGCACCAATTCTGCTGGGTATCCTGTTGGCGTCGATCCGCATTAACGTACAGTCGCCCGAGTTTGACTTTCAGAGCTATGCTTTTAGCACTATCGGCCTCTTCTTGCTGCTAATATTTGTCGCTCCCGTCGCAACGGTCATGTCGCTACTGACTGGCTACGTCGCCTTTATGCAGTCGCGGCAGTGGGCGAAGAAAGTGGCCGTTGTCTCATTTTTGTGTACCCTGACTGCCGTCATCTTGCTGATTATACTCGTGGTAACGATGAACGGTTTCGAGGCAGCGCCGCCCAGCTTTAATTCATAAAGGAGGATTACTATGACAGATCATGGTCCACACGCATACATTACAAATATTGAGCGCGAGACGCTTGAGAATACGAACTACCGCACCACGCTCTGGACGGGGAAGAATATTCAAGTCACCTTGATGACGATCCAGCCAGGGCATGACATTGGACTAGAGGTGCACGAAGATCACGATCAGTTTTTGAGAATCGAAGCTGGCAAGGCAACTGTCTATACTGGTTCGAGCGAGACCGATTTGGACGTATCTGAAGCAGGCGAGGACGACGTCGTCTTGGTGCCTGCCGGCACGTGGCACAACTTGGTCAACAGCGGTGAAGAACCCCTCAAGCTGTATTCAATTTACGGACCACCAGAACATGCTCACGGTACCGTACACAAAACAAAAGAAATCGCCGACGCCGACGAACACGATCATTAGAATACGGGGCGTTTTACCCGCCGATCCAACTTTCCCATTGTGTTGACGGAGTGAAGCCAGACGTGCCATAGCTTGATGAAGAGTTTGCGGCTGTGCAGGTGTGTGACAGGTATGTTCCCGCCGAACTTGTGTTGCTCACCTGGCCGTTTGCCATAATATAACCCTGATTCGACTTGGTGATGACCCCAATGGCATACGTTTTACCATCAGCTGACCTGCAGTAGTAGAAATTGTTGCGCTCTGGTGTGTACGCTGATTTTGTGGCGCGCAGCCCAACCCCGGCTAGTGCAGAGTGGGAAGGATAGCTGTCGTCGGTAGAGTTAATGCGATAGAGCTCCAGTGTTTTGTGGTTTGCTGATAAATCACTTCTGACAGAAGAGTCGTAGGCACTATTTTGGATACCGTTATATGCCACGATGGTAATCGAAGCCAAGATAGCAATCACCACAATGACGATCAAAAGTTCGACGATGGTGAAGCCTGTCTGTTTTTGCTGCGTTGCCCACTGCATTGTTTTCAGTATAGCGTAGGTGATGGATGAGGCCAAATCGGGCGCAAGGCTCCTCCCCTGCCCTTGTTTCTTTGTGACAAAATTACAACAATAATGATTGAACCGTACTGCGTGCAGTTGCCAGGGCATGCATATGTGAGAAATACAACAATAGTAGATATAAAAAATTCGCGTCAATTTGGCGCGAATTTTTTAAATAATCACTTGGTTGCGGGGGCAGGATTTGAACCTGCGACCTTGTGGTTATGAGCCACACGAGCTGACCGGGCTGCTCCACCCCGCGATACAAAGTCTATACTAACAGATTGGCGGGCGAGTTTCAACCCTTGGCTAGCTACTTGCTGCTTAGCTTTGCGGCAGCGACGCGAACGGCCTCACCCCACGTCAGGAAGGCGTGCGGGGTGTCGGCAATTGCTTGGGCGGTCAGGCCGTGTTTAACGGCAAGGCCGATTTCATGGATCAGTTCGCCGGCGTGTGGCGCCACGATGGTGCCGCCGAGTACCACGCCCTTCTTGTCGGTGATGATCTTCACGAAGCCATCGCGGAAGTCAGCCGTGTTACTGCGGGCAATAATGTTCAAGGGAGCCACTGCCTTATTGATGGCTAAGTCGCGCTTGTGGCAGTCATCTTCGCTCAAGCCGACATGAGCGATTTCTGGCATGGTGAAAATCACGCCAGGGGTTGCTGTATAGTCTGGAGTGATTTTACTTTTTTGCAGCAGATTATGCGCAGCAACACGACTTTCGAGGAGCGCAGAATGGGTGTTGCTCAGGCGGCCTAGGACATCCCCAGCAGCAAAGATGTGCTTGGTGCTGGTTTGTAGATGGTCATTGACCTCAATCCCCTTTGCAGTGTAGCGAACAGAGGCATTTTCCAGTCCCAGGTCGACATTTGGTGCCCGACCAGCGGCAACGAGGATTTCATCGACTTTGATGTGCTTTTCGACGCCTGCTCGCGTTATCAGAACGCGTTTACCAAGCCCCTCTTTACTGACAGACAGGACGCGCGAATGGGTGAGAACAGTCACCCCTTTGCGCTCGCTCAAAACTTTTTCAAGTGTATGCCCCACTTCTTCATCTTGCTTCGGCAGGATGCGGGAGGCTTGTTCGGCAATGTAGACTTTTGTGCCGAAAGTGGCCATCAGTTCGGCCATTTCAACGCCGTGACTGCCGCCGCCGATGATGAACAGGCTCTTTGGTGGGCGGATTGCTTCTAGTATCGTGCGGGGAGTAAAGAACGGGATATCCGTAAGGCCCTGAATTTTTGGTGTGATCCAAGATGAGCCGGTTGCGATCAAGAAATGAGCAGCTGATAGGTGGCGGCGGTTAACGCTAATCTCGTGGGGACTCAGGAAGTGCGCGGCGCCGTGGAAGGCGCTAATACCATGGTTCTCGTAGAAGCGACGGTTGCCACCCGCGCCGGTTCGCTTGACCGCAAGCTCTTTCCAGGCGCGAATTGAAGGGTAGTTGTAGCCGAGTGTCGAGGTCCGGAGACCAAAGCGACTGGCATGTCTAGCCTCGTCATAGACGCGGGCAACATGCATTAATGCCTTAGTAGGGACATCGCTCCAGTTTGGCGAATCACCGCCGAAGGTGTCACTTTCGATAATAGCGACTCGTTTACCCGCCCTGGCGGCAATAGTGGCCGCCGCGCTGCCTCCGGCGCCGCTGCCGATAACAATGAGGTCATAGTCAAATGTGTGTGAAGTGGCCATGGAATACTCTCCTTATAGAATGCTTCGATGATGTTCGTATAAATAAGCGGCGTCGGGATGGTACGTCTTTAGGTTTCTGGCGGTAATGTGACGGATGTCGGTGCTGGTAACTTCTGGTCGGGTGCTGAGCCATGCGAGGACGGCATCGGTAACGTTACGGGCAATTTGTTCCGCGTGTCCAGTCGGACTGCCGGCACTGAGGCACGCGGCCACAATGCTGTCGTGTAACTTTTCTCTGAGGAAAGACTCAGACTGTCGTCGACCACCCTGTTTAATAATGTCGATATGTTGCCCACCGTGATGTGTCATTACATCGCCCCTACTGTGTCGGCGATTACTTTACAGACGTAGACAAAGCCCCCAAGGATAACCAGGGCGAGTCCTGCGGCAAACTGCAGAAAGTACTTATTCTGTTCGCGCCATTTTTGCATATCGCTAATCTTGTGCCCGCTACTGATGTATACCCAGACACTCAGAAGGGTAATTAACGAGACGAGCGTGTAAAGAACGATGCCGGCAAATTGCCAGACAGGTGAGAGCTGGACAAGAACGAGCGCTGCAACGGATAGCGGGGCAATAATAAACAGAATCTCGGCAATGACACTCGTGAGGCCGAGGCTGAAGGCTTCGGCTGGATCTTTGGTTGCCTTGCTCCGATCACTCAAATGACGGGCGAGTGAGCGGGGAATCCAGAGCGATGTCCCCTTCCCTCTTCGGTAGTAAAATACCCAGACAGATAGGCCGACGCCAACCAGTAGGCCGCAGACGATAGCCCAGATAATCAAGGGCGTGTTGCTGCCGAACAGGTGGAAGAAGACGTACGAGATCAGCGATAAGAGCAAGACAGTCATGACGCCGGCGCCAAAAACAAAGCTGGAAGTGAGGCTGAGGACGCGAGTTTGCGACTTTTTTGCG
>PBTC01000033.1 GCA_002726935.1 Candidatus Saccharimonadota bacterium | reverse complement strand
TTGGGCGGCCTTTTCTTTATTGGCCTTGATCTGCTTTTCGTCACGGAAGCTGAACTTAATCGGCGTTCCGATGTAGTCGAACTGTTCGCGCATCAGGCGCTCGAGGTAGCGCTTGTAGCTCCAGTGGAGGAATTTGAGGTTGCTTCCATAAATCACAAACCATGGTGGTGCGGTGTCCGTCTGCACCATGTAGCGTAGACGTGGATGGGTGTTCTTGAGCCCAGCGGGTGGATGGCTCTGGACGGCTTTTTGCAACAGGTCGTTAAGCTGTCGAGTCTTGAGCTGCTGTTGGCGTCGATCCATGATATCAAGCACGAGGTCAAACAGTTTAGTCACATTCTGCCCGGTGACGCTACTGGTAAAAATGAGTGGTGCCCACGGCACAAAGTCAAAGGTTCGGGAGATGCTTGGCGCGAGGGCATCACGGGTATAGGCGTCCTTTTCGATGACACTATCCCATTTGCTGACAACGACTACCATGCCCTTGCCAGACTCGTCGATGATACCGGCCAAGCGTTGATCGAGCTGTGTGTTTAGTTCGTTGACGTCCATCAGTAAGAAGCAGATGTCGCTCTCTTCGATAGCCTGCAGTGTCCGCAGGACGCTAAACTTTTCGATGCCGACTTCCTGCTTGCCGGGCTTGCGCATTCCAGCTGTGTCGAGCAACTCGATGAATTGGCCTTTGTACTTTACTTGGACGCGGTTAACGTCACGAGTGGTACCGGCAATGTTTGCAACGAGTGCCTGTTGCTTGCCGGCGAGTGTGTTGAAGAGATTGCTTTTGCCGACATTTGGGCGGCCGATGAGCGAAACGCGAATGACATCATCGGGAGCTTGCTCGCTGCGTGGCGGGATAAGGTCTGTGATCAGCGTCAGTGCCTCCTCGACGCCTTCGTTGTGCTCGGCGCTGGTGCGGATGATGTCTTTGACGCCGAGGCGGCGGAACTCGCTTGTCTCGAGGCTACCCTTTAAGTCCGACTTGTTGACAAGAAGAATGACCGGCTTTTTGCTCTTGAGCGCCTTCTTTGCCACGATGCGGTCCTCGTCGCTAACGTATTGGGTTGAATCAACGACAACCAAGATGACGTCGGCAGCCTCGGCGGCTTCTTGAATCTGTTCTTGGATTGATGCCTCGAACTCATCATTTGGGTCCTTTAGTCCGGCGGTGTCGACCAGCCAGAAGGTGTGGTCTCCGCTCGTGACTTTTCCGAGTACGTTGTCGCGCGTCGTCCCCGCTTCCTTTGCAACAATCGCTTGTCGAGATTTGACAAATCGATTAAAAAGCGAACTCTTGCCGACGTTCGCTTGACCGATGATTGCTACCGTGGGCAATTTTGAAGCCATAATAGAGGTAATTTTAGCATAGATTGAGGGGTTTTGCGAGCATGAGCGGGATGTGGTTGCTACGCTTTTTCAACGCGGACGTGACTTCCCTCTTCCAACTGTCCGATGTGGTACGCACCAAAGTGGGTGCGGTGTAGGCGGGTGACCTCGTAACCGAGGGCGTGAAAGGTGCGACGAATTTGTCGATTACGGCCTTCGTGCATGGTGACGAGCCAGTCGGTTCGATCGTCATTGACGCGCTCGAGGATTAACTGGCTGGGGCCGTCATCCAGCTGAATGCCATGATCATTAATGATCTGCTGATGAAGCGGCTGGAGCGGCTTGTCGAGGCTCACCTCATACATCTTGGTCTTATAGAACTTCGGATGCGTCATGTGGTAGTGAAAATCACCATCGTTACTCAGGATAATGAGGCCACTGCTGTCTTTGTCGAGCCGTCCAACGGGTTTGAGGTGATGAAGTTCTTTTGGCAAGAGCTCGTAGAGCGTTGGCCACTCCCCTTGCCGTTTGCGGGATGATACGTAACCAGCCGGTTTGTGTAGGGCGATATAGTCGAAGGTCGCCTGCTCGTCGAGAGGCTTCCCTTTTACGGTAATAGTATCGCTGGTTTCGAAACGGGCACCGAGCTGTACCGGCTGACCGTTGAGCCTTACGTGATTGTGTTCAATTAAAGAATCAGCCTCTCGCCTTGAGATGCCTAGCTGAAGAGCCAAGTACTTATTGAGGCGTTCACTCATGCCACTAGTATACCACTTTTTACTGTCTACTACTGTTGCGGGCCAGGTGCTGGCGGTTGCGGCGCTTGTCCGTTACTGCTCAGCTCTTGATTCATTTGTGCGGCGATGTCCGATGGCTGACTGTTGCCAAGGTCCCCTGCTGATGGGAGCGGATTGATAATCCTGTCACCGAGAGAGGCTGGACGATTAGTCGAAAAAGGAGCAGTTGGTTGCGGTAAAGTATTTTCCGCCGGTTGTTGCGGCGCGGGCGCGGGCGCTGGCTGTGGAGCTGGAGCCGGAGCTGCTTGTGGTGCTGACTCTGGCGCTACTGGTGCCGGTTGCGGTGCTGGAGTAGGCTCGGGCGCAGGTGCTACTGGTGGCTGCGGCGCTGGAGCCGCTGGTGCGGCCTCGGGAGCTGGAGCTGGAGCCACGGGAGGTTGTGGAGCGATTGGTTCTGGCATTGGCGGTACGGAAACTTCTGGAGCAGGAGCCGGAGCTGGTTGTGGGACTGGTGCCGGTGCTGGAGTAGGCTCGGGCGCAGGTGCTACTGGTGGCTGCGGCGCTGGAGCCGCTGGTGCGGCCTCGGGCGCTGGTGCCGGTGTGCTTGGTGGGAATGATGGCGCTGCTGCCGGCGCTGGAATACCGTCTCCAAGGACATCGTGAACAGTTCGGACGACATCTTCGATGCCGACTTGCGATTTCACAAGATAACGATCGGCTCCTAACGATTCACCACGAGCGCGCTGGTCTTCGCTCGACAGAGCGGTCATCATAATGACTTTGATGTCTTTTGTCTCAGAAGTGCTGCGAAGGATGTCGAGCATGTCAAAGCCGCTAATCTTCGGCATCATGACGTCACTCACGATCAGTGCAGGGCGTTCTTTAATTGCTACTGCCAATGCTTCTTCGCCGTCGCCAGCAGAAACAATTTCGTAGCCCTCTGCCATGAGACGGACGCCATAGATTTCTCGTAGGCTTTTGTCGTCTTCTACTAGTAATATCTTCGTCATAGTTACCTCCATTCTAGACGATGCCTTCGGAAAATACCATACCCCTTATGGTTGTCGGTTTTGTGTCGGCGGTTGTGTTGCTTGGCGCTCTTGATTTGTCTGCCTAGCGAGAGCCTCGAGTTGACGGACGCGCTCAGCGATCTGCTCTCTGGTGAGGCTTTCGCCGCGAGGGACGGTTGGCGCAGGGCTAGCCGGAGCGGTCGCAGCAGGAGTGGCCGGCATGGGCTGAGCGGCAGGTTGGGGCTGGGCTATTTGCTGGATGGGCTGCGGAGTCTGAGGCGCGGTTGTGGGTGCGGGCGTGGGCAAAGGTGTCGGTGTCGCGGCGGCTGCAGCTGGTGCTGTTGGTTGTGGGGCGGCAGCTTGCTGCGCCTTCAGTCGTTCGGCGTCGTCGGTCGAGATTCTTGGTAGCTCTAGGAAGAATGTGCTCCCCTGCCCATAGTTGCTCTCTACCCACAGCCGGCCTTGCATGGCTTCAGCCAGACGACGAGACAAGTAAAGGCCAAGCCCTGTGCCGCCAATTGATTGACGATCGACGTTATCGACTCGATAGAACTTCTGGAAAAGATGCGGAACATCTTCAGCGGGAATACCTAGCCCCGTGTCTTTGACACTGACGACTACCTTATCCTCGGTGCCGCTAAGATCAACAGTGACACTCCCCTGCGGGGTATATTTGATGGCGTTTTCGACAAGATTGTTCACTACCTCACGAATGTGGTCATTATCTTGGTTGACGAAGAATACGGGGACAAGAATCTTCTGCGCTCGCTGATCGGCTGGTTTGAAAATAAGCTCGAGACCCTTTTCCTGCGCTTTTCCTTGGAGACCCTCGACGATTGTGGCCACGAATGAACCCATGTCGACGACGCGTGGAATATTTGTCAAACGACCATCTTCTGATTTCGAGACGTCTAGAAGGTCTTGGAACAGCCGTCCAAGGTGCTGAGCTGCCTCGTGGGCTTTCATGATAAAGTCCCGCGCTTTGGCGTCAATCTGGGCGGTTTGCGGGTTTAAGGCCAGTCCGAGATAGCCTTCAATCGAGGCTACGGGCGTGCGCATTTCATGGCTTGCGGTGCTGATAAACTCGGCTTGTTCGCGTTCCTCGGCCTTCTCTTTGGTGACATCACGGAAGACGGCGATAACACCAGAGCCAGGGTCGCCAATGGGTGAGACGACGATTGAGGCCGTGATTCGTTTGCCAGACTTTGTCTGTACGGTCAGTGCCTTCGAGCGAGTGAGTTGATTAGTATTGAGGACGGCGGCAACCGGATCTTGGGTTGGGTCGAGCTCGTGATTATTCGCATCAAGAAGTTGCAGGACTGACTTGTAATTGAGGGCAAGCGCATCTTGCTTCCCCCAGCCGAGGATAGCTTGCGCCGCGGGGTTAATTAATTGGATGACCCCTACCCCGTCGATGGCAACCACACCGTCACCGATGGCGTTAATGACAATTTCTGATCGATTGGCCACTTCGGAAAGCTGATTAGTGAGGTGCTTGACGTTTTTAGTCGATTCATCAACCTCGTCGTGGTGACGCCAGACGAGTAGGCTGATAATTGTTGGCACGACTCCGACGAAGATCGCTAGCATTAGTTGGTCAAGACCGAACGGACCGTCGATGTAGCTGTAGCCGATAAAGCCGCCAGTCAGTAGCAGCAGGATGCCCATTCCCCAGCCAGAAAAGATGCCGCTACAGAAGGCGGTGAGCATCCATAGCGCAACAAACGGCGAACTCAGTCCCCCCGTCTGCCAGATCAATAGACCGGTCGTGAGCGTAAAGAGTGAAAAGACGATAATTGATGGCGCGGCGCTCGCACCAGTTGCTTTCACGAGATAAAAGACGAGGCTGGCGATGGCCGTCAGGCCTGCGCCTATCGCTACCCACAGGTCAATTGCGAAGAGGCCAGTCGCCGGTAAAGACAGGATAAGAGGCACAGCATAGAGTGCAAGGATGGCGAGCGACAGCAAGAAAGACACCTCGTAAACGCGGCGTTGCCAGAAACGTGACGATGTGAGCGGTGTCATGGCTGCCCCCTACTTGCTATGTCGGTCAAACTACTTGTGGTTAGTATGACTGATAACAGGGGTTGTGGCAAGGCTTTACTGCAAAGTTATGTTCGAGTATGAAAATAGGCAGCTCGGGTAGAGCTGCCTCTTCGCGCCCCTCGATCATCGTTGTCGAGGGGCGTGGTGACCTTGCTATGGCTGGTATCGCGGTCGGCGTTTGCCTTGGTACGTCTTCCGGTGCGCCACTGGTGCATACCGTACGTCCTGCTTCCTTCGATGCTTGATGGTTTTGGCGATGAAGAAAGCGGCCAGGCTGAGCAGTGCTAGTGATGTCACTGCCGTGAGTCCGATGACGTAGACCTGAGCTTGCAGCGGATGGTCGATTCTGACCGTCAGCAGCTCGTTCATGAACGGTTCGGTTGCCTCGCTGGAGACCGACAGCCGAGCGGTGGTAGCCGCCAACTGAATGGCAAGTGCCACGAGCGCCGTGAGTGCCAGCACGAGCGCGCCGATCTGGGCCGCTCGTTTGCGACGTTCGACGCGATAGTAATGCAAGGTGTGATTCACCTTACTCCTTTCCTAGAGGGATGGGTGTATTATTATTATAATAACATTTATGCTTTGATATGTCAATCAAGACGCGACCGGTTCGGGCTCGTGGTAGGATGAGAGTAATGAAACGGCAACTAACGGGGATTCGATCAAGACTTCGGGCGCTTATAGCGAATAAGCGATTATTAGAGTTGGTCGTCGCTGCGACCGTCTTGGTACTTGTCGGGCTGGCCACCTCGCTCGTGACTCCCTATAGTCCGCCGACGGACACGTATTTTTATGATGGCGATAGTCAGTCATCTACGACATATCGAGCAACGGTTGAATCGATACAGCAAGACACGTTGAGAGCGACGCTCCATGACGGACCGCTAAATGGTGGCGTGGTGACAGCGGCGTATGACGCGAGAAGTGAGTTGTCGCCTGGTGACAGTATCCTGCTCGGCACCTCGTCAATTGATGGGTCGCTACTGTATCTTGACCGCTACCGCATTCCCGGCCTGGTGGTATTGGCGGTGCTGTTCATCTTCGTCGTCTTGCTGGTTGGCCGTCGTAAGGGTATGCGGAGCCTGGCAAGTCTGTTTGGGAGCGTTCTTGTTGTCACCTTCATTTTAATTCCACTGGTTTTGTCTGGCTTTGACGTATTCTGGGCGAGCACTATCTCTGCCGCTCTCATCGCTCTCCTGACCGTATTCGTGTCGCAAGGCATCAATCGTCGAGCCGGAGTTATTTTGCTCAGCATCGCAATTGTCCTTAGTTTCGTGGCTTTATTTGCGGCCCTTGTCGTCGGTGCACTTGGTTTGACTGGCAGGGTGGATGAGGCGAGTTACTTCATTGACGCGCTGAATACCAACATTAGCCTGTCTGGTTTGGTGACGGGTGGTATTTTGATCGCTACGCTGGGTGCGCTTGATGACATCGTCATGACGCAGGCGGCAACTGTCGAAGAGCTGCAGCGAGCCGATCGATCGCTGCAAGGTGTCGAGTTGTACCGACGTGCGTTTCGTGTCGGAACTGAACACATCGCCTCATTGGTAAATACTTTGGCGCTCGTGTACGTGGGCGCTGCTCTTCCGACAATCGTTATCCTGGCGATGGGTACGACGGACACCTTCACGCTTTTGAACAGTGAATTCATCGCCACGGAAATTGTGCGAACAATTGCGGTGAGTATCGGACTGGTGCTGGCGGTGCCGCTGAGTACGGCGTTAGCGGTGCGGTTTTTAGGAAAGAAGCCTCGGTAAAAGTCTTGTCTTACACAGAGAGCAATTCCTTGAGATGAGCAATGATCGTCGCAGTTTTGTCCTCGTGTACATGATGACATATTAGCAAAAAGCACTCTCTGCCAAGGGGGCTTCGAGTGCTTTTTAGCTTCAGATTATTTCTTTGGTGACCTCACGGGGAATCGAACCCCGATTGCCAGGATGAGAACCTGGTGTCCTAACCGTTAGACGATGAGGCCATATTTTGTACTGCCCTACTCTATCAAACTCTACCCCGTTTGTCTAGCCGCTGACAGGCGTCGAGTGGCGACGATAACCAGTATCTTCGACGCGATGATACTGACGACAAACGCTCCTGATGCGGCCATTGCAACTTTCGGCCATGTGTCAGCCACGTAGGTGGTGAGCCACCAGAGAACGGGGCTGACTGTCCCGAGGATGACGTAGCTAAAAAAGATAAAGACACCTCCGCGCGATCCGTAGGTTTGGACGCGGTCAAAGACTGACCCGAGCAGCCATCGCGTCAGGCCAAACCACAACAGCCCAGCGGCGATCAACAGTGGAATCACGAGGGCGGCGTTTGACTGGGTGATGCCTGTCATGGCAAAGGTAACAATACAGAGCGCTATAATAGCCGGTCCGACCGTCTGAAGGCTGAGGGCTGCTACGTATCGATGCAATTGACTTTGGTGGTCGCTGAGCTGCTGGTCGTGCAGTCGGTGCCGCTCGGCATCAGACTTAATGAGTGGCCGTGTGTCTTGTTTGACTTCTGGGTAGAAAAAGTTGAGGCTGCTCCGATCTGGCCGATCAGGGCTCATTTCGCCGCTTACGTGTTCTGGCGCGTCTAAGCGATGGTCTTGTATCATTCGGCGTCCAGCTGCTGAATCACGGCCAGTAATTTGCTCGGCGTGATCTCTGCCTTGATGAGATAGCCGTTCGCGTGCTTCTCCATGGCGATCCTCGATTCATCGTCCTGCTCGAAGTTTGTCAGCACCAGCACTTTCGAGTGAGGGATGAGGTCCTCTGCACCGCCGCGCAGTGCATCTAGGATGTCACTACCGCGTCGTTCCGGGAGCATGACGTCCAAGAGAATCAGGTCGTAGGCCTTGTTGCGTGCGGCAATCAATCCGTCGTTGCCATCAATCATCCAGTCAACGTCGTAGCCAGCCTTCTTGAGGCTGCGAACGTACATCTCACCGATAAAACGGTCATCTTCGATAATCAGAATTGTTTTGATAGCCATTGCTTTTATCCCCTATACATCGAGTGGTTCTTGATCCAACCATTGCCTTGGTCGATCAAGCCTTCGTTGCTATTATCGCTCGATTTCAGTTTATCCGCAACTGAGGCATAGGTAGGAATGGAAACAGTAAAGGTTGATCCCCTGCCCTCTTCACTGCGGACGCCGATAGAGCCGCCGTGTGATTCAACGATCGCTTTAGAGATATAGAGTCCGATGCCGGTTCCGGCAACGGTTTCGCGGGAGCGGTGAGAACGGTAAAATTTCTGAAACAGGTTACTGACAACGTTGCCCGGCATGCCAATTCCGTGGTCTTCCACTGACACCTCGACAAAGTCACCTTTTACGGCTGCCGTCACGTTAATAGCTGATCCTTCGTTGCTGTATTTGATGGCGTTGTCGATCAGGTTACCGAAAACCTCGCTCATGCTGGCAGGATCGGCGGCAATGGCCGGCAAGTCATTCGGTATAGCCACCGACAGCAGGCGGTTCTGGGCACTGGCGCGCATCAACATGTCGTCTCGGATAGTGTCGTAAACAGCGGCGGCCGTTGTCTCGATCGGATGCATCTTTAGGTGCCGTCGATCGTATCGCGAGGTGTTAAGAATATTATTAATATAGCCAGATAGTCGGTTGGCTGAAACTGTCAGGCGGTGGAATAGTTCGACTTGATCATCGGCCAGGCTGCCATCAAGTTCGCTCTGTAGCACGTCAAGATAGCCACGAATGACAGTAATAGGTCCACGCAGTTCGTGTGCGGCGAAGGCGATGAAATCGAGGTCTTGTTCGCTGTTGATGTATGTGCTGGTGCGATCGGCGAGCGTGATGACAACTTCAGCAACAGTACCTTTGCTATAAGAGGCCATTACATCAAAGAAGCGACGGTTTTCCTCTTCGGGAAGTTTATTGGCGATACGGGTCCAAGTGTGTTCGGCATGTACAGCGCTTTTCTCGCACTCTGCGAGCCACGCGTCCAGTGTGTCTTTGCCGTTAAAGATGAGGCTGAGATGAGAAGCGCCGTCCTGGTCGATGTCGACCGGGGCGACCTTGTTGGCGTAGACGATGCGACGGCCCTTGCTCATGATAACGAAGCCGGTGCTGGTCTCGTCCAGCGCCGAAGTGATAAATTCTTGCGGAGAGGTTGTCGTCGAGCTGCCCGCTTTCAGCGGGGTGGTCTGGTCGTTGCTTGCGAGCTGGTAGACGGTTTGTAGGACATCTCGGAAGCCGTTGTGTGCATAGCGAGGTGTGTTAGGGTTTGGCGGTGTTGTCGTGGTCGGCTCACCCGATACGTGGATAACCGCCGCCATAAGATCATTAAATGGTCGAGAGATGCTTCGGTACAGCAGTAAAAAGCTGAGAACGCTCACGATGAGCTGTATCAAAAGGATCGTTATCGCCGCTAGCAGATGTGATTGAAAGAAGGAAGCATAGTAAAGGAATGCACCGGTCGCGCCGAGCATGACCCCCTCGGTGATAACAATCAGGGTGACGACGCTGCATCGGTAGCTGCGCCAAAAGTCGTTGGCTAGTTTTGGTGGCTGGCTCATTGCCAGGTTACTCCACCGGTGTCTGATGGAACGGCACTAATCCAGGTTTGCCCTCGAGCGAGCGCGACATCTTTTCCTTCCGCGTCAGTAAAGGTGAGCTGCTCGGTTCTTGAAGCTTTGTTCCAGGTGACTTCTTGGACGGTACCATCTTGGAAGATGTAGGCCTGACCAGAGCCGATGGTATTGATTTGCTCGCGCCAGCCATCCTCCATGACTAGTTGCATTGGCACTTTCATGACGATGACGACCCGTGGTGAGATTTGGCCGGCTTCCCTGTCGGTGTGCGGTCCACCGCCTTGTGAGCGATCATAGAGGTTTGTCTCGGCGTTGTAGTCGTAATGGCTATTATAAAGATAGCTACTCATAGTAACGTCGATGCTGGTCGCACTTGGCGTCTCGTTTGCTTCGCTGTCCTTGCGCGTAAACCCTATGAATTCTGAGGTCGTGTAGCCTTTTGCGTCGTTGAGCTGGTCGAGGAGTTCGAAGTTCGTGTACACGTTGTGTGGGGCGTAGCGATCGGTCGCTCGCCAGTACGTTGCTGGGTTAAAGAACTGGTCGATGTCGCGGTATGAGCCGTTGCGAATTTCGGATAGTGCGGCGGCGCTTCCGCCGACATGAGCGACGCTGGCGTTGAATGGCGCGAGCCAGTCCACATAGTACATACGCAGGCTCCTGACTGGGCCGATCAGGTCTGGCTTTTCTTGTTGATACAGGACGAGGAATCGGGTGATCCCCCCTTCTGCGATTGCCTCGAATACAACGCCGCTATTCTTAAGCCCTGATTGTGGACGCGCGTCAGGGCTATTTTCGATCATAATGGCAGTGGCTGCTTGGGTGGTGGCTGCCTGATTATTGACGACATTACCGGTTAGCGGCGAATAGTAAACAACTGGTTCCGGCTCGGGCTCGGGGGTGACTGTCTTTTGTGGAGCGGGAGCTTCGGCGGGTTTGGTCAAGAAATAGAGTGCTGTTGCTACACCGCCGCCAATCAGCAGGGCTAGGACAATGCTGAGGCTGACAGCTAACTTTTTGTGAGTCCGCACCCAAGTGCGAAAACGGAACATGAATGGTTGTTTATTTTGAATCATAGCGCTTGTGGCTATTATAACAGAGTGTTAGCGTCTGACTAGACTGCTTCGGTGCGGCTTGCGATGGCGCTATCAATCCGGTGTAGCGCTTCGTCTTTGCCAAGCACTGACAGTGTGTCGTTTAACGCTGGGCTAAAAGGCGCCCAAGAGACCGAAAGCCTAATCAGGCTAAACAGAATACCTGGTTTTTGCCCGGTACTTTCCAGTAGCTGGTTGAGGGCTGTCTGCAGCGCCTCGGGGGTGAAATCGGTGTCTGCGAGTACTTGTCGCGTCTCTCCAAGAAGTCCCGTTACTTCTTCTGCAGAAAGTTTACGCAGTTGTTTGTTGCTATCGAGCATACTCCAGTTTGGCGTTGGGCGTGTAAAGAAATATTGCGTCAAGACGGGAAGGTCGGCCAGTGTCTTGAGTCGATCTTGTACCAATGAAAGAAGCTGGCGTCGGTATTCAGGAGTTGCCTCGCTGGCCTCGCTGGGCCAAAAAGCTTCCGCACGTCTTGAAAGGTCGTCTAGGCTGAGCGAGCGGATATGCTGGCCGTTCATCCACTCTAGGCGCTTCACGTCAAAGCGAGCACCGCTATGCTGGACTCGATCAAGGCTGAATTTGGTAATAAGCTCATCAACGGTAAAGATTTCTTGCTCGGTTCCGTCGTTCCAACCAAGGCTTGCAATGAAGTTAATCATTGTTTCGGGTAGGTAGCCTTCTTTCAGATAATCAAGGACATCTTTTGCCCCATCACGCTTGCCAAGTTTCTTATTGCCCGTTTCCGCCATGATGTGTGGCATGGTGGCAAAAATCGGTCGCTCTAGTTTGAGCGCCTCGTAAAGGTTGAGGTAATTTGGCATGCTCGCCAAGAATTCTTGTCCACGAATGACATGGCT
>PBTC01000032.1 GCA_002726935.1 Candidatus Saccharimonadota bacterium | reverse complement strand
TCCAAGGGTTCGGCTGTTCGCCGATTAAAGTGGTACGCGAGCTGGGTTCAGAACGTCGTGAGACAGTTCGGTTTATATCCGGTACGGACGTCAGGAAATTTGAGAGGATCTACCCCTAGTACGAGAGGACCGGGGCGGACGCACCTCTGGTGTATCGATTGTGGCCACCTGCTGCATTGTCGAGTAGCTATGTGCGGTTCTAGATAAGCGCTGAAAGCATATTAAGCGCGAAACTGACCTCAAGATGAGATTTCCCTATGAGGACACAGAAAGAATATCTGTTTGATAGGTGCAAGGTAGAAGCGTGGTAACACGTGCAGCTGAAGCATACTAATAGTCCCATCGCCTTTTTATGTCCTTATCTTCGACGTCAACTCTGTTCGTGCCATTCGTGGCGTGAATCCGGTTGACTGGTGAAGATAGGGTAGACTTAACTAGTAATTGGTGTAAATCACACCAGAACGTCAATTTTAAGCGTTCTTACAGCAAGCACCTGTACCATTAAGGTATAGGCATCGAAGAAAGGTTTTGGAGGCCCACCGATTTTGTAATATCGGCTCAAAGAGCTCTCCCGAAACCTTCCTTCGGTGCCCATGGCGCTGAGGAAATACCTGTTCTCATTCCGAACACAGAAGTCAAGCTCAGCAGCGGCGATTATACTGCCACAAGTGGGAAACTAGCACGGTGCCGAATTATAAAAGAAGCTTCCGAATAGGAGGCTTCTTTTCTTTTGGGGATTATGTTTGAATTCACCTTGTCGCTAGGGTATACTGTTAGTGGTTATCTATAAAAATAAGATTAAAAGACAAACACGACGAACGAGGAGACAATACAGTGCCCACCGAGTATTTGCTAGCATTAGGACTGGTTGTCGTTGCAGTGATCACTACCGTTATTAGCGCGGTGTCGACGCAACGTGCGCTCCGATCCCACACCAAGCTATTAAAGACCCAGGCTCAAGTTATTAACGCGGCGAAGCGCCGTATTCAAGCCGAGATACACAAAGAGGCGAGCGAAGACTTTGAGAGACTGGTCGCTGACGTCACGGCCCGCATTAAAGAAGATCTTCGTCACACTGGTGAGTCCTTGAGTGCCTATGTACGTACTGAAATGCAAGGGGCCTTGCGTAATGAGCTCGAGGCATTCGAACAGTCGTCCAAAGAAATTGGTAAGGTGTCCTCTGACGCATTACAGCATTTACAGGATGCAGTGAACCAAGAGCAGGCAAAGGTGATCGATGCTCTCTCGAGGGAGCAGCAGGCTGTCCTTGACGACCTGCGTACTCAGCACCAGCAACTGACTGGCTCGATAGAGAAAGTGGTGCAGGAAGAGATTGGGCGCCGCCTCCAGCGATTTGAGTCGGAACTAACGCAGATTACATCAGCCTATATTAACGATGCGCTCGGCTCTCAATTGGCTATGGAAGACCAAATGGCCTACGTACTTGCTGAGATGGACAGGCAAAAGGCGCAAATCGTAGAGGACGTTCGCAATGCAGCCTAGTGCACTCTCTCTTCCCGATTCAATCGTTTCGCACGCTGACCTCGCGCGAATTGAGAGGGAACTGCGACAAATCGCTGAAAACGACCGACAAGCGCATCTGGTGGGGCGTGCAGCAACCCCCGCACACCACATGAGTGCCGAACTACGCGAACTTGCGCTGCAACTTTCACTTGACGCTGGTCGCGCAAGCGATCAGGACCAGCTTTTGAGCGCTCTTTCATGGCTTAAAGATGCCGCACCGCAAGTGCATGTTTCTTTCGCCGCACCACCCACTGAAGCGGCGGTCATACAGCTTGTTCGCTGGTTTCGGTTGCACGCAAACCCGAGTACTCTCTTGAAGGTGTCTGTAAAGCCATCTTTGGTAGGTGGCTGCGTGATCAGAACAGGCAACAAGGTGTTCGATTTTGGTTTTGAAAAGTTGCTACATGCGGCAGCGCCAACCCTTCAGAAACGAGTGGGTGCGCTATGACGACTCGTGCCGCCGAGCTATTTCAGCAATTAATCGATCAGGGGCAGCCCGTTGGTGAAGTTGTTGCTGTCGATAAATTCTTTGTGAAAGTGAAGGGTCTTCAACCCATCAACGTGCATGCGCTCGTCCTTTTTGAGGACGGAACGCAGGGATTTGTGCGATCCGTGGAGAGAAACAACGTCTATATATTTTCGATGGGAGCGAAGGCGCCACTCGTCGGCACAGTTGCCGTGCGGTATAGTCCTCAGCTGAATGCCGCTGTTGGTGAATCATTGATTGGGCGGGTCATTTCTCCGACTGGCGTACCGCTTGATGGTAAGGGCCCACTGCGAGCTACCGATTCGTGGCCCATCTTCCATTCCGCGCCCGCCATACATGAGCGCGAGTCACTCGATGAGCTACTTGAGACGGGCATCACTATGGTTGATTCACTTTTCCCCATTGTCAAAGGCCAGCGTATGGCGGTGATTGGCGACATCAAGACAGGCAAGACGACACTGACAACCCAGCTTGGCTTGAACCAGACCGGCAAAGATATGATCGTCATCTATACGATGATTTCGAAGCGCCAGAGCGAAATTGACGCACTTGTCGCGATGCTTGAGGCTCGTGGTGCGATGGAGCATTCAATCGTTGTTGCCTCGACGATCTTCGATTCACTGGTGACGAGTTACCTGGCTCCCTATGTCGCCTGTTCAGTCGGTGAATATTTGTGGCAGGCCAAGGATCGTGACGTAACGGTTATCTACGACGACCTCACCTCACATGCTCAGATCTATCGAGAAATGTCTCTTGTATCAGGGGGAAGTCCGGGGCGGGACTCGTATCCTAGTGATATCTTTTATATCCACTCAAGCCTTCTCGAGCGTGCCGGTAAGCTCCATCGCAATCACAGGTCATTCACGGCACTTCCTGTCGTTTTAGCCGCAGGAGGCGACGTGACAGCCTATATGCCAACGAATATCATCTCTATTACTGATGGTCAGTGGATTTTAGACAGCGAAGTGTTTAAGGACGGGCTGCGCCCCGCCGTGAGCACGACCTTGAGCGTCACTCGTGTTGGTGGAAGGGGCCACACGGGTAGTCAGCAGGATGTGGCCGGGCGTGTACTACGGGCAATGACTGCTTATCGCCAAGCTTTAGAGTTCTCGCACTTCGGTGCAGAGCTATCTGACGCAACTAGAGACGAGCTGCGCGTAGGAGCGCTCATTAAAAGCATCTGTACGCAGCTTCCTGGTGAAAGCCTCCCGATTATTGCTCAGCAGCTACTGCTCGATCTCGTCCTTTCCTCAAAGCCTTCACACGACTTTTCCGACATCAAGCGCCTGAAGAACGAGGCGGTGAAAGCGGCGAAGACGATCAGTCAGACGCACAGCTACGAGGCGGTTCGGTCTCAGTTCTTCACTGCCCAAGGTGTGAAGGAGGCATAATCGAGATGCGACGTCCGCAAGAGATCGAAAAAGAGCGAATGACAATGTCTTCGATTATCCAGCTGACGGGCGCATTTGAGGGCATCGCGAGTGCACACATTGCACGCATCAAAACCCAGGTGCAGCGCTCCGAGGTATTTTTTCGCCAATTGTGGTCTGTCTATACGGCCCTCCGTGTCGATAAGTCGTTTCACTCAGGCCACAGTAGTGCTGGTCCCGAATCTGACAAAGAACTGCTGATTATCGTCACAGCCGAAGGGTCGCTGAGTGGTGACATCGACCAGCGGCTTATTGAGTCGTTGCTTCGTGAATATGATAAGCGCCAACATGATTTGATTGTTGTTGGTCATCACGGAAGTACGTTGCTCCAGCAGCGAAGGGTCCCTGTAATTGAGGCATTTCGACTCCCGAGTGTCGAGGACGAGGCGGAGAGTGTACAGAAAATCATTGCTCATGTCCAGAAGTATTCATCGACAAAAGTCTACTACCAGGCGTATGTGTCCCTTATGAAGCAGGAGGTGAAGCAGATTGCGCTGAGTGCGGCCGTCCAAGAGCGTGGCCAGAGTCTAGAGAAATCTGGTGAGCTGGACGCCTATATTACGGATGTTAACTACATCTTTGAGCCAACGATCCCGGCCGTTGTCGACTACATGGAGCAATCAATGCTCGGCGTTGCCCTGAGTGAAGTTATTATGGAGTCGAAACTTGCTCAGCAGGCCAGTCGCTTTCGCGCTATGTCGGCCGCGCGTTCAAGGGCGCGTGATTCGGAGGATGAGCTTCGCCTTCAGTTTAATGATGCGGATAGGGCGATCAAGGATGAAAGAACCAAAGAGATTGTAAATGCCATGAGAGTGAGGAGAATGACTATATGAACCCAAGAGGTGTTGTAACGGCTGTGTCGAGTGCGGTGGTGGAGGTTTCTTTTGACGAGGCAGTTCCGGCGATTGGCGAGGTGCTGCACCTTCAGGATAAGCCGACGCAGCTACTAGTTGATACTGTCGCCGAGGGCGGCCTCGTAACCTGTATTAATGTCGAGAATGATACGACAATCGAATGCGGTGCGTCCGTTGTGGGTACGGGGGCAGGGCTACAAATACCAGTGGGTGTCGAGATGGTGGGGCGTATCGTTGACGCGTTAGGCCGTCCTCTTGATGGGCTCGAGGCGCCAAAAGTCTCACAGTATCGGGACATTAATCAGCCTGCAGCACGAACGGCGGTACATGCAAACGTCAACAACGACATCCAAGAGACGGGGATTAAGGTTGTTGATTTTTTTGCTCCGTTTGTCAAAGGTCGCAAGGTAGGTATCATCGGTGGAGCTGGGGTCGGCAAGACCGTCCTGATGATGGAATTGATTCACAACGTTGCAGAAAAGTCATCAAGTTTAAGCTTCTTTACCGGCGTCGGGGAGCGTATTAGGGAGGGACACGAGCTATACGAAACACTTGCTGAACGCCAGCTCCTCAAGAATACGTGCATGCTTTTTGGTCAGATGAACGAAACACCGGCACAGCGCGCCCTCGTTGGCGTGGCGTCAACCACGCTGGCGGAATATTTCCGCGATGAGCAGAAAAAGGACATACTCTTCTTTGTGGACAACATGTATCGGTATGTCCAAGCACGCAATGAGATGTCCGCGGCACTCGGTCAGGTGCCGTCAGAGGGAGGCTATGAGTCAACTATTTATACAGATATCAAATCCCTGCAAGACCGCTTAAGTACGAATGAAAATGGTTCCATTACAGCAATTGAGACCATCTATGTTCCTGCAGACGACTTACGTGACCCTGCGGTTCAGATGATTCAGCGTGAGCTTGATTCCACGATCGTCCTTAGTCGTAAAGTTGCCGAACAGGGGATACGGCCTGCTGTTGACCTGCTGAAGACGACATCTTCTCTATTGACACCTGACATTGTCGGAGAGCGTCACTATCAACTGAGCGTTCGTGTGCAGGCGATCCTCCAAAAATATGAATCGCTCCGAGCCATTATTGCCATCATCGGCGAGAATGAGCTGAGCGTTTCTGACATGAAAGACTACAGGACGGCGCAGGCCATTATCCAGTATTTCTCTCAACGTGCATACGTTACCGAGGAGCTGAACGGAGCAAAAGGAGAGTATTTCACTCTTGAAGAGACCTTGAGCGGACTTGAGCGGATACTTGATGGAAAGACTGAGCAGTAGAGGCGCCCTATGGCTAAGAATGAAGATGTGCCGAAGCTCCAAGTAAAAATCTTTTCTCCAAGAGAGACCTATTATGACGGCGATGCCGACGTCTTATCCGGGGTAAACGACACAGGTAGCTTTGACGTCTTGCCGTTACATCACAACTTTATGACGCTCCTTAAAACCGGCGAGGTTTCGGTCGTACGTGGAGAAAAGAGACAGTCCTATAAGATAGAAAAAGGGCTTCTGCATGTAAAAGACAATGTCGCCACCGTCTTTCTTGATGTATAAATTGCATCATAAATTTGGTATGTGTAAAACAATAATTACAACATAATAGAACTTATCCACAGTTCATTTTAAGAATGAACACCTTTTTTAGCTTAACCGTTGTATTCTCGGGGTAGTCGACGTATAATTTAAGGCACGGAAGTCTTAAGTTAGACAAACAAGTGGAAAGCAAAGAGTGAGTGGTATCTTAGTCAGGGGAGCGTTATCGATGTTCGTAGCCGGCCTTCTATCGGTCGGTTTCCTTGCATCTCATGCCGCTGCGTATACCGGTGTTGAGTACCAGACTGATCGTGCTTGGCAGGTCGGCACAGTCGTATCGGCGGGCCCAGAGGGAACGCTTGTTTCTGCCTCTGTTGGCGACGAGGACTATTTGGGCGTCGTTGCGACACAGGATGAGGGACTCTCCACTGTAGGTATTGCCTCCACCGGAGTCGTCGCAGTCTTAGTGACCGACCAGAGCGGTGCTATCGAAGACGGTGCTCGTCTGGGCCTTTCTGCAATTGAAGGTATTGCCGGAGCTTGGACTGGAGGGGTCGCCATCGGTGTCGCTCAGGAAGCGCCAGCGGATTGGCAATCGGCCACCCTCAGCTCTGGAGAGAAGGTGAACGTTGCACCGATCAGCGTACAACTGCTTTCAGACGGTGCTAGCTCCGGCAGTACACCCGTCAGCATGTTCTTTTCGGCAATTGATCGTACCGCTGCTGGCGTTGCAGGAAAGCCTGTTGATACTTGGCGCATCATTACTGCATTACTTATAGGTCTTGGCGGCTTGATCTTGGCTTTTGGCCTCCTCTTTATATCGAGTCGAGAAAGCTTCTTTTCAATGGGGCGCAACCCAATGGCGGGAAAGATGATCATGCGCGGATTATGGAAGATGGTGGCGCTTTCAGTCGGGGTTATGTGCATTTCTCTGACGGCGGCATATCTGATTGTGAGGGTTGGCTGAAATGAACAGGAAGGCGCTGCTCCCCGTTTTCGTTTCACTGGGAATTTTTGGTCTTATTTTCGCTGTTGCCGCAATCTATCTTGCTGGCGCTAGCCAGCGCGAAGTTGACACGACAAGCGCGTCAGAAAGTGTCCAATCGCTACAGGGCATCGATGAGATTGAAGTGGTGGCGGTTGATGCTCCTTCGACTCGGCAGGTAGTCGGTGGCGACTTGCGAGTGACTGGTAACGTGAGTATCGTTAATGGTCTGAGCAGTTCATCGCTCCAGCTGATTCCCGTGAGTAACCCAACTAATCTACAGAGCGGGCAGCTCTACACGCAGACTGACGGTGGCCTTTATTACTATAATGGCCAAGCCGCCACTAACATTACTGGCGGGCTAGTGACGGCGCAGAATGACATTACGCGGCTTCAGCAAGAGACGCAGGAAATCCTCAGCCAGCCCGAGGGAGTAGTGACCATTCAGGGACAGTCCGGTAACATTGTCCTAACTGGTGCGGCCGGAATTACTATTACCGGCACAACTGTGAGCAATAACGGTGTCCTCACTGTTCAGGGAAGGGCGGGGAACGTCCAGTTCACGGGAAGTAGGGGTGTCTCGATTAATGGTACGACCATTACCAATACCGGTGTCACGAGTATTGGCGGTAATGTCGGAGATGTATCGGTCGGTGCCGGACTAAGCATCTCTGGCGGTGTGATTGTGAACACAGGAATTACTCAGCTTGTTTCTAATAGCGCCGACCTACTTGTCACCGCAAACGGCGGCGGGTCCTATTCTATTAGTTATACCGGCTCTGGTGCGGGCGGCACCGTCGCTCTTGGTCCAACTGCCATCCAACAAGATTCTGGATCTAATCCAGCAATTTGGGTAAACAAAACAGGGTCGGGTAACTTGATTCAGTTAGCGACTGGTACGAATGCTTCGAATAAATTTGTCGTTGATCAATCAGGAGCAATTATTAACGGAAGCATTAATTTCAGTCAGCTGACAGGAGTGCCGAGTCTGGTGAACTCTATCGGTGGTCTTACCGGCACTATCGCACTTGGTGGTGGGCTGAGTATTGCTGGTGGCCAGCTGGTGGCGACAACGTCAGTCGATAATCTTGTTGGCACCGCAAATCAGATAAATGTATCGGGAAGTGGAACGCTCACACTTTCGTTGCCGCAGAGTATTGCGCCAACTTCTGCACCGACCTTCTCGAGCCTGTCGCTAACGAATGCCCTCTCAGTATCAAACGGCGGAACCGGTGCAACAACGGCAAGCGGAGCTCGTGGCAACTTAGGGGCGGCTGCGCGTGGCGCTAACAGCGACATTACCTCGCTTTCGGGGCTCACTACCGCACTTTCAGTTGCGCAGGGTGGAACAGGTGCCTCGACATTCACGCAAAATGGCGTACTCGTGGGAAATGGAACCGACGCTATTGGCACAGTAACCTCAAGTGGCGCGAACCAGTGTCTTATTTCAGATGCTTCGGGCGAACTGAGCTTCCAGAGCTGTCCTGGCGCGGGCGGTGTCACGAGCGTTAATGGCAAGAGCGGCGCAGTGACCATTACCGCCATTGATCCCGCCAGTGTCGACTCGAGCGGATCGTCGATTGTCATTCGTGATGCATCGTATTCAACCAAGGGTCTGGCGTCATTCTCTAGCGCCAACTTCGCTGTACTTAACGGTGCGGTCAATACAATTCAGGATATTAACACGACGGCGACACCAACCTTTGCCGGTGTGAACCTGACGAGTGCATTGACAGTCGCGAACGGTGGTACGGGTCGAACGAATTTTGCGACAAACGGCGTGCTTATCGGACAAGGTGGTAGCGCTCTTGCGACAGTCACGGCGGCGACGGCTGGTCAGTGTCTTGTGTCTGGAACCGGTGGCGTACTTTCATTCTCAACGTGTCCTGGTGCGACTGGCGTGACAAGCGTGAACGGCTTGACCGGGGCTGTCAGCGTGAGTACCGCCGCCGCATCAAGCCTTTCCCAAGTCGGACAGACGATTACTATCCTCGATGCAACGGAAGCGATCAAGGGTCTTGCTGCTTTCAACGCAGATAACTTAGTGGTAGCTAACGGGGTTGTCAATACAGTTCAGAATATTAGCACCAGCGCGACGCCTTCTTTTGCGGGCCTGAACCTTAGTAGCGCACTCAGCGTGACGAGTGGTGGTACAGGCCGCACAAGCTTAGCGGCGAACAGTATTCTCGTCGGCAACGGCACAAGTGCTGTACAGACACTCGGAACAACTGTCGCTGGCCAATGTCTTGCCTCTGGTCCGGGCGGAGTACTAGCTTTCGTGACTTGTCCTGGCGCAGAAGTAGTCAATAGCATCAATGGTCAGACAGGCGCGGTAACGGTCACCGCAGTTGACCCATCAAGTATTAATACTGCTGGTGGCGTGATTACCATTCGCGATGCATCATACAGCACAAAGGGTCTTGCGTCATTCAATGGAAGCAACTTTAGCGTCGTGGACGGTGCAGTTAACACCGTACAGGACATCGGGACGACAGCAACACCAACCTTCGAAGGCCTATCTTTGAATACTGCTTTGGGCGTCGCTCAGGGGGGAACTGGATCCACCAGCTTTGCGATGAATGGGCTCTTGGTCGGGCAGGGTAGTGGCGCGGTTTCAACCGTCGGCACCACTGTCGAGAATCAGTGTCTTGTTTCAGGATCTGGCGGCTACCTTTCATTCACTGATTGTCCGGGATCGACAAGCGTTGCAAGCATCAATGGCTTGACCGGCTCATTGACGGTTAGGGGTGTTTCGGCATCTAGCGTGCTGTCGACTGGACAGACGATTACCATTGCCGATGCCACTGACACCGTTAAAGGACTTGCTGCTTTTAATGCAGATAACCTCGTCGTTACAAATGGCATTGTCAATACAATTCAAGATATCAGTGTTGACGCAACGCCAACGTTTGCTGGACTAACATTGTCTGCGCCACTTAGCGTTGCAAGTGGGGGTACCGGTGTGAGCAGCTTTGCGCTCAATGGGGTGGTCCTTGGCAATGGAAGCGCGGCGCTGACAACGGTGAATGCGAGCGGTGCAAATCAGTGTTTGGTTTCGGGTGTTGGTGGCGAACTGACATTCATCACCTGTCCTGGAGCCAATGGAGTGACGAGCATCAATGGTTTACAGGGAGTGCTAACGCTTGACGCTGCCGATCCAAGCAGCATCAGTTCGAGCGGATCAACTATTACGATTCGTGATGCAACGGCTGCTCGAAAAGGCTTGGCATCATTTGACTCGACAAACTTTACGGTTACGAATGGCGCAGTCAATCTGGTTCAGGACATTGGTTCAACGGCGACACCAACATTCGCTGGTCTCACCTTGACCGACGCGTTGACAGTCGCAAATGGCGGAACAGGCGCCAATAACGCAGCCGCTGCTCGGTTGAACCTCGCTGCGGCACAGAGCGGGGCAAATAGCGACATTACCTCTTTGGGTGCTCTTGACTCAATCACCGCAAGCGAAGGGCTTTCTCTGAGTGCGGGCGGGACACTTTCGCTGCAGGGGGCGGCAACAGTGCTGAGTCAAACTAACGGTACATTTACAACGCAATTCAATTTTGCTGACCCAGCCGCTGATGTGACCTATACGCTTCAGACCGCTGCCGCCGGAACGTATGAAATTTGTACGACCGTTGGCAACTGTGCTGGCGTCGGCGGTGGCGTGACGACCTCCGGCGGCACAATTGGGCGTCTTTCTAAGTATGTGAGTGGTTCGGCAATCGGTGATTCAATTATCACTGACGATGGAACTACTGTGTCGATTGAAGGTGCCTTGAGTGTCAACACACTCACCCCAACAGCTGCTGCAGTGATCGGTGCCACTACTCAGAGCCTTACTCTGCAGGGTTCGAATACATCTCTATCAAGCAGTGGCGTTGCGAGTACGAATACTTTGACCTTTGTCACACCTAGTGGTGCCAACAAGACGATCCTCATTCCCAACGCAAGTGGAACAGTCGCAATTTCAGCAACCGGTCCACTCGTTCTCGATGCCAATGGAAACCTGACGTGTCCAACTTGTCTGACGAGCGGTGGCGGCGGTGGTGGCGCAACCGGAGTTTCCAGCGTTAACGGCATTACTGGTGATATTAGTCTCGTCGCTTCTGACGCGAACAGTATTGTCACTGCTGGCACGACTATTACGATCGCCGATGCAACGGCTACTCGAAAAGGTCTTGCGGCGTTCAATAGCCAAAACCTTGTTGTCACGAATGGAGTTGTCAACACCATTCAGGATATTAGTACGACAGCCTCGCCAACATTTGCCAGTATTAATTTAGGCTCTCCGCTAACCGTCGCAAACGGTGGTACTGGCCGCAATACACTTCCTGAAGGTCTATTAATCGGAAATGGCGCAAACCCTGTCTCAATTTTGGCACCGACCGGAGCAAGTGAGTGTCTTGCTTCTGACGAGGGCGGTAACTTAGTATTTGTTGCGTGTCCAGGTACCTCTGTTGTTAACTTCCTTAATGGTCTCAACGGATCGGTGACACTGAACACGGTGAGCGGCTCGAGCCTATCGGTAGCGGGTAACACGATCACCATTCAGGATGCCACAAGTAGCGTCAAGGGTCTCGCCGCTTTCAATAGTGATAACCTCACGGTCACGAACGGGGTCGTCAACACCGTTCAGGACATTAGTACGTCTGCATCACCCTCATTTAACAGTTTGAGCCTCTCGACTGCACTTGGTGTGGCGAGCGGCGGTACTGGTGCGACAACGGCAGCCGCGTCAAGAGTAAACCTCGGTGCTGCTTCGCGCGGTGCTAACAGCGATATTACCTCGCTGTCTGGTTTGACCACAGCGCTATCTGTAGCTCAAGGAGGAACGGGCCAAAGCTCTCTGACTGCGAATCGAGTCCTTATTGGCAACGGCTCAAATGGCGTCGCCGTGAGCAATGCTGCGACAGCTGGTTACTGTCTGGTGGGGAACGGATCAGGTGCGCCGTCCTTCCAGATGTGTCCGGGTTCTGACGGAGTCAGCAGCCTCAATGAGTTGGCTGGTGCGGTGACGATTGACACCGTAACGGCATCGAGTCTCGCGGTCACCGGCAACAACATTCGCATCCAAGACGCAACGACATCGATTAAGGGACTAGCGTCATTCAATAGCAGCAACTTTACTATTACGAATGGTGCTGTCAACACCGTCCAGAGCATTGCAGTGAGTGCAACGCCAACCTTTGCGGGGTTGAATCTGACGAGCGCTCTCAGCGTTGCAAACGGTGGAACGGGCCGCACGAGCCTCGCGACAAATGGGGTGCTGGTTGGTCAAGGAGCGAGCGGGGTCACGACAGTGGGAACATCAACTGCCGGTCAGTGTCTGGTGTCAGGCTCTGGCGGTGTCCTGAGTTTTGCCGCATGTCCAGGCTCTGGCGGTGTTTCTAGCGTTAATGGACTAAACGGTGCGGTGACAATTGATACGTCAACGGCTACGAGTCTGCAGGTAACTGGTAACAACATCCGCATCCAGGACGCAACAGCATCCATCAAGGGACTCGCTTCATTTAATTCGGATAGCTTGACCGTCACCAATGGCTCTGTCTCAACTGTTCAGAGCATCAATACCAGTGCAACGCCAACCTTTGCTGGTCTGACGCTGAACTCGCCACTAGGTGTAGCGAGCGGGGGAACGGGGCGCTCCACTCTGGCGGCGAATAGCTTGCTCATTGGCAATGGAACCAGTCCGGTCTCGACACTGGGAACCTCTGTGGCTGGTAAATGTCTCGTGTCAGGATCTGGCGGCGTGTTGAGTTTCGTCGACTGTCCGGGAGCCGATGTCGTTAGCGACGTTAACGGCATTACCGGAAGCGTTAGTGTGACCGCCGTAGACCCTGCGAGTATTGACACCACCGGTTCAACTATTACGATCCGCGACGCATCGTACACAACGAAAGGCCTTGCCTCATTTAATGGCGGCAACTTTACAGTCACGAACGGTGCAGTCAACACGATTCAGGGCATAGCAGCAACTGACGCACCAACCTTTGCTGGTCTGACGCTTTCTAGCGCGCTGGGCGTGGCGAGTGGAGGTACGGGTGCGGGAAGCTTCGCGACAAACGGCGTTCTGATTGGTCAGGGTACGAGCGCATTAACCACCGTCGGGGCATCAACGGCAGGCCAGTGTCTTGTTTCGGGTGCAGGTGGTGTCCTGAGCTTTGCTTCTTGTCCTGGGGCGAATGGTGTCACGAGCCTGAACGGAGTATCTGGTGCGGTGTCCCTCTCTACAGTGACTGCAAGCAGCCTTTTGACCAGTGGCAATACTATTACGATCGCAGATGCATCTGATACGGTGAAAGGTCTCGCCGCCTTTAACGCAGATAATCTAACGGTCACAAATGGCCTCGTTAATACGATCCAGGACATTAACACGACGGCGACGCCAACCTTTGCGGGCATCACCCTGACGAGTGCCTTGAGCGTTGCCAATGGCGGTACCGGTCAGACATCATTCACCGCCAACCGTGTATTGCTCGGAAACGGTACCGACGGCATTGCTATCAGTAATGAAGCCGCAAATGGTCAGTGTCTCATCGGCAACGCCGTGGGCGGACCATCGTTCCAGTCATGTCCAGTTGGCGGCAACATATCTTCCGGTACGTCGCAGACCGCCGGTGTTGTCACAATGTTCGATGTTGCCTCGAATCAAATCACGGACTCGATTATCTCTCAGTCTGGCGCAGTAGTGACAGTCGGCGGACAGCTGAGCGCTACGACGCTCGCAGGCAATGGTTCGGCGGTTACTAACTTGAACGCCAGCAACCTTGCAACTGGAACTGTTGCCAACGCACGTCTGAGCGCGAACGTAACGCTTCAAGGAAATAGCTTTAATGGCAACAGCCAGCTGGTTCGTCTAGATAGCGATGGTGCTGCAGGTGCGACCAACGGTCTCTGTTTGATGAGCACAGGTAGTGGAGCGGGGGCTGCTTTCCAGGAGTGTCCTGGTAGTGGTGCCGCTGAAGGTGCGAACACCTCACTGTCTAACCTGTCGAATGTCGCAATCAACGATATGCTCTTGCCTGGCGCAAGTAACTCAATCGATATCGGTAGTTCGACTGCGACATTCCGAAATCTTTACTTGGGTGGAGCGGTGAGCGCGGCCGGAGCAATCAACGGATTAACCCTGACCTCAACGGCACTTCAGAGCGCGGGAGCCCTCACGCTTAGCGCAGGAGGTACTAACCAGACATTAACCGTCGCCGGAAGCGGCAGTGGCGGCGTGACAATTAACGCGGGCGCTGGTGCGCTCACCTTGAGCGGTTTTGCTTGTAGCTCGTCGGCGAATGGCGGCAAGTTAACGACGAACGGTGCAGGCGTTGTCAGCTGTGCTGATGATGTGGGTGGTGTCAATGTCGTCGGAACAATTGATTCGCAGACAAAGAGCGCCAACGGAGCGGTCATCAACGGAGCGACCCTGTACCTTCAGACGGCTGACGCATCGGTCGCCGGCCTTCTGTCGACGGGTACACAGACTATCGCCGGTGCAAAGACACTTACTGGATCGCTCGGTGTTACCAACTCGGCTCTCTTCCGTAACGCAACCAATTCAACGGCAGCGTTGACGGTACAGAACGCCGCTGGATACACCATGTTTAATGTCGATACATCCAATGAACGAACGACGGTTGGCTGGAACATCCCGGCTGCATCAACTGGTGCGCTCATCGTCGGCGGTGATATTACGGCGTCAGCGAACTACAAGGTGTACAACGGCTCGAACGGTGACATTACCGTCATTACGGGCAACACGGCAACACCGCGCCTGCAAAACGTGACGATAGATACTGGAAGCTCTGTGCGGATTGGTTCGAACAACCAAGGTGTTCTGTACACCGATGGAAACGGCCTGGTACAGAAGCTTTCGACTGGCGGCGTCACCTCTGGTCACTGTCTTGGCTACGTCGGCGGTAATCTTGTCTTCCAAAGCTGTGGTGGCGGTGCTGGAAGTAACTACTACGCCCAAGGTGGAAATGCCTTCAACGCGACTAGCACGCTCGGTCTGACCGACAACCACGCCTTGAACATTATTCAGAACAATGCAACTCGCATTGCGATGCCGAACGACGGCAATGTACTCATCAACGCGGCAACCAGCAAGTTCGTCTTCATTAACACGACCGTCTCTGCGGCAGACGGTGAGGCGTCACTTATCGTCGGTGGGCGAATCAAGTCTGACACCGGCTTTAAGGTCGGCACGACGTCAGGTGTGTCGATCGCCGCCTGTAGTGGTTACATTCAGAATGCGGTCGTGAACGGTGGTATCATCACCTCTGGTAACTGTTCTTCTGGCGGATCGGCCGGTCAGGCGATCGTCCAGGGCGGAAATGCCTTCAATGGGACAATGACCCTCGGTACAACAGACAACTTCGGCATCAACCTGGTCAAGCAGGGGACGACCATGATGGCGATTAGCCAAGATGGTAACATCGACTTTAGCCCTGCGGTTAACAAGTGGGTTCGCATCGGCACCGCAAATACTGACTCAGAAGCGCAGCTCATCGTGAACGGTCGCGTGAAATCAAACACCGGTTTCCGCGTCGGTAACTATAGCGGTATGGATTTGACGTGTTCGAATGGTAACCAGACACTTGGTGCGGTTCGCATCGCAGGCGGTATTATTTACCAGGCGCAATGTTCGACAAACAACTCTGACCTCGCCGAGAACTACAGCTCAACTGACTCACTTGAGGCTGGTGAGATCGTCATGGCAGCTGGAACTGCACCAACGGCTGTCGTTCGTGGAACCCTTGCTGGCAAGGAGAAGATGATGGGAGTTGTCTCGACTGAACCTGCCCAGACGCTTGGTACCGAGCAGGTCCCAGAGGGGTACCCGATCGCCCTGACGGGACGTGTGCCGGTAAAGGTCAATGGTGAAGGTGGCGCGATTGGTATTGGCGATAAGGTGACCATCTCTAGTGTCGCTGGTGTCGGTAAGAAGGCGACGAGTGCCGGCTTGATCGTCGGTACGGCCGTCGAAGCCTTCAATGGGGTGGGGACTGGATCGATTGAAGTGTTTGTCAACTTGATGTACTGGAGTCCGTCAGTCGACGGAGCGAGCCTGCAGGCTCAGTCGGGCACCTTTGAAAGCTTGACAGTGAACGGTGCAGCGCAGATCGCGACACTGACTGTGACTGGGCAGGCTCAGTTCCAAGGTAACATCGTGATCAATGGTCACATCGTCACCGGTGGTGGTGCTCCTGCATACAATCTGACAGGTGCTGCGGCAGTAACGGTTGACGGAAACGACACTGCAGGAACAGTCACGATCACGACTGGAGCATCCGGTGGTACGGGATCGCTCGCCAGCTTCATCTTTGCGAATGGATACGGCAAGTCACCTCGCATCATCTTGTCAGGTCAGGACGACGCCAGCCTGGGCGCGCGCATCTACCCAACAGGCAAGTCTAGTGCAGGCTTCGAGCTTGCGACCGCACAGGCGCTGGCGCCGAATACGACGTACACCTTCGATTACTTCATCGTTGAGTAAGAAGAGTGGGCTATAAAATGCCTTGGCGTATCATAAGCGCTTTGCTATAATCGTTTTATCAGTTAACCAACACGTTACAAAACGGAGGGATGAGAAATGGAGTTCAATAACGGCGGCCCTGCTGCTCACGTTAAGTCTGCGGCGGCGCACAAGCCAGTCCAGCACAAAAAGAAGTCGACAAAGAAAGCAGTTGTCGTTAGCGTCATTGCGGTCCTCGTCATCGCGCTCGCGCTGGTATCAACACTTGCAGTACTGGGAAAGACCGGTGCTGTCGGTGCAAACGCAGCTATCAACAAGGACGAGTACCAGGCGGTCTTCTTGACCAACGGACAAGTGTATTTTGGTAAGCTCCAGAACGCGCAAGGTGACTACCTGACCCTGACCGACATCTACTACCTACAGGTAGATAGCTCGATCCAGGCAGGCGCGACCGAAGAAGAGATCGCTGCACAAACCGCAAGCGACAGCAACGTTCAGCTGATTAAGCTTGGTAACGAGCTGCACGGTCCTCAAGACGAGATGCAGATTAGCGGCCAGCAGGTCCTTTTCTGGGAGAACCTGAAGGCAGACAGCAAGGTATCTCAAGCAATTGATGACTACGACGGAGAGGCTGCTAATTAAGCAATTAGCTTAAAAAGCCTCTCGCTCACCAAGAGCCTTCCGCAAGGAGGGCTCTTTTTGTGTTGCTGGATAATCAACGATACAATGGGGATATGAATATCCTCTACGTTAACGGACACCCATACGCAAAAAGCTATAATGCTGCGATCGAGAAAAGTTACATCGACGGTATCGACAAGCAAAAGCATACCGTCAAGCGACTTGATTTAGGCAAACTTCAGTTCGATCCAGTGTTACGCTATGGGTATCACGAATTCATGCCAGAGGACAAAGACATCAAAAAATCTCAGGGTCTGATTCTGTGGGCTGATCACATCGTCTTTGCGTATCCGATGTGGTGGGGAATGATGCCATCTCTCATGAGTGGATGGATCGCGCGCGTCTTCGTTCCGCGCCATTCGTATAGGGTGCTCGGAATGTTCAAGTTCGAACAACTCCTGAAGGGCAAAACTGCCGACATCATCATTACCGCTAGAGCACCTCGCTTTAGCTGGATTTACGGCATGAACTCGGCGCAAAAGCCACTGACGAGAAATCTTTTTATGTATACGGGCATCAAGAAGCGCAAGCTGATTATCCTCGACTGGATGGATTTGCCTAGAGACACCGAAGAGCGACGTAAAAAGTTTCTTGATAAAGTAGCGAAAATTTCGAGCACCCTCTAGCGCGTTGCCACTTGCGCAATAGAAAAACGACCCATCTCGCAGATAGGGTCGTTATTTTTGAATCTAATTTTGGATTCAAACAGGTGCTTTGCTAGAGGTGAGCATGAAGCTCACATAGACTATATTTATCATATCGCACGATACGCATACGTGCAACTGTAGCATGAACATAATAGAGTAAATCATGCAAAGTAAGCCAAAACATAAAACAATGCTTGTGTAAAACTTGACAAAAAGCATAAGCTATGCTATTATTCAAACATACACGACGAGAGGTTATATCGTCTGTGAGGTATATATGAGGGTTTCCACGCCGCAAGGCATGTGGAAATCTTTTTAATTAATGAGGAGAACTGTGGAAATGGCAGGAACAAAAGCAGGCGGCCAGAAGGCTGCACAAAAGAACCTACAACGTGACCCTAACTTTTACGCCAACATCGGGCGTAAGGGTGGCCAGAACGGTCGTACTGGTGGTTTTGCCGCTAACCCTGAACTCGCTCGTATCGCGGGCGCTAAGGGTGGGCGAATTTCTCGTCGCCGCAAGACAACCGAAGCTTAGTCGAAGACTGGCATACAAAAACCCCTCGTTACAGAGGGGTTTTTGTATTGGTCTTGTAGCGTCGAAGTTGGCAGTGCCTCGCTTCGTTGACGCGCCATCGCTGTAGACAGGCGGGGCATTGGTAGGTATCGCTGCCCGTCTGATGCCCATTCGACTGACAATGGGGGCAGACGCTCCGAGCGTGAAGCCAGTCTCGGTACGTATCAAGATGGTCTT
>PBTC01000031.1 GCA_002726935.1 Candidatus Saccharimonadota bacterium | reverse complement strand
GCAAGATCGTGGTGCGATAGCGAGGAGCAGGGCAGGAAAGTTTACTTTTCTGAACGCGACGATGATATATCTGAGGATATTCCACGTGCCCCTGCCAAACAGGATAGATCTCATTTTTGAGGTCTTTTTTGTTTATTTTACCTCTGTTATTTTCGCTATCTTTGTCGGTTCGGTTAAGCATATTTTGCCCCTCCATAATTTCCTTAGTTTTACGGCTTCTTTTAGCGACTGATTCAGCAAAGAAAGTGTATTTAACAGATACGGAATTGTCTTTTAAGGTCACGGATTCAAATAGTTCGGTTAAAATTGAGCGTTTTGCCTCGCTAGTGATATCTGAGTCCAGATACTCGTCTTTTGCAGTCTGAGTTAGCTTGATTAGGTCTATGGCCTCCTCGTGTCGCTGAGCGCTCGTAGAGTCGGCTATTGACAGGTCATCCTTGACTGTCTGGATCTGCTCTAGAATGCTCTTATGCTTGGCCTCATAGCGCTCCTTGGTTATGTCACCTGCAAGCTTATCATCGTACAGCATCTCATCCATCCTAGATAGTCTCTCGAGCTTAGTCTCAAGAGATTTGCGATATTCTTCTGCGGCATCATTTGAGGTTTTGTATTCATTCTCTAGCTGATTCACGAGCCATTCTACGATCTCCGGTGAAGGACAAATTAACTCGTCGAGTTTCTCGATAAGGGTATCGTGTGCTAATTCTTCACGAAGGTATTTGTTGTTTCTACATTCCTGCAGATCTCGCTGACAAGCTCCGTATAGGTGGCCTTTCTGTTTTTCCCAGGTGATTGTTTTTGAGCAGTAACCACAGGTTAGGATATTCTTTAGTATTGGGTTGAGCCTACGTTGTTTTGCTGGCCGTTTGTGATGCATCTTGGCCTGCACAGCATTGAATATCTCTTTGCTAATGATAGGATCATGTGCGCCCGGATAGGTCTCGTTATTGAAGTCGATTATGCCAATATAGTACCGATTCTTGAGTAACCGGTGAACAGCATCCAACACCAAAGGTCTACCGGTATAGGTTGTTACACCTGCTTGCGCCAGAAAAGCCTGAGTGGTGGCAATAGTCTGGTTTGGCTGTAGATATAGATCAAAGGCCTGTTGAATGATAGGTGTGATCTTCGGGTCTGGTATATGGATACGCTTTCCGTTTTGTATAGCTGTCATATAGCCAATAGGAGGGCGTGACGGCATGTGACCTTGAGCTAGTTTTTCCGCCCAGCCCTTCATGGCCTCTTCTCGTAAGTTATCAGTGTATTTCTTCGCAACAGCTAGGTGGATGTTCCACATAAACTTTACGTCCGACTTGGATTCTTTGTGCAGCTTTAGATTTTCTTTCACCGCGTGTAGCATACGGTCGGGGTTATCCTGTAGCCAGTCGTCTATAGCTACGGCATCTTTCATATTACGAGTAAGGCGGTCGGTCTTCTCGACGGCCAAGTTATAGACATTATTCTTTTGGAGGTAAGATAGGAGCTCGCTAAATATTTTACGGCTCTGTTCTTTCGAGGCCGTCTCAGCTATTTTGTATATTTTTACGACCCTCAGATTGTTTGTCTGGCAGTATCCGGCAAGTAGCTTTAACTGAGAATCGAGGGAATAACCCTCGTCCTCTTGTGACTTTGAAAAGTAAAAAGAGAATAATCACTATTCATGTAGTGAGTGATCATGAAATCCAACACGTGCCTTAGCCATGCGAAGCCCATTAAGTATCACAACCACCTCAGCAACCTCATGCACCGCTACAACGGCAGCTAGACCAAGCACGCCAAATAAAGATAGTGGCAATAGCGCAGCAATAATTACCAGCGAGAAGCCTATATTTTGCATCATGGCTGTTCGCGCACGACTGGCATGATTGAGCGCCGTCGGTAGCGCACGGAGATCTTGCCCCATGAGTGCAACGTCAGCCGTTTCTATCGCAACGTCAGTTCCCATAGCACCCATAGCAATACCGACACTTGAGGTAGCAAGCGCAGGTGCGTCGTTTACGCCGTCGCCAACCATAGCGGTGCGGTTCTTTGTTTCCAGTTCGGTAATAATCTTGGCTTTGTCTTCTGGCCGCAGATCAGCACGCACATCAGAGATACCAGCAGTACGAGCAATCGCCGTACCAGTCACCGTATTGTCACCAGTGAGCATCACAACCCGCCTACCGCTGCTTATCAACTGCTCGACAACGTCGCCCGACTCTGGGCGTAGCTCGTCGCGCACGGCAATCGCGCCAATTACTTTACCGCCTTGCTCAACGAGAACGGTTGTCGCACCCTCCTGCTGCAAGGCTACGACGTCCTGCTCTAGCTTGCCTGCGTCAATCCATCCTGGGCGACCAAGTCGTACTTTTTGACCGTCCACAACACCTGTAATACCCGCGCCTGTTACGGCAGCTACATTCTTTGCGGCAGGAGGGTTTGGCGAGGCGGCAAGTATGGCCGCTGCCAGTGGGTGTTCGCTGCGAGCTTCTAGCGCGGCGGCTAGTCTTAGCACGTCAGCTTCTTTTGCGCCGTTTGTTACTGTCTTGATGACGACAGGCTTGTTCTGTGTCAGTGTACCTGTTTTATCGAGTGCGACCGTTTTGATTTTGCCAAGGGCTTCGAGTGCTGCACCGCCCTTGATAATCACGCCGAACTTACTAGCCGCGCCAATAGCCGATACGACCGTAATAGGTACAGCGATAGCTAATGCACATGGAGAGGCAGCTACCAGTACAACGAGCGCTCGCTCAATCCACGTTGCAGGGTCGCCAAGCAGCGAACCGATAACGGCGATAAGAAGCGATACAACGATAATACCCGGTACAAGCGGCTGCGCGATTTTGTCGGCGAGACGCTGCTGATCGCCTTTTTGCTTTTGTGCGTCTTCGACAATTTTCACCACCCGAGCCAGTGAGTTGTTGGCGGTCGTAGCGGTGGCTCGCACTTCTAATGCGCCGTTGCCGTTGACTGAGCCAGCAAATACCTCTCCGTCCGTCGCAATCTCAACAGGTACAGACTCGCCAGTAATGGCCGCCATATTAACGGCACTTTTGCCGTCGATCAGCATACCGTCAGTTGGTACTTTTGCGCCAGGCTTAACGATGAAAATATCACCGCGTTTTACTTCTGAGGCAGGTACTTCTACTTCTGTTTTGCCGCGGCGGACAATCGCCGTTTCAGGCATAAGCGATAGTAAGGCTTTGAGGCTCTGTTGCGCTTTAGTGAGCGAAAACTCTTCTAGACCCTCAGAAATAGAAAAAAGAATGGTTAGCATGGCTGCTTCCTCGAACTTGCCAAGGGCTATCGCGCCAAAGGTAGCGATTGTCATGAGCGTGCCAACGCCAATCTTTAGTTTTCGCAACTTTTTGATACTAGCTGGTATGAATGTCCAGCCAGCGATTGCTGTTGCAAGCAGGGCGAGGCTAATACTGATATACTCGGCACTGCCAGTGCGCTCTAGGACAAATGCAACAACCCACAACACTGCTGCAAGCCCTGCAAGCTGCAACTCACGCACCTGCCAGAACTTTATAACCGCTTTTGACTCTTTGTCTGCATGGTTATCGTCGTGGTCGCAGCACTCAGCACTCACGATCGCCCCCAAATATCGGACAGTTAGCGACTGCTTGATCGGTCTGTTCTAGTATCTTCTCTGCGTCGTGTAGCAAGTGCGTGATATCTGGTGAAGTCAGGCGGTAAAAGGTCTGCCGCCCCTCAATACGACCCTCTACGAGTCGGCAGTCTTTCAAGCAAGCGATGTGCGCTGAAACTGTTGACTGTGCCAGTCCAAGCTCGTCTACGAGGTCTGCTACTCGCGCCTCATTCTCGGTAAGTTTACGAATGATCGCAAGCCGAGTACTATCTGACAGGCTATGGAGTAGGCTTGCCAGTGTTGTTAGTTGGGTGTGTTCTGTAGTTTGTATCGTCATATACCGATAATATCATATTTTAGCGATGATAGTGTATTTACCTCTCTATGCTGCCATGCCTCAGTTACCAATCAAGCCACCGCCCGGCTCTGTGAAGATAATTGATGCCCATAGCACGAGGGCGATGATTATAAGTATCAGCATAATAATTTGGAAAACAGATAGTTTTATTTTCTTCATACTTAGTTAAATCCTTTCGTTGTTTGTAGGTTTTTGATTGATTGTATTTTTCGTTCGTAGTGGGCTTTATCGTTTGCCGCATAGCTTTTCATCTCCCCGTATTGGATTTGACCACTTCTCATGTCGATATATTCTAAAGCGCCCTCATGAAGCTGTAAGAGTAAGCGAAGAAACTCTTTTTCTTTCTCCGCTGCTGTCATTGTTGTCAGCTTGTCTAGCTCCATAACCTTGGGCATTCCGGGGTTTGTAGGGTACGCGTCGTGTCCGTCTTCGCGTGGGAAGTCGGAGAGACTGAGGTAGGACTCATTCCACTCATTGAGCCACTTTGCGTATTGTTCTGCTGCCTTACCGTGCGTAGCGATCACTTCATCAGTGAGTTTTTTCATGTCCGCATCGGCTTCACCGTGCCGCGCGATATTGGCAAGTTCAACCGCCTGCTGATTATAGATAATCATTTGCTTGGCGGTACTCACCTCAAAATAGTCGTGCTTCGTGGGGTCGGCCGGTGGTGCAGTAGCATTGTCTGTCGTTGTGGTACTATCGTCTGGCTTTGGCGTTGTACTAGACAGCTTGTTGCCGCCTAGTATAAACCACCACACGCCAGCCAGTAAACCGGCTATCGCTAGTACGACTAGAATACCGATACTAATTTTGCGTATCGCCACTACCTGCCTCGCTCAGAGCGTTATCGAGCAATTTAGAAAATGCCTCGACACTATTTTCAGGTTGTTCAACTTTTTTGCCGTTCAAGAAGAATGTTGGCGTTGCGTTTACTCCGAGTTCTTTAGCAAGCTTGAGGTCAGCGTTGATTGTTGCAGTAGTCATCTGATCTTGTACGTCAGTGTCTAGCTTTGCCATATCAAGGCCGATGTCTTCGGCGTATTGCTTAAAGTAAGTGTCCGCTCCGCCTCGCTCCCATGTCTTTTGCCCCTCAAATATCTTGTCGTGCATTTCCCAGAACTTGCCTTGTTTTGCGGCAGCTTCGCCATAGGCGGCAGCCATACGAGCAAATTGGTGACCTGAGCTTATAGGAAAGTTTTTGACCTCAAACTTCACTGTATCTTTATATTTCTCTTTTAGTTCTTTTACCGTTGGGTAATAGGCATAGCAAGCCTCGCATTGGAAGTCGATAAACTCAGTGAGTGTTACCTTTGACTCCACGTTGCCATAGACATTATTCGAGCCGTCGCTTTGCGGCAGGTTTGCTTGGTTCATTTTGTTTAGCGCGATCAGTCCACCGAGGAACAGCACGACGACAGCACTAAAGATAATCCAGCCAGTTTTATTCATAAAAAGTATCCTTTCAGTTATTTCGTACTAACAAAAAGATACTCGGCTCAAAACCTCATGACGGACGTCGTTAAATAGAGTCTGTTCTTATAGATGTGATTGCGGTCGCGACCCGACCTTGCCACATAAAGAACAGCCAGAGAGCCGACGATAGCCACCCACGTCTGTGGTGGTGGGGCAGGTTCTCGTTCAAGCTTTCTGACTGTCTTTTGATGAAGTGGCAGCTCAGCCTGGGAATGTGGCTGACATGAGCTGGCGCATGACACGTTTGGCGAGGTATAGGTACTGTGGTGTGAAAATAGTCCGCCAAAGGTGCAGACTATCACTGTGAGTACGGCAAGAAGAATAAGAAAGCCACGAGTCGATAGCTTATTTAACCGATGACTTAGTCGTAGCCCACTCAAAATCAGTGAGTACCCATTCTTACGCTAAACATAACAATGTCTATTATACCACTAGATGAGGCTCAGCCAGTAATCAGCCCAGCGCTGGAACAGCAAAAAGAAGATGATGACATAGGTGACGGCGATGAGTTCAGCCTTGTGGCTTAGTAGCTTGTTGAGTTTTGCGCCCAGATTGATATGCTTTTTCTCTATACAATACGCAGTTGTGAGCCACAGCATAGCGAACGTAACCAGCCAGACCAACATGCAGTACAGACAGAGCTTGCCGATATCAAATACACCCTGATAGAACAGCCATGAGGCAAAGCCCGTGCCAAACAGTACGCCAGCCAGCAGTGTCCGCCACCATGCTCGCGTAAGCTTGATCGCGCCTGCGGCAATCGTCATCGCTGCCGTAAAGACTGCCGTGTATGCAAATATACCAATGAAAGAGTTAGGTAGTCCGAACGCACTGGCCTGCCAGCTGGCGATCACTGGCGAGCAGGCTACCACAGGGCTGAGGCTACAGCTTGCCACGCGGCTTGGCTCGGTCAGTAGCTCGATCTTCTCGATAGACAGAATAAACGAGGCAGTGATACCAATAGCTGCAAGCACGACAAGCCACCGTGCGAGGCGTATCTCTGGCTTGGCTTTGCGGCCGTAATGGTGCGCTGCGATCGTGAGGGCGATGAGTAGCCCAGAGGCAAGATAGACATAGCCGACCTGACTACGCAGTAGAAAGATAGCAACAAACAAATAGACGACTGGTAGCACCCAGAAATAGCGTGAGAGAAGGGTATCTATTCGGTTCATCTTTATATAATATCAAATAAAGCCGTTTACTCGGAATGAAATGAAGACGGACGGAATAAACTTCTCCGAGAAGTTTATATGGCTCGACGATGATCTATGGGAAGATGAGCTAAAGGTTCTGGAAGAGTACAACGCCACTGATAACTTTATTCTTGTCGATCTCAACAAGAACCCAGATCAGCTCAAAGATATTGCTGATATTATTTAGTTTTCTTTTGATCTTTTAGGTAGTTTTTCAAGATAGCAAGTACTAATAACTGCTTTCGTGCACCAGCACTATTTGGTTTTACGATAATCACATAAAGGGTTAATAAAATCACTGCAACGAGTGCTCCTGCGATATAGAAGTACCAGTTACTCCAGAATAAAATAGCCGGAATTAACAATATAGGGAGGGTGCGGACTAGTAAGAATCGTGTCAACGAAGAATAGTACCTAGTAAATCGTTTGTACGCAGAAGGGCGTGCCTCTTGATGGATCTTTAGATATTTCGCATAACTCCCCATATTTTCTGGGGCTGATATCCTCATGCGCTCATACGATGACTCTTTGTCAGCATCATCATAGAGTCCGTAGAATGAGTCTTTCGAGCGGAAAAACATATAGTGAAGTATGACAAGTAGCCAATCTGTCGATCCAGAAAATCGAAGATAAGAAGCACCAAAGACAAGACCTATACCGAATGCGAGGTATTCCATACTATCTATCATATCATTTACACCATTTTTCCAGTCCTATGAAGCGGAGCATCTGTAGTACCGACACCTTATCTTCAATTCGACGCATAATCTCACAGCTGTCACTTTGAGACAGTATATTCAAACTGCCTTCGTACAACACTAAATCATCTATTATTGCAAGTTTACGGTGATGGCCGCTCGTGAATAGCACCTTAACTCCTATTTCTTGTAATTCAGCGATAGCGTATGTAGCCCGATCTCGCAGGATAGTATCATGCTCATCAAGTGGCTTAGTGTTTATGACTACTTTGACCCCTCTATTGCGTAATTTTGTAATGATGGGCAGTAGGCATGAGATTCTCTTGATAGTGATAAAAGGGCTCTCTATTGCAACTAAGTATCTTGCTCTGACTAGATCGCGTTCAAACGGCTTGTAGAATGTATCTTGATCGTACAGGGTAGTATGAGAACTAGAGAAAATATTACGCATTATCTTCACCCCTGTTGGAAAAAGATATTATACCACAATAGGTTCGGTAATCATCCTTAAGCCCCTGCCAAAGAAAAAGATGGACATTTGCGTCCATCTTTTTCTTTGATTTGGATATGCAGAGTTGAGCCTCGATCGGCGGCAGCTTG
>PBTC01000030.1 GCA_002726935.1 Candidatus Saccharimonadota bacterium | reverse complement strand
TCAAGGCCATTTATTTCAACTTTTGTCACTCGTCTTGATGGATACTGGTAACAACTTCCACTTTGATGAGCTTCCGGGCAGACGACTAGAGGCACTACGTAAACTTGAAGTGGCTCACCCAGAGGCCTCTGTGCGCGCCCAGTATGAGGGTTATGAGGACGAAGTGAGTAATCCTGGCACTCGCACAGAAACATATGCCGCAGTGACATTGACGAGTCGTGATTCGCGCTGGAGCGGTGTCGATATACAAGTTGTCGCTGGTAAGAGTCTGTCAGAAAAGCGAACGGCCATCACTATCTTTTACAAAGACGGAACGCGTCAAGAATTTATTGAAGGTGCCGTGCGTGTTGACTCCGAACGACCGAAGGATGGGTATGAGCGTGTGATTCTTGAGGCCATGAAAGGCGAGCATGCCATTTTTACGACCAGCTCGGAAATTATACGAGCCTGGGAGGTGCTTGCGCCCATACAGCAGGCTTGGTCAATGGAGCAGATGCCGCTTGTGATGTACGCGCCGGGCTCTTCTTGGCAGACTGTCGCCTCGACCTATTCAAAGTAAGGACCGGTGTAGTTGCCTTCAACGAGGCCAATCTTATCCCACCACAGGTCGCCGCTTCCTGCGTGTCCACCGTGGTAGAGGCGAATGGTGTTATAGTTCGCAAAACTTGCTGGAGTTGTAAAAGTAACGCGTAGGTCGTAGGTACCTGGCTCATTTGGTGCTTGTCGGGTGCCGTTCAGCGAGAGGGTGGTGCCATTAAGGTGCACAAAGAGCGAGCGTGTTCCGTTGCCGCTGAGCGTGCCGGTGAGCGGTTCTTCAATGTGAACGGTTGCCATCAATGTGTATTCTGTCGAGGGTTGTAGCGTCGATGTCGGGATAGCCATATTAGAGCCACCAGTCAACTCGGTGTAGTTATCGTTAGATGCCGAATTGAGGGGGATCTGCCGCAGCGATCGGCTGCCAGCGCCAACCCAAGCGCTTGACTGGATATTGGCAACTCGGTTTGAGCCGTAGTTGAGTGGCGAGGTGCCGGACTGGACGCTAGGGCTTGCGTTGGGCGCACCAGTCCAGCCATAGCTAAAGTCTTGATCTGATGCAGTCGAGCCATTAAAGAAGGCGAGGGCATTGCGTGACTGCTCGATCATGACATTCCTCACTAGGACGCTTCGCGCGCTAGAACTGCCCGATACGGTGAGGTCGGCAAATCGGAAGGTCGCATCATAGGTACCTCTAGACTGCGTCACGGTAATAACGCGAGTTTCCCCGGGTGCGATCGTTGCGGAGCCGCCCGATATGTCACACCAGTCGGACGAGACGCTTATAGGCGAAGTTCCGTCGTTAGCGACCTCCCATTGAGTGGTATAGGTGTAGCCATTCGTGAGGTCAGCAAGATTGGCGTAGTGCCTTGTGTGACCAGCGTTGACGCCACTATTCAACGAGTATCGATCCCACGTCTTGCCATCATACGAGATATTTTCCGTTCGAGTCATCTGGTTGTAGGCGTAGCTATAGGCGAATAGATTGCGGCGAGCCGTGGTCGATGACGACGACGCTTCAAAACCGGGGTTATTCACGAGGTTGGTGAACCCTGGGTTTGTCGTATGTCCGCTGCACTGGCCATTTTCTACCGTTCCTGCTTGAGTGATGCGGTAGGCGGTTCCGACGCTCGAACTGTGAACTGCAGTGATACAGAACGTCTTTGGTGATGAGGAGTTATCGACGCTGAGCTGCAGGGTGACGTCACCACTAGCGGTGACGCCAGCGCCAGCCAATGTTGTCGGGTAGGTGTCGTTATTCTGTATGCGGTACACTTCCATTTTCTTCGCAGCGTTTGATAAGTCACTTTTGACCGTCGCAAGTCGTGCTTGGTCTTGGATACCGTTGTAGGCAACGATAGTGATGGCGGCGAGAATGGCGATCACAACGATCACAATCAATAACTCGACAATAGTAAAGCCGCGACTTTTAAGCATAAGCTTAGTATACTCGAGAGCCGCTATCCGACAAACGCTATATCTAGTGTAGTGATAATAATACAACACCATCTATGTAGCGCTTTTTCGTGAGATGGTGCTACAATGAGGTTCCATGGAGGTGTACACAAACATGGGGGCAAAACAAAAATATATCTTTGTAACTGGAGGAGTGCTTTCAGGCGTCGGTAAGGGCATCACTGCGGCAAGCATCGGTGCAATTTTGCAGGCAAAAGGCAGCAAGGTCTCTATTCAAAAATGCGACCCGTATCTCAATGTAGATGCGGGTCTTTTGAATCCAAAAGAACATGGCGAGTGCTTTGTAACAAAAGACGGCGCCGAAACAGATTTGGACTTAGGGCATTATGAGCGCTTTTTGGATTTGGAGCTAACACAGAAGAACGCAACGCTTTCAGGGCGTCTTCTCAGTCAGCTCATCGCCGACGAAAGGGCGGGAAAGTTTAATGGTCAGACTGTCCAACTTGTTCCGCATCTAACCGGGGCGATTAAGGATGCCATTGCTGCAGCGGGTGAAGGGTCGGATGTGCATATTGTCGAGATTGGCGGAACCGTCGGTGACTACGAGGGTCTGAGCTTTGTCGAAGCAATTCGCGATTTCGCCACGAGAGTTGGCCGAGAGAATTGTTTTTATATTCATGTCGTGTACGTGCCGTTCATCCAGACCAGTAAGGAATTCAAGTCGAAGCCGGCGCAGAACGCGTTGAATGAGTTGCGTGGTTTTGGCATCGTGCCCGACTGCGTGGTGGTAAGAACTGATGAGCCGGCACCGCACGGCGTGGCGGAGAAGATCGCTCGATTTAGCGGCGTGCCGGAGGATGCTGTTATCTTGCTTCCGAATGCAAAGACTGTTTATGAAGTGCCGCTTACTATTCAGGCGAGCGGTATCGGGCCTGTCTTGGAGCGATTTACGGGTAATACAAACGTAGCGCAGCTTGATAAATGGCGCTCTCTTGCTCTGGCGCAAGAAACGTCGTACGAAAAGACTGTCAGAGTAGGTATGGTGGCGAAGTATCTTGATAATGAAGATACATATATTTCAGTGATTGAAGCACTCAAGGCTGCTGCGTGGCAAGAGCGGGTGGCGCTCGAGTTAGTCTGGATTAATGCCGAAGAAGCGGATGAGACAGATTTTGCGTCCGTCGATGCGCTCCTTGTCCCTGGTGGCTTTGGCGTCCGAGGCATTGATGGCAAGATTGCTGCAGCAACTTACGCGTTGGAGCATAAGAAGCCATATCTGGGATTGTGTCTGGGGCTGCAGATTGGGGTGATTGCAGCGGCTCGCCGTGCTGGACTGACGGACGCACATAGTACCGAGTTTGACCCGAAGACGGATCACGACGTCGTGTACATTATGGAAGGACAGGCTGGAAAAGAATCTACGGGTGGGACGCTGCGTTTGGGTGACTACCCAGCTCAGCTAGTTGATGAATCAGTCGTCGCCGAGACTTACGGCTCAACGGAAGTAGTCGAGAGGCATCGACACAGGTACGAGGTCAACCCGGCCTTTATCAAAGATATTGAACGGGGCGGACTGCTCATATCGGGCCGTTCACCCGATGGTCGATTGGTCGAATATGTCGAAGGTCGTGATCATCCGTATTTTGTGGCAACGCAGGCGCACCCCGAATTCAAGAGTCGCCCATATCGTGCACACCCCCTGTTTGCTGGCCTATTGAGAGCCGGCATGTAGCGAAGGCGCCGGTGATATAATAAGACTATGAAAAAGATCATTCTCGTGGTCGCTCTTGTATTGGTGATTTTTGCCTCGCTGGTGCTGGCGCTGCTGCTTCAGCCAAAAGAAGGGGTCGGGGCACCGTCGGTTGACGAGATGAGTGTGCCCGCAGAGCAGGGGCCGTCCGAAGCGCAGCCCGTCGCCGAAGGCCGCTACGTGGCATATAGCGAAGCTGAGCTGGCGGAGTCTGGTTATCGGACGAACGTCCTGTTTTTCTATGCCGCCTGGTGTCCTGAATGTCGGGCTTTCGACGAAGCGATCAACACTTCGGACATCCCTGATGGCGTTCAGATTTTGCAGGTCGACTACGACCAGGCGACGGACCTTCGTCAGCGATACGGTGTAACGTTACAATCGACCTTTGTATCTGTTGCTGCCGACGGCACCGCTCGGTCGACATGGGTTGGCTACGGTAAAGATAAGTCGGTTGACGCTATTCTCGAGAACCTTTGATGGAACTGCTGTTAGCGTCGTTTATCGCGGGTATTCTGACAATCCTGGCCCCATGTGTCGTGTCGATTATTCCAGTTCTTTTGGCGCGTTCGGCCGATGGGAATCGCCAGCGTAATCCTTGGTGGGTGATTGGTGGACTATCATTATCTATAGTTATTTTTACGGTCCTACTAAAGGCAACTACGCTATTGATCGGGGTGCCTCCGCAGGTATGGCAAGTGGTGAGTGGCGGCATCATTATAATCTTCGGTGTCGTGACGTTTTTTCCAGCCGCGTGGGAGTGGTTGATGCTACGCACGCGCTATGTATTTGTCGCACAGAACACACTAGGAGTTGCCGCAAAACGCTCTGGGGTAACGGGCGACCTCTTGCTTGGGGCAAGCTTAGGGCCAGTCTTTAGCGCTTGTAGCCCCACCTATGCGTTGCTAGTTGCGGTCGTGTTGCCTGCGACGCCTGTCCTCGGGCTCGGCTATCTCGTCGCTTTTGTCCTCGGGCTCTCTTTGATGCTTGCTCTACTGGCGTTTTTGGGGCAGCGCTTGATTCGTCGGCTTGGCTGGGGACTGAACCCGCGCGGACTTTTTCGGCGTACGCTGGGTGTGCTTTTGATCGTCGTCGGTATTTTCATTGTCACGGGTTGGGACAAGTTGTTGCTTGGCTGGCTGGTTTCAAGCGGCTGGTATGATTTCCAAATACAGCTTGAATCTGGCCTCATGTCTAGCATACCTCTGTTATAATGGGCGCAATGGAAGAAACAGTACAGAATGTCCTAAAGCAGCTTTATGATTTGGATCATGCCGTTCAGGTCAGTCGACCCGAGCCGGCCTTCGGTGACTATGCGACAAATGTTGCACTGCAGATAGCGAAACAAGTTGGCAAGGCGCCGCGTGACGTAGCGCAAGAGGTGGCCGAGGCTTTGCGGCAGACGGGCGAATTTAGCGAGGTATCAATTGCAGGACCGGGCTTTATCAACGTACGTGTTGCGCCCGCAAAACTTATCTCACGCTTAAATGAAGTGTGGACTGACCGCTATGGTTCATCTGAGGATGGAGCGGGCAAGACGGTCGTCGTTGAATATCCGAGTCCGAATATGGCAAAGCCCTACAGCGTCGGACACCTTCGCCCCGGTAATCAGGGTTGGGCTGCTCGGCGTTTGATGGAGGAGACGGGTTGGCGGGTGATCACCGATAACCACTTGGGTGATTATGGTGCACCGCTCGGTATATGGATTACTGGTTTCTTGCGTTTTAGTAGCGACTCGCTCTTAGCCGAAAAGGGTGTTTATGAGCTAGGGCGTGTGTATATCGCGATGAAAAAAGCACTGAAAGAAGAGGCCGCATCAGGCGCACACGAGTTAGCAGACGAGGTGCAGTCATGGCTGCTGCGTTTTGAAAGTGGTGATGCCGAGGCGATGGCGTATAGCCAACGATTTAACGAGATTTCATTGCGCCACATCCACGAAGTAATGGGCCGTCTTAAGATAGCTACCGATTACGAGTTAGGCGAGGCGTTCTTTGCACCGCAGGGCAAGGCGGCTGTACAGAAACTGCTTCAGACCGGTGTCGCTATCCAGAACGAAGACGGCTCCGTTATTGTTCCGCTTGAAGAATTTGGCTTTGACGTTCCACTGCTCGTCCAAAAGAGTAATGGCGCAGCCTTGTACGCCACGACAGATTTGGCAACGATTCTGTATCGCGAGAACGAGTGGCACCCCGACCGGGTAATCTATGCCGTTGGAGCAGAGCAACAGTTCTATTTCTCGCAGCTTTTTGCGATGGCAAAGAAGCTGGGTATCAAGACGGAATTAATCCATCTGTGGTTTGGGGCTATTGATCAGCTTAATGAAGACGGGTTACGCGAAAGGATGAGTAGTCGTAAAGGCGTGGTGCTGATGGAGGACCTGCTGAATCAGGCCGAGGCAAAAGCGCAGTCTGTCGTTGAGGGAAGGGAAGTGGCCGAGGATGACGTGAAGCGGATTGCCCTTGGCGCGGTCAAGTTCAGCGACTTTACCGCTGATCGCCGGACAAACATTTTGTTCGACTGGGATTCGATCTTTGCGCTCACCGGTTTCAGCGGCCCATACGTTCAGTATGCGGCAGTTCGCGTGAATAAGATTCTTCAAGAACACGGAACCGGCACAATGCTTGTACAGGACTACGATTACGCCGCAGAAAAAGCGGTGGTGGCAAAACTTATCGAGTATCCAGAAGTAGTGCGGGTCGCAGCGCGGGACCTAGAACCTCACAAGGTTGCAAGTTACCTCTATGAGCTTGCGCGAGAAATGAACCGCTACTACGAAGCAACCCCCGTTGCAACAGGCGGTGTTGACGAGACTCAGAAGCAAGCCCGGTTAGGTGTCTTGGCAAAAGTGAGCCACGTTTTTACGCACGGTCTCAGCATTCTTGGTATTGAAGTGCCGACGGCGATGTAGCGTTGCCTCGGTGCGCCATTCGGTGTACTATAGCCTGCAGGAAGTAAATATGCAGAGTAGTATGAACACACAGTATCGGCTCATGTTGAACTTGTTGTTTGTCTCGCGCTCGGCGATTACTTCTTAGCACATCCGCAGAAGCAACAAGTCGTCGAGGGAAGCCTCGACTTTTTTGTTTCTCGCAACGATCGCCGAAGAGAAAAACTCTTCGTTAACAATCAGGAGGAATCATGGCGCAACGAGATGACACCACGCTGGCCGACGACATGCTGGAGCGCATCCAGCAAGCCGAGACACGGGGAGCCCCGATCAGCGTGGCACGAGGCCCACGCTTCGAGCAGCACGTCAAGCGCGCGTTTCAGGGGCTGCGCTTTCACCAAAGCCAGCTGTGTCGCAAGCTCCGTGAACTCGAGCTCACGGACCGCATTGCTGTGGTCAACACCGGCGATGAGGTCGTCGAGGTCTACGGCACGCACACAACTCGGCAGTATCCTGTAGTCCAATTTGTGACCAAACAGGTGGCCAGCACGACGGCGTGAAGTTCTCGCGGGGGCGGCGATTGAAAGCCGCCCCCTGCGAGAGCCATCTTCCTCCTGCATCATCCACGAATACTTTATAATAACGAATATATAAGGAGTTATATGTCAGCAGCACAGAAGAATACATCCAAGAAACAGACGCCGCGCAAAGAAGTGGTCAAAGAAAAGGAAGTGGTAGTAAAGGAGCGCCCGTCTGCGCTCGTGACCGTTGGCGGCAAGCAGGTGAAGGGATTTGTCGACTTCATCCGCACACAGGGCGTCGTTGGTCTGGCTGTCGGACTCTTGTTAGGAACGGCAGTGAGTGTTTTAACGCGTTCGTTTATTGATAATATCGTCATGCCACCATTAGGACTGATTCTTGGTTCTGGTGATGGCCTGAAGGGTCTGACGTGGACAATCGGCCGCGCCAGCGGTGAGCCAGTCGTGATTCAGTACGGAACGTTCTTGAACGATTTCATTAATTTTGTCGTGATTGCGCTGGTTGTCTACTTTGTCTTCCACTTACTCGGACTCACCAAGCTTGATAAGCAAAAGAGTTAGTGATGGCAGACGGCTCTCAGTATAAAAACAAACTGAGCGATGAGCAGTATGAGGTACTGTTTCGGAAGGCAACCGAAGCGCCGTTCTCGGGTAAATACGATGCCACCTTCGAACCGGGTGAATACGCCTGTGCTGCTTGCGGGACGGTGCTATTTGATAATGACGCAAAATTTGATGCGCATTGTGGGTGGCCAAGCTTCTATGATGCTAAGCCCGGAGCGGTGGTTTTCCATGAGGACGTTTCGCTGGGTATGACTCGGACCGAAGTCACCTGCGCGCATTGTGGTGGTCATCTTGGCCATGTTTTTGAAGGCGAGGGCTTTGGGACTCCAACCGATCAGCGGTATTGTATCAATTCTTTAAGTCTTCAGTTTCGTAAAAAGTCTTAGGGAGACCCCCGCGGGGAGCGTCGATGGCAGGAGGGGCACCGTGATGTGGTTTTCCCATCTGCACTTTCGACGCTCACCCGCAGTTCGTTAGGCGGCGATCTTCCCGCGGTCTCGGTTCGGCCGGCCGTGGAAGGACCGATCGTCTTGCTTGACTCGATTCGCCTTTTTTTGCTTGCCAGAGCGATGCGCATCCAGCGTGGACACCTTGATGTACCAGACGCCGTTCATCCACTCGAGCTCGTGCTGCTCGATCATGGTAGCGACGGCCTCTCTGAGCACCAGCCAGCGCATCAGGTCGACGAACCCGTCACACTCGTCTTGAGTGACGGCGGGGTCGTAGCGGTCTTCCAGATACCCCTCTGGCAAGTCGGCGCCGCCGAACAGGGCGGAGCGTCGTCTTGCTAGGTGCTGAGGTGAGCGCGGAAGTGAACGGCTGGACTGCAGCCCGTGCCGGTACCACTTCTTTGCTTTGCGAACGTTGTTCGCGCGACGAGAGTCACGCTCATCGACATAGTCGACCAGCGTCTCCATGTCAGCTGTCAGTCCGCGGACTTCGTGGCAGAGACCCTTGCCGCTGAGCGGGGTCTCGGTGAAGCGCACGATATCGAGTACGCGACTGCGAGCCACTGCGACTCGAGCTGCAAACTCGCCGGGTGACAGGAAGTCGCTCGGGTGTTCACGGTACGAAAACTCAGTCAGTCTTCCGTACCGCAAGCCGCCGCGAGCGTCTTTGACTACAGGCATAGAGCCTCCTAACTGTGGGGAACGGTTGCGGTTGCAACGTGCCATTATTTAATACTGAATATGACGGTGATGCAACCTTCTTGCTATAATCGAGAAAGATATGAAAAATTTTGAAGGTAAGCTGCTGTGGATTGATCTTGAGATGACAGGTCTTGATCCTGTTGAAGATCGTATTCTTGAGGTTGCTGCCATTGTGACCGATTGGGATTTTAAAGAGTTAGCGGTCTACGAAGCGGCAGTAAAAGTAGGGCCACGTCTGGTCGAACGCCGTATGCTCAAAGGGCCTGCTGCCGCGTTCTTCGCAGCCCACCCCGAGGCGCGCGATGCATTGATGAAGCAGAATGAGCTATCGGGCAGAAACGGCCGAACGATCGAAAACGAACTTATTCAATTGCTTGATGCGCACTTTGATTCGGATACCCGTGTTCTCCTCGCTGGAAATTCAGTGCACATGGATCGTCGATTTATAGAGAATGAATGGCCGCGCTTGAATGAAAAGCTACACTATCGCATGCTCGATGTGAGTGCCTGGAAAGTAGTGTTCGAGGGCAAGTATCGCAAGAAATATGCAAAGCCAGAGGCGCACCGAGCATTGAGCGACATTCGCGGAAGCATCGAAGAGTTGAAGTACTACTTAAAGAAGGTGAAGTCATGATTACGCACAAAGAAATGGATCAATACCTGCTTGATTTTCCGAACACGTGGCTTGATTTTCCTTTTGGAGAGGGTACATCAGTCTATAAAGTAGGTGACAAAGAGGCAAACGAAGGGAAGCTGTTTGCAATTATTGCCGATGGCAGTAGTCCACTTCGTATTAGCCTGAAGTGTGATCCTCAGCTGGCCGAGACATTACGTGAGCGATATGAGTCAGTATTGCCCGGCTACCATTTGAATAAAAAGCACTGGAACACCATTATTTGTTCGGGTCAGTTAGACGATGAAGAGATCAAAGATCTTGTTCGATTAAGCTACCAATTAGTAACAGAGAATCAGGACTAGGCTTCGTCAAAGGCGGCAAATTGTTCATGCAGCGGCTCAAGATTGTCGTACGACTCCTCGAGATACTCCTTCAGACTGCTGCTGCTCGTCGAGCTGTAGACACGCTCCATTAGGGCGAGCAATGTCGCGAGTTGATATTCCATTTCGCGAGCATACGTGCGGTCAAAGACTGCGTTAAGGCGTGCGTCCTCAAGTCGCTCTTCAGTTGCGGCGGTCAAGGCCGCTTCCTCACTGGCGACACCCCTGCTTACTTTTGTCGGGTTGATATCGATGGTGGCGAACGGCTGCGCAATGTCACGATTGGTGTTGGTGAAGTAAACCCGCAGGGTACTGTTGAGGCTTCGCAGGCTGGTTGTTTTTAGGTTCTCCTGCGCATTGTCCGCAATCTGCTGTGTGCTCATCAGGCGAGCGGCTAGTTGCTCTGCGGGCCTTCTGTTTGCGCCGGTGATCACGTTAACGATCACAACGAGAGTCATCACCACCAAGAAAGCAGCCGCTAGTATGATGATGAGCTTTTTGGGTCCAGAGTCAAAGAAGCGTTTCTTTTGCGTTTGCGGAGCAATCTGGTCCAAATAATCGAGCGGCACAATCGGCGGCTGCCCAGGCTGTTGTGGCTGCTGGGGTGGTTGAGGTGATGGAGGGACGGGTTGATTTGGATACATATCGAGTTCATTTAAGCACAAACAGCATCAGATAGAAAGAGAGGGGTCGCTATCGTAACAGGGGTGTCCTTGAGGTATACTAGTGATATGCAGGACGCCAAAGAAGAGATTCGTGCACGCATCAACATCGAAGATGTGATTGGTGAGTATGTCCAATTGAAGCGTGCGGGTCGTAACTTCAAGGGCCTGAGCCCCTTTACGGGCGAAAAGACTCCTAGTTTTTATGTCAGCCCGGATAAGAATATTTGGCACGACTTTTCGTCAAATAAAGGGGGAGATGTTTTCAGCTTTGTGATGGAAGTTGAGGGTGTCGACTTTCGCGGAGCAATGGATATTTTGGCGAAAAAAGCTGGCGTTGACCTGTCCGCGTATAGCTCTAAGGGTGCACAAGAGATTGCTCGGCGTAAGAGACGTCTCCTCGAGGCTCACGAACTCGCCACGCAGTACTATCAGCAGAGCTTGGTGCGAAACCAGCACGCCGTCGATTATGTTTTCAAGAAACGTGGACTGAGTAAAGAAATAGTCCAAAATTTTCGAATTGGCTATGCGCCTTCAAACGGCGACGCGCTGGTTAGTTTTCTGACGAAGAAAGGTTTCACGAAACAAGAGCTGAGTCAGGCGGGCCTGACAAACCGCTTTGGTGGCGATCTATTCCGTGGCCGCATGACTGTTCCGCTGATGGATTCATCGGGTCAGGTTATCGGTTTTACTGCTCGAATTATTACCGACGAACCGAATGCCCCGAAGTATCTAAATACGCCGCAAACTCTTTTGTATGACAAAGGGCGACACGTCTTTGGTCTCAGCCAGGCCAAAGAGGCGATTCGTCAGAACGATTATGCCGTGATTGTCGAAGGTAATCTGGACGTTGTCAGCAGCCATCAGGCTGGTGTACGACAAGTCGTTGCCACCGCAGGCACGGCTATGACCGAGCACCATCTGAAGGCCTTGGTGCGGTTAAGCCCTCATGCCAGGCTGGCTTTTGATGGTGACGCGGCTGGTCTGGCGGCGACCGAGCGAGCAATCCCTATCGCGCAGGCTGTCGGGAATGAATTGACCATTATCACGCTGCCGGAGCAGTACAAAGACCCTGATGAGGTGATTCAAGCTGACACATCACTGTGGCAAAAGGCGATCGATGACGCGCAGCCGGTCGTTGATTGGGTGCTTCGACAGTACTCGATGCGCGAAGATCTGACGACCGCAGCCGGGAAGCGTCGCTTTACGACTGCCGGCGTGACGGTGGTGAGGGCGTTGCAGGATCCGGTTGAACAAGAGCACTACCTTCAGAAGATCGCGACGTACACCGGCGCATCACTGGATGTTTTGAAGGATAAGCTTGCGGGCGTCATCGAGGATGAGCCAAAGCCGCTGAAGAAAGCCGTTCACCAGACGACGCCGGTTGCGCCGGACGGCTCAAGCTATCAAGATAGTTTGTTGGCCGTGACGTTGATTGACCCGGCTGTCAGGGAGCTGCTGAAGGAAGTCGAGCCATCGATGGTACAGTCCGATGAACGCCAGGCGCTCCTTGCGTATCTTAAGGGCAGTACGGATGTAGTGACTGACACACCGCCTCAGTTGCAAAGTATCGACACCTATGTCAAAATAGTATTATTAAAGGCCGATGCACGCTACGGGACATGGAGTGACGAAGATCGTTACTTCGAAGCCGCCCGTCTGATCCGCCAACTCACAACAGAACACAAGCAAAAGCAAAAACAATTACTGACAGAAGCCTTGCGTCGCGCCGAAGAGGATGGCGATGATGAGACGGCTCGTCACATGCGACAGCAACTAAACGACCTCATAAAGGAGATTCCTCGTGCCAAGAAGTAAGAAAAACGAAGAGCCTGCAACTAATGACCCTATTGTCGGAGACGCAGCGGTAGAAGATACCGGTGTGACTGGTGTTTCGGCTGTAGAGATTGATGAACCTGCAATCGAAGACCTCGAAGAAGAAGTTGATACAGAAGAGGACCTGCTGAGCCAAGAGCAGTACTTTGACGATGCCAGTGATGACAGCGTCCGTTTGTACCTGCGAGAAATCGGTAAAATCCCACTCCTGAGCGCCGAAGAAGAGCTAGCGCTTGCCCAAAAAGTTGTTGCCGGCGACAAGAAGGCGAAAGACAAGATGGCAGAGGCGAATATGCGACTCGTTGTTTCGATCGCAAAGCGTTATAGCGGTCGTGGTCTGGACTTCCTTGACCTTATTCAAGAGGGAAATACAGGGCTACTTCGTGCCGTCGAAAAGTTTGATCCAGACAAGGGATTCAAGTTTTCAACGTATGCGACATGGTGGATTCGACAGGCAATTACGCGTGCGATTGCCGACCAAGCTCGCACAATCCGTATTCCAGTGCACATGGTTGAAACCATCAATAAGCTACTTCGTACGCAGCGCCGTATGACGCAAGAGCTGAACCGTGAGCCAACCATCGAAGAGCTCGCAAAAGAACTCGAGATGGAGCCAGAGAAGGTCGAGTACGTCATGAAAATCAAGCAGGACATCACCAGTCTTGACGCCGGTGTTGGCCGCGATGGTGACGACGAAGACTCGCTCCTTAAAGATTTCATCGAGGATGAAGAGTCAGCAACGCCGGAAGAGTCAGCCGCCTCACAGCTTTTGAAAGAACAGGTTCAGGCGATCCTTTCGACTCTTTCTGATCGAGAGCAGAAGATTATCAAGATGCGTTTCGGGCTTGAGAACGGCAAGAGCCACACGCTTGAAGAGGTGGGGCAGGAGTTTGCCGTCACTCGTGAGCGTATCCGACAAATCGAAGCCAAGGCATTGGCAAAGCTGCGCAAGCACAAAGACTCCAAGAAACTACACGAATACCTCGGTTAATCACACCGTTTCACTCAATCGAAGAAGCCTGCACGTTGCAGGCTTCTTTCAGCTTCTGTATCATAAGCAGTAATGAAGCGTGGGTTTACGATCGTAGAGTTGCTAATAGTCATCGTTGTGATCGCTATTTTGGCGTCAATTACCATCGTGGCGTATAACGGCATACAGGATAGGGCGAAGTATACTTCTGCGCACAGTGCGATGAGCACCATCCGTGATGCGCTGCTGGCATATCAAGCCAAGACAGGGGCATTCCCCGTGACGGGGACGACGGCGAGTGTTGGGTGGCGCTATTCCTGCGCCTATCAACCGGACAATGCCGGCTTTATTCCTGGGCTTACTGACATCATTACGACCGTACCGCAGGCTCCGTGCAATGCAGGAACAAATAATAGTGACACCTTCCTGTACGGCTCTGACGGCGTAGGGTATAAGCTGATATATATCCGTGCCAGTGTCTCGGATACCTATCGAACCTTTATCCCAACCGCAATGCGGGATACGCGCTGGTCAAGTAGTCAGACGACTTGGGGTTACTGGACGGACGACTGGGCTTCTATCTAGCGATTGAAACCAAGGTGCTCAACTACTTCGTCGATTTGTTGATAAAAATGGTCGACATTGTCGCTGTTGCCGATGTAGAAATCAGCGATAGCGATTGGTCCGCCTTTTTCGAGATGTTCGATTTCAGCCCAGTCACGCTCTGAAGCTTCTTGTTCTGTCAACGGCCGCACTGGACGCTGTGTTAGGCGGTGATAACGAAGGTGTTTCGGTGCAACAACAGCGACAACGGTGAGCTCGCCTGGGAATGCTCGCTTCAGCGTCTTGTATTCCGTCCACGTATACAGTCCGTCCGCGACAATGCGGTGCTGGCCAGCGTCAGCAAGATTTCGGATCTGTTCAACGATTCGGTTGACGACGAAATCCTTACCCTCTTTTGCTCGTAATTCTTCGCGAAAGGTTCGTTCATTTTTCTCCGTGTGTTCCAGCCCTGCCTTATCCATCGCGTCTAGCACGACGCCGCCAAAGTAGACTTTTGGGTAGCCTTTTCGGGTCAAGTAGTCGACAGCGGTGCTTTTCCCAGCACCCGGAAGACCAACAAAGGCAATGATCTTGAGATTTTCGTGGTGAGTCATGTACCCATAGTAGCAGATAGGAGATGGCAATGACGGTAGTGGTTGTTATTGTCGTGAACCTGCACTATTATTGACACAAATTGTAACAGGGGATGTGTTTCATGAGTGAGCGACTGACGAGTCTGCATGAGTCTGAGGTGGAATTATTAAACCGTAGTGATGAGTTTGATCGAGTGCTTGCCATTGATGCACTCGATAAGGTGGCGTCGAAGCTCGATAGGGTCAACGAGTATGCGGAAGGTGTCCGGCAGGCTTCTCCTGAACTGGCGGTAAAGATCGGTGCTGCTGCTCGGGAAATCGCGATGCTCCTTGATCAGCTCAATGTCCCTGTTCGGGCCTCGATCGAACAAGAAGAACCTCAGCCTTCGCTACCCATGGTCGATGTCACCGAGCAAGTAGCTCCCCTAGTGGTAACGAACGAAAGTGAGGTGCCACAGGCGAGTACCGAACCAGTCGAACAGCAGCCAGAGGTCGCAACTGAGCTGAATGATCGCGCTAAGGCGTGGCTGCGTGAAATGTTGTCAGACGATTGGCCAGCAGTGCTAGGGTTGTCCGAGACGGCGAGTGTCGACGATATTGCGATGCGCATTACGACACTGATCGAGATCCGCAAGCCGAATACACCGGAACTGGCGCAGACACGCATCAAGGAATATTTGCTGGGAAAATCGTACGACGAGATTGCGCGTATGACAAACACCACCTATGCCAACATGTCACAGTTCTTGAAAGGTTCACTGCGTAAAAGACTGGCAAAGCTCAGCGCCGAGCATCGTACGATGCCTGCAGCCGAGCCTCAGCCTCAGTCCCCACCTCAGATAGCCCAAGTACAACGACCGGTTGTCGTTCCTTCGCCCCGTCCTTTTGTTCAGCCCGGCTATACTCCGCTGCGGACGGCGCCTATTCAGAAAGCAGAGCAGAGTGATGATCTAGAGAGTATAGTACAGCGACGCGAAAACCTGACAACGACGATTGTCCAGCAGTTAGAGCTGAGCGGCGTTGAAGGAGTCGCCTTAAATGGCTTCCTTGATGTCAAAACGAAAGGCGATATGACGTCGTCTAAAGAGATGGTTGTTGATAAAGTGCGTCGACATATTCGGCCGCTGATTGACTCGCCAGATGTTGGGTTGACGGCAGAAGCCCGCACTCATTTGCGTCGCGCGTTCGGTGCCTATACGATGATGGGCGACGCGCAGGATAAGCCTCCTATCCCTCTGAAAGAGCTCGTAAAGTCAACTCGCTTCAATGGGCAGTCACAGCGAATTGAGCAAGAGGTTATTGAGGCGCTCGAGATGATTTTTGCGCCAACAAAAAAACAAAAAGGGCACACCGTTGAGCAATTCCTTGCCGCCGAAGCCGACTTGCTTGATCAGCTCTACAGTAATGCGCTACGAAAGGTTGCTCAGAGCGGCGAATACACTGAACAAGAAATCGAAGCACTAAAGAGTTATATTGATGAGATCGAGGAGGGGAAGCAGCGAGCAGTACAGGAAGTGAGCGGCGCTCTGCAAAAGCTGCAGCGTAAAATCGTCAGCAATGAAGGTGTCAGTAGCGGAGATGCGCAGGTAGATACTGCGACGAAGCGATTCGCGATGGGCTCGGCGGGCGAGGTTCATCTGTCTGTCTTTGCCCAGCAACTCGCTAAAGACGACTCGTCGGTCACGCTCAAGAAGTTGCTATACGCCGGACTCTACAGTCTTTATGCGGCCGAACCCCAGGAGCGCGCGTCATAATGTCGGTTCCCGAGCGCCTTAGCGTTTCAGAGCGTGACAGCTTGCTGTCTGAAGCTGAGCGCGTCGTGGACTGGCTGGCGGCAGTGGTGTATCTCCCGGATAGACAGCTCGAAGAAACTGACGCAGACTATCTTTCTGCCGGCAGATTGAGCTCACTAGGGATAAAAGAGAGCCACGAGCAGGTCAGACATCTTCAAGCGGTGTTCCAGGCGCTGCCCTTAGAGCACCACGCGAATGCGCTGCTATTCTATGGAGGATACCCGAAAGAGGCGATGGCCGCACTGGCCGATGGTGATGTTGCGACAACTGTTGAGTTGCTGACACACATTAACGAGACGCTTCGGCCTCCCGTGGTGGTTGAAAGGCGTCGAGTGATAGCAGAGGGCATTCCCGTCGCGCTCCCTCGACGGGTCGGACGCCAGGCGGTTGACGAAGTGGTCGCCAGACCGCCCACGGATTGGGGTGTCTCTGCAGATGGACTCGAATGGCAGGCTGATGCCCTGTGTGCCGAAACCGATCCCGAGGCATTCTTTCCTGAAAAAGGTGGTTCGACTCGCGCCGCCAAGCAAATCTGTGCCTCGTGTGACGTCACGGCAGAGTGCCTCTCCTATGCGCTGCAGAACGATGAGCGTTTTGGTATCTGGGGAGGCTACAGCGAGCGGGAGCGCAGAAAGCTCAAGAGAAACACTCAGGGGCGCTAAGCGGACAAATCGGGTATACTAGACTGTATGAAGCGTTTGGCAGTCATTGACGGAAAATCAGTCTTTTACAGGGGCTATTATGCAATGCCAAACCTCTCTCTTCCGGACGGAACGCCGACGGGTGGCGTCTACGGCTTTGCTTCTATCGCTATCGAGCTGATTAAAAAGCTGGAGCCAGACTACGTGGCGGTTGCTTGGGACAAACCAAAGACGAACATTCGTAAGCGGCGTGATATTTATCCTGAATACAAGGCGGGGCGAAAGCCGGCGCCGGCTGATTTCTACGCGCAAATCCCCATTCTTAAGGAGCTTCTCGACGCCTTTGGCTGGCCATTCTACGAGCTTGATGACTATGAGGCTGATGACATTCTCGGTGCATTTGCTAAGCAGGCGACCGACAAGGGTATCGAGACCTGTTTGCTGACAAGTGATCTGGATGCACTGCAGCTGGTTGGTCCACTGACGAAAGTATTTGCCATCAAGAACGGACTTTCTAATATTGAAGAGTTTGATATTCCGTACTTTGAGAACAAGTATGGTATTCGGGTTGATCAGTTTCTTGACCTGAAGTCATTGAAAGGTGACTCATCTGATAACTTGCCGGGCGTGCCAGGGGTAGGCGAGAAGACCGCCGTTAATCTATTGCAGGAATTCGATACGCTGGACAATATTTATGCGCACCTGGATGATATTAAGCCGACAGTAGCGAAAAAGCTGGAAGCCGGTAAAGAGCTTGCCTACATCAGTAAAGAGGTCGGTAGAATTTGGGTTGATGCGCCGGTGGAGCTCGATTGGGATGTGGCGAGTATAGAGGATATTAATCTTCAGGGTGTTGCCGATATCTTGAAGCGACTCGAATTTCACTCGCTGGTACGCCGACTGCCGAAGCATATGCAACTACAGACCGAGGACGTTGCCGAAGCACCCCAGTCAACAACACTGCCGCTCGAACTTCTCCCGTGGCCCGAGACGCTGTCAATTGATGGCCCGGTCTTGGTATCAAGTGGTGGCGGTAAGGTACAGCTGTCCCTCGATCGGCAGACGTATATAGAGAAGCCAGCGCAAGAAATCGATGCTTCCGTCTGGTCGGCTCTCGGCATGGCGCAGGTGGTATCGTATGACGTGAAAGCACTCTATCACGAGCTCGCGGACGCAGCTGTTTTTGTGCGCTTCGAAACTGTGCACGACTTGCGACAGGGCGCTTTCTTGATAGATCCTCTACAGCGCGACCGTTCGGTCGCTGCGCTCTCAGGAACTGAATCGACTGAGGTGGCCGAGGTGCTGGCAGGGTTTTGGAAAGAATACGACCGACAGCTTACGTCCTTTGGGCAGCTCCCAGAGGTTGCCCGAATAGCACGTGAATTTGATTTTCCGTTGACGTACACGCTTTTTAAGATTGAGCACAAAGGTGTCTTGATTGATCCGAAGGTATTGCTCGACATGAGCGAAGAGCTGGGTGCGCGTCATCATCAGCTCGAACAAGAAATGTATGCAATGGCAGGCTATGAATTTAATATCGGTAGCCCGGTGCAGTTATCCGAGGTGCTTTTTACGAAGTTGCAGCTTCCAACGACAGGTATCAAAAGGGGTAAGACGGGCTTTAGTACGGGGCAAGCCGAGCTAGATAAGCTGCGCGGTCAACATCCGATTATTGAACTTATTGAACAAACTCGTGAGTTGGCGAAGCTGAAGAATACATACACCGACGCGCTTCCTAAGTTAGCCGACAAGCATAATCGATTGCACACTACCTTTAATCAGGACGTTGCAGCGACGGGTCGTCTGAGCAGTACGGCGCCAAATTTGCAGAATATTCCTATCCGCACCGAACTAGGCCGTAAGATTCGTCAGGCCTTTGTTGCCGAGGGGGATAAGGTCCTCGTGAGTGCTGACTATTCGCAGTTTGAGCTGCGTCTTGCGGCCATCTTGGCAAATGACGAGAAACTTATTAACGACTTCAACGGTGACGTCGACATCCATACAAAGACCGCCAGTGAAGTTTACGGCATCCCTATGGACGATGTCACCAAAGATCAGCGTCGCGCTGCTAAGGTGATCAACTTTGGCGTGCTGTATGGCATGAGCCCCCATGGACTTGCCGCCAATACCGGAATGAGCTTCGCGCAGGCGAGGGACTTTATCGCTCAGTACTTTGAGCTACGAGCTCCCATTCGGCAGTTTATTGATAGCACGCTCGAAAAGGCGAGGACCGAGGGCTACGTACAGACGTATTATGGAAGACGACGGCCAACGCCAGATATTCACAGCAGTAACTTTATGGTTCGATCTGGGGCCGAGCGAGCAGCGGCAAACATGCCCATCCAGGGCACCGAGGCAGACCTGATGAAGCTAGCGATGCTAAGAGTCGATGAACGACTCGGCGATTTGGGTGAGCAAGTGCTGCAGATTCACGACAGCATTTTGGTCGAATGCCCAGAGGAAAGCGCCGAACAGGTCGCCGAGATTCTTCGCTCAACCATGGAAGAAATCGCGCCTGAACTCAAGATCAAGCTGAAGGTTGACGTCCACATAGGAAAAAACTGGGGCGAATTATAGTAATGGTGAAAGCGGTACTCTTTGACTGTTTTGGTGTCGTGCTCGACGTCGTGACGAACGAACGTATGGAGGCGACTATCGACTTCATTCGTGAGCTAAAGGGCGAGTATAAGCTTGGCATGATTAGTAATGTGAGCAGCGGAGAAGTGTTGCGGTCTCTTTTTAGAAAAGGTGAACTTGATCAACTTTTTGACGTCGTCGTTGCCTCGGGGGACGTCGGCGTCGCGAAGCCCCAGGCGCAAATATACTGGAAGGCGCTCAATGCGCTGGATGTATTGCCGGAAGAGGCGCTCTTCATTGATGACATTGCCCGCTTTACCGATGCGGCGTCAGACTTGGGCCTGCAGACATTATTGTTCGAATCCGAGGCGGTATCACTTCCCGCCATACGGCAACAGCTTAAGGAGGTAAGCGCATGAATATCCGGATTCGACGAATCAATAGCGGGGCAGTGCTCCCTGAGTACCAAACGAAGCAGGCCGCGGCAATGGACATCCACGCCTGCCTCGATGAGCCTATGGTGGTTCAGCCAATGGAGCGCTTTATGGTTCCGACCGGACTTGCCTTCGAGCTACCAGAGGGCACCGAAATGCAAATTCGAGCCCGTAGCGGCCTGAGTATAAAGCATGGAATTACGTTGATTAATGGTGTCGGAACGATTGATGCTGACTATCGAGGCGAACTGAACGTTCTGATGATTAATCTGGGCACCGAGCCATTTACGATCGAGCCCGGTATGCGCGTTGCACAACTATTGGTCGCACGCTACGAAACAATCGCCTGGGATGAGGTGGAGAGTCTTGCTGCTTCTGATCGTGGGAGCGGTGGATTCGGTAGCACTGGGTTTGACAAGTCTGCATCGGAAGACTAAGGTTAAATCATGGTTAGTTATCGAACACAACGCGTTCTTCCTGTCGTTTTAGTTATCATTATTATCATTATTGCAGTAGCGGCGCTGGTGTCGCTTGCTCGAGCCGTCTTCTTTTCGGGTGAATCATCAACCAGCGAAGTGGTCGACGTGAGCCGCCAGGCCCTCTTGAATACGTCGGACGGACATAGTGTCGCAATGACAGTGCGTGGACCGATTGTCGCACAAGAAGAGTTTAACTCTTATACTATTTCCGTTTCACCGTCGAGCCGTACCATGACCACCTATACGGGCTACTTGGACACGGTCGTCGAACAGCAGGCCCTTGGCAATAACGTTGCCGCCTACGAGCAGTTCGTTTACGCTCTTGATAAAGCGGATTTGGCCGATGGCCGTGAACTTGACGAAGACCGCGATGACGTGCGCGGTGTCTGTGCAACTGGAAGGGTGTATGAATTTTTCATTAATGACAATGGAGAGACGGTCAAGCGCCTGTGGACATCAACCTGTAGCGGCTCAAGGGGATCGCTCGATGCAAATGTCGAACAGCTGCGCGAACTCTTTACCGCGCAAATTCCTGACGCACGCTCACTGACCAGTAACATTAGTCTGTAGATAATCTGATGCCTGAATTGCCTGAAGTCGAAACAGTGCGACGCGGCTTGAGCGCTCTGATTGTCGGCAAGACAATAGCGAATGAAACTCACGATACCGAAAAAGGGTTTCCAAACGCACCAGATGATGTGCAGGCTTTTATGATAGGTGCAACCGTGACGGCCGTTGAGCGCCGAGCGAAAGTGCTGATGATCAATCTTTCGACAGATTATACGCTCCTCGTTCATTTAAAAATGACGGGGCAAATGGTCTATGTTGATCCCGAAACGCGATTTGGGGCGGGACACCCTAATGACAGTCTTGTAGACGCATTACCTGACCGCTCAACACGGGTGACAATTGTTTTTTCCGATGGCGCCCAGCTCTTTTTTAATGACCAGCGGAAGTTCGGCTGGATGCGGCTACTGCCGACGATCGAGGTGCCGAACATCGACTTTATGAAAAAAGTAGGGCCAGAGCCGCTGGCGGCTGAGTTTACTCCAGAAGAGTTTGCCCAGCGATTTGAGCGCCGTCAACGAACAAATATTAAGGCAGCACTGCTTGACCAAACGATTGTTGCTGGGGTGGGCAATATCTACGCGGATGAAGCCTTATGGGGTGCGAAGCTGCACCCTCGACGGTTGGTATCTTCGCTCGGCGCGAATGATTTTCATAGCTTGTACCGCAAACTACGGGAAGTAATGACACTGGCGATCGAGAAGGGCGGATCATCTAACCACACCTATGTGAACGCCGAAGGAAAACGAGGAAGCTATATGGATTTTGCGAGAGCCTTTCGACGTGAGGGCCTGCCATGTCCACGTTGTGGCACAACTATTGAGAAGCTGCGGGTAGCAGGTCGGGGGACACACATTTGCCCGCACTGTCAGGTGATCTAGGCTATACTCGATAGTATGATTGAGGTGTTTGTCGGCGAGAATACTTTTGGCATAAAGGAGGCGGTTGCGGAGCGCGTGGCTGATTTCGGGGGAGAGGTCGAGCGCTATGACGGAGAAACATTAACTCCGGAGCGTCTGGCCGATCTTCTGGGCGGCGGTTTCCTGTTTGCTGACAGGCGATGTGTGATTATTCGTGACCTTTCCAAGAATGCGGTGCTTTGGGGGCAGTTGCCGACGTGGCTCGATCGCATTGCCGACACCACACAGGTGCTTTTGATTGAAGAAAAGCTTGATAAGCGAACGGCCGGATACAAGGCGCTAAAACAAGCCGGTGCCCTGCGTGAATTCCCTGCATGGGGAGAAAGAGATCGCCAACCCGCTATTAACTGGGTACTGACACGGGCAAAGCTGCTGGGTGTGGGCCTGAATACAAATCTTGCCCGCCATTTAGTCGATAGAGTGGGGCTCGATCAGTGGCAGCTATCAGCTGCGCTCGAGAAGCTCTCGCTCGTTGACCAGGTGAACGAAGCGACGATCGATGAGTATATTGACGCTCATCCCAGTGAAAGTGTCTTTCGTGTTTTCGAGTTGGCGATACGCGGCGATCGAACGCAGCTGCAAAAAACGCTCGATACGCTCGAGATGACCGAGGACGCTTACGCCCTATTCGCGCTACTGAGCGCTCAGGCGGTGCAGCTCCTCGCTGTGACGAGCGCGCCAGCGGCAAGTGATCCGGCAAAAGACTTCGGCATCCATCCGTTTGTTGTCACGAAGATGCGACAGCTTGCCAAAAGCTCGGCGGCGATTAACCCGGGGCGTATCGTCGAACGGTTTGCGGTCACCGATCGACAGCTCAAATCATCAGCGGCAGACCCGTGGTTGCTGATTCGTAAGACACTCATCGCGCTTTAGTTGGGTGTGATAGAAAAGCCCTGAAATTCGAGGGTAAAGTTATGATTCCTAGCCATGGCGCTTGACATAGGGAGGTAGAGAAGGTGGCTGCTGTTGCCATTTGCGGTGGCGGTCGTCGTGCGACGCATTTGCGTCCATGTTGTAGACGGTACGAGGCCACCACTCGTGACAGTTGGGATTGACGTATCGGTAGCTGAACCATTTTGCGCACCTATATAGCCGATAGTGTCGGTAAAAGTGCCGGCAGTGCGACGGACCCAGTAGCTGACATCATATGTTTGACCGGCAGCAATCTCGGTGTGGCGAACTGGTGGGCCATGTAGGTATGCCCACGTCACGTTTGCGTTGGTGGTGTTTGTGATGACGAGAACCTTACGGTTTGGGAATGGATCGCCAGCTTGACCATCTCGTGTTGCGCCTGCTAATGATCCGCCGCCTCGTCCGAAATACCAGCCGTTTGTGTTCGTCGTGGTGTCGCTGAACCCCGTATCGTTCACAACGTTAGACGGCATGCCTCTCTCGGTGCCGGCAATAACCGCCCCAGGACATGTGCCAGAGGCCATTCCGCTTGAAGGCGAGTAGTAGAAGCGTTCGATCGGCTCGGTGAGCGTCTGCGCATTGATACAGTAGCTTGTGCCTGCCTCAGACAGGCTGAGACCGACATTCTCTGACGGAGAGACGGTATCCGGAAGGGTGACCGGGTACTGAGTGACGCCGCTGTTAACATGTGCCACCTCGATCGCTCGTGATGCGTTTGCGAGGTCAGAACGAAGTGCAGCAGACTTTGCTTGGTTCTGGATGCCGTTATAGGCAACAATTGTTATCGCGGCGAGTATTGCAATCACCACAATAACGATAAGCAATTCGACAATAGTGAATCCACGCCGCTCCATGTGTTCTTATCTTACCACAAGCGTTTTTTCGACCGAGAAAGAAAACTCGACCCAGAGGGGCCGAGCTTATTGCGTTAGTGGCGAAGCTACTTCTTCGCAGCGGGCTTCTTTGCTGGAGCCTTTTTTGCAGTTGTCGTTGCAGACTTCGCAGCAGGCTTCTTCGCAGCAGCTGCTTTTGGTGCCGCTTTCGCTGCAGTTGTCTTCTTTGCAGGTGCAAGCTTGACGTCGGCTGCTTTCGCTGCCTTTGAGAGGTTTGCCTTGCGTCGCGCGGCAGTGTTCTTGTTCAGAAGACCCTTCTTGACGGCGGTGTCAAGTTCGCTCTGTGCTTTCGATAGGGCAGCTGCGGTTGGCTTGGCGATAAATGCCTTAACGGCCTCTTTTACGTCGCGCTTAACGCTGACATTGCGCTCGCGTCGTTTTACGGTTTGCTTTGCTCGCTTGATAGCGGATTTGACGATTGGCATGAAGTTCCTTTACCTCTTAAATGGTGTATTCCAGTCAAAGGGTGATTATAGGGGAAAACATCAAAAAAGTAAAGGGGAGGCCCCGGCGTGAAGTCGGGTGTTGTCAGAGATATTACGCCTATGCTATAGTAGGCGCAAACGCTTAGGCAACAAAAAGAAACACCATGGATGATATAAAAGCCAAACAACAGCTGCTCTCAAAGATCAAAGACTCGACAAACGTGCTGATAACCGTATCGGACAATCCCACTGTCGATGCTTTGTCGGCTGCGATCGGATTGACGGTCCTGCTCGATAAGATGGATAAGCACGCAACGGCAGTCTTCAGTGGTGTGGTCCCCCCGGCGATTGCTTTTCTGGAGCCAGAGAAGATTCTTGATGATACCACAGATAGTCTGCGCGACTTTATTATTGCACTTGATAAAGAGAAAGCTGATCACTTGCGCTACAAGGTCGAGGGTGACGCGGTAAAGATTTTTATTACTCCTTACAAGACAACCATTACGAGTGACGATCTTGAATTCAGCCAGGGTGATTACAACGTCGAGCTCGTTATTGCGCTGGGTGTTGATGACCAAGATCACCTCGATAAAGCCCTCGAATCTCATGGCCAAATTCTTCACGATGCGACGGTTGCGACCGTGACGGCGGGTGAGCAGACAAGCACGCTCGGTGGCATCGACTGGCACGACGACCAGGCAAGCAGCCTGAGCGAAATGCTTGCAGGACTGAGCGAGGCGCTCAAGACCGACAAGAACAAATCACTTATCGACGCCCAAATCGCGACTGCGTACTTGACGGGTATCGTCGCCCAGACTGAACGATTCAGTAACCGTAATACCACCTCAAAGGTTATGACAGTAGCGTCACAGCTGATGGCCGCAGGTGCAGACCAACAGTTGATCGCGACCAAATTAGAGGAGACGCATTCATTCGAGCCTTCGGATGCAGAGGACACTTCTTCAGAACCTGAGCCACCAAAAGACGACAGTGATAGCGTGAGTGCTGACGGGACACTGAAGATCGGCAAGCACAAGGAGGAAGAGCCAGCTCCTGAAGAGCAGCCGCAGAGTGATGAATTCGATGTACCGCGAGAGCATCCGCCATTCGAGACTCTCGAAGAGATGGACAAGCGGGTAAAGGCCGAAGAGCAAGCTGAGGCGGCAAAAGCCGCTGAGGCAGCCCTCGATCATACCGCTAACGCGGTTGCAGCAGGGGTGTACGCAAGCGAGCCTGAGACGCAGACTCCTACAGTAGCCGAGCAGCCAGCGCCAATTGTGTCGCAGCCCGACACGAAGCTTGATGAGGCCGATGAACCAATTCTTGGCGGAACACTCAATGCGACAACCGAGCAAGCAGCAGATGACGCACGGCGTGAAGCAGAAAATGATCAGAATAAGACCATCCTGAGCCATGCTTATCTTGAGCCTTCTGGCCCTGGAATGCAGGCACCTGGCTCCATGCCTGTCAGTACGACTGACGGGGGCGCTTCATCGTACATTCTTGGTGATAATGCACCGACGGTCGCGCCGCCGCAGCCAGCGCCACAGCCGACGCCGGCTGATCTGGGTCTGCCAATGCCACCAGCCGTGCCAGACTTCTCTCAATCACCTCAGGCACCAGCTGGTCCGTATGCACCGACACCACCGCAACCTGAGCGTCTTGGCGACATTCTCGCCCCCGAGCCGCCGCAGCCAGCTCCACAGCCAATGCCACCGACGGACCTCGCTGGCCCGTATGCTCCACCGCAGCCAAATGACCCGGGGCAGTTCAAGATCCCTGGCCAGCAGTAGAACCGTGTATACTGTCTTCTATGCAAGAAGACAGTATTTTATTAGTGGATAAACCAGCCGGCGTGACGAGTTTTGGGGTGGTTGCTCGAATACGTCGTCGACTCAGCCAGCAGCTGGGCAAAAAGGCGAAAGTTGGCCATACGGGGACACTCGATCCATTCGCAACCGGTTTGATGATTATCGTTACAGGAAAAGAGTGCCGCAATGCCATGCAGTATTCAAAGCTAGACAAGGAATACGAAGCGGTGATCGAGCTAGGGAAGACTAGTTCGACCGGCGACCCAGAGGGCGAGCTGACCAATGTCTCCGATAGGCAGCCTTCTAGCGAAGAGATTGAAGCGGCGTTGGCTCACTTTCGTGGGACAATCAGGCAGCGTCCTCCCATATATAGCGCCATAAAAATTGATGGGCAGCGCGCCTACAAGTTGGCTCGAAAAGGTGAGGCCGTCGAGATTCCCGAAAGGGAGGTGACGGTTTTCTCGCTTGAAGTCCTCGACTATCAGTATCCCTTTGTCACCGTTCGCACCCATGTCAGCAGCGGCACCTACATCAGAAGCTTGGCTGAAGACATAGGGAAGGTGTTGGAAACGGGTGCTTATTGTCGAGAATTGCGCCGAACCAAGATTGCTGATTACAGCGTAGAAAACGCCATTCCTGTTGAAGTGTAGGGAAATTATTCTCGCTCTTCTGGTGGCCTTGGGATGGGACCTTCTTGGAAGTTTGGATCTTTCAGGCGAGCCACGCGAAGGATGAACTCCTTGGCGTTTGGCTTGACGTTGACACGTTCGTCGCCCACCAGAGTGTCCTGAGCAACCCGAGAGAAGTCGTCCAAGCGAGCCCGGAGCGCCGGAAGCAGTGCAGGGTCGACGCCAGCAGGGACTTGGTTGTTCTGGATAAGCTCGGCGGCACTCCATAGACGCTTGACGGCGTCCTTGTCGATGTTCGCCAAGTCTTTCTCGGAAATCTTACCCTTACCGATTGTTTCAACAACGGCAGCCATAAGGGCGTTTTCGTCGCCGAATCGACCCTGAGCGATGTCGTCGATCGTCTTGCCGCCCAAGTAGAGTGTCTTGCCACCTAGGCCGTTCTTAGCCACTGCTTCTGAGATAGTCGTGCGGAACTGGGCCAGCTTCGCATTCTTACCAGAGGCCATAACCAATTGATCGACTTGCTCGATGGTACCGGTTGCCACTTGGTCTTCAATAACTGCTTCGCGGGCAAACAGGTCACTGGCAGTGAAGGTGTGTGACGTGCCATCTGCACGCGTCGCGGTGACCGTCTCGCCCAATGCCAATTGCTGACGTTCGTTAGAAGACAAGTTGAAGTGCTTAATAATCTGACGTGCTTCGCCGACTGATTTGTTGTATGACTCTCGAACCGTGCTGATAGCGTTTGCCAGTGCGGCGTCAGCACCGTGCTCGTCGATACCGCCAGCTCGGGTGCGTAGATTCGGATCATTAATCAGTGCGTCAGCCAGTCGCTCCTGGGCCACGCCTTCAGCATTCGAAGCACGTGTCTTTTCGATAGAGAGTGCTTGTCGTTCTGCGTTAAGGCGAGTAATCGTATCAGTCAGCGCGGTACTTGCGCCAACTGGAACGTGCCCAGCGCGGTATTCCGAGATATCAGCGGCGGTTGCCTGGGTGGCGCGCTCGACAGCCAACTTACCGGCTTCTACTTGCGCGTTCTTAATATGCGCCGTTGAGCCGACGTGGTTCATGTGATCTTGAGCACGAAGTTTGTGGGTGTTGTCGACAATCTCCCGATCCATGTGTGCTTCATGCTCGGCATCGGTTAACTTGGCGTATTTGCCGTTACGTTCCATGTAACGAGTTTCTGCCATTTGCTCGTACACCTCCGTGCCCTTTTTGACATTACGTCGACGGCCGTCAAAGAACTGTCCGGTTGCACGGAATGGGTTACCACGAACATTCTTACCCGCTGACTTCGCACGATGCATAGCTGCGCGGTCGTTGGCCCAGTTTTTGCTGCGGTCGATAAAGCCTTTTCCTGGGTTGTTGACCAGTCCCGCGATACGCCCCAGTAGACCACCACTTAGCTTCAGCAGGAGGGGAGTAATGACCAGCGGCGCAACCTGCACGGCCATACCAAAGATCATCATGATGAAGTTGTTGGCGTTCTGGATGATAATCCCTCCGGCGAGCTGCGAGCCCCCGAAGACCAGAGAGAAGGCAGGGAAGAAGATGAGCATCGTCATAAAGAGGTCTTTCCACTTGTCGAACCATTTCTCGGTATTCGGCAGCAGGTTGGCGACAAACGCCAGCGGCGCAAGTACGATCAGGATAACGATAATTGCCTGTCGAGCAGCCAGAATGAGCAGTACAACAAAGACGGTAACGGCGAGGCCAATCAGCAGCGGAATCAAAAGGTAGACCGCAGAGGCGACACTTCCCATGGTTGCGATCGATAGTCCGATCCATCCGGCCGTGACCGCACCACCCGACAGTACGAAGGCTGTCAGTGTCGACCAGGTGTTAGTTGCGTCTGACGACCAGGTGTCATTCGTAATGGCGAACGTATTATTGCGGATGCTAATCAAGATTTCCTGGAGGCCGTATCCAGCGAGGTTCGAGAGGTCAACCGCGAGAGCGGTGACATAGAACGAGACGTTCACAAGGATAGCGGCAACAATCAGCCGAGGGATAAGTTTTTTGAGTCCGTAGTTGCTCACTCCCCAGCTTGTTAATTGTGAGTAGATGATAATTAAGAAGACGATCACGAAGGCGATGTTGGCAAAGCTGCGCATTACATTCCAGGCAGTGTACAGCGGTGTGTTGACGTCGTTAACCGCAACCGGAGGAACGGCGACGAGCCGTGCGATCTGCTCGTAAATCCAGTCCATAGCGTTTGCGAGCCAGACGGTAATAGGACACACAAACCAGCCGATTCCCTCGACAGTACACGACGACGCATAATCATTGCTTTCTGCTTGAGGGGTCATCGTGATGGTAGTGCGGCCTTCGGGATTTGAATATACCTCTGAAGGCGAGTAGTCATACACCACGTACTCGGCGCTGGTTGCTGTTGGCGGGCTATTGCCGGGTGCAAAGTAAATAACGTGTGCTTTGCGCACGAGGGGGCGTTCGCTGATCTCTTCAACTGCGACGTAATACTGCGTGCCTTCTGGCAGTCCGTGACTTTGACCGGCGGTGGCGGGTTCGGCCGCAAAGTACTGTCGACCGTCGTAGGTGATCGATTCGCCCTTCCAGTTGCCGGTAGGGCTTTGTGCGTTCGCTGGAGTACTGGCAAGAGTTGTCGCCAGCAAGACCGTCATGAGAACGGTCAGGACAATTGTAAAGATGCCTCGTACGGAGAACCCTCCGCGCGAAGTGGACCTCACGAGTTCCATATCCTCATTACCATATCATTTAACAGATAAAAAGTCAATATAAGCACGGTTTTTTGTGCTTAAAAAGTTTTGCCGGCGATACCCCTTGAAAGCTGGGGAAAACTCTGCTACAATACACATTCGATGATTACAGCAGAAAACAAGGCAAAGGCATTCAGCCTGACCCAAACTCACAAGAATGACGTCGGCAGTCCGCAGGCGCAGGCTTCTGTGCTCACTACTCGTATTAAAGAAGTGACCGAGCACCTGAAGGCTAACAAGCACGACCACATGGCTCGTCGTGGACTGATTCAGATGGTTTCTCGCCGCAAGAGACTGCTTAAGTACCTTGAAGCGAAAGACTTTGAAGCCTATAAGGCAGTCGTCGCAAAACTAGGACTCCGTAAGTAATACGGAGTTCTTTTTTAAGGAGGAGGATGGTGCAAAAATTGTACGAGAAGTTTGGGGTCACTGCATGGGTCGTGATTACTGCACTTCTTTTGACGTATATGACGATGTCAACCGTGGCGGCGGATGCCGATGCGTATAATGATTCATCGATGTCGGCAGTGTTCTTGGTACTACTTTTTGTCGCTCTGGCTGGAGCGGTTTGCGTTAGATATATTTTTTCTAGCAGAAAAGATGGGTCAAAGCTTCCACCGCTTGTGTGGGTGTCGGTTTGGTCGCTACCCCTCTTAGTCACTTTGGTGATGCTTCCTTGGCTGCTAGAAGGCATCTTGGTCGATCGCGACGTGACAGCCATCGGTTCGATCTTTCTATTCGGCCTCATTGCCTACGGAACACTTTTACTCGGCTTTCTTCTCGTGCCTTTTGTCTTGGCGCCACTAGAGTTAATCGCGAGAGGAGTGAAAGGCATCTCTAAGGGCGACCGAAAAAATGGGCTGAGCATCCTAGGGATTGGTTTATACATTGCAGCGGTGACGGCGTTTTCGTTCATTGGCGGGTTGGCAATTGAAACGGAAAGATTCGGTCCTGCTGCATGGCCGGCGATTATTTTCTCTCTTCTTGGACTCCCTGGCGCATACGAGGTAGAGAGCGAGGTTTTATTGTGGGTGGCACGCTTATTGGCAGTTTTGCTTATTTCAGTCCCGTTGTCATCGCAGTATCTCCGTTTTGGCGTCCGCAAAGATAGCGCAAAGGCATAGGTGCGACGCACTTGCGGATTGTGCGTGAGTCCCAGGTAAGCCAGCTCTATGCTATACTTTCCCTAACGTATCCTGCTAAAAGAGGGGAGGGCGATGCGCAAGAATTACTCTGGTTTCACGATCGTTGAACTTCTGATCGTTATAGTAGTGATTGCTATTCTGGCAGCGATTACTATCGTGGCCTATAATGGCATTCGCCAGCAAGCCGAAAATTCGGCAACCGCTTCTGAGCTGAGCCAGCTGCAAAGAAGAATGCAGGTTGAGATTCTTCAAGATACGGGTGTTTCGATCTCGCTCAAGACCCCACTCGTCCACCTAGAGGGAGTCGCCGATGATACGCTCAGTAAGGCCATTCAATCGACGCAGCAGCTAACGCTTTACGGTGTATTTGATACGCACAACAATCCGTCGGCTTCAAACTGGTCAACAATCATTGCGCTTTCGCCAACGACAACTAATAATGCATTTCGTTTGCGGACAGGCGCTAGTAGCGAGGCCTCGGCCCGCGCCTTTTACGCAACTTCCAGTCAGACAAACCGCGACCTGACCCGGCATGATATCCTGAATACCAATGCCCGACATATTGGGTGGGTGACCGCTAACGATACGTCAATTATTGCCGGTTTCGATAACACAGCAGACATTAGCGCCTCACTCGCAGCGCATACCGGATGGAGCTTTGACTCGGTGCAGGCTTATTCAAACTCTGGGTATACGCCGATTGCCGCATTGGTGTTCGACGAGTATCACGATCCGGCTACTCGCAGCCAGGTCATTCGCTGGCTCAGTAATGAATATAACGTCGGCCTCTGATATAATAAGAGTACTTCACGGAGCGGTTAAGTGCTGGATATAGCGGTTTTGATAAGCCACCATACCCGTTACTTACTCGCTATGAACTAGTAGGTGAAGAACTAAAAAGGAGGTCCACTATTATGGCCACAATTAATCCTTACGGTAAGGAGATTATATCGGTGAGCACCGAGTTCGAAGGACGGCCGTTGACGCTCGAAGTCAACCGAGTTGGTTTTCGATCAACGGGGAGCGTCCTGGTTCGTTATGGCGACACGGTCGTTCTTGGAACGGCACAGGTTGGCTCTCGTCCGGTCGTACTCGACTATTTTCCGTTGAGCATCGATTATGAAGAAAAATTTTATGCAGCCGGAAAGATTAGCGGCAGCCGCTTTATTAAGCGCGAAGGCCGACCGAGCGACGAAGCGGTTTTGATCGGTCGGTTGATCGATCGTCCGATTCGACCACTCTTTCCCAAAGGGTACCGCCAAGAGGTTCAAGTCGTCTCAAGCGTTTTGAGTATGGACCCAGCCTTTCGCCCTGACATGGTCGCAATGATCGCTGCCTCGGCCGCCTTGATGCTGACAGGAACGCCGTTTGATGGACCGGTTGCCGGGCTCCGTATCGGGCGAGTAAACGGTGAGTTCAAGGCATTCTTGTCAGCGGAAGAGCGTGATGCCTCTGACCTTGACCTGGTGGTTGCTGGTATCGAGAGCGGTATTACGATGGTTGAGGCTGGGGCAAACGAAGTGCCAGAAGAGGTGATCGCTGACGCGCTCGCTTGGGCCTTCGACCACTACCAGCCAGCGATTGCACTGCAGCGCGAGTTGGCTGAGAAGCTGCAGCCGGCCGCTCAGACATACGAACTTGTACTACCAAACGCCGAGATCCAAGAAGCGGTCGACGGTTGGGTAGAGGGTAAGTTTGGCGAAGCCTTGCGTAAGCCGTACCCAGAGCGAAACGAGATGATTAACCAAATCCGCTGGGCCTTCCACGAAGAGATGGCGGAAAAAGTTGGAGAGGACTATCCTGCGCTACGCGACGAATACGACGAAGCGTTCACAAGTGCCGTCCATAAAGACGTCCGAAAGGGTATCGTCGAAGATCATATCCGGCCTGACGGACGCGCGTTTGATGAAATCCGGCCACTTTCGAGTGAGGTTGGTATTTTGCCGCGAACACACGGATCAGCGCTCTTTACCCGCGGCGTCACCCAGGCTCTTAATATTGTGACACTTGCACCACTCAGCTACGCACAGATGGTCGACACTATGGAAGTGAACGACGGCGAGCGTCGCTACATGCACCACTACAACGCACCCGGCTACACAGTCGGTGAGGTACGTCGCCTTGGAAGTCCAGGCCGCCGTGAAATTGGCCATGGCTACCTAGCCGAGCGAGCGATCATTCCAGTCCTGCCGACTGCCGAGGAATTCCCATACGCGATGCGCAGTGTTACTGAAATCATGAGCCAGAACGGTTCAACCTCAATGGCGGCGACGTGTTCGAGCTGTCTTGCGCTGATGGACGCTGGTGTACCGATTAAGCGGCCAGTGAGCGGTATTGCGATGGGGCTTATCATGGAAGGCGAGACCCCGCATATCCTCTCTGACATCGCTGACGCGGAAGACTTTGCTGGTGACATGGACTTTAAGTCTGCTGGAACCGAGAAGGGAATTACTGCGCTACAAATGGACATGAAGGTGCATGGTTTGCCGGTTGCTATCTTGCGAGAAGCCCTGATGACTGCACAGCGAGGCCGTGCGTTCATTCTTGACCACATGCTGACGACGATGGCGGCGCCTCGGGTGTCGCTCAGCCCGTACGCTCCTCGTATCGAGAAAATCAAGATTAATCCAGACAAGATTGGTGCAGTGATCGGCAAGGGTGGAGAAGTGATCAACAAGATTACTGCCGAAACCGGTGCCGAGATTGATATCAAGGAAGATGGCTTGATTACTGTTGCGAGTCCTGACGGCGTTTCTATTGAAAAAGCGCTCAACTGGATTAAGAGCCTGACAGAAGAGCCGGAAGTTGGACGTATCTACGAAGGGACGGTGGTCAGCATCAAGGACTTTGGCGCATTCGTGAATATCTTGCCGGGCATTGATGGCATGGTTCACATTTCACAGCTTTCAGACAAGCGTGTTGAAAAAGTAGAGGACGTCCTGCATGAAGGCCAGGTCGTCAAGGTGAAGCTGACTGGCATCGACGAGAGAGGTCGTTTGAGCCTTAGCCTAAAAGAAGCACAAGCGGTATAGGCAGAATGGCCCCCTCTTTGTATACTGAGGGGGAATATTTTAGGAGAGCCCTATGAACCCAAACCAAAATCCAATGGTTCCTCCGGCGCCAACGCCAGATCAGGATCCAAATACTAATCCGACGCCAGAGGTGTCGCCAGCGCCAGCTGCGTCTCCTCAGTCGCAGCCAGCCACTGAAGCTCAGCCGCAGCCGACGTCGACACCAGTCGAGCCCGTCTCGATTGAGCCGAATATTCCCGCTGCCGATAGTGCGACACCGCAGCCATTTAATCCCTTTGGGGCAACGTCGGCAGCTCCTGAAGCTCCTGCGCAGTCTTTTGCTGCCGCTCCCGTGTCTGACCTGCCGCAGCAGCCAGCGCCGTTGCAGCCAGTTGGTGGTCCGGCAATTACCCCTCCGCCACAGAGCAACAAGCCAAAGAAAGGCTTGAAGCTGGGGCTGATCCTTGGTGGATCTGCGTTAGTTCTTGTCGTTCTTGGGACTCTTGCGTACTTTGTTTTCTTTAACGTCACGCGTGATGACTACGTTGCAGTTCATGAGCAGCTCGAGCTCATTAGTGACACAGTTGATGACGTGAACGTCACGACGGGTACGTCGAGTGAAGATCAGATTGCCGACGCAAAAGAACAGTTTGAAACGTTTAAGACTGAACATGCGAAGCTCGGATCAATGAAAGCAATCCTTTTCGATAGCGAAGTGCGCGAGAAGTACGAGGCGTACAACGAAAAGGCAGAAGCTTTCATTGCTCTCTTTGACGATCTGCTGCCATCATTCGAGAAGCTGCTTGCGGCTAATGAAGTGTTTGAGGATCTCGGCGACTTTACCCCGGAGAATGTTCAGAAGGTAGTTGATGCTTACGAGGCGGTTGGTGAAGTGCCAGACGCTGCAGTGAACGAGTACGTTCAGAGTACCATCGAGGTGATGACAAACGTCAAGGCTGCGCTCGAGCAATATGAGGCGGCCGGTTCATCAGCTGACCAATACGCTGCAATGAATAAAGTCTACGACGAAGTCAGTAAGCTGTCTGAAGCGAGCACGAAGCTTGCGGATGACGTACAAGAGCGCATCGAGGAAGTAAACCCTCAAGAAGCGTTTGAAGCCCTCAGCGACACGGTTGCTAGTAAGGCGAATGGAGAATAATACTGGTGAGCGCCAGTCAGCGCCAACAGCTTGACCAAATTGCGGCAGATATTCAACAAAAGAATATCTGTCCAGATTTAGCCAAGACGGCGACGCAGCTTGTGATGGGTGACGGCAATGTGGATGCTGACATTGTATTTATTGGTGAGGCGCCCGGGAAGAATGAAGACGAGCAGGGGCTTCCGTTTGTCGGAGCGGCCGGCAAATTTCTGAACGAAATGCTTGCTGCTGCCCAGATGACTCGAAGCGATGTGTATATCACCAACATCGTCAAATATCGGCCACCCAATAATCGTGATCCGCTGCCGGAAGAGAAGGCTGCTTTTTGGCCATATCTTGTTAAGCAACTACAGATTATTCAACCGAAAGTCATTATTACTCTAGGTAGGCATAGTATGGAATACTTTCTTCCCGGCATGAAGATCGGGCAGATTCACGGTCAGCCTAAGCGTATACCTTTTGGTGACGGGCATGTCGTTATTATGCCGCTCTTTCACCCGGCTGCAGCCCTTTATAACGGATCGTTGCGACAAACACTGATTGATGATTTCCTCAAAGTGCCTGGCGTTGTTGAAGAAATAAAAAAAGCCAGCGTCTAGCTGGAAAAGAAGGCCCGAGTGTCTACTCGGGCCGCTTGGGGGGACGGGTGAGCGGGGGCGGCGCAGTGCGCCACCCCCGCTAAGACCCATCAGGCGAACTGCTGCTCGAACTCGTCGATGTCGATGCCGTACGTGGTCAGGTGACCTCGCAGCGATTCGATGACTTTCTCGCGTTCGGTGCGCAGCTTGTCCACCTGCTCTTGGCCAGCCCGCTTGCGCGCGCTCTCCAGCAGGGTGTTGAACTGCTCCTCTGTGGCCAGCTGGACGGCCAGTTGGACCGCCGAGTGCTGAGCCATGTCCAGTACGGGGAGCTTCATGGCCTCCTGCATGAAATCGGGCATCTGTTCTTGCAGCCCCGGTACGTTGGGCAGACCGGGAAGCCCTTCGGCGTCGATGTGACGCTCGACGCAGGTGCGGCCGCTGGTATTCCACCAGAGGTCGACCTTCGGCCGTACTTCCTCTTCGACCGAGTCGACGGATTGATGGTATTTCTTCATCATGCCGTCGATCTGTCGGAAGGCGCTCGCGCGTGCCTGCTTGCGGACGATCTTGATCACTCGATGTGCCAGCAGGATCGCGAGCAGCACGAGGCAGATCTGCACCAGCAATTCAGTAAAGGGGTTCATTTTTTCTCCCAAGGTTGCGACTTTTCGGGGGTGAAAAGTATGTGCATATTATACACCTTTTTACGTAAAAGTCAACTCCACCCTTGTATTTTTATGTTCTGCGTGCTATAGTAAAATCACTGTAATTCGAGAGGCGGCTAGGACAGTAGCCCGCACGCGGCCCCTCTCACTTGTCATTAATTTTTCAAGAAAAACACATTATTTTCTTAAGAAAAGGAGAAAAATATGGGTCAACGAAGACTCGGTACCCCACAGGCTGACGATACATCGAAGCAGCCACGTGGGAATAGCCATAACAATAAACAGAACGGTCAGCGACCAAAGCAAAACAACACCGTGCTAGCCAACACGCAAACTCGTCGCGGTGAGGTCTTTCGGGCACAGCGCCGTACCAGCGAAGGGGTAAACCTTCGCGCTAGCCAGCACGTCATTAACGTGCCGGTAAACAAGTCGATTTATAACGGCTACGATGGACGCCAGTTTAGTCTGGCTGATCAAAAGAAGATGCCTCGCTACAACGGGCCAAAACTCCGTGTTATTCCAATTGGTGGACTGGGTGAAATGGGAATCGGCAAAAACATGATGGCGATCGAATACGATAATGACATCGTCGTCATCGACATGGGATTCCTTTTTCCGGGGGCTGATTACCCAGGTATCAATTACATCGTGCCAGACATTACCTATCTTGAAGAGAACAAGCATAAGATTCGTGGCATTGTCTTTACACACGGTCACCTTGATCACATTGGTGCGTTTCGTCACCTGATCGACAAGATTCCTGCCCCCGTGTACGGATCAAAGTTTACGATTGCGATGCTGCAGAAGACTATGGAAGAGGCCACGAGCGGTTTCGAGCCAGAGTACAACATTCTCGATCCTGAAGCGCACGAGCGCGTACAGCTCGGCGACAGCTTTAGCATCGAACTTGTTCGCGTTAACCACTCTATTCCTGATGCGACTGCTGTGGTCGTCCGAACACCACTCGGTGTTTTGGTTGACACGGGAGACTGGCGATTTGAGGATGCGCCCGTGGACGGAAAGAAGTTCGACCTCGAACGCCTGACCGAAATCGCCACGAAAGAGGGCATCCTGATGCTCATGAACGAATCGACGAACTGTGAGTCCGAAGGGACACACACGCACGGCGAGTTTGATATTCAGGCCAGCATGGGGCAGGCGATGGAGCGGTATCAGAACAACCGCCTGATCATCAGCGCCTTCAGTAGCCAGATTCATCGTATGCAGGTCATCCTAGACGAAGCAAAGAAGCATGGCCGAAAAGTCGCCTTTGCCGGATACAGCATGATCCAGAACGTCGAAGTCGCACTGCGTACCGGTACCATTAAGGTGCCAAAAGACGTCATTATGAAGATGGAAGACATCATTAAGCTGCCTGACGGTAAGGTCACGATTGTTTGTACTGGATCGCAGGGTGAATTTAGCGCCGTTCTTAACCGTATGGCGAGCGGTTCTCACAAGCACATTAAGATCAAAAGCACCGATGTCGTTGTCTTCAGCTCAAACCCTATTCCTGGTAACGAGAAGTATGTCGTACGAACTGTTGACGGATTGATGCGAGAGGGAAGCGAAGTAGTGCAGAACGGTAAGACACACCTGACCGGACTCGGTCCACTGCACTTGTCCGGACACGGTTACTACGAAGACCACGTCAAGCTGATCAACGCGTTGCACCCCACCTACTACATGCCGATTCACGGTGAGTTCCACATGTTGGTGCACAATGCAGAGTTAGCCGAAAAAGAGGCGGCTATTCCACGCAAGAACATCTTTGTATGTGACAGTGGTGATGTCGTCGAGATTACTGCTGAAGGCGCGCGCAAGTTTGGTCGCGTACCGGTTGGTGGTGTCATGTACGACGACTCCGGAGCTATCGTGTCAGAAGTGGTTCTGAAGGATCGAATTCACATGGCTACCGAAGGTATGTTCGTCGTTATCCTCACCGTATCTCGCGGTAACGGCCGATTGCTGACGAGTCCTGACATCATTTCCCGGGGCTTCATTTATCTTCGCGACAGTGAAGAGCTGATGGGGGTGATTCGCCAGTACTTGAAGCAAAAAGTTGCTCGGACATTCAACGGCCGAAAGGTCGACCTCGACACCGTGAAGAAGGAAATTAAGGACGAGCTGACGCATATCCTTTACGACCAAACGCGTCGGACGCCAATCGTCATTCCTGTGATCAATGAAATTGGCGGCGGCGGTGGTGGTAACAAGGGCGGCCAAGCCTCGAAAGAAACGGTCGAAGGAGTGAAGCCATTCAAGCGGCCTGCACCAAAGCAGTTCCCGAAGCCCGCTGTACCAGATAGCGACGCGATCGATCCACAGCTACGCGCTAAAACTGACGCACGCGGCTACTAGTCGAGTCGAAGATTGAAAAAGAAGCCTCCTTTTGACGAGGCTTCTTTTTTCTTTGAACCATAAGCCTCTTGCAAATTGTGGTAAATTTTGCTATAATATGTCTATTCATTAAGAGAATAAACCCTCTATAATAGAAAAGATTATGGCAAAAAAGAAACAGCGACGCTCTACAAAAAGCCGAAAGCAAGCTCCGCAGGCACCTCAGCACGTCCTTCCTGATGGGTTTTGGGCGCAGGTTGGGGCTGTTCTATTAATCGTTTTCTCACTCTTGATTATCCTGAGCTGGTTTAACCTTGGCGGCCCCGTCCTCGAGTGGCTGAACGAAGCGACAATGAACACCATCGGCTATGCCGTCTATGTCGTTCCAATACTGTTTATCTATGTTGCCGTCGAAATCTTCCGCGCCGAAGACAACCGCTTGCCGTTTGTTATGAAATTCGCCACCGCATTGTCGCTAGTATGGTTTGCGGGTCTGTTTGGGTTACTGAAGGACAACAACGGTCGGACGACAGGCGGATTTGTCGGAGACTTGGTGAACAGTGGTATGATCGCACTGGTCGAGCCCGGGGTGGCCGCATTTGTCTACATTCTTTTGATTTTCCTGACAGCGCTGTTTATTCTGCGTGTCTCTCCGTTTACGGTGATTAAAAAGATCTGGGAGCTGACTCGTCGCGACACCAGCGAGCAAGAAGAGAACGTCAAGGTTATGCGGAGTGCAGCGGCCGTCGATGCTCCGAAGAAGTCGCTGGGAGACTTCACTCTTAATGCGGGCGTCCCGATGGCCGAAGTTGAGGATGACAAGAAGCCGGCTCGCCGCTCGAGCCTTAAGGGTTCTACACCACCAGACAAGGCGGCCGAGGAAAAGACGGCGCTTATCACTATTAATGATCCCAACTGGCAGGCGCCGAGTATTGACCTGCTCGAGAAGAAAGAGTCGCCTGCGAACGCTGGTGACGTGCAGCAAAATGCTCAGACCATTAAAGATACGCTCAGTGAATTTAATATCGATGTTGAAATGGAAGGGGCAAATATTGGTCCAAAGGTGACTCAATACACGCTTCGTCCACCGAGTGGCGTGAAGCTGACACGTATCACGCAGCTTGAAACGAACATTGCCCTCAACCTTGCTGCCCAGAGTTTGCGTATTGAAGCACCGATCCCTGGCCAGAAGGCGGTCGGTATCGAAGTGCCAAATCAAAAAGCCGCCGACGTGCGACTTCGCTCGATCATTAGTAGTCCACAGTGGACGAAATCTGGTGAGCCGCTTCCCTTTGCTATCGGTAAAGATATCTCAGGCCACGCGGTGATAGGTGAGCTCAACAAGATGCCGCACCTCTTGATCGCCGGTCAGACCGGGTCTGGTAAGTCGGTGATGATCAACACGCTGTTAACGAGCCTCTTGTATCGCAACAGTCCGAGCAAGATGAAGCTTATTCTCGTCGACCCGAAACAGGTCGAGATGGCGCCATACGAGGACATCCCACACCTGATTACGCCGGTGATTACTCAGCCAGAGAAGACGATCAGCGCCTTGAAGTGGGCGGTGAATGAGATGGAGCGACGATACAGCCTACTTGCTGAACACAAAATTCGTGATATCAAGACGTATAACGAAATGATTCAACGTGGCGCCAAGAAGGTGACCGTGAAGGATGAAGACGGTCATGCGCAGCAGCACAATGAGGGCGAGATGCCGTATATCGTCATTGTGATCGACGAGTTGGCCGACCTGATGATGGCGGCAGCACGTGACGTTGAAGCGTTGATTGTCCGTATTGCGCAAAAAGCACGTGCAGTTGGTATCCATCTGGTGCTTGCCACGCAGCGTCCATCTGTCGATGTTATTACAGGGCTCATTAAGGCAAACGTGCCCGCTCGTATTGCCTTTACGGTTGCGTCACAAGTTGACTCGCGTACCATCCTTGATCAGGTGGGCGCCGAGAAATTGCTGGGACAGGGTGACATGCTGATGCAGACGCCGAGCATGGGGAAGCCTGTTCGTATCCAAGGTGCATGGGTGACTGACCAAGAGGTCATGAAGATTACTGACCACCTGCGTGAACAGTCGCCGCCGCAGTACAACGAAGAAGTCATTAGCCAGCCAGTTCAGATTAATGGCAAGGGTGGTGTTGTGATGGACTTTGATGGCGGTGGCGACGATGATATGTATCGTGATGCGGTGCGTGTCGTGATTGAGGGCGGTAAGGCGAGCGCCAGTCTGCTTCAGCGACGGCTGCGTGTCGGGTATGCTCGTGCAGCCCGTCTTATTGAGCAGATGGAAGAGCAAGGGATTATTGGCCCAGCGGATGGTGCGCGGCCTCGTGACGTGCTTGTGAGCAGCATGGACGATGTCTTTGGCGATTCCAGCAATGACCTAGGATAGCCGATACCGCTTGTGCTACACTGGAAATTAATGAAGTGGGCGCAACATAAAAAGACCGGTTTCACCATTGTCGAACTCTTGATTGTCATTGTTGTCATTGCGATTCTTGCCTCGATTACGATTGTGGCGTACAACGGCATCCAAAATCAGGCAACGGAATCGAGCGTCAAATCAGAGTTATCGCAGAATGTGAAGAAAGTCATGGCCGCTGCCGTCACTTCTAGTAGTAGCCGCTATGCGACAACAGATGTGATGAGCGGAGGTTCGGCTGTGCCGCAGGCCGACCTTAGTCGTTACAAGGTGCTGACATACTGCACAAACGGCACCGATTTCGTATTTGCGGCCGAAACCAAAGCGGGTAAAAAGTATTATGCAAAGTCTGGCTCGACTGTGATCAGCGATGACTCAATTGATGCTTTCCTTCCGTGCCCAGGGCAAGGTGTCTCGGGCGCATACACGACGTATATGAATCTACCAACGGCATGTGCCACCGAGAACACCACCTGCACATTTAGCGGAACGGCTACGGTGGTGTACGGATCTGCGGCGCAGGGAAGGTTTAACCGTTTGCTAAATCAGACGGGCTCAGTCGGCTGTAACAACTCAACGTTTACCGACCCAGCCTCTGGGTACGGGAAGGCTTGTTATGTCTATCCGAACTAGCAAGGGTTTCACTATCGTCGAACTGCTGATTGTGATTGTCGTGATCGCCATCTTAGCGGCTATTACAATTGTTGCGTACAACGGGATTCGGAGCAGCGCAAATGCGTCAGCCGCGCAGTCGTCTGTGCAGCAGGCGTTTAAGAAAGTGGAGGCACAAAAGCTTCTTGATGGCTCTTATCCGGCGTCGTTGTCTGCTGCTGGCATCTCGAACGGAAGTGCAACTTACGGTTATAGCCAGATTGACGGCGGCGAGCGTGCCTGCGTGTGGGCGCAGACGGGTGACTCGACCTATTCTATCCAGACCGGATCAGAGATGGTTGAAGGGCAGTGTGGGCAGGTTCTCGCCTCTTACTACAATTCGCGTCCAGCGGGGGCGACGCCAGTCTTCACGCGAGCTGAAGGCGACTTTGACAACAACTGGGGAGGTGGAAGCCCTGATCCGCGTATTCCGGCAGATAATTTTACCGTTACCTATAGGGCAAGAATTGTGCCGCCAGTGACTGGTAGCTATACTTTTACGATTACGACTGACGACTTTTCGCAGGTCTTTATTGATGGCGTCGAAGTCCTTCCGTATACCAACACAAGAACAAGTAGCGTGACTGTTAACTTGGTCGCCAATCGCTCTGTTGACGTGATTTATACAGGTGCCGAAAACGGCGGTAACGCGTATACGATATTTGAGTGGGAGTATCCCGGCCAAGCACGTGTCTCGGTGCCTTCGAGCGTATTCAGGAGGCCGTAACGGGTGAGTGCGCATCGAGGTTTCACTATCGTCGAACTGCTGATTGTGATCGTCGTGATCGCCATCTTAGCGGCTATTACAATTGTTGCGTACAACGGTATACAGGCAAGTGCCCGAGATGCCGAACGGGTGTCTGATATGAATGCGCTTCAGAAAAAGCTGGAAATTTTTTATGCAAAGACTGGATACTATCCTAATAGTGCACAGATGAGTGATACGACCTTTCGAACGCAGACACTACAAATTGAAGACGGTATTTATCGTTCGCCGAGTGGCGGAGCGGTGGGGTATTGCTGGTCTGCAAGCGTCAATCAGTACTGTTACGTCGCTCGCCGTCCGACGGGTGCCCCTGCCGGTGACTGCACCGGCTCGGTTGATGCGACCGAACAATGCGTTTCCTACCAGTTCAGCTATCGCAAAGAGAGCGATCCTGCAGCGATGGTCCGCATCTATAGTTTGAATTAGCATTTTCATGATGATATAAGACAGCTGCTGTAGTATGAGGGCAAGGGGGGAAGGTTGCTATAACAGAGAAGTTAGGGTATAATTAAGGTGTTATTAACTCAAGCTGATGTCATAAGCATCAGCATCCGATTCACTCGGATTCCAAAAGGAGAGACTAGTGAAAGAATACGAACTCACCGTTCTGATTCATCCAGACCTCGAAGCAGATCTGGACGCGCCACTGAACAAGGTGCGCGACATCATTAAGAACGCTGGTGGTACCGTCGTTCGTGAAGACAACTGGGGCAAGAAAAAGCTTGCATACCCAATCAACCGTGAAGATTTTGCGGTATATGTCTACATGGACCTTGAACTGCCAGCAGAGGCACCGTTGAAGATTTCTAATACCTTCAACATCACCGACGAGGTACTGCGTTACCTGTTGGTCAAAGCAGACTTGAAGGCGCGCAAGGCATTGGCCGAGCAAGCAGCAAGTGCTGACAAAAAAGAAGAGGAGTAGGGGAATATGGCTCGCAGTATTAACCAAGTAATTTTGATGGGACGCCTGACACGCGACCCAGAGCAGCGCACAACTACTACCGGTAAGACGATCGCAAGCTTTAGTATTGCGGTTGACCGAGGTGGACAGGAAGACGCCGCTGACTTTTTCGACGTGACAGCGTGGGAGAAGCTCGGTGACCTCGTGATGCAGTATCTTGGCAAGGGCCGACGTGTTCTTGTACAGGGTCGCTTGCGACAAGATAGCTGGGACGATAAGGAGACGGGAAAGAAGCGATCACGTGTAGAAGTGACAGCGACTGACGTCACCTTCCTTGATGGTCCAAATGGTGACGGTGGCGACAGCGCCCCACGCCAGAGCGGTAACAGCAACCGCAAGTCTGATGATGTCGTGATTGAAGACATCGACGACAAGCCTATCGATTTAAGTGAAATTCCATTCTAGTCACCGTTGACTAGTATTATGCTCAAAAGGAGAACAGAAGCATGCCAAAACGAATGAAGAAAGACGTTCCAGCATATTTTGACTATAAGGATGTCAAAACTCTGCAGCGTTTCGTGAACATTTACGGACAAATTGAACCGGTTGGAAAGACTGGTCTCAGCGCGAAGCAGCAACGACAGCTTGCCGTTGCTATCAAGCGTGCCCGTCACCTTGCGTTATTGCCATTTGTGGCTCAGGGATAGACTTTCGTGGCGTCCTATCAGCCAACTGATCTGAAAAAAGGTGTTGTCGTTCAATTGGACGGCAAGCCTTTTAGGGTCGTTGAGTATAGCCAAAAGGTTATGGGCCGTGGTGGCAGTATTGTCAACGTGCGCCTAAAGAATCTGATTGATGGCGGTGTGATCCCGAAGACCTTTAAAGGCCAGGAGCGCATCGACTCTGCCGAGGTTACTAATCAGAACGTGCAGTACTTATATAACGACGGCAGCACATTCTTTTTCATGGATCCGAACACGTTTGAGCAGTTCGAGTTGTCGTCAGATATTGTTGACGATAACGCTGGCTACCTGAAAGAAGGCGAGTCGCTTAACCTCCAGTTCTTTGATGGAAGGGTCATCACCGTTGAACTGCCGAAAAATGTCTATTTAGAGGTAACCTACACCGAGGACGTTGTAAAGGGTGACACCACCAGTAGCGTCTTGAAAGACGCCACACTCGAGACGGGACTTGTCGCGAAGGTGCCTGCCTTTATCAAGATCGGTGACATTATTTCGGTCGATACGTCGACAGGTGAATACCGGGAACGAAAGAAAGACTAACGCAAGCGGCTCAGCAGTGACTGAGCCGTTTTTAGCGAACGAGCGGGCAAGAAGATGACAAAGCGACGACTTGATATCGAACTAGCGCAACGAGGACTCGTGGAGAGCCGCTCTCAGGCAGAGAGCTACATTCGATTAGGCAAAGTCACTGTTGATGCAAAGAAGGTGACGAAACCCGGCTACTACGTGAGCCCATCGGCAGAGATTGCGCTTGCTGCTTCGGAGCAATACGTGAGTCGAGCGGGTCTCAAGCTTGCTAGCGTCGCTGCTTTGTTGCAGCTTGATTTTCAAGGAAGCGTCGTTCTGGACGTCGGGAGTAGTACGGGGGGCTTTACTGACTATGCGCTGCAGCATGGGGCTGAAAAGGTCTATGCTGTGGACGTCGGCACCGACCAATTGCATCCGTCGCTCAGAGACAATCCTCGCATAGAGCTGCATGAGAAGACGGATATTCGTGAATTTATTCCCGAAGTAGTCCCTGATGTTGTCGTCATTGACGTTTCATTCATTAGCCTGCGCGAAATTTTGCCACATCTTGCCGAGCGAGTCATTGGGCCAAACACCATGGTTGCGGCAATGGTGAAGCCACAGTTTGAAGCAGGGCGACATCAGGTAAATAAAGGGGTAATCAAGAATGACAGTGTTCGCCGACAGATCCTAAGAGACTTTGAAGTATGGGCAAAAGAATTGTTCACGATCGTAGACAAGCGAGATAGTGATGTCGCTGGGTCAAAGGGAAACAAGGAGCGGTTTTATTTACTGACGTTAAAGCGAAATTCGACCACATCACCAGGTCGCATTACGTAGTCGCGACCTTCGGTGCGAAGTTTTCCGGCAGCCTTGGCTGCTGTTTCGCTTCCAGCGGTAATCAGGTCGTCGTAGTCGACGATTGAAGCAGCAATAAAGCCTTTCTCGAAATCCGTATGGATCACACCGGCCGCTTGCGGCGCGGTTGCGCCTTGCCGGATAGTCCAGGCGCGCACTTCTTTTGGTCCGGCCGTTAGGTAGCTTTGGAGGCCGAGTGTTTGGTAGGCGACCCGTGCCAGCTGCGATAGTCCAGACTCGGTGACGCCATATGCATCCAGAAGCTCGGCGGCGTCTTCGTCGGCAAGTCCACGGAGCTCTTCCTCGATCTTTGCGCAGATGAAGGTGCACTGCGCAGGTGCAACGAGCTCCGAGAGGTGAGCCATCCTTGCCTCGTCTCCGAGCGTTACTTCATCAACATTGAACACATAAATGACGGGCTTAGTGCTGAGTAGTTGGAGCCCTTGAATAACGTTCGTATCCAAGTCCGTTATTGAAGAGGCGAGCGTCCCTTGCTCGAGGCGCTCTTTGAGTTGTTCGAGGGTCGCAATTTCTTGGCGCACGGATGGATTCGCTTTAGCTTCCTTTTGCAGTTTCGGTAAGTGACGGTCAATGCTCTGCAGGTCGGCAAGAATTAACTCGGTGTTAATGGTTTCGATATCTTTTTTGGGGTCGACGTGATTATCAACATGCGTCACGTCGGGATTCTCGAAAGCTCGGACCACATGAACAATCGCGTCACATTCCCTGATATTGGCAAGGAATTTGTTACCAAGACCTTCACCCTTGCTGGCGCCAGCGACGAGGCCGGCGATATCTACAAAGGTAACGGTGGCCGGGATAACTTTACTGGCTGAATACATTTTTTGTAGCACCTGTAGGCGCGCATCAGGTACGGCAATAATGCCGGTATTTGGCTCGATGGTAGCAAAAGGATAGTTTGCTGCCAGGATGTTATTGTCTGTCAGTGCATTAAACAACGTAGATTTGCCGACATTCGGAAGGCCGACGATACCAATAGATAAGCTCATTCTCCCTATTATAACAGGGGTAATATAAATTCGCCACCACCATCGGTCAACAGTGGACAAGGAGCGATAATTCGATTATGCTTAACGGCAGAAGGTTATTGCATGCAAAAGATGAAAAAGCAGTTTCAGCGGCCATCTCGGCGTTTGTCACGCAAGGCGTGGATTATTATTGGTATTATTGTCGCGCTCCTGCTTGCTGGTGGGGTGACCGCTTACTCCGTCTGGCAATCGCAGCAAGCGACTCAATCGAATACGAGCGACGACGGTATTGAAGAGCGTCCAGTCGAAGAGAATACCGAGTTGACCCCGGAGCAAGAAAAGGCGCGCAAGCAAGCAGGGGATACGCTCGACCCGACCGTGACCGCGGATGCCGCAACGGCGCAGGCGAATGGGAACACCGAAGAAGCGGTGGCTATTTACGATAAGGCAATCGAGCAGAATACTGACGAGGACGAAAAGGTTGCGCTATACATACGAAAGGCCGAACTATTGGTGTCTGAGGGTGACGTTCAGGGGGCTATCGACGCAGCCAAGGCAGCTGAAGCGATTGCAGGGCCCGTTGTTCCGGTGGCTTCAATGCTAGCGGCGCTATACGAAGTCCAGGGCGAACTTGTCGAGGCAGCTCGTTACTACAGACTCGCCGCTGAAGCGATGGGTGAAGAAGACGAGTTGGGAACGCGTCAGTATTATATTGATAGCGCCGATCGGCTCGAGGAGCAGTTGTAGTGGTCATCGCTAGACGTCGGCTGATTCTGCTGACCTTTCTTTTTCTTAGTTTCGTCATGGCGGTCCTTATGCCCGCACAATCTGCGTTCGCGGGAATATGGGATGGGCGAGCCTTTCGTCGTTATGACCCTGGTGGCTATAGCTACTTCGAAAATCGTCGCCTCTGGTCGTACGAGTACTACACGGGTATTCCTTCCTATGTGATCGGGAGCGGTGTCCATGGCATGGGCAGCGTTGATCAGTTCGTCAACTTCCTGCGTGATAAGAACAGGAACTCTGCTGATAATATATCTGGTCGAAGGGACAAGGCGGGGTCTGCATTTATCGTACAGACACTGCTTGGCCGAAGCGGTGATCAAGCCAATGCAAACGGGGGGCGCAATATACGCGACAGCGACTTTACCGATCTGACGCAGCGTTTGAACGCAGCAACGATCAACTGGAATACGATTGTTTGTACGGACGCTATCAACACGATGAGCGGTTTGACCGGCAGCAACGGTCAAGGTGACGTTATGCGAGACCCGGATACCTGGGACAATAAGTGTGAGCCGGGCATTAGGATCACTGACCGCAGCGGTAACGTCTATCGAATTTTTCACCGCTGTGCGAACCCAGTGGGTGACAACAGGGGGTTGGTTGAGGGGCTAGACTTCAATCTGACACCGAGCATCTCGGGCAGTCCGTCCGGAGCTGTTGAGGCAGGCTCATCAATTCGACTCAACCCGCACATCGACAATAGCGGTGCAACTGCTAGCACGAGTGTCCGATGGTGGCTGACGGAAGAACGCAATGGTGGTGGACAAGCTGAGTTTACCAGTGGCAACCGATCGTTTAATCGCGGCGGAACAACCTTCGGTCCCGTCTATCGCACCGCACCTGACGCTCCGGCAGGAACAGAGATGTGCTATAGACTGTGGGTTCAGCCAATCGCTCATAACAATGGTGACAGCCGGCAGAGCGGCGGGTTCTGCGTCACGATAGCCGTTTCGCCGAAGGTGCAAGTGACAGGCGGGGACGTCATTGTGGGCAAGGCGGCCACTTCTGACATTGTCACTTCTACGATACGAAAGAATGTCAGCGGCGATCGCACATTTGGTAGCTGGGGTGAGTACGCAGTGGTCGCCTCGGGCACGGTGTCAGGTATGGCATCTGGTGCTGGATATAGCGGCGGTGCTCGTAGTGATCAGTTCTGTGCCGTCAGCTACCTCACGATAACAAATGCAGGTTCGGGAAGTTGTACGTCGTCAACCGTGAAGGGGAATTATAGGGCGGGAACATCCCTGCCATCAATTGAAACTCGGTTTACTGGTACGACAAATAGGGGGGCAAATCCTACAATCGACCTCGCCGCAGAGCCGAACGGTGTATATACCGGTTCTGGTACTATCCGTGTATCCGCCAGCGCTGACATAGGGGTTGGGCGTTGGGTAGTCATCAACGCACGATCAGCGAACGTCGTCATTGAAGGAGATATTCGCTATACGGGTGCGTCGCTTAGCTCTGCTGACGAGATTCCGCAGGTAGTGATTATTGCAAATAACATTACGATTAACGAGTCGGTGAGTCGTGTGGATTCTTGGTTGATAGCGAACGGATCGTCGGGAAGAATTGCGACGTGTAACATTTCATCAACCAGTGAATTGAACGCAAATCGATGCTCGACGCCGCTAACGGTCAATGGGCCAGTCGCTTCAAGGCAACTCCTGCTGTATCGAACTGGTGGTTCTGGCACTGGCGCGCGGTCTGGCGACCCAGCGGAAGTGTTTAATCTGCGGCCTGATGCGTATTTGTGGGCAACTTCCTACAGTGGTGGTAGTGGCCGCTTGCAGACTGTTTCGACACAAGAACTGCCTCCTCGTTTCTAAAGAGATAAATGAGAAAAAACCAGCTTGCTATTCTCGCTTATGCTTCTGTATAATGAGGGACAATATGGCATTACGTGGCGTGGGCGATTTCTTTGCACTAGATATAGGAACCAATGCAGTTCGTGTGGTTCAGCTTTCGCCGTCTGGGCAAAATGGCTGGACGTTGCAGCATTTCGGCTATGCGCCGCTTGACGAGAAGACAAGTGTCAGCAACTCTCCTGAGAGTCTGCGTCGACTAGGTGAGGTTATTATGACAGCTGTTGGTCAAAGTGGTATCAAGACGAAAAACGTCGCTATAGGTTTGCCCTCTAGCAAGACATTTACGACGGTCATCGAGCTGCCTTTGATGCAAGAAGCAGAACTTAAGAGTACTCTCAAGTATCAGGTTGATCAGTACATCCCTATGGCGATTAACGAGGCAAAAGTTGATTGGGCACCACTGGGAACATCCCTGCACGACCCTAAGATGCAGGAAGTGCTACTGGCGAGTACGGCTAATGCGTATGCCGAAGAGCGGCTCGAGTTCGTCGAGAGTCTTGGGTTTAATGTCATTGCAGCAGAACCCGATCCACTGGCGATGATCCGCTCATTGCTTCCGGACGGCATTCCTGACGCCCGACTCATTATTGACGTAGGGGAGCAGTCAACTGATCTGGCGATTACTTTCGCTGGTAGCCCGAGACTTGTTCGAACCATCCCTGTTGGTATTAAGTCACTGGTGAAGGCTGCTGTTCAAAACTTGAACGTTCAAGAGGATCAGGCGCGTCAGTTCATTCTGAAGTTTGGTCTTGCTCCTGATCGCCTTGAAGGCCAGGTATATCGAGCGATTGAATCGACCCTTGAAAACTTCGCGACAGAGCTTACCAAGTCTATTAAGTTCTTCCAGACTCGCTATCCCAGCACGCCCGTCGGTGGTATCCTTTTGTCCGGCTTTAGCGCAATCGTTCCGCAATTCGGTGATTACGTAACGGCGAAGACAGGTGTCCCTTCGGCTGCCGCTAATCCGTGGCAAAAGGTGGGCGTGCCCCAGTCTGACCAGCAACAATTGGCACCAATCGCCTCAGAGTTTGCGACCGTCATCGGGCTTGCTGAGCGGAGGAACAAGCTATGATTGAAATCAACCTCGTTCCGGATGTCAAACAAGAATTGCTGCGAGCGCAGCGTACCCGAACTGCAGTGATTACTATTTCAATCATTTCTGGACTCGCTGCGATTGGCATCGTCGTCTTGCTGTTGGTCTATGTCTTTGGTGTCCAAGCTGTTCGTAGCGGACTGGCAGACAACGCCATCAAAGAGCAGAGTGAAAAACTCGCCTCGGTTGAAGATTTATCAAAGATTCTCACGATTCAGAACCAGCTCGAACAGATTGACCTCTTGAATGAAGGAAAGAAGCTAGACTCACGCTTATTCGACATGCTCCAGGCAGTTATTCCCCCAGAGCCAAACCAGGTCCAGATTGTATCGCTATCACTTGATGCCGATAACAGCTCAATTGTCATCGAAGGTCAGACACCTGCGTATGATAACGTTGAGATCTTCAAGAAAACCATTGAAGGTGCAGTGGTCACCTATCCGCTCGATGGTGAAGAACAGTCTGATCAGTTGGCGACGGACGTCAGCCTTCGAGAGATTAGCTACGGTGAAGACGCTAGCGGTCAGCGAGTGGTGCGATTTACACTCAGCTTTGCTTACCCGGACAGCCTGCTGGCAGCATCGATCGATACTATTGTGATCAAGCTGACGAACGAAGGTAACGTGACCGACTCATACCTCGGTATTCCACGAAGCGTGTTTGTTACAGACGGAGGGGCGGAGTAATATGGCATCAAATAACACAGCAGCTTTGCGTAAGCGAGCGCAGATAGCAAAAGCCAACCGTACGATGTTCTTGTGGATTGCAATCTGCTCGGCCTTAGTGGGTTCGGCACTGGTCGTTTCGTACTTCTTGGCACGCCAGCTGGTGTATAACGAGAAAGTATTGGCCGAGAAGCAGAACACGGTCAGCGTTCTTGAAGCAAACAACGAAATTGTGCCCGACCTAGAGGCTGAGATTCGTGTCCTTGATGCTAATGAGGCGCTTGCGGCTGCGAAGGCGCGAGAGGAAGACCAGGCAATTCAGGTTATTCTGGATGCATTGCCTGCTGATGCGAACTCGTTGGCGCTAGGAGCATCACTGCAGTCGAGGCTGCTCGCGGGCGTGGACGGTGTGACTGTAGAAACCCTTCAAGTTGATCCAGTGAGTGGGGTTGAATCGATTGATGATGGAAGTACGGTTGACGCTGCACCTGTTGTGGAGAGTGAAGAGGGTGTCGGTAATGCTATTAGCTTCCAATTCTCGGTCAGCGGTAACCAGGACGCACTAAAAGCTGTTCTGCGCAACCTTGAGCGTTCGATTCGTCTCATCGATATTCGCTTACTGCGTATTGAGAGTCAGGGCGAAAGCCAATTGATGACCGTACAGGGACAGGCTTACTACGAGCCGGCACGAACCATCGAGCTAACTGATAAGGTGGTACCACAATGAAAAAAACCGACATCGCAATGATCATCCTGATTGCATCAGTCAGTATTATTGTTGCCTTCTTCGCAACCAACGCGTTCTTTGGTGATACAGCAACCGAAGATGTCACGGTCAAAACGGTCGATCCAATCACTGATGAGATTGCCGAACCAGACCCAAGAATTTTTAATGAAGAAGCCATCAACCCATCGGTCGAGGTTCAGGTTGGCTCGTCTGAGCAGTAGGAGGGCAACCGGTGGCCTTATTAACCGATGACATACAGGACAAGTTAGTACAGCTCCTCATAGATGAGGGGCTGGTGACGGCTGAGGTTCTGCATCAGGCAGAGGTGACCGCCCAGAAAGAGGCCAAGCCGCTTTTTAGCTTGTTGACAGAGCAAGACGCCATTGACGATGAAATGCTCACGCATGCAATCGCACACGTCTCTGGTGTGCCGTACGTCAATTTGACGAACACAATTGTTGATCAGACTATCTTGTCGCTCCTTCCCGAAGACGTGGCGGAGCGCTTCATGGCGGTGCCACTCGCGGAGGTTCAGAATCGCCTAGCTGTCGCAATGATCGATGCGAACAACGTCCAGGCTGTTGACTACTTAGCGAATCGCATTCAACGTCCTTTAAAGGTGTTCATGGCCTCGGAAGAGAGTGTTCGCCACATTCTTAGCCAATACAAAACCGACCTGTCTGATGTTGGTAAGGCGGCGGCCGTTTCGCAGGAAGAAGCTCAGGCGCAAGAGGCGAGTGAAGTAAAGACTATCGTTCAAGATTCACCGATCAGTCAGGCGCTGAGTAAAATTCTTGAATACGCCATTAAGTCCCGCGCCAGCGATATTCACGTTGAGCCAATGGAGACAGCACTAAAGATTAGGGTCCGTATTGACGGTGTGCTGCGTGAAATTATGCAACTGCCAAAGAGTATCGAGCCGGCTTTGGTAAGCCGCGTGAAGATTCTATCGAATTTAAAGATTGACGAGCACCGAACGCCACAAGATGGTCAGTTTGCGGTGAAGATTGCCGGTAAGGAAGTTGACCTTCGTATTGCCATTAGCCCGGTCGTATGGGGAGAGCAGATCGTTATTCGTCTGCTCGATAAGTCTGGCAACTCGTTTGATATCGAAGAGATGGGGTACGCTGGACGGTCACTGCGGGTGATCCGACACGGTATTAAGCGTCCAAACGGTATGGTACTCACATCCGGCCCAACTGGGTCAGGTAAGTCGACTAGCTTGTACGCGCTCATCAAAGAGATTAAGGACGACTCTGTCAATATCGTTACGCTTGAGGATCCTGTTGAGTACAAGATGCAGGGAGTGAATCAGATTCAGGTGAATGCTGAAGTTGGCCTGACGTTCGCCAACGGACTGCGCTCTATCCTTCGTCAGGACCCAGATGTCGTGATGGTTGGTGAGATCCGTGACGGTGAGACTGCCGCACTGGCAGTCCAGGCTGCGCTAACGGGGCACTTAGTCTTCAGTACTCTTCACACCAACAGTGCCGCCGGTGTCTTGCCGCGACTTCTGGATATGGGGATCGAGCCGTTCTTGATTGCGAGTACGGTGAATACAATTATTGGACAGCGATTGGTGCGACGGGTCGGGCCAAAGCGCGAGACATATCAGTCGAGTCCCATTGAGACTCAAAACATTTTGGCGACAATAGGGCACCTGTTGCCGAAGACAAAAGACGACGTGGCGCGCGTTTCTGCTGATTTGGGATATAAAGATCTTCCGCTCGCAGGCCAAAGCGCTTATACTTTGGTAAGAGGAGTCGATACCCCTCAGCAACCTCACGGCTACAGTGGGCGAGCCGGCATCTATGAAGTCATGGATGTTAACCAAGAGATCCAGAAAATGATCGTAAAGCATGCAACCAGTGCCGAGATTCAGCAAAAGGCAGTCTCGCAGGGGATGATTACGATGCGACAGGATGGATACCTTAAGGCGCTCAGCGGTATCACGACGCTTGAAGAGGTAAATAGGGTAACGTCAGATACAGCATAAGGTGGATAGCTATGAATAATCAACAACTCAGAATCGAAGTATTACTAGAAGAAGTCGTCCGGCGCCGAGCGTCAGACCTTCACTTGCAGGTAGGACTGCCGCCAATGCTCCGTATCGATGGCTCACTCGTGCCCGTTGCGGGATTTAATCCGCTCGACGAAGCAGGGGTCGAGACGCTGGTATTTGCGATTCTTGACCAGGATCAGCGCCAAATCCTATTGAAGGACAAAGAATTCGACTTCAGCTTCGCATTCGGCACGCTGGGTCGTTTCCGTGTCAACGCCTTTCACGAGCGGGGCAATATGGCGGCTGCACTGCGTTTAATTCCGAATGAAATTAAGTCAATCAGCGAACTCGGGCTGCCGAACGTCGTTTTGAACTTCGCCGACTTCCCGCGAGGGCTCGTACTGATCACTGGTCCAACTGGTTCAGGTAAGTCCACAACATTGGCTGCACTTGTCGACAAGATTAATACCGAGCGCGCTCAGCACATTATTACCATCGAAGACCCGATCGAGTTCACACACAAGTCAAAGAAGTCAGTGGTCGTACAGCGAGAGGTGCACTACGACACTTATAGTTTCTCGGCAGCCCTTCGTTCAAGCCTTCGCCAAGACCCTGACGTCGTGTTGATTGGTGAGATGCGAGACCTCGAGACTATCTCGGCAGCGATTACGATCGCTGAGACAGGTCACTTGGTCTTTGCGACGCTGCACACTAACTCAGCTGCGCAATCGATCGACCGTATGATCGACGTCTTCCCGCCACACCAACAGCCACAAGTTCGAGCGCAGCTTTCAAACATTTTGATGGCGATTTGCTCGCAGCGACTTGTGCCAGTGATCGGTGGCGGTCGAGTTGCGGCTGCTGAAATTCTCGTCGCGAACCCTGCGGTCCGCAACATTATCCGAGAAGGTAAGTCTCACCAGCTCGACGCAATCATCCAGACTGGTGCCGATCAAGGGATGCAGACGATGGACCGAACCTTGGCGAGTTTGGTCCAGGCAGGAACGATCACCTACGACAGCGCTCGGGAATATGCCGTTGATTTGACCGAATTCGAACGATTGATGAGAGGATAACCTGGGTGAAAAAGTATACCTACGAGGCAAAAGACCAGGCGACCAACCGAGTCGTCAAAGCGTCCCTACAGGCGGAGTCAGAGTCTGCAGCGGCGCGACTTTTGACCAAGCAGGGGTTTGTTCCTCTTTCCATTAAAGAGCAAATCGGAGACGGTAGCTTCCTCTCAAAGCTGAACGGCCGCATTACTACCAAGGATAAAGTCGTCTTCACGCGACAATTAGCGACCTTGATCGGTGCCGGTTTGCCGCTCAGTCAAAGCCTTCATACGGTGCTCGAGCAAACCGAGAATAAGCAGCTCCAGTCGATTATTGAAGACATTTCGGCTAATGTTGAAGGCGGGCGATCGTTGTCAGAGTCCTTCGCGAAATATCCGAAAGTATTTAACGAAGTCTTCATCTCTCTTATCTCCGCTGGTGAGCTGTCGGGTACGCTCGACGACTCATTGAAGCGAATTGCTAACCAGCAGGAGAAGGATGCCGCTATCGTCAGTAAGATTCGAGGCGCGTTGACCTACCCAATCATTGTCCTCGTCGTCATTTTTGCCGTTATGGCCTTCATGCTCTTTACGGTGGTGCCTCAGGTAGAGACGCTGTACGAGGACCTAAATAAAGAGCTGCCAATCTTGACGCTGATCATGGTCAATGTAGCCGCTTTTCTGGCGAACTTCTGGTGGGTTGTCTTAATTGTTGCAGGGGCGGGAATCTACTTCTTCATCCAGTATCTGGGGACAAGTTCAGGCATAGCCTTCAAGGATAATTTTAAGATTCATGTGCCGCTGTTTGGCAAGATGTTCCAAAAGCTCTACATGGCTCGGTTTGCGCGAACCGGTCAGACGCTCCTGAGTACCGGTGTTTCGATGCTCGACATGCTGAAGATCACTGGGCGGGCAGTCAACAACACGGTGATACAAAAGAGCATCGAGCGGGCGACAGACAAGGTTCAGGGGGGTAAGGCCCTTTCAACTGCTTTGACGCCCGAAGAGGTAATTTTGCCACTGGTGCCACAGATGATTAAGATTGGTGAGCAGTCGGGCCGGATCGATGAGATGATGGGAAAAGTTGCCCAAGTATACGAGGACGAACTTGACGAACAGATTCGTACGATTTCAACTGCGATTGAGCCAATTCTTATGGTTGTTTTGGCGGTAGTTGCCGGCGGTATGGTGGGGGCGATTCTGCTTCCGATCTATAGCTTGGTCAATGGAATAAATGTCTAGACAGAATATAATCACTGCGCTACTATAAGCGTAACCAGTTTAACCAAGTTCATAGCGAAAGGTGGGAAACATTTCAATGAACGCTCAAACAAATAAAAAAGGATTCACGATTATCGAGGTCGTCTTGGTCTTGGCTATCGCCGGTCTGATCTTCCTGATGGTATTCGTTGCACTGCCAGCATTGCAGCGTAATCAACGTGACACGGCTCGAAAGAACGACATGAGTCGTTTGGTGACAGCAGTGCAGAACTACTCAAGCGCTAACCGTAACAACATTCCAACCAACACGCTCGCTGGATGGCAGTCGTTTGTTAACCAGTACCTGACTACTGGTGGCGATACATTCCTCGACCCAAGTGGACGCAACACCGCTCAGGCTGCATCGGTGAACACCTATGTGATTACACCAACTGCTGCGGGAACGCTTACTGCAGGCTTCTCGAGTAGTGGAACGAGCCCAACGCAGAACGTGATCTACGCAACACCAAGTACTACCTGTAGCACATCAAATGCCGCAGCTACTACCAGTGCGGGGTCTCGTAAGGTTTCCTTCCGCATGGCGCTTGAAGGCGGTGGCTACAACTGCGTCAACAACTAGTGTGACGATTTGCAATCTGTTATCATAAGCACATATGCCTG
>PBTC01000029.1 GCA_002726935.1 Candidatus Saccharimonadota bacterium | reverse complement strand
CGATTAGAAGCGACCACCAGTTTGTTCATCGAGCGCCGGATGGACCGACAGGTACTACGTGCTGCAGCTGCGGCTGCCGCCACTGTGCCGATCGCTGAGGTCGAGAAGAAGCCCTGCTTCCGCAACGAAGAGCCTCCCCAACTGGCCGAGCGAACTGCATCACCAAGGCGACCGCCGATCTCTACTCCTGCGATCTGTGCCGAAAGCAAGTCAGCGACGCTTGCGCCACGAAGTTCGCAGGCAGCTGCTGCGGCCGGTAAAACGGTCGCCGTCAGATGCGCGAGCGAAGGGAGGTGGGTGTCATCGAAATCGAGCCCGTGAGCAAGCGTTCCGTTCACCAGCGCCGCCGCTGGTGGCGAGAGCCGGGCGTTCGAACCAAAGATTGAGCAACTCTGCCCATCTCCCATCGCTCGTCCCACATCTAGAATGGATCGAGCAAAAGGTGCTCCGACAGCGGCGACAGACACACCTGTCACGTCGATAAGCGAACGGCGGGCGGCATTGATGGCGGCGGACGGTACGGCTTCGAGAGTGACACCCTGCACCAGTCTAGCAAGGCGGTGGGCGACCTCCGCGCTGATCATCGTCTAGCCCTTGCCGTCTTGCCCGATCTAGCGCCCATAGCTTCCAATCTCCTAAGCCAATGACGTAGGTAGCGCCGATGTAGCCGGGCCAAATGTTGCTCCATGACCGCAACCGCGCCGTCCTCGTCTCTTGCGCGCAGATGGAGCAAAAAAAGGCGACGCCATGCGATGTGCAGCTTGCGACTTTCGGGCGGTACATTTTGGGCGAATCTTCGAAGAAGCTCGATCAACAGCTCCATGATCAAGGCCATCACCGGGTTGTGAGTGGCCCGGGCGAGGACGTTGTGGAATTCGATATTAGTAGCGACCTTCTCCGCAAGCTGTCCTGCGTTCATGTAGCGCTCGGCTAAATCGACATTCTCGTCTAGAAGGCGGAAGTCGTCGTCAGTCGCTTGACGACATGCCGATCTGACAATGCCGCCCTCAATCCAAAGCCGCGCCTCAGTCAGCTGTTCCAGCGACACATTGCGCAGGTCCAGCAAGTCCCTAATCGAAGCGGCAACCGCCTCGTGGCGACCGTAGCTGAGAAAAGCACCACCGTTTGCTCCCGTCTGTTGCGTCAGAACACCAGAAGCCTCGAGAGTGCGAAGTGCTTCGCGGACGGCGCTTCGGCTTACTCGTAGCTGCTCAGCTAGGGTGCGTTCCGGCGGCAACTGGTCGCCTAGCTTCAAATACCCAGCGGAGAGCTGCTCTCGAAGATGCTTGAGAACGTGCTCGAAAGCACGGGGGCTCCGACCAGGGTGAACTCCAGCGGTCGCCTGCCGGCCCTTCAAACGTGAAGCTGTACGGGTGCCGCTCATTCTCACCTCAGCGGGTAGACTCTGCGAAATGGCAAGCAACCTGATGCGATGGCCCAAACGCTCTCAGCGCGGGCTTTTCCCGTCGGCAACGTTCCTCTGCCATGGGACACCTGGGATGGAAGGGGCAACCGCTCGGCGGAGACAACGGAGACGGGATTTCGCCCTGCACTGCATTGCCCACGCGCCCAACTTCTTCCCCGATTGTCGAGTCGACCGCTGCCATCAGCGCCTGGGTGTAGGGATGCCGAGCGTTTGCGATGATATCCTCGCGGCTCGCAATCTCCATGAACTGGCCGAGATAAAGCACGCCGATTTGGTCGCTCATGTACGAGACAACAGCGAGATCATGCGAAATCAGCAGGTAGGTAAGGCGCAGTCGTTCTTGGAGGTCCTTGAGCAAATTCAAGATCTGCGCCTGAATCGAGACGTCGAGGGCGGATACGGGTTCGTCAAGTACGAGGCAGCGCGGATTGATGCTGATCGCTCGAGCGATTGCGACGCGCTGCCGTTGGCCGCCACTTAACTCATTAGGATAACGCCGCATCGTCTCTGCTGAGAGACCAACCTGCTCAAGAAGCTGCGCCACCCGGTCTTTCAGAGACTGGCCATGCTCGGTTACACGATGCACGCGCAGGGGCTCGTCGACTATCGCTGCCACGCGAATCCGCGGATTGAGCGAGCTATAGGGGTCTTGTAGAACCGGCTGCAGCATTCGCCGAAGTTGGAAGCGCTGCTTTCGATCGAGGGTAGCCACGCTCTGTCCAGCCACTCGGACTTCACCTGACGTTGCCGCCTCGGCCCCAAGAACCATCCGCGCTATAGTCGACTTTCCGGATCCAGACTCGCCGACAAGACCAAAGGTCGATCCTTCGGGCACGCGGAAGGAGACGCCAGATACCGCATGCAACAACTTGCCCGCACGAAACACGCCGCGATGGACATTATATGCCTTATGAACGTCCTGAAGGTCGATGAACGGCAATGTCATTCTGCCCCCACTGCCGTCTCCCAGCACGCAACCCCCCCCCGGTCTCTTTCTGCGCGACCCAATCAGGATAGGCTTCGCGGCAACGCTCAGTGGCAAGCCGACAGCGAGGCTCGAACCGACACCCCTTGGGAAGGTTTGTCATTACGGGGGGCTGGCCGGGAATTGGTCGCAGGCGGTCTCCAGACTTGCTAATCCGCGGAATCGCCGCAAGCAGATCACGCGTGTAGGGATGCTTGGGATCAGCAAAGACTGTCTTAACCGGGCCTTTCTCAACGATGCGACCGGCATACATTACGGCGACGTCGTCACAGAACCGGGCGACGAGATTCAGGTCGTGGGTGACAAAAATAATCGCCATTCCCGATTCTTGCTGAATTTCTCTCAACAGATGAAGAATCTGTAGCTGAACAGTCACGTCGAGCGCAGTGGTTGGCTCATCTGCAATCAAAAGGTCTGGGTGGTTACCAATGTTTATCGCGATCGATACGCGCTGCCTCATTCCGCCACTAAATTGGTGCGGGTAGCTGTGATAGCGTTCAGCGGGAGCCGGGATTCTGACTCGATTCAACACTTCGAGCACTTTGCTTCGAATGTCTCTCTTTCGGCTATTCTTGTGATACCGAAACACTTCGCCGACTTGCTGACCGATTGTGAAAACTGGATTGAGCGAGGTCATCGGATCTTGGAGGATCATCCCGATCTCTCGCCCCCGAATCGCTTCCATCTGCCGCGGCGTCTTAGTCAGCAGATCCTCTCCTTTGAACCTGATCGATCCAGAGGCAACAACGCTATTTGAGGGCAAGAGTCGCTGGATGGAGAGGCAAGTCATGCTCTTTCCAGAACCTGACTCCCCGACAAGACCAAGCGTGGCACCACGCGAAAGTCGAAAGCTAACGTTGTCTACGGCGGTAATGATTCCATTCCGCGTCGCAACGCATGTCGTAAGATTTTCGACCTGAAGTACGTCGGCCACGCCCGTCACCATTTCATTGCAAGGGTCGGGCTGAGACGATCTCGCAAGTAATCACCAAGTGTATTGCATGCGAGGATCAGCGACATAAGCACCAGTCCCGGGAGCACGCTGATCCACCATGCCGTGGCAAGGTAGCCTCTGCCGTCGGCAATCAGTGTACCCAACGATGGGTCTGGCGGCCTGATACCGAGCCCAAGGAAGCTCAGAGTGGCCTCGAGAATGACGATTACTCCAACGTCGAGGGTCGCGAGCACAATCAACGAACTGAGGATGTTTGGGGCGATGTGCCGAACCATCACGCGCAGGGGAGAAGCGCCCGCAAGCTCTGCCAGCAGCACGAAGTCGCGGGTCCGCAAACTTAGGGCTTCGCTACGGATCACGCGGGCAAACCGCGCCCAATTGGCGAGCGTAAGCACAATGATAAGGTTGAGGATGCTGGCGCCAATCGCGCCAACCAGGAACATCGCGAGAATGACCGCTGGCAAAGAAAATTGGACGTCCGCCAATCGCATGATGATGGCATCGGTCGGCCCTCGGAAGTATGCCGCCAAGATGCCGAGGGCAGTGCCAACCGCACCAGCGACAAAGACCGCGCAGGCAGCTACAAAAATGGAGATCTGCGCGCCGTAAATTGAGCGACAGAGTATGTCACGGCCAAGCGCGTCCGTTCCGAACAGGTGTTCAAACGAGGGGGGTTGTAGAGTCGCCATCAAGTCCATGGCGTTAGGTTCGTAGGTGGTAAAGGCCCAGGGAAACATTGCAGCGCTCAGTATCAGCGCCAACACTGCCGCCGCGACAGAAACCAGAGCACTCTGCGCCCATTGACGGCGCCGCTTGGGCAGTACCATCAGAACGGCCGCACTCCGGGCCGCATTTGCGGCATCTGTCGCCGGCCGGCTCTTCGCGGGGATTCCAGCGTTAGTCATAGCGAATCCGCGGGTCAATCCATGCGTATAGCAGATCAACGAGGAGGTTAATTGCCGCGAAACTAAGCGCAATCAACGTGACTGCCGCCTGGACAATCGTGTAGTCCAGATCCTCTATCGATTTAAGAATCAGGAATCCAAGGCCAGGCCACGCGAAGACTGCTTCTACGGAGACGGCCCCTCCGAGCAGTACACCGAGTTGCAAAGCGGTGAATGTGATAACGGGCAGGCAGGCATTACGCAGGGCATGCTTGTATATGATCACGCGTTGCGGCAATCCCTTGATCTTAGCCATCTTGATGTATTCCGCTTCTAGCACCTCGGACATGCTCGCGCGCGTGAGGCGCATTGTGCCTGCCGCCGAGTACCAGCCAAGCGCGATGGCTGGCATGATCAGATACTGAACACCTCCAGTTCCCCCTGTCGGCAACCAACCAAGATGTACCGAGAAAAATGCGATCATGAGCACGCCGAAGAAGAACGGCGGCGCGGATTGACCGACGATCGCGAACAGCTTGCCAGTTAGATCGATCCAGCTGTCCCGATACACGGCCGACATCACCCCAATGGGAACACCGATCAGAACGGCGATACCCAACGCAGTGAAGGTAAGAACGAGCGTGTGCCCCACTCTTTCAAGCACAACGCTCATGGCCGGCTGATTGAAGCGGTACGACAACCCGAAGTCGCCGACTGCCAGGTCGCCCAGGAAGCGCAAGTACTGAATGACTAACGGCTCGTCGAGTCCCATCGTCCGCCGGAGCAATTCGCGATCGGCGGCTGTTGCCTCAGGCGGCAACATCAGGTGGGTTGGATCTCCAATTACTCGTATGACTACGAAGACAATGGCCGTCACGAGAAGTATCGTGACGATCGATTGCAGAAGTCGCATGAGCACATACTTGGACATCTGCAATCAACGCTATCCGCTTATTTCCAACGCGCCGTTCGGAAGTTGAAGTAGCCGTCGCCCAGCTGCGCATGCCATTCCAGGTTGGATTTGTGTCCGAAGCTGTAGAAGAGTTCCGAAATGAAGACTGCGGCCGCGTCTTCATGAATGATGCGATCGATGCTCTTGAAGAGCTGACCCCGCTTCTCAAGATCGGTCACGCCCTCCGTCTCGGCAAAGATTCGCTCCACTTCCGGGTTGTAGTAGTCAGACCATGTTCCGCCTTTGATGAACGCGCCATTAACCGGATGAGCAGGGTCGTACATTGAGTTTGCGAACTGCATTACCGTCATTGGATCCGTCTGATGCGTATTGTTGAGGCGACTCCAGGCGGAGTATGCAAGCGGTTTGATCTCGGTCTGGACACCGACCTGCTGCCAGAAGGCCGCGAGCACCTCGGGTAGCTCTTTCGGCATTCCAGGATAGGTATAAAGTGATGTCTTGAACCCGTTCGGGTAGCCTGCTTCCTTCAGCAACTGCTTCGCCTTGTTCGGGTCATAAGGATACGGCTTCAGTGTCGCGTCATGCCCATAGGGGTAATACTTGGAAATGTAACTCGCCATCGGCTCGCCGACGCCGTGCAAAACGCTATCGACAATGGCTTTCTTGTTAATGGCGTAGTTCAACGCCTGCCGCACGCGAACATCGTGGATAGGAAGCTCCGGACGATTAGCGTAAAGCCGAATATGCAAGGGGCTGGCGACCGGAGCGTGAACAACCGTCAAGTCTTTAGTTGCTGCTAAGCGCTTACTCTCTCGCGGCGGCACCGTGTCAATAAGATCGACTTCACCCGCCAATAGCGCGTTCACCCGGCTGCTATCCTCGGGAATGAGCCTGAAATGGAGGCGCTGAATAGCGGGTTTCTCGCCCCAAAATTCTTCGAAACGAACAAGGTCGAGCGTCTGGCCGATCTGTTGCTTTTCGAATCGATACGGGCCGGTTCCAACCGGACTAGCCGAGAACGCAGCCGGTGAGCCAAGCCCCACAATGTACTTTTTGGGTAGTACATAGAGGAATGCGGAGATTTTATTCAGAAACGCACCGTCAGGCTTCTTTAGCTTGAAGATGACTTTGTCTTCTGCAGGCGTCTCCACCGTATCGACCACTGTTGCAAAATTGGGCCGGCGAGTGCTCTTGGTCTCGGGGTCAAGCATTCGCTGCATCGAGAACGCAACGTCCTCGGCGGTCATAGGATCGCCGTTGTGAAACTTTACGCCCTTCCGCAAGGTGAAGGTGTACGTCTTAGCATCGGGCGCTATCTCAACTGCCGTGGCGAGCGAGGGCTGCATCTGGCCACGCCTATCGAATTTATAAAGCGTATCGTAGATTTGCCAGGCGTATCGTTGCGAGTCGGCCGTCGCCGTGACGCTGGCGTCGAGATTGTCGATACCTCGCGCAGTGGCGATTACAAGCGCATCCTTATCGCGTGCGGGCTTGTCCAATGGACCAGCGTTCGCAACGCTGCTGCCCATCGCAAGAGACACAAAAAAGCACAATCCCAACGCAGCTGAGAAATTCATGCGTCACTCCCATGTCTTAATGGCTTCTTGATGAATGGCCATTGACAACGACACGAAGGTATCAAGTCAACTGTTGCCGTTCAATGGTCTGACCATTAAAATTTTGGCTTACTAATCAGACAGGATCGCCGTGGACCAGAAAATAATTGATGAACTGGAAGCGAACAGAGCGCGCGCCCGTGCAATGGGCAGCCCCGACCGGATCGCGCGACTGCACGAGCAACACAAGCTCACCGCGCGAGAGCGACTCAACTTATTGCTAGACCCGGGTTCGTTTTGCGAACTGGGGCTTCATGCGCAAAGCCAGTTGCCAGAACTACGGGGCCGTACGCCAGCCGACGGGATGATCGTCGGCAGTGGGAAGATCGAAGGACGCTTGGTGTATGTAACCGCGGATGACGCGACAGTGCTGGCGGGCACCCGTGGTCGCGTCGCCGAGTTGAAGGGTGCGCGCGCCCGTGAAATGGCGTTGCGTGATCGCGCACCATACATCGCCCTGATGGAAGCCGGCGCCGCTCGCGTGCAGGAGACATACGGCGCGATCGCAGCAGGTCTAGGTAACCGCTTTGCGTCGCACTACGGTCTGT
>PBTC01000028.1 GCA_002726935.1 Candidatus Saccharimonadota bacterium | reverse complement strand
TTCCTCAGACACTCGACGAGGACGGCGACGAACTGGATGCGCTGATTGTGACGTCGGAGCCGCTGCCGACGGGAATTTTCCTTGAGGCAAAAATTATCGGAGTCATGAAATTTGAAGACGACGGTGAAGTTGATGACAAGGTTGTCGTCGTGCCAGCTGACGACCGCCACACTGGTAACGCGGCCGAAAGTCTTGCGGACCTGCCAGAGCAAGTTATTCGACAAATCGAGCATCACTTTACGCACTATAAGGATTTGAAGAAACCAGGATCAACAATCGTGAAGGGCTGGGGTGACATCGAAGAAGCAAAAGCGATCATTCGCGAATCAATAACCCGCTGGAATGAGAAGTAAGGGTGACGAAAGACCAGATTCTCGAGTCGCAAGCGCTTGTCGAACGGGTGTTTCGTTCACTTCGTCCTGAGCTTCTTGAGGTATTTGGAAAAGTCGAGTTCTCGCGTAAGGATAATGCGAGCCCAGTGACAGAGTGGGACATAAAGGTGGAGAATACATTGCGCACCGCGCTGGCTGCCGAAATGCCCTCACTTGGTTTCGAAGGTGAAGAAACTGGCGTTCACGGTGATCGTACAACCTACTGGTTGGTGGATCCGATCGACGGAACGTCAAGTTTTATTCGTGGCTTGCACTACTCTACAAATATGGCGGCGCTTGTCCATGAAGGACAGGCGATTGCCGCCGTCATTTATGATTTCATCCACGACGATGTCTATACTGCCGTGAAAGGAGAGGGTGCCTTTAAAAATGGGCAGAGGATCACCACGAATGTCACTCGGCGAGAGGGTAATTTATTAGCCTATTCATTTAGCCGGGAAAGATTTGACTTAATCCGCGAAGCCCTTGCCCAATTAGGTACGAGAACCATCCTGCCGATGGGTGCCGCCGGCCATACGTACGCACTACTCGCTGAAGGCAAGATAGACGGCGCTATTGCAATCGGAACGGCTATGGGAGCCTACGACAATGCGCCTGGCGTATTGTTAGCCGAAGAAGCTGGCGCCGTTATGTATCAGCTTGACGACGCAACTGGTGTTGAGCGCCATGAGTTTATTATCGGGACACCGTACTTAATAGAACTGATCGAAAAGAGCGGACTGATTTAACGCATCACTCCGAAAATTGCGTGGTCGCCATCCTCTTGGCGATCGCCTTTTAGGTACTGGCTGTATGAATAGTAAAGGTCGTTGGTGGTGGTGTCGGCGTCATTGTCGTTAATTTGTGTCGGCGTGAGGCCTGCCGTTCGTAGCTGTTCATGAGCTGCCTCCTTCATTCCCTTGTTGTCGAGCGCCCAGATCTTGTAATTATCCTTTCCGGCCGCCGGTGTCAGGAAGACCTCTAGGTTTTCAACGGAGCAGCCGTAATGACCAACAAGATGCTGTATGATCTTCGTGCCGCCCTGTTGTTCGAGGCTATGCCGCCCCAAATGGGCGAGGGCCAAGACATGTTGGGTGTGATCGTAGATAAGCGCACCGATACAGTCGGCGATTGGCAAGAACAAGGCGACGCCTGGGGTCGTCGTAATGAGCGCGTCGCTCGATGTGGCATGGTCATCCGTCATTCCCATGCCCTGATCTGCCGCTCCTACCTCGATATACCGACAGAAATCATCGGTGTCGTAGTCTACGCGCAGTCGCACCGTCTCCTCAAGCGCTACTCCATAGCCTGCCAAGAAGGCCTGGCGTTGCTTGATAACCTCTGGGTCGCAAAGGTCATGGCGATTATACATCGATCCATCCTTTGTGGTCGACGTTGCGGTAATGAGGTTCATGACTGTGCCTTTTTGCGGATAGCCTTCTGGCGGATGATGGACGCAGCGTTGCTGATCGATTCAATCATGCCTAGTTGTCGTAGCTGTGAGCGGAGCTTCGTGCGGGCGTGGGTTGTGGTGACCTGGTCTATCCATGCCTTGCGGGGTGTGCTCGTCTTTCGTGTAATGACCTCAACAACGTCGCCGTTCTGCAGCGGTTTGTCGAATGGGTGAATCGAGCCGTTCACTCGAAAACCGTAGGCGTGTTTCCCGATGTCACTATGTACCAGATAAGCAAAGTCGAGCGGTAACGCGCCTTCTGGGAGATTGTAAATATCTCCTTTCGGTGAGTAGACAAAAATACGGTCTCCAAATAGGTCGACATTAAGCTGGTCGCTGCTAATATCCTCGCCGCTGCGAAGCCGTGAAGCAATTTCCTGGAGTTGTGTCATCCACTGCATGTGCGCCGGAAGAACGGCCGAGCTTTTCTTTCGTGTGTACTCTTTGCTTCCTTTTTGTTCATGGTAGTGAAAACTCGCGGCTAGTCCGCGCTCGGCGTACTCATGCATCTCGTAGGTCCGTATTTGAAACTCTACAATCTGTTTTGCTGGAGTGATGACAGTGGTGTGTAGGCTCTGGTATCCATTGGGCTTGGGGATCGCGATGTAATCTTTGATGCGGTTGATCATCGGCTGATAGAGCCCATGGAGAAGCCCGAGCACTCGATAGCAGTCCTCTTTGGTTTCGACAATGATCCGAAGCGCCATGAGGTCGTAGATGTCATCGATATTTCCATTCACCTTTTGCAACTTTTTGTATAGGCTATAGATGCTTTTGACACGGCCGTTAATTTCATAAGAAATTTTTTGATTTTTGAGGGCAGCATCAACTTCGTCACGGACGGAGGCTAGTTTCCGGGTGCTTTTACCGAGGCGTTTGCGAATCGTATTTTGCAATTTCTTATATTCTTTAGGGTCGAGGTAGCTAAAAGCGAGTTCTTCAATTTGCATGCGTACCCGACCCATACCAAGTCGATCTGCCATCGGAGCAAATACTTCAAGACTTTCGCGTGCGATCTTCGTCTGCTTGTCGGCAGGCATGTGTTGTAACGTCTGTAGGTTATGCAGGCGGTCGGCCAGCTTGATGATAACCACGCGCACGTCTTGGCCGACAGCGATGAGTAATTTAGAGAGGTTATCTTTCGTCTGAGGAAGATACTCGGTCAGGTCTTGCATGCCGGCTCGTGCCTGGGAGACTTTTGTGACACCGTCGACAAGAAATGCGGCATCTTCGCCAAATTGCGCAGCAATTGTTTCAAGTGTGACATCAGTGTCTTCGACCGTGTCGTGGAGCACGCCAGCGAGTATCGTATCGATATCCATCCCCCAGTCAATTAATGTGCTGGCAACAGCGACAGGGTGAATGATATACGGTTCGCCGCTTTTTCTTTTTTGATCTTTGTGCGCGTCCGCTGCAAGGTCGACGGCATGCTCCAGCTCGAGGAGGTCGTCTTCCCCGTAGTGCGGCTCCGCTTTCTTTAGCAACTCGCGCTTGTTCATACCTTCTACTATACGATGTTTCTGATGTTTTGATAAACCTCACAAGGGTTTTGACAACGAGCCGAAACCGCTTATACTAAACAGTGACATATAAGCGACAACATAACCAAGGAGTGGGTAATGAGTAAAACCAAGATAGGGATCAACGGCTTTGGTCGTATCGGGCGTAATGCCTTCAAGATCGCGTTTGATCGAAGCGACCTGGAAATTGTCGCGATCAACGACCTAACTGATACAAAAACCCTTGCGTATCTTTTGCAGCACGACAGCAACTACGGTGCCTACAAGCATGCGGTGAGTTTTGACGATGAGGGGATCATCGTGGACGGCCGCCACGTTAAGGTGCTCGCCGAACGAGATCCGGCGGCGCTACCATGGGGCGATCTTGGCGTGGAGCTGGTCATTGAATCCACCGGACGCTTCACCGACAAAGAGTCGGCCGAACTGCACATCAAGGCTGGCGCAAAGCGAGTGGTTATTAGTGGACCGTCGAAGAGCGACGGCGTTGACACCATCGTCCTTGGAGCAAACGAAGATGCAATCGAAGGTGCCTCTGAGGTTATTAGTAACGCGAGCTGTACGACCAACTCGCTGGGTGCGGTCATGGCGATTCTTGACGCCGAGTTTGGTGTTGAAAAGTCCTTGCTGACAACTGTACACAGCTACACCGCTAGTCAAGCGCTACAGGATGCGCCAGCCAAAGATCTTCGCGAAGGTCGTAACGCAGCCGAAAATATTGTGCCAACGACGACTGGAGCGGCAATTGCAGTCACAAAAACGCTGCCACAGCTGACGGGTAAGTTTGATGGCCTCAGCATCCGCGTTCCCACTCCAGTGGTGTCAATCTCTGACGTTACTGTCTTGCTTGGGCGTGAGGCGACACCCGAGACTATTAACGCCGCCTTTAAGAAAGCGGCTGCCGAGCCTTTCTACCAAGGTATCCTAGGAGTGAGTGAAGAGCCGCTGGTGAGTCGCGATTATATCGGAAACAGTCACTCTGGTGTTGTCGACTTGCTCTTGACGAAGGTCGTGGGCGGTAACCTTGCCAAGATTATGGTGTGGTATGACAATGAGTGGGGATACAGCAACCGACTAGTTGAACTAGTTGCTGACGTTGGCAAGGGCTTGCATCGCTAAACCTAAAACGCTTATACTTTAAGACAATGAAGATCTATTTGGGCAGTGATCATAACGGCTTTCATATGAAAGAAAAAGTCTTCGCTTATTTGGCGAAGCGTGGCTACGACGTACAAGACGTCGGAGATACCTATCTTGACCCTGCTGATGATTTTCCTGAATTCGCTCAGGCGGCAGCCTTGAAAGTGATTGGTGATGAAGATCACGACCCTCGGGCGATATTGCTTTGTGGCGGAGGGCAGGGTATGGCGATGGCTGCCAATCGTTTCCGAGGCATTCGCGCCAGCGTTATTTGGGACGCCTTTGAGGCGAAAATGACACGCAACGACAATGACTCAAACGTACTTTGTCTGCCGTCTCGTGTGCTGGAAGATGACGACTCTGCTTGGCAGGGGATTATTGAAACTTGGCTGAGTACGCCTTTTGCTGGCGCGCCACGGTATAGGCGGCGAAACGCCCAGTTGGATGAACTATGACCGCTGTCATTGCCCCTTGCATTACGGTCGAGACGGCCGAAGAGTACATCGCTGCCGTCCAGCGACTCACTCCGTTTGCGACACGGGTGCATATTGATATCAGTGATGGTGAATTCGCGCCCACTTTTTTGATCGGTGCCGAACAGCTGTCTTGGCCCGGCACGTGGCAGGTTGATGTCCACGCAATGGTGGCTCGTCCTAGCGAGCATCTCGAAAAGCTTATCAGTCTAAAGCCTGCCACTATCATTATCCATGCCGAAGTGACAGAAAATGTTGCGGTGCATTTGCAGAAGATTAGGCAGGCCGGGATACGTGCGGGTGTTGCGCTTTTGAAGACGACAGTCCCCTCGACTGTCGCGGAGGCGATTAAGGCCGCTGATCACGTCATGATTTTTTCTGGCGAGCTGGGGAAGTACGGCGGGCAAGCGAGCATGATGCAGACCGAGAAGATCCGTCTTATTCGAGCGATTAATCCGTCTGTGGAAATCGGTTGGGATGGCGGCGTGAACGTCTCTAACGCTTACAACATTAGCCAAGCGGGAGTGAACGTCCTGAATGTTGGGGGTGCTATTGCGACAAGTGACAATCCCGCTGGAACCTACGAGGCGCTGACAAAAGAAATCAATAAGAGGGGGGTGATTTAGTGAAGCTTACGGTGTCGCAGATCGAGCAAAAAGCGAATGATATTCGTGAAGATATTATTACTATGCTAGAGCATGCTGGCAGCGGTCATAGTGCCGGTCCACTTGGGTTGGCAGATATTTTTGCAGCGCTCTATTTTTCTATCTTGAACATTCGGCCCGAAGAGCCTGAGTGGGAAGGTCGTGACGTCTTCTTCTTGAGCAATGGCCATACCGTTCCAGTGCAGTATGCGGCGATGGCGGAAGCTGGCTTTTTTGATAAAGAAGAATTGATGACCCTTAGACAGGCGGGTAGTCGCCTGCAGGGGCATCCGGAGCGGGAAAAACTACCGGGCATTGAAAGTACTAGTGGGCCACTGGGAAGCGGCTTGTCTCAGGCGGCCGGATACGCTTACAGCTTGCAACACATCGACAATGTTCATAACCGATTTGTCTACGTCATGATGGGCGACGGAGAATTGAATGAGGGCAACATCTGGGAAGCGGCGATGTTTGCCGGTAAATATAAGCTGTCTCAGTTGATCGCCTTTATCGACCGCAACAATATCCAGATTGATGGTGCGACGGAAGACGTGATGCCACTTGAAGACCTAAAGGGCAAGTGGGAATCGTTCGGTTGGCATGTCCTTGAGATCGACGGGCACAATATCGAAAGTATTATCGATGCTGCCAGTCAAGGCCGGGCAATTACTAATCGACCAACGGTGATTATTGCACACACTATTCCTGGAAAAGGAGTTGATTTCATGGAGTACGACTACAAGTGGCACGGTATGCCACCGAACAGCGAACAGGCGGCACGTGCTCTTGAGAAATTACGGACGCTCGACGGTAAAATTACCCACGAAGGAGCCGGTGTATGACCTACCCTATGAACGAATCATTTTATTCAAATAGCCCAGAGCTCGAGCCGACGCGTGCTGGTTTTGGCCGAGGACTAAAAGCTGCCGGCGAGGCTGATGACCGAATCGTTGCGCTGTGCGCTGATTTAACAGAGAGTACGCAGATGCATCTTTTTAAAGAGGCCTTTCCAAAGCGTTTTGTCGAAGTGGGTGTCGCTGAACAGAATTTGGTGACCGTCGCAAGTGGCATGGCGCGCGCCGGAAAGATTCCGTTCACTAGTAGCTATGCTGCCTTTAGCCCCGGCCGCAACTGGGAGCAGATTCGAACAACTGCCTCTCTGAACAATCAACCGGTAAAAATTATTGGTTCACACGCGGGAGTATATACCGGAAAAGACGGCGCGACACACCAGATGCTTGAAGACATCGCATTGATGCGTGTCTTACCCAATATGGTAGTTGTTGCCCCCGGCGACAGTGTAGAGGCCGAAAAAGCGACTAGAGCAATTGCGACAAATGGACAGCCGAGCTATTTGCGCCTAGCGCGTGAAAAGACACCCGTTTTTAGTGCGCCTGAGTCGCCGTTCGAGCTGGGAAAAGCGTATATCCTGAGAGAAGGGTCTTCACTCGCACTGCTTGGCACGGGAACAATGACGGCAAAGCTACTGAAGGTGGCGGAGCGCTTGGCTGAGCATGGCATCGATGCTGCGGTGGTGCATGTCCCGACTATCAAGCCGCTTGATGAACAGACTATTTTGAACGTTGCCAGGCAGACTGGGCGTGTTGTCACGGCAGAAGAAGCGCAGATTGCGGGCGGCTTTGGTGGCGCAGTTGCTGAATTGCTGGGCGAAAAGCTTCCAATGCCCGTTTTGCGGCTCGGTATGAAGGATCGGTTTGGCGAGTCCGGAAACCCCGACGAACTCTTTGATATGTTTGGCTTATCCGAGGAAAAGATAACAAAACAGATCGAGGAATGGGCACAGCAGACGCATCGATATCATCAGTAATAACATAAGTGGTATACTGAGAGAAAACGTACCGCAACGACGAATAGGGAGGGCACATGGGACTGACAATCAGCCAAATTCGAGACAATACAACGCGCGCGCGACATCTTATGCAACGCTCACGGCAACAGCACTTTGCAGTGGGAGCGTTCAACATTGACAACCAAGAGACCTTGATTGCAGTGGCTCGTGCAGCACAAAAGCTTAATGCTCCCGTTCTTGTTGAGGTCAGTGATGGCGAAGTGAAGGCTATGGGTCTTGAAAACTTGCGAGACCTCGTCGACAACTACAAAGCCGAGTACGGCATTGAAATGTATATCAACCTTGATCACAGCCCAACAGTCGAGGCTTGTAAGCGAGCGATTGATGCTGGGTACGAATTTATCCATATTGACATTTCTCAGGCGAATCATGACGCCAGTGAGGAAGAGATTATCGAAAAGACTCGCGAAGTAGTTGAGTATGCTGCATTTACCGGTGCGCTGGTGGAGAGCGAGCCGCACTATTTCGGCGGTAGTAGTAACGTCCACACCGAAGCTATCAACTATGAAGAGATCAAGAAAACATTCTCAACCCCCGAGGGCTCACGATCGTTCGTCGAAGCCACCGGCATCGACACTTTTGCAGCCGCGGTTGGCAATCTGCACGGTAAGTATCCAGTGCCAAAAGAGCTTGATCTTGAGCTACTCTCTCGCATCCGTGAAGCGATCGGCTGCCAAATTAGCCTGCATGGTGGAAGCGGAACGCCACTTCACTACTTTGAAGAGGCGGCAAAGATTGGTGTCAGTAAGATTAACATTAACAGCGATATGCGGTACGTTTTCCGCAAAGAGCTTGAGCGTGTTTTGGCAGAGAATCCAGATGAGTATGCTGTTGTGAAGCTGATGCCTACTGTTTACGAAGCAGTACAGGCTGTTGTCGAAGAAAAGATTATGGCGTTCGGGAGTGCCGGTAAGGCGGTGGTTTAATGACCGTACCGAAGATTCTTGGAATTGGGAAGGCGACTCAGGATGTATTCCTGAAGAGCGCCAGTGCCTTTACGAAGTTCGAGCACAAGGGCGTTGTCTACGAGCAGCTTCCAGTGGGTCAAAAACTTGATTTAGATGAAGTTGTGTTTGCAACAGGTGGTAATGTGACCAATGCAGTCGTGACATTCTCGCGCCAAGGGCTACATAGCCGGTATATGTGGTGCCTTGGTACGGACGTCGCAAGCGAAGCGATCCTGCAAGAGCTGGATCGTGAAGGTGTCGACACATCGGCTGTTGTGCAAAATAGCTCGTATCGAGCGAGCTATTCGGTCGTCCTGATGCTTGATGGCGGCGAGCGCACCATCCTCAACTACAGAGGAACGCCCATCGGTGCAGATTCCCATGACTTGCAGTTTGAACTTATCAAAGAAGCAGACTGGGTGTACCTATCATCACTTGGTAACATTGAATTGCTTGAGCGAATTGTCTCCGAAGCCGCGGCACATGGCGTAAAGGTCATGTTGAATCCAGCCGGCGCTGAACTGAAAGAGGCAGATAAATTGAAGGGCATTTTGCAAGATGTCGAGGTCCTCACTGTCAACAAAGAAGAGGCACAGCAGATCGTATCTGGCGAGTCGCTCGAAGAGCTGGTGCGCCACGCCTGGCATTATTGTCCAGTGGTGATCGTATCTGATGGCCCTAATGGGGCAATGGCGACAGACGGAAGGACAATAGTGAAGGCGGGTATGTACGAAGACGTTCCTGTTGTTGATCGAACTGGCGGCGGCGATGCGTTCGGCTCTGGTTTCTTAAGTTACTTTTCTCAGGGTAAAAGCCTGAAAGAGTCGATTGTCTTTGCGAGTGCTAACTCGACATCAGTTGTGACAAAAATTGGCGCCAAAGAAGGTATTTTACATCAAGGGACGGTGCTGCACGATATGCCGATAGAGGAGAAAGAGTTTTAGTATGGCAAAATTTTTGAAGGATTTACTAGATGCAGAGGAGCCACTGTTCACGACAGCACTGCGCCAACTAGAGTACGTGAGTGGACGTACCGGAGCGGATACTAAGTTGATTGGCGACATCACCGCTATGGCGCACGAGAACATGCGCGCTATGGGTCTGACGCCAGCCGTAGCGACAGGTGAAGAGGTGTATTACGCCCTGCAGGCGCGAGTCGAGCAAGACATCGAACGTCTGACGAAAGTGATTGGTGCAAAAGAGACGGATGACGTCGCTCACCTCGTGCCATATATGGTCGATGCAGCAAACGGCGTCAAGTTTAATCGTAAGGTTTTCGTTCTGAAGCGAGAGAAGGCGAAGGAGCTACTTCGGGAAATGCCACCGAAGGCTCTTATGGAACGGCTTGGCTATGACGACATAGAGAAAATGTTCGAGCAAGAAGACTTTGACGAAATTTATACCGCGCTCCGTTTTTCTGAGGGTCCAGAGTGGCTGAACGAATACAATGAGCTATTTAAAACTGTCACAGCCGATGACTATGAAGAGCGTGATCTGCGTATTCTGCAGATGGATCATAAGAAGTATGTCGATTTAGCCGCACATTTTGTAAAGAAAAAGCTCCATAATGTCACACATACCAAGGAGATGGGTACGATTGTTGTCGTACCGATGCATGCCAAGAAGATGCGTGGGCTGGTCTTAAAGACGCTGCCACTTTTGTTGCACTACATGAACGAAGTAAAGCTGTACTCTACTTTCTTTAAATTAAAAAGCAAAAAGCCTCATTTTGGAAAGGTTGTCATGGAGACGCTCATCGCTGACCCAGGCAATGCAAGTCAGATGGTTGGACACAAAGTCCACTGGCGTGTGATTCAGCGATACCTTGGCAAGCATAAAGAAGACTCGATCGATAAAGTTGCTTTCGAGCCGCATGTTCAGCCAGAAGATTTGCACTGGCGACGCGCCGAGGACCTACTGTACCAAATTGATCCTGAGCTTGAATTCTGGAAAGACCGTGATTACGTCGGTGTGATGTATGACGGCTTTCCGGTTGCGTTCAATCTTTTCGATGTCAGCTTCGCCTACTCTAATCAAGAGCCATACGAGGGACGCTACGCCTACCACTTTAGAGAAAGCCTTTGGAATGAAATATTCGTTCGCTACATGGGCTTCAAGAATTTGTCCGAGCAAGTACTTGAGCAGCTTGATAATGACATGATTGCCCCTGAAAAACTCGATCTACCTAAGGCAAAAGCAAAAGCGTCGAAGGTTCCAGCCCTCAAAGCACAAAATGCCAAAAGCGATCTGTTAATACGTAGAAAGTTGATTGATGCTGCCGAAGGTCGATTGGGTGGGGTGATAGAAGAGTTTGAATCAGCTTTTGAGCTGCTAGGGAAGCACGAAAAGACGGTCACGATCTTCGGATCGGCACGTAAGCCGCAAGACGATGAGGTGACAAAGAGTGCCTACGATGTTGCGCAGAAGTTAGCTGAAGACGGGTTCACTGTCGTAACGGGTGGTGGCCATGGGGTGATGGAAGCGGCGAACAGGGGTGCCTACGATGTCGGCGGGCAGTCGATTGGCTTGAATATCCTTTTGCCATTCGAGCAAACACTCAATGAATACACGACTGAGAGCTTTCAGTTTGATCACTTCTTTGGCCGTAAGGTATCGATGACCCTTGATGCAAGTGCCTTCGTATTCTTCCCCGGTGGCTTCGGGACATTTGACGAATTGTTCGAAATCCTCGCCTTGGAACAGACACATAAGATTCCGAAAGCACCAGTTATCTTGGTCGGATCGGACTTCTGGAAGCCGCTTGACGAGCTGATTAGGTCACTGCTGCTGGACCGTTACCAGACAATTTCCGAAGATGACCTGAAACTATACACGATCGTCGATGATTATGAGTCGGTGATAAAGCAGATTAATCGATACGAAGCAAAGCAAAACAAGACTAAATAAGACTTTACGACGCAAGGCAAGCGCGGTAGTCTGGAGGCAATATCATGAAAAGGATAGCGAAAACAAAGCGTAAACTCCTGATCTTTGGTGCCGTCACCGGACTGGTTATTGTCGGTGTCGTCGTGACGATCTTTGCACTCAGCCGTATAGGAACTGATAATAATGCGGCAAATGATCCCTACATACAGCGTGAAGAAAACGATGCGACGGAAAGTTTGCCGCAGGATGATGGGTTGGGTGAGCTGAGCGATGCTGGTACAGAGCCGGCTAGTCCTGCCGAGAATCTTGATCCAGAGTCAGTCTCCTCCGTAGTAATCGAACCTTTGGGCATCGTCGTCTCTTACGTCAAGGGGATTGCCGGCTTTGAGTATGCTATCTATCGCACGAACGACGGCACCCAGTACGTTGAGTTTATGAGCGCAGAGCTAGCAGGAACCAAGTGTACTGACGATGCAGGTGTGTTTGCGACCATCTTGAAAAACCCACCCGCTGAGACGGATGCGGCCACTGCTGAACTCGAAAAACAGCTTGACGGAGACACATACGCGCTCTCATTGCCTGATGACACGTGTACCAGCGATGAAGCACTTTTCGCCCAGTACCAAGCGGCATTTCGGGATGCCTTTGGGCTCCTCGCGCTGATCGAGTCTGACGAAGCGCAGTAGAAAGAGTATAATGGAAAGGTATGGCCTCTTTTAAGCTTCATGCCGACTACAAACCAACTGGTGATCAGCCGACTGCGATCGCCCATTTAGTGGATGGTTTAGGACATGGAGAAAAAGAGCAAACGCTTCTTGGTGTGACGGGAAGCGGAAAAACCTTTACGATGGCGAATATTATCGCTCAGCGACAAGCTCCGACCCTAGTCCTTGCGCACAACAAAACGCTTGCTGCGCAACTATACAGCGAGTTTAAGGCTTTCTTTCCAGAAAATGAGGTGCACTACTTTGTCAGCTATTTCGACTATTATCAGCCTGAAGCCTACATCGCGAGTAGTGACACCTACATCGAAAAGGACAGTAAGATCAACGATGAGATTGATCGCCTTCGTCACGCTGCAACGATGGCACTCTTGACGCGTCGTGACACCATCATCGTTGCGAGTGTTAGCTGTATTTATGGTATTGGATCGCCTGACGATTATTCGGATATGTCAATCACAGTCAAAGCGGGTGAGCGACGCCAGCAAGATAAATTCATCCGTCTTTTGACCGACATTCAGTATCAGCGTAATGATATCGACTTCCACCGCGGAACCTTTCGTGTAAGAGGTGACATTGTCGATGTGTTCCCTGCCGGGAGCGACGTTGCCTATAGGATAGAATTCTTCGGAGACGACGTTGATCGTATTACTCGTATCGATCCACTGACGGGTGAAATTTTGGGTGAGCCAGGTGAAGTAACGGTGTTTCCGAGTAGTCACTATGTGACGCCACGGGAGAAACTCGAGCGTGCTATTCAGGGGATTAAGCAAGAATTTGACGATCGCATGGATTACTTTGAGAAGCACGACAAATTGCTGGAAGCCCAACGACTCGCTCAACGCACTAAGTATGATGTCGAGATGTTAGAAGAAACCGGATTCGTGAAGGGGATTGAGAACTATAGCCGCTACCTTACCAATCGTGAACCTGGCGAGCAGCCGGCGACGCTGCTTGACTACTTTCCAGATGACTTCTTGCTATTTGTAGACGAAAGCCACATGACGCTGCCACAGGTGCGTGGTATGTACAACGGAGACCGTGCTCGTAAGGAAATCTTGGTAGAGCACGGCTTCCGCTTGCCGAGCGCCCTAGATAACCGTCCACTGACTTTTGATGAGTTTAATCGACACATTCACCAAGCGATTTATGTGTCGGCAACGCCGGCTGAATATGAGCTATCACGTAGTCCCGAGCCTGCACAGCAGATCATTCGCCCAACTGGTTTGATTGATCCAGAGATTATCGTCCGTCCAACCGAAGGACAGGTTGACGATTTGATAGCCGAAATCCGTGAACGAATTGCAAAGAAGCAGCGGGTTTTGGTGACGACGCTCACGAAGCGGATGGCAGAGGACCTGACCACGTACTTGCTGGATTTGGATATCAAAACTGCCTATATTCACAGTGAGGTGGATACACTTGAGCGAAGTGACATTTTACGCGATCTCCGCGCTGGCGTATACGATGTGCTTGTGGGTATTAACTTGCTTCGAGAAGGCCTCGACCTACCCGAAGTGAGTTTGGTTGCGATTCTTGATGCGGATAAAGAAGGTTTCTTGCGTAGTTCAAGCGCACTCATCCAGATCATTGGTCGAGCCGCTCGCCATGTCGAAGGGAAGGTGCTGATGTACGCCGACGGGCAGACCGACTCAATGCGACGTGCTATTGATGAGACGGACCGCCGTCGAAGTATCCAGCAAGCGTACAATGCCGAGCACGGTATTACGCCAACCAGTGTAGCGAAGGGGCTCGATGAAGGTCTGCGTGCGATTATTCCAAAGAAGGAGGACGAGAGTCCGAAGCTTGACTTGAAGAAAATTCCAAAGGATGAATATGCAAGCCTTGTCAAAGAACTTTCTGCGCAGATGGATCTTGCGAGTGCTAATCTTGAGTTTGAGAAAGCCGCTGAGCTGCGGGATATCATCGCCGACATTCGTCAGAAGATGTAGCGACAACACTCCCGCTAACTGGCAGTAAATCTGATAAGATAAGGTATAATATACTTTATGACACAAATCTCTCGTGACGATGTGCATTATCTTGCACAATTAAGTAATTTGCAGCTAGCTGACGGTGAGGCGGACTCACTAGGCCGTGATCTTGCTAATATCCTTGGATACATCGAACAGCTTTCGAGTTTAGATACTGAAGGTGTCGAGCCGACGTATCAGGTGACCGATTTACAGAACGTGTGGCGCAAAGACGAGAAGGATAACTACGGCCTAGAGCGCGAGTCGCTCCTTCGACTTGCGCCAGAATCGCAGGATGAACAAGTAAAGGTGCCGAAGGTTTTATGATGCGAAGAATTGATGACTACCGAGACATGACAGCCGTCGATGCCGTTCGGGAAGCGATCGAGGCAGCTAAAGCAAACGAGTCATTCCACGCTATTCTTAGCTTGACTGAAGAGCGTGCACTGGCAAGAGCGGCTGATGTTGATGCGGGTACGGTGAGTGGCCGTCTAGCGGGTGTCCCATTTATTGCAAAGGACAATTTCTTAACCTTTGGTAGTGCAACGACTGCAGCGAGCCGGATGCTAGAGAATTTCGAAGCGCCATTACAGGCGACGGCGATTGAACGTCTAGAAGCCGAGGGGGCTATTTGTATTGGAAAGGCAAATCTCGATGCGTTTGCGCACGGGGGAAGTACCGAGAATTCAGCGTTTGGTCCGACCAAAAACGCCGTCGATACCTCAAAGGTTGCCGGTGGGAGCAGTGGCGGATCTGCAGTGGCGGTAGCGCTTGGCATTGTTCCGTTTGCCCTTGGAACAGATACCGGTGGATCGATTCGCCAGCCAGCCAGCTTCAACGGCGTTGTTGGCGTGAAGCCAACTTACGGTACGGTCAGTCGGTTTGGAGTGGTGGCTATGGCGAGTAGCACGGACACGATTGGCGTACTTGCCGTTAGTGCAAAAGACGCTGAAGTGGTGATGGATATTATGAGCGGTCAAGATGACAGGGACATGACGACACTGCCTGACTTCTTTGCGCCCCAAGGTATCGAAAGACCGCTAAAAATCGGTGTTATTGGTGAGGCGATGACTGATGACGTTGCCACAGTCGTTCGTGACAAGGTGGTCGCATCGCTTGAGCGCATGAAAGGCGCGGGACACAGCGTCGATCAAGTCTCGCTGCCGATTCTCAAGTACGCCCTGGCAATCTATTACATTGTGGTTCCGGCTGAAATCAGTAGCAACCTGGCGCGTTACGATGGTATTCGATACGGTTTGCGTGCTGCCAACGACACACTGTCGCACCTCTACGGTGCTTCTCGCGACGCAGGTTTTATGCCGGAAAACAAGCGACGAATTCTTATCGGAAGTTACGTGCTCTCGAGCGGCTATTTTGACGCCTACTACCTAAAGGCGCAGAAAGCTCGGACGTTATTGATCGAAGAGTTCAATCGTTTGTTTGATGACTATGACATATTGGTTGCCCCCGTTGCTCCAACACCGGCTTTTGCTTTGGGTGAAAATGCCGACGACCCAGTGAAGATGTACCTGGCTGACATCATGACTGTCCCAGCCAGCTTGGCGGGCTTACCGGCGGTGAGTGTACCCGCAAAAACGGAGCCTGGTGAATTGCCAGTCGGTGTTCAGCTTATCGGACGTCGCCAGTCTGATGCTTTACTGCTTGCACTCGCAAGACAACTTGAGGAGGAAGAGGCGTAATGGATCAAAACGTATCAATTATTTTATTCTTTGCAGCAATCCTGATCTTCGCTGGATTACTGTTTACTATCATCGCGCTGACAAAACGAGGGCCTCGTCAACTTGATGTTGAAAAGTATCGTGCGGAATGGCTCAAGATTGAAGGAAAACTGCGACGAGATGACGAAGCCAGTCATCAGCTTTGTGTCTTGAACGCAGATAAGTTGCTTGACCGAGCGCTGATCGAAAGAGGCGTTGAGGGGAAGACGATGGGAGAGCGGATGAAAAAGATGCAGGCGGTATGGACAGATGCGAATGCGGTCTGGTCGGCACACAAGCTGCGTAACCATATCGCCCATGAACAGAATGTCAGTATTAATTACGACGCATCTCGACGAGCGCTCAACTGTTTCAAGCAAGCACTCAAAGATGTGGGGGCAATTTAATGAACGACGTACGCGATAAGTATGAGATGACAATTGGCATTGAGTGCCACGTGCAACTTGATACCATCAGCAAATTATTTAGCGGCGCTGATAATGATGCTCGCGACAAAGACCCGAACGTTGCCACGAGCCCAATTGACTTCGGCCTGCCGGGAATGCTTCCCGTGCTCAACAGGCGAGCGGTCGAACTGGCGGTGATTGCTGGTAAAGCGTTGGGTGCAGATATCGCTCATGTCAGCCGATTTGATCGCAAGCATTATTTCTACCCCGACCTTCCGAAAGGGTATCAGATTAGTCAGATGTACCAGCCAATTATCTTGGCCGGTAAAGTCACAGCTCCGCTACCCGATGGTAGTAGCGTGGAAGTTAGGATTCACCATGCTCATCTCGAAGAAGACGCGGGCAAGCTGACGCACCACGGCACTTTCAGTCTTGTTGACCTTAACCGTGCAGGAACCCCACTGATCGAGATTGTTTCAGAACCTGATATTCACTCTCCCGCAGAAGCAAAAGCATATGCAACCGAACTCTATCGTCTGATGACCTATGCCGGCGTTACGAAGGGTGACCTGTACCACGGCAACATGCGCTTCGACGTCAACATATCAGTTGCTCCAAAGGGCGCAACCGAACTTGGCAAGCGTGCTGAAGTAAAAAACCTGAATTCCTTCAAGAGCGTTGAACGAGCCGCGGAATATGAGTTTCAGCGACAAGTCGAACTGCTGGAAGCTGGTGAAACAGTAGTGCAAGAGACTCGCGGCTGGGACGATGCAACAGGCAAGACCAGTTCGCAGCGCAGCAAAGAAGACGCTCAGGACTATCGCTACATGCCCGACCCTGACATTCCGCCCATCGTTTTGACCGACGAAGAGATTGCTCGTATCCAGGCTCAGTCGGGCCGTCTGCCTAACGAATACCGAGAGGCCATGGCGCCGCTTGGGTTTGACGCGACGGTGTTGCAGGCAATTTTATCATCGAAAGACCGAGCCGAAATGGTATCTCAGCTTGCTGAACGAAGCCCAAGCGCAGCACGAAGAGCAGGCTACTGGCTGCAGCTAGACACAGCAAAAGGCGATGATGAGCTTGCAGTTGATGAAGCTGTGTCGCTTTCATACGATGCGGTTGTTACACTTTCAACGATGGTGGACGAGAACGAACTGAGCTCGACAGCTGCAAAGCAAGTTTGGCGTGAAATGTCTCAGTCTGGCGGCGATCCTCGAGCAATCGCAGAGGCAAAAAACTTATTGCAGGTGAGTGATGAATCGGCAGTGCTTGAAGTCGTCGATGCGGTACTTACTGACCCAGCGAGCGCCCAGTCGATCGCTGACATACGAGCCGGTCAAGAGAAGGCGATTGGTTTTTTGGTGGGACAGGTAATGAAACGATCTCAAGGCAAGGCGAATCCTGCTCTAGCGGGCGAGTTACTTCGAAAGAGGCTTGCCGAGACGAATGAATCATAAACCAGTTCATTCTCAGCTAATCATTTGCGTACTTTCAAGAGCAGCGTATAATAAGAAGTGTTACTAGATAATCGAATAAGAAAGGATGAAGCGTGGATATTAATTCAGCAGCCGAAATTCTGGTTATTATTCTAGCAATTGTTCTGTCAATCTTTCTGATTGTCGGAATCGTGCTCGGGATATACCTGGTCCGATTATCGGCAGAGATCCGGCGCATCGCACACACCACCCAAGAAACGGTGGATACGATTGGCGAGGCAGTACAGGGAGTGGTGAAGTTGACCTCTCCAATACTACTCGCAAAGACAATCAGTCAGCGCTTGAAGCAAATGAAGAAAAAGCGATAAAGTAAGGAGATCTATCATGGCAAAAGGAAAATGGGCACTCGGAGCACTTATTGGCGCAGCGGCAGGCTTCGTCGCAGGAGTCCTAACTGCACCAAAGAGCGGTAAAGAAACTCGTGAAGACCTGAAGAAGGCTGGCAATCAGTTGAAGCAGGATGCTACAAAGAAGGCTGATGAAGTTCGCCGCAAGGCCGCTGATGTTGCCGACGACCTCGCTGGTAAAGCAGGTAAGATGGCAAGTGATGTTGCAGATAGGGTATCAGCAAAGTCGCAAGAGCTGAAAGGCAAAGCGAAAGACGCTGCCGATGAAGCGCAAGATAAAGCTCGTCGAGCAAAATAAGACAACACAATGACGATTGAGCGCGCCCCAAAAGCGCGCTCTTTCATTAAGGGATGATGTGGGGCGTATGAATAAGATAAAAGCTTTTTTTAAAAAAACCGCTGATAAGGTCAAGGAAAACAATGAACGAAGCGCGCGTCGACAGCTCATTGAAGAACTGTTCCAGGATTTCCACCGTTCGCGAGCAGATGTCTATAAAATGAATTTTGTTCGTGGCGTCTTCTTTGGTTTCGGAAGTGTTATCGGTGGTACGATCGTCGTTGCTCTATTGATCGGGATTCTGACGTTGCTAGTTGATTTACCTGGCGGAATTGGCGACTTTGTCCAGTACATCGTTAACATTGTTCGACAAAACGAATCTTAATTTTTACTACAGCGTCCGACGTCAGAGTTGGGTATACTAGAAAGTATGGGGGTAAAAGCACAGGCAGCGCAACCTGCAACCGGCGCCTTAAAGGCGTCTGATTACGTGCACCTCCACAATCACACGCATCATAGTCTTTTGGACGGCCTCACGAAAATACCCGATCTCGTTGAACGGGTCAAAGAGCTTGGCATGGAGTCAGTGGCTATTACGGACCATGGAACGATGTCTGGTACGGTTGAGTTCTACAAGGCCGCCCACGCCGCAGGCGTAAAACCCGTTCTGGGCATGGAGGCGTACGTTGCGGCTCGCTCGCGTTTTGATCGTGATCCACAAAAAGACAAAGCGCGGTATCACTTGATTATTCTTGCAATGAACGAGACGGGCTACAAGAATTTGATGCGTCTCAGTTCGAAAGCAAATCTCGAGGGTATGTATTACAAGCCTCGTATCGACCATGACTTACTTGAGGAGTTGAATGAGGGGCTCATTATCTTATCCGGTTGTGCAAGCAGCGAGTTAGGTGAAAGCCTAAGGATTGACAATTACGATGAAGCGAAACGGATTGCCGAATGGTATAAAGGCGTGTTTGGTGATCGGTATTATCTTGAGTTGCAAGATCATGGGCATCCGGAATCACCGACGGCGTGGGATGTGCAGGTGAAAATCAACCAACACTTGGAGCGACTTTCGAAGGAGTTAGACATTCCAGCCGTCGTCACTAGTGACGGACACTATCTTTCACACGATGATCAGGATACACACGAGATCTTGCTGTGCGTGGGAACGGGTGCTTATCTTAGTGACGAGAAGCGTATGTCGCTCAAGGATTTTGAGCTGCACGTTACTGAACCAGAGGACATTATTTCTCGATGGGAGAAAACAAATCCCGAGGCTGTGCGTAACACGAAAGTGATTGCCGACCGTTGTCATGTAGAACTGAGCCTTGGGGGCATCCTTATCCCTACTTTCCCGACACCCGAGGGCCACGACGAGAAAAGCTACCTGCATACTCTCGTGTTTCAGGGCTTGGCGTGGCGCTACGGCGGCGTTGAACTCGAAGAGGCTGAAAAGCTGACGATCGAGCAAGCACGCGAGAAAACACCGCAAGATGCTTTAACCCGTGCTGATTATGAGCTTGGTGTCATTGATCGGATGGGCTTTAACGGTTACTTCTTGATTGTTCAAGACTTTATTAACTGGGGGAAGAGTCGAGGTATCATTTTTGGACCTGGCCGAGGGAGCGCGGCTGGTTCGATCGTGGCGTACTCGGTGCGTATCACTGAGCTTGATCCTTTGCGCTACGACCTGCTCTTCGAGCGTTTCTTGAATCCAGATCGTATTAGCATGCCGGACGTCGATATCGACATCCAGGACACGCGTCGTGACGAAGTGATTGCTTATTGTACCGAAAAGTATGGCGTCGAACGCGTTGCCAATATTGTGACGTTTGGTAAGATGGCGGCTCGCGCTGCAGTGCGTGACGTTGCGCGTGTTTTGCAGGTGCCCTACGCAGAGAGCGATCGACTTGCCAAGCTGGTGCCTCCGCCTGTGCAGGGACGTCACATTCCTTTGGCGAAAAGTGTGGTTGAAGACGCCGACTTGAAGAAGGAGTACGAGAATAGCCCTACTGCACGACGAGTTTTTGATTACGCGATGCGCCTAGAGGGGACGATTCGAAGTCACGGCGTGCACGCTGCGGGAGTCGTGATTGCGCCGGATGACATTGTAAAATTCGCGCCAGTCGAAATGTCGCAAAAGGGTGTTGTGGCGACGCAGTATCCGATGGGTCCGGTTGAAGAGCTAGGGCTGCTGAAGATGGACTTTCTTGGTCTGTCAAACCTTTCGATTATCAATAATGCACTTCGTATTATTAAGAAGGTGTACAAAAACGACATTAACTTGTCAGAAATTCCCCTGAATGACACTCCGACCTACGAGCTCTTCCAGCGGGGTGACACTACCGGTGTCTTTCAGCTTGAATCTGCCGGCATGAAACGATATCTACGCGAGCTGAAGCCGACAGTGTTCGAAGACATCGTCGCGATGGTGGCGCTGTACCGGCCGGGCCCAATGCAGTTTATCGATGACTTTATTAAGCGAAAACATGGCGAACGTGAGATTACCTATATGCATCCAAAAATGAAGGATGCGCTCGAGAATACTTACGGTGTGCTCGTCTATCAGGAGCAGGTCATGCAGATTTCCAAAGACCTTGCTGGCTTTACAGGTGGTGAAGCCGATACACTCCGTAAGGCCATCGGAAAGAAGTTGGTCGATGTCATGGCCAAGATGAAAGAGCGTTTCATCGAAGGTTCGATGGAGCACTCAGGCGCAAAACGAGCTGACATGGAAGTCTTCTGGAAACAGCTCGAAGACTTCGCTGCCTATTGTTTCAACAAGTCTCACGCCGCCTGCTACGGACTGATTTCCTACTGGACCGCTTATCTGAAGGCGCATTACCCAGAAGCCTTCATGGCGGCATTGATGACGAGCGACCAAGATGACCTAGACCGTCTTGCTATCGAGATGAACGAGTGTAAGCATATGGGCATTAAAGTGCTCTCGCCTGACGTAAATGAGAGTTTCGTCGAGTTCGCCGTCGTACCTGGCAAGAAAGAGATACGTTTTGGCATGGCGGCCATTAAGGGAGTTGGCGTGTCGGTCGTGGAAGAAATCTTACGTGTTCGAGAAGAAGGGAAGTTTCAGACCATTGAAGATTTTGCCAAACGGGTGCCCACTTCTAAGGTGAACAAGAAGGCGTGGGAGTCTCTGATTAAGACAGGCGCGTTTGATTTGCTCGGTGATCGTTCTGACCTATTGTTCAACCTCGAAACAATTCAAGCCTTTGCTTCCAAATTGCAGAAAGAGGCGCTGAGCGGCCAGACTGATCTCTTTGGTGGCATGCTTGACGCCGGCTTAGTGCAGCCGACCATGAATCTTCAAGAAGCCCCAGCGAAGCATAGTGACAAAGAGCGTTTAACCTGGGAAAGGGAATTGCTCGGACTGTACATCAGCGCTCACCCCCTTGATAACTACGATACGTACTTTCAAGAGCAAGCGGTACCTCTGGTTGAGATGACCAGTTCGCTTGACGGCAAGACGATGACGATTGGTGGTATCGTCACTTCAATTCGAACTATTATCACGAAAAGTGGAACAAAGATGGCGTTCCTGAGAATAGAAGATAAATCCTCTGAAGCTGAGATTATCGTCTTTCCTAACCTCTACGAGCAGACGCACGGCTTCTTGGTGCAGGATGCGGTGATTAGGGCGAACGGTAAAGTAACCGCCCGAGATCGTGAAGGCAATATTACGAGTGAAGTAAAAATGATTGCGGACGAAATTCAGCTTATTGATGACGAAGAACTGCGAAGCTATGAATCGCATGGCCAGAAAATGGCTGCACCAAAACCAAGCCGGCGCCTCCCGGCGAATAAGAAGAAGCTGGCGGTCGAGCAAACTGTAGCGCCGAAAAAGACAGAGGCCATTTCCTCCTATACGGTTGTCGCCGAGGTTCCTTTAAAGAAGTTGTACGTGCACGTGAAGAATCCTGACGATCAAGCGGCGCTTGTCGAACTAAAGAAAGTCTGTAGCGACTACCCGGGGACGAGTGACATTGTTCTTGTTCTTGGTGAAGGAAAAAAGTCGGCAATTAAAATGCCATTTCGAGTGGACGGCAGTGATGCGTTGGTCGGATCCTTAGTCCGCATCCTGGGCGAAGACGCCGTTGTCTTACAGTGATGAATCGGCGAGAGCAAGTTGGTATAGCGCAATGCCAGCCGCCACGCTGACGTTAAAAGATTCCTTACGTCCTGCCATGGGGATTTCAACAATGTCATCACACAGTTTACGCAAATCGGCGTCGATTCCCTCAACCTCTTCGCCGATAAGAAGGGCAACTTTTTCAGGAGCCTTATACTGTACCAGTGGTTGGCTGCGTGCGTCTTGTTCAAGACCGACGATCCTGTAGCCTGCTTGCTTGAGCCGCTCGATAGGGACATTCTCGGAATATTCAAATGGTACGACCGCTTCAGCCCCAAGTGCGGTCTTGTTGATTTGCTTCGTTAATTTTTCGCGAATGTGCGGCAGTCGGGTGTCGGATTGTTGAGTGGGATACGGCGTATAGCCAGAGATGAATATCTTTGCGACTCCAAAACCTTCGGCTGTTCGAAATAGCGAGCCGACGTTATGCGTAGAGCGTATATTGTGTGCGAGTAGGACGATTTCGGGCATGTCGTCATTATACCACTGTAAAATGCTTACGTTTTTTGATACGATGAGGGCAATGGATGAAGACAAGGCGGCTCGTCAGTATCGAGAGCAAGATGAGAACGCAACACAGCAACGTGCTGCCATCTTAGGGCTACCCTACTTAGATACGCGCGATATCGACATGACGCTCGACTTGATTGACGGTGTGATGGATGTGCAAGAAATGCATCGACAACGCGTCGTGCCGTTACGGCGGGGCGACGATTCGACGACGTGGCAGTTTGCCGTTACGACGCAAACGCCACAGTCATTTCTTGGTGAGCTACGCAACCGATACGCTGCAGCCGGACAGAACGTCTCGTTTACGCTGATTAGTGGCGGTGGCTACGCGACCCTCATGAACCGCTACGACCCACCGAAGGTAGTGACGTATGATGACATTCAGATTGCTCAGGCCGGCGACAGTGAGACATTAAAGCAAGTGAGTGAAACGCTCAATAGTGTCGGGAGTGACCGAATCTTCGACTACCTGATCGGCCAGGCCGATAAACTGGGAGCCAGTGATATCCATATTGAAAATCAACGCACAGGTATTAGGATTCGCATGCGTATCGATGGTGCACTACACGCCGTCGCAGAGCTATCGACCGATCGATACCGTACTATTCTGGGGGCGCTTGCTTCTCGCTCGAACCTTTCTACTGCCGCCAAAGAGCCGCAGTCTGGCCACATGCAAAAAGAGATTACCGGTCCAGATGGGACGCACTTGTTGAATATGCGTATCGAGACAGTGCCGACGCTATATGGCCAAGACGCCGTTATCCGACTCTTTAATTACGATGAATCCATGCTCAACCTTGATCGACTGGGGATTGCTCAGGAAGAACGCCAACAGATCGACGAAGTGATTAGTCACCCGCGGGGTATGGTGTTGATGGTTGGCCCGACTGGAAGCGGAAAGTCGACGACACTCTACAGCATGTTGAGTGCGCTAAACACGAGCGACCGCAAGCTTATTACGCTTGAAGACCCAGTTGAGTATAGCGTGAGTGGAATATCGCAAATTCCTGTTGATACGACAGGCGGGCAGAGTTTCGCCGATCACCTGCGTTCCGTACTGCGTCTTGACCCTGACGTGGTGATGGTAGGTGAGATTCGCGATAGCGATACGGCAAGGACGGCAATTCAAGCCTCGATCACAGGGCACCTGGTTCTGTCGACATTTCACGCCTCAACCACCTCTGCTGCGTTTAGCCGGATGATTGACCTCATAGGCGTCAATCCAATATTTAGTTCGGCTATACGACTTGTCATTGCACAGCGACTCGTGCGACGGCTGGACGATGCGACAAAGGAAGCATACGAGCCTGACGAGGCCACAAAGCAGTGGGTCCGCGGCATACTAGAGGATCTGCCGGCTCATGTTGAAAAGCCCGATCTCGAGAATTTCCAGCTGTGGAAGCCGGTGGTAAGCGAAGCATCGCCATTTGGCTACAAGGGCAGATTGGTGATCATGGAGCAGCTAGTCGTTGATGACGAGATTCAGAAGTACCTTCGGGGAGACATCCAAGATGTACACGCTGAATCAATTGAAAAGACTGCCAAGGCTAATGGCATGGTGACGCTCCAGCAGCACGGTGTACTCGCAGCGCTTCGCGGCGAGACGACACTTGAGGAGATTAACCGCGTCCTGTAGGCGGCCGATGGGGCGATTTGCGCCATCCCCGTTCCACCACTTTTAAAAATCAATAAAATATGCTATAGTGAATAGCTGATTGACAAAATAACGTAATTAAAGAGTGACGAGATGAGTTTTCAACTAATTCAAAAGGTGAACAACGAGCAGAAGAAGCCTGCTGTTGTTGAGGCAAAGAGCGGTGACACGGTTCGTGTCCACCAAAAAATTAAAGAAGGTAACAAGGAGCGTATTCAGGTTTTTGAAGGCGTCGTTATCCGTGTCGATCGTGCATCATCGCACACAGCACGAATTACTGTCCGAAAGATTGCCAGCGGTGTCGGCGTTGAGAAGAGCTTCTTGCTCCACAGCCCGCTCGTAGAGAAGGTCGAGATTGTCCGTCGTGCAAAGGTGCGCCGCAACTACCTCTCTTACCTGCGTAACCGAAGCGGAAAGAGCGCTCGCTTGAAGGGTGTTGGCTTTGACCGTGAGGCGGTTAACGACATTCGCGACCCGCACGCCGAAGCAGAGGCTGCTCGCTTGAAAGAAGAGGCAAAGGCTGCTGCTGACGAAAAAGCTGCCGAGAAAGCGGCTCAAGAAGCAGAGCTTGCCAAAAAGCAAGCAGAGGTCGAGGCTCGGCACAACGCCTAGTTCTTAAACCGAGCTTTCTTTGCAGTAGACCGCCACTCCTTGGCGGTCTTTTTGTGTCATAATGAACGGTATGATTTTAGGGATTGATGAAGCGGGTCGTGGCCCATGGGCGGGACCGCTAGTGGTTGGTGCGGTTGTTCTTGATCCCGAAAGACCGATTGCTGCGCTCGATGATAGTAAAAAACTCACGAAAAAACGTAGAGAGGAGCTCGAGGCCGAGATTAAGGATACGGCGCTTGCGTATGGGCTTGGCTGGGTAGAGGCGAACGAGCTGGACGAGGTGGGGATGAGCGAAGCGTTGAGGCGGGCGACCATACGGGCGGTCGAGGCAATATCGGTGGCGTATGACGAAATCATTATTGATGGCACAATC
>PBTC01000027.1 GCA_002726935.1 Candidatus Saccharimonadota bacterium | reverse complement strand
CTCGCAATTCCTTTGTCTATTTTTGTAAAGTATTACCTCACTTATAGCAACACGGAGTAAATATGTCAACAAAGCGTCAACCATGCCTTTATTTATCGATAAGATTATTGTATAATAGTCTTAGCATTTGCGCACCTACACACCGAGAGAAAGGATCATCCGATGGATGACCAGACACTGCATGAAACGATCGAAGCAAGGCTCGGGCTGCTCGCCCGTCTGGACGAGCAGGTCCGCCAGCTGGAGCTGGAGAAGGATCGCGAGATCGCAGAGATCGTCGGGCGGTATGCCCCACGACTGGATCCCAAGATTCAAGAACGGGACGAGCTGATGGGCGAACTGGCCGATGCCTTCAACGAGCACGAGCCGCAGCTGACTCGTGGCCACGGGCAGCGTGCAGTGTTCCGCAGTGGAACGCTGGAGGCGCGTACGTCGCCGGGGTCACTCGTCATCGACGACGAGGCTGGGGTGATCACCTGGCTCCGTCGTCATGGCATGCTGAGGGCCTTCACGCGTATCGGCAAGAGGACCGTCGAGAAGAAGAAGCTGAAGGATCGGCCCGACTTGGTCGCGAAGATCCCCGGCGCTCACATCGAACGCCCTCGCCGACTGACGGTTCGCCTCGCGCGGACAAAGGTCGAGCTGACCCGCGATCTGCACCCGTACCGTACGGATCTGTAGTTCGAGCAACGGTCGCAAATGACTGCCCGTGCTCTCCGCCGATTGATGGTGGAGAGCACGGGCTCGTTTTTTTGAGTGGCAAAATTAACGTTTATCCACACTCCTACAAGTGTCGCAGCCATAATTGTTGTAAATTTAGTCCAAACAAAAAAGCCTCCCGATGGAGGCAATTTTGTTCTCACTTTACATTCGGCCGAAATACCTTGTGTTATATCGAGATAACCGTCAGGTAGACTACTGCAGCTCGACGCTAGCGCCAGCTTCTTCGAGGGTCTTCTTTGCTTCTTCAGCTTCTTCCTTAGGAACGTTTTCTTTAACGTTCGCTGGAGCGCCGTCGACGATTGCCTTTGCTTCACCAAGACCAAGACCGGTCAGGTCCTTCACAGCCTTAATGACGGCAACCTTCTGAGCACCTGCGTCCTTCAGGACAACAGTAAACTCGCTCTTTTCGTCCTCAGCTGCACCAGCGTCGCCGCCAGCAGCAGGACCAGCAACAGCAACTGCCGCAGCAGCTGGCTCGATGCCGTATTCGTCTTTCAAAATAGTCTTGAGTTCGTTAACCTCAAGGACAGTCAAGCCGGTTAGCTCTTCTGCCAGTTTCTTTAAATCAGCCATGATAGCCTCCTGTAAAAATTGTGGTGTTTAATATCGTATCGTAATTAACTGGTTGCTTTTGCTTCGACGCCATCCAATAATGCGTGCAAGTTGCCCGAAAGCGCGTTGGTAACATCGTGGACAGGTGAAAGAAGCTGTGCAATGACTTCTGCGATGAGCTGGCTCTTGCTTGGAAGTGCTGCGAGTGCCTTAACGTCGTCGGCAGACATAAGAATGCCGTCGCTCGAAAGACCACCAGCGATAACCAGCGATGCATTATCCTTGGCAAAGTCACTAAGGATCTTTGCAGGGATGACTTCGTCGTCAGCGCTCATTGCGTACAGTAGCTGGCCATTCAGTGACGAAAGGTCGAGATCTTTGTAGGTGTCGATACCTTGTAGGGCAACACGAACCAAACGGTTCTTGACGACCTTGATAGTAACGCCGGCTTCGCGTGCGTTCGCACGGAGCTTCTGAAGATCTGCGACGCTGAGTCCTTGGTAGGCAGCGAATGCAGTTGTTTTTGCGCTCGAGAGCAGTTCAGTCAGTTCAGCAACCAATTCGTTCTTTTTATCGCGACTAATTGCCATAAAAATCTCCTTGGTGTTGTTTTATCTTTTTCGGCCGAATTGTGAAGGCTCGAGACAGGCAGTGGTATCTGAGAAAAAGAAAAAAGTCTTTGGTTCTCGCACTGCCAAAGACTTACATGGAATGTGTGTGTTGATACAATTCCTCGGTAGCAAATTAAGCGTTCGTTTCCTTCCGCAGCCACTGTCTTTGGTATGTCTACGTGCGTGATTATACAGCAGGTGGCCTATTTGGTCAACCGCTAGAGGTAGTGCTCCTCATGTTGGTGCACCCCCACCCTTGGCGTATATTGAATAATATGTTCTTATAAACTATAATGAGACGCTGTCATCAGTGAAGGGTTGATGGCGTCTACTCGAGAAGGAGCATTATGACCGAGATCACCGGCGTTGACGTAACGAGGGTGCTAGACAAGCTGAAGCGGCCTCCCTTGCCTGAAGGCGAGAACGAGGACGATGCACGCTACACGGCCAAGCCGCCGACCGACTGGATGCAGACAGCGAGAGATCACGCTGCTTCACCACGTCGCTACAGCGACTAGCTGACCTGAGGGTTGAGCGGGAGTGTATCCGATGCACTCCCGCTCCCCGACCCGGCCCAAGTGGCCGGGATTTTCTATATCTAGACTTTTGATCAAAAAAGTGATATAATTATAAAGATGTCACCAGAGAATATTTCTCAATTAGAAAAATCTCAACCTCAATTTGAAACATTGGCGGATCAGCTAGAGGCAGCTCGACTTGCCCCTGCCGGCACACCTGAAACAACAGGGGCTACCCCGCTCAATCATCAGGCGGCCTATCCTCAGCAGCGGTTTATTCTGAGCGAGTTACAGCAGATGCTGGATGCAAATGAAGCAGAGAACATTCCAGCTGAAGTGGTTGAGTATATTAAGAATACTTTCGAAGCGCGGTTTAATGGTCGCTCGGTTGCAAACTATGAAAATTATTTCTCAGCGCTTCATTCGCGAGAGGAATTTGCGGACGATGGGCTGCTTCAAGAGGCGATCGATCGGGCCGAAGTCGGACAAGCAACACCAGCCGAACTGATGATCATCCGGAGCGTTTTAGGTATCCGGAGCGTAGAGCTCGCCTGTCTGACGCACCCTTATGGGACTCGCCTGCGGCCGCATCTAGAGACTATGCGCAACCATGTGATGAAAAACGTTGAGCTAATGGGAGGCGAATACTTTCAGGAGCCAGAGACTCGCTACCGCGTGAAGGCGTGTGTGGGGGAATTCGGTGTTCAAGGCGACTGTTCAAAGGGGCTTTTGATGACGCGGAAGCGCACGCTTGGTGTACTGCCGGACGGTACGGTGATTCGCGAACGATCATCGTTTGTGCTTCGTACCGATGATCCGTCGATCATCCCAGCAGAGGTCATTGCGCAGCTGAACCAGTTAGATATGCAGGCACCCGATTGGCAGGACAAGGCAGTGGAGGTGGGGCAGCTGGATAAAATTGTCCAAGCGCTACTTGAGGACGATCTATTTGACTTGGCGATTCCGATCTCAACGACCATCTACGCCTACAATCAAGAAACGACGACACTGATTGAAGAGCGCGATGAGCAGCTTCGACAAGAGCGACGCAATGAGCTGGAGGACGAGTTACAAACGAGTTATCCGCATCTGCACGCTGCATTGCAAGAAGCTCGACAAAAGCGAGCCCACCCAGACCTGCCTCATGCGACAGATATCGATGGCATGCTCTATGTCAATCGTTACGACAGTTAGAATAGACTTTTGTCACTAGGTGTAACGCCGTACATAATGCGGTGCCACACGTGGTCGGCGACCTCCTCTGCTGGTGCTGTTGCATCGATGAGCGGAATTCCCTTCTCTTTCGCAAGCCAGCGATAGCCATTGCCGACTGCGATCTGAAATTCTGTGGGGCGCTTTTCGAATGTGTCAAGATCGGTTCGCCCTCCCCTTTGTGCAAGCCGCTCAAGGCGCATTTCTTCGGGAATATCAAGAATAAATGCATAGTCAGGCTGCATGTAACTTGTAGAAGTTGCCTCGAGGACCATTCGCTCAATATCCTCGATGGGCCAGCCTTCGGCCTTTCCCTGATACACGTCAGTCGAATAGTAATTGCGAGCCGCGAAGGACCAGTCGCCGCGAGCCAGGGCTGGCTCGATGGCCTGCTGAAGATTTTCCCGGCGTGATGCGTTGAAAAGAAGGACGTTTGTCAAAGCACTTCGTGCTAGTTCGCCATCTTTAATAACGGCTCGAATTTTCTCGGAAACAGGGACTAACTGATTACCGTCCATGTCGAGCGCACCGTCAGGCTCTTCGATCGTGATGTAGTTGACGCCTAGTTCACGATGAGCTCGCTGCGCAAGTAGGTTCATGACGGTGCTTTTGCCGACGCCGTCCGCCCCTTCGACGACCACGTACTTGCCGCGTTCGCTCATTTCATTCCCTTTGCAAGCCCGGGTACGATTGGCGGTAACGATCGAGCGTCTTTGTAGGTGCGCGGGAGCATCTGTTCGGGTTTCCACGTCGCGATGAGTTCATCCAGATCAGAAGTGTGCTGGTACTTACCGCTCATGCCGTCGCGTCCATCGCTATAGTCGCCATCGACGGGGCCGGTTGTATGGAAGATGAGTTGCCCCATTCGCTCGCCAACAGGCAGTACGACCGATTCGTGCTGATTAAGGTTGTAAATCTCTAGAGTAATACGATTTATATAACCAGGATCAATCCAGCCAGCGTCAAAACAGACAGCGACGCCGTTTCGTCCCCAGCTACTGCGTGACTTTACCTCGCAGGCGCCTCCTTCGGGGCGAATGCCAACAAATTCATGAGTGTGCGCGAGGATACGTTCACCAGGTCGCAGGACGATGATAGGATGGTTGTCTGGGATGTTATCAAATAATTGATAGCCGTTTTGTTCGCACCACTCCTTGTGGGGCATCGCTTCGAGTGGACCTTTAAAATATCGAGCAACTTCCTCTTTGTCGAAGGGGTTGTAGACGCGAGATTGCTCGGAATATTCTTGTTTGTAGAAATAGTGGCCCAGTGTGAAGTCAAGGCTTGCTTCGGATACGTGCTTGTCATTAAACGGTACGCAAACGATCTTGCCGTCGTCAATAGCCTGACGTATATCGGTATTACTGTAAACGCTCATACTCTCCCCTTTTGTTCCCCTGATTGTATCATGCTAGAAAATAATTGTGTGTTGGCCCGGCTGGCCGGCTCATCCCTGGGTTGGGAGAGCCGGCCATACCGGGTGTCAGGCCGCCTTCGGCGTGAAGACGTCCTCATTGGGGAGCTCGAGACGGAAGTCTCGCCAGCCGCGATACTTGGCCGAGAACTCTGTCGACCGAGCCAGGCTCTTGACGACGAAATCCGGGAGCTCGCTGCCCTGGTCGAGCGCCAGCGCCTTCATGTTGTCGCGCACGAACCACTCGGCCTCCGTGAACGGTGTTGCAGCGTGATGGAACGGCGACATGTGACCGTCTCCGGCCAGCCCATCGGCTCGACTGAGGTCGCGGTCGATGTTCGCCTCGCCGGTGTCGTGAGTCAGGTAGCTGACGCGGGCACACCGGGCGCTCGAGACCTTTCGGGCTACCAGCGGGTTTTCCCGTGCCCACTCCAGCTCGTGTGGCTGGATGAATGGCAGGTGCCAGTCACCCTCCTGCAAGAGCGTCGGCGTCGAGGCGTTGTAGGCCTCTTGCATCATCTTGGCCGCCGTGCGGATCTCCAGCTGTGCGTCCTTGTGGGTTCGCAGGTTGAAGAAGTTGTCCCACTCGGTGGCGGTGATGATGACCGTGTGCCACATGAACGGCTCGAGGATGCGGTTGGCCAGTCCCTTCGACACGCCCAGTAGATCGTGGCGATTCTTCAGGAGCTTATTGTCCAGCCGTTCGGCGATGTCCAGCACGAATTCGCCGAACTCGTCGTTCTTGGTGCGGACCCAGGTCTCCCACTCGTCCTCGATGTACTCGGCCGACGTGACCAGCGACATGGCCCACCAGATCGCCTCCAGCCCAGCGTTACGCCAGGCTTGCCGCGCTCGGTAGTCCTTGTTGCCTGTCAGCGGTGGACCGGCGTTCATGCCGGTCGCAACGGTGCCGAATTCGACGGGGATGAACATGTCCTCGACGATCATACGCAGCTGCTTGAGCGTCGGGATGGCGCGCGAGCTGGCGGAGTTGCGTGCCAGCGCGCAGTGCGTGTTGAGCTCGGCCAACATATTGCGGGGCAGCGTGACGACCATCGTCGTCAAGCGGTGCCCGCGCTCAGAGATCGAGTCTGCCTCGATCCGACATGCATAGGCCATGGTGGCCACCTTCTTTCTCTCGGAGTCTTGGGGCGCGAATGTGCTCCCACCTCACTCAACTATACGGTTTTTTGCAAAAAACACCAGATATGGTGTTGCCTCTTATGCTTTTAGTGATATAATCACGCATAAGAGACGTATTTCAACACCAAAATCGCGCCCCTTTTTGACAACAAACACAAACGCCACAGGAGAACTACCATGACACAGGAACGTGTATCAGCAGCCAGCGCTAATGCGGAGCGCGCTGCGGTACACGAACCGAGTCTGTCGGATGATTCTCTGCGCTATCTTAACGACAAAGAGCGTCAAGCCTATCTTGATTTGCAGAAGAAGATTGAAGTCAGGCGAGAGGCTGAACGCGAGCAGATTGGCGAGTTTCTTGGTGTTATGGCCGCAGAGGCTTGCGTTAATCTTGCAGTGACTGATGATGAGTCAAAGCGAGTCTTGATCGGACGCGGATTCGAGCACGTCGCAACCGAGCATTCGACAAATCTTTCCGACATCGATGCCCCTGGCCTCATCGATGAGGTGTTATCGCGACTAGAAGCTATCGGCAGCGATCAGATAGACAGTCGCATGATTCGAATGGTCGCCATTGCACGAGCCCAAGCACAGCAAGAGCGCAGCGGTGCTCAGCAGGTAAAGGCGGATGTCAGTGATCGTTTACAGCAGTTAAGAGCAGAGTTTGCTGGTGACCCTGCAGTTGATGAGAAAATTGCTGCAGCGTTGGGGGATATTCAGAAGATTGATATGCCTCGCCCAACTGGTATCCAGACGCCGTCGACGAATGACTTAGAGATTCTTTTTGAACAGCCTTCTGTCGAGAGTCGCGATGGCGGCCCCGGCTTGCACACGCTAAAAGAGCTCAGCGGACGAGCGATCAGAGGCGCAGTCGACGAGCTTCGACAATTTTTCGGTGGATCGAAGAAAGATATCCATCCGGTAGAAACCGCTGACGTGCACTAATAAAAAACTCCGCATCATGCGGAGTTTTAAATAGAAAAGCTGTGCCTTTAGTTGACGAAGTTTTCTACCTTGATGCCAGGCCCTTGGCTGGTTGAAAGGTTGATTGACTTGACGTAGCCACCCTTCAGGCTGGCTGGCTTTTGAGCAGTAAGGCTGTCAAAGAAGGCTTTTGCGTTCTCGACCAACTTGTCCGTGCCGAAGCTAATCTTTCCAACGCTGAGGTGGACGATAGCTTGCTTGTCGACACGGTACTCAACCTTACCAGCTTTTGCTTCAGTGACTGCCTTTGTCACGTCAGTGGCAACGGTACCACTCTTAGGGTTTGGCATCAAACCACGTGGGCCAAGCAGGCGGGCGTACTTACCAAGGCGAGGCATGTACTGAGGTGTTGCGATCAGGACGTCAAAGTTAAGAGTTTCTTTGTCGAGCTGCGCCAGGAAAGTTTCATCACCAACGATGTCTGCGCCGGCAGCAGTTGCCGCCTTGTGGTCTGCTTCTGGAGCAAACACAGCGACGCGAACGGTCTTACCGGTACCGTTAGGTAGCGAGACTGTTGCACGGATGTTCTGGTCTGCTTGGCGTGGGTCGACGTTCAGACGAACGTGTACTTCAACGCTAGCGTCAAACTTACTTGGACTTGTCTTGGTCGCTAGGTCGAGTGCTTCCTCGAGGCTGTAGAGCTTGTCACTTTCAACAAGTTCTGCGGCTTTTCGGTAGTTCTTGCCACGTCGTTCGATCAACGGTCGTGTCACAGGCTTCGGGCCCTTTGCAACAGTTGCTTCAGTGCCGTCAGCTGGAGTGGTGTCACCGGCCTCTTTGCGTGCTTCCTTTTCGGCAACTTCTTCTGCTTCTCGCAGAGATTTTGCACTTCGCTTACCAGCCTTTGCAGTTGCTGGTGCTTCCTCGGCAACAACCTCTGCTTTTGCAGTGTCGGCGATTGCTGCCTCGATTTCAGCAATGGTATTTTTCTCGGTCACTTTCAGACCAAGCTCTGCTGCTTTTTCAAGCAATTCGGCTTTCTTAGCCATAGGATGAATCCTTTCTGTGGTAGTAACGGCGCTCTTCACGCCTCCCATCATTGATTATTACCTGTTTATTATAGCAGAACAGGGGTCGGTCGTCAATCTCCGACTACGACGCCCGTTCAACGCGAAGGTTGTCAACGTAGATATTCTGTCCATTCATAACATAGAACCGTATGTTGACGGATGTGGTCGACGCACCAGAGCTGACGGTTCGGGTAACTTGTTGCCATTGGTTAACCACTGATAAGTTATAGTTCGTGTTTGTTCCGATGGTAGTGGGGTTATCTTGAAACCACAGACCGCGGTTGTAGTCTATGGCGCCCGTTCCTGTGAGGTATACATCGGCAGATACGACCCAGGGTCCAGCCCCGGATACGGGAGCATTCATGAAGATGTATCGGTCAGTACCGCTGCCAGCCACATAGCCACGCATCGAGTATGATCCATGGGAAGCTCGGACGTTTGATCGTTCAACACCTGCACCTGTACTCGAAAACCAGCTGGTGGCGCTATCCTCGACAGAGCCGTTCAATGCGTAGTTGTAGTTACTGCACACCCCTTCCGAGGGGCTGGGAGACTGGCTGCTTGCACTGTAGGTCTGGGTTCCGTTTGTTGCCACTAAACAGAACGTGTTGCCGTTAGGTTGATACGTTAGCGTTGTGTTGGTGCTACCCTGAAAGCCTGCTTCCGAGAGGGTCATCGGATATGTCGCATTCGCGCTAACGGCACGGGCGGCTTCAATCTTTTTGACGCCATTCGATACGTCACTCTGCAGAACTGTCGCCCTTGCTTGATTTTGAATGCCGTTGTACGCCACGATAGTAATTGCCGCTAGTATCGCTATCACCACAATGACGATGAGTAGTTCGACGATAGTGAAACCCCTACTGTGTTGTGTCATAAAGCCAAGCCCCTCGATTGAGAGTCATTCGGCGCACCAAGCCACGACCAGTTGGGCGAAGAGCCATCAGCATAGCTGTGTAGTGTTGGGCCTTCGGTTACCATGACGCCCGTCGCGTCCAGTCGCGAGTCAGCCGTCATGCTAAGATACAGGTCTTGGCGAAAGGTTAAGTAGGCGGCGTTGGCCGGGATCGTTATCGTCGCACTTAATCTTACCCATTGACCGGCCGGAAAGACGGCATTCGTGCTTGCATTCGAGCCGATAGAATTTCCGCTACTATCATAAAATGTCCACCAGAGCCGCTTAGAGCCGCTGTCCGTTTGAGCGATGGAAGTCCGCACATAGCTAGAGAGTGTGAGCGTTTGACCGGGAGTAACGGGAAATGAGCTTGCGCCTGAAGCCGTGTGGCCCCAGCCTACGTCTAATGTATGTGTGCCGATGGTATCCCACTGTTTTCGTAAGTATGAAGTGATGCCGGTGCCAGGGGGCCCATCGGATGCATTCGTTATAGGTGTGACGGTGCCACTACTGCCTGAGCCAAACCATCGGCTAAACCAGCCGATCTTGCCTGCTCCCGACGATGCGTATATCGTATTCGCCTGCGGTGAGTGTGCTAGATTAACGATTGCCGCTTCGCCATTGGCGTCATGTCCCGGGCACCCTCCGGCCGTGGGTGCAGAAGTTGTACTTGAAACATAATATGATCGATCGACGTTGGTCGCGGTGATGCAATAGTAGCGGGGGTTGCTACTGTTGTTAACCGTATATTGATAGGTTGTGCTGCCAGAGTCTGTAATCCCGGCCGCCGACAGACTAGCGGGATATTGGTCGGCATTTTTGACGGCTTCGGCGAGAATCTTTTTACTTGCCTGGGATACTGCGGATTGAGCAGCACTGTTCTTTGCTTGATTCTGAATGCCGTTGTACGCGACTATCGTGATGGCCGCGAGAATGGCTATCACCACAATAACGATCAGAAGTTCAACGATCGTGAAGCCTTTTCGATTTAGCATGCGCGAAGCCTCGGAATAATACGTCCTTCGGTTCGCACACCGTTGGCTGTGTAGTAATACATAATGTCATTACCGCACGTTTCGCCTTCATTTTCGTCAAGTACGTACGGATTACCATCGGCGTCACCGTCACGTAGGCCGGAAAGGTCTATGCCGGCAGCGGCGCCAATTTTATCTAAGTTATCGTAGTAGCGTACCCAGCACGCGTCCGTCTTGGGGAGGTCTTTTGGGTTGCCACTGCCCGCACAGTTGCCTGCAGAGTAGTTGCTTCCCGTGATGGTTCGGAGTGTCAACCCGCCCTTCGCTTCCCGTGCGGCAAGGATTGCTTTGTAATAGGTGGTCATGTCAGCTTCACGTATAGACTGGCGTGCTTGATTCTGCACGCCGTTGTAAGCAACGACGGTGATGGCCGCCAGGATGGCAATGACGACAATGACAATCAGCAGCTCGACAATAGTAAAACCAGTCTGTTTGCGTGCCCACTTCATTGCTGTTCAGTATACAATGCTCATGCTTTATCACAAAATTGCAGCATAAAAATCGCCCCCTGCTCGGCAGAGGGCAATGCAATGAGCCGGCAGGTGATTTACTCTGCGATTTCAACACCCATAGAACGAGCGGTGCCTGCGATAACCTTTACGGCTCCGTCCATGTCGATAGCGTTGAGCTGGTCTTTCTTTACTTCAGCGATCTCTTCAAGTTGAGCGCGGGTGATCTTGCCGACCTTATCGGCATGAGGTTTCGCGCTTCCCTTCTGAATACCGACTTTTTCTCGAATCATGTCGTCGACTGGCTGCCCGAGTGACTTCCAGGCGAACGTACGATCTTCGAAGACCTGGATGTGGACGATAACGTCCTTGCCCATCATATCTTTTGTCGCATCGTTAAATGGATTAATGAAATCCATCATGTTCAGTCCCCATTGACCAAGTGTCGAACCAACAGGAGGCCCTGCGGTTGCGCGGCCAGCTGGAATACGAAGCTTGAGGTTTCCGATAACTTTCTTTGCCATGTAGTAATTTCCTTTGTACTAAATATCTTGTTGAAGCTGATATATTAGTGCGTAACTGATCTATATTAGCAAAATATGAGCATTTCGTCCAGCTAATAGTTGCTTTATTCAAAATAAAGTTGTATAGTATCTATACTTTTGTCGAGCACGCAGAAAAGGCAGTGCTCCAAATGGACATTGCACGAATAGAGAAAGAAGGTGATCAGATGCCGGTTACACGGTATCAAAAGCTACGACAGGCCTCCAAGGCCGCCGCCGCGAGATTGCGAGATCATCGGCAACCACTACGGATGCAGCTTCCGGTCTATCGCTACTACGACTTCGGTCTACGTCGCGGTGCCGATCCCGTTCTAATGGGGCTGTGGCAGCTCAACTACGTCATGCGATTTGACGTCGAAGGCTCGCCGCGGCGCTACCCCCTCCTCATGTCGATGAAGGGCGAGCTGGTGGGCTATGTTCAGCACATTGCCCTGACCGCAAACCACTCGCGCCAGACGGTAGAGACGCTCTCCGTCTTGGACGATCAGCACTTCGACCATCTGGATGACGCGGCGTTCGACTCGCTACTGTCCGAGCTGTACCTGCTGGCCGGAAAACTCAGTCAGGTCGCTTCATGATGTGAATGTTCGTGCATTCAAAAGTCCCCGATGCGCTGTGTGCGTATCGGGGACTCATCATGTAAAGATGGTGGATGACTAAGAAACTTTCTTTACCTGCAGTGCGTCTAGCTCGACCGAGGTGTCGCGGCCAAACATACTGACCATGACCTTTACCTTACCCTTTTGGTTGTCGATTTCTGAAATAGCTCCGTCAAAGCCCTTGAAAGGACCGTCGGTGATGCTAACCACTTCGCCTTCAGAAAAGTCGATGAAGTGCTTTGGATCTTCAACGCCCATACGCTTCTTGATCTTTCGGATTTCGTCGTCAGATACAGGAGTCGGCTGAGTGCTGGTGCCGACAAATCCAGTGACACCTGGGGTGTTACGGACGATGTACCAAGTTTCGTCAGTCAGCTTCATTTCAACCAGCGCATAGCCCTGGAAGATTTTCTTTTCGACGACTTTACGCTTTCCGTTTTTGATTTCAATCTGCTTCTCTTTTGGCACCATGACGTCGAAGATCTTGTCGGCCATATCGACGGCGTTGATGCGCTGACGAATGCTATCGGCAACTTTTTCTTCGTAGCCACTGTATGTATGGATTGCATACCATTGGCGGGATGAGTCGTAGCGGTTGTTTGACATGTGAGGTATTCCTTTTGGACCTTTAGTTAATGATGAGTTCAAATAGGTATCCGAAGAGCAGGTCTAGCAAGACAATGATACCGGTAAAGAAAGCAGTAAACAGTAGGACGGCGAGCGTCAGCTCCCATGTTGCTCGTCGGGTTGGCCAGCGGACTTGTTTCAGTTCTTGCCATGCACCCTTGAAGTAACCACCAATACCGCGGAGCATTTTCGCAAATGGATTTCCCTTGTTGCTGCGTCGAGGCTTCTCTGCGGTGCGCTGAGTCGACTGTGTGCTCTGCTTTCGCTTCGATGCTGCTCCCTTTGGAGCATCTTTGGCCTTGATGCGTGTGACTTTTGTGTCCCCTGCCACTGTCTTCCTACACTTTCTTTTTGCAAAATTAAAAGTCTGCTGGTGCAGACTGTCAAGATAATAGTAACTCACTACTGTCGATTCGTCAAGCTAATGATACTATGGAAGCAGATGATAGCAGCAATTTTGTACATACTGTATGCAGTGGGATTTGGCGCAATTACGATCGGCTTTTGGCGGCTCAGCCAGGCGAAACGTCGCTTTCGGCAAGTGAAGCAACTGACTCCGGCATCAACAATCGAGACGCTCCCTAGCGTATCAGTCTGTATCCCAGCACGAAATGAGGATCACGCGATGACCGACGCACTTCATCGTGTTATCGCCAGCACGTACCCGAAGCTCGAAATCATTGTTCTCGATGATCTATCTGCCGACAAGACACCAGCCCTCATTAAAGCATTCGCGCAAGACGGCGTGCGTTTTATCGAAGGTGGCCCCGTACCGAAAGACTGGCTCGGAAAAAATCATGCGCTCGATACACTTCTCCGTCAGGCCAGTGGAACGTATGTCTTATTTTTGGACGTTGACACGTGGCTAGAGCCTCATTCGATTAGCCAACTTCTTGCCTACGCTCAGTCCGAGTCTGCGACGATGGTATCGGTACTGCCCCGACGCGAAGATGGCATACGCGCGAGTACCTTGTTCGCACCACTACGCTATTTCTGGGAATTAATGTTTCACCGCCGACAAGCCCCTGCCGTCGCGAGTAATGCTTGGCTGGTTGAACGGCAAACGCTCCTGAGCGACTTTGGAAGTTTCGAGAAACTAAGGGGTGTCATTCAGCCTGAAGCGCATATCGCGGCCACCTACATGGCAAAAGGACGCTATCGCTTTCTCATTGGTAGCGAGCAGCTAGGGATTAGCCACGAAAAGAAGTGGCGATCGCAGATTGATACTAGCATCCGACTTTTGTTCCCGTTACTGGGGGCCCGAGTATCACACGCCATTATCGCCGCCATTGATCTACTAATTCTGGCTTTACCTGCTGTGCTATTGATAGGGGCCGTTCTATGGGGTTGGTCGGCTCATTTTATTGGTGCGGCTATTTTGTATATCCTTGGTGCACTGCTGTATGGGTCTTACCTGCGACTTGTGTGGCGCCACGGCCGGTGGGCTGCACCGATTTGGCCATATATTGTCATACAAGAAGCAGTGTTGGTGTTAGCGAGTGCCACGCAGTACTTGCGCGGTCGTGTCCGCTGGAAGGGGCGAGCGGTTCGCATTTCGCTTCACTCTCGCTCTCAGAACGACTAGTCGATGACAGGCATTTCAAAACTGAATGTAGAGCCGTGATTCAGTCGGCTTTTCAGATCAATCCTTGTTCCAAGCTTGTGCGCCAGTTTAGCTGAAACATAGAGGCCTAGTCCAGTGCCGCTCGTTTCACGAATACGATAATCTTCGCTGCGGTAAAACTTCTGGAAGATCTTTATCTGGTCGCCACGACTAATCCCGATACCAGAGTCTTTAACGGAGAAAGTAACCGTATCTTTCGATCGCTTGGCGGCAATAGTGATGTCGCCTTCTTTGGTGTATTTTATGGCGTTAGTGATGAAATTCTGCAATAGCTCTTCGGTATAGAGGCGACTGGCTTTAATCTTTCCTAGTTTCGTGCCGGCATCAATGTTTAAGCTCAGACCTTTCTTTGATGCGTCCTGCTGATACTGTCGGTGGAGCGCGTGAATAAGATCAGCGACATCAATGAGCTCTGGCTCGTCGGCGACACCACGTTCAGCTCGCGAAAGTGTGCTAAGGTCGTTGACCATTTTTGCAAGATAGATCACTTGGTCGTGAGCGGTTTTGATCGTCGATTGCAGCACTTTTTCATCTGCTTGCCGATCTTTCTCCATCAAAAGCTGTAAGTTTGACAGAGTCCCTTCTACGATAGTGATTGGTGTGCGCAGCTCATGGCTGACGACGCTGATAAACTCATCGCGTTCTTCTTCAAGACTTTTTTGCTTTGTCACGTCACGAGCGATGACGATGTATCCAGACTCTTGGCGACTTTTTTTCAGAAGACCGTACGTACTTTTGATCGGCGCAAAGGTGATTTCGAGTCGGACTTGCTCACCATCGGCATAAACATGGCGTAAATCGTCTCGTCGGGTGGTGCGAGACGCCTCTTTTAGTAAGTCGTAGAGCTGCACCTCTTTGTTGTCTGCTGTCGATAGTGTAAACAATTCGCTGATCTGTTTGCCTTTTAGGCTGGCGTTCGTGTCCAATAGGTTGAGACAGGCTGCGTTATACAACTGTACTTTGCCGTGGCTGTCCGTACTGAAGGTCGCGTCAGACATGTTGTTAATAATGGTAAGGATACGATCGTACTGTAACCTTTCGAGCTTTTGACTTTTCGCGAGGGCGCGACGGCGCGTTTCTTGCGTTGCTAGTACCGAAATGGTGATGATCGCAAGCACCAATATCGCCACTGATGCCATCATGTTGAGAGGGAGAATTTCGGGCTGGCCGGCAAATCGGATCGCCGTATCAACCGCCGCTGCGATGAGGACGGTTAAGAGGCTGAGGGTAAAGCCCCTGTAGCCAAAGTACAGGTGCGCAGAGACAAACAAAAGAACGAGACTGATAACAAATGGTTGAAAGAAGCCGGTAATAAAAAGTATTGTTGCCAAAGCGAGCGATTGGAACAAGATAAATCGAGCCAAGATGTCACCACGAGACTTAAACGGTGCAAAGAAGTGATATAGGCCGACAACCATCCAGAGTGCGAGAATCGCAATAGTTACTAAAGGATTGACGTAATTTGCGCTCGGCACGACCCCTACCATCACGAGGAGGCCGTGAATAATAAAAACAGGTGTCAATAAAAGAGTCATTAATCGAATTGATCGATCTGTTTCGCGCTGCACTCGTCCACCCTCAGCCATAGTGATTTTGATTATACAGGAGACTGCCGTATCGCACTAGATCGTCGGTGATTCTAGTTTCAGCGCCCTTCGGTGTAGCTCGTACTGGGGATCGCCTCGCTCGACCTCTTCCCAGAACGCTTGACTGTGGTTGAGATGCTTTGTGTGTGCGAGCTCATGAATGATAACGTAGTCAATCAGTTCGAAGGGCAGCTTCATGAGTGCGATATTGAGACTGATTGTGCCTTCGCTGGTGCAGCTCCCCCATCGACCACTGGCATGTGAAAACCGAACCGATGAATATACGTGCCCTAACTGCGTCGCCAGGTAGCTCAACCGTTTGGGAAGAT
>PBTC01000026.1 GCA_002726935.1 Candidatus Saccharimonadota bacterium | reverse complement strand
AGGGTGACTTACGGGTGCTGGTCTCGTTCGTTGATCTCGATGATTTGCGAGCAATCAACAATCAGTTTGGTCACATTGCAGGCGACAGATTTCTAGAAGCTTGCGCTTCAAGTCTGGACAAAGCTTGCAGATCGGGGGATCTGCTTTGCAGGTTCGGCGGCGACGAATTTGTCATGATTATGCCAATTTCAACTGAGATCAATGTTGATGGACTAAAACACGCTGTTGCCAGCAGGATCGCCGGCAAGCTGGACATAGGCGACAGGTACACAATGAGCTGCGGTTTCTCAGATGGATATATAACCAAGGATAATTGGTTGACCGACTTGATTGGACTCATTGATGCCGCGGACAAGAATATGTTCCAAAACAAATGTAGAACAAAGGAGTCCTTGCATGTTTGAGGCACTAATTATTGTAGGTTTTGGAGCCTTTTTCGCGGGCGCGTCGGTTGCAAGTTATCTGCTCGTTTGCGCGAGTCGAATCGAAGCAAAGGCTGCAGGGGCGAGCTATTCAGAGGACTCGTATGCCAGGCTGCTAACCTCAAAAAGATCGCACTGCCCAAGTTGCTCAAAACCGTTGGCTTTCTACGAGTTGATCCCCGTCCTAAGCTACATCAGCCAATTAGGCGCCTGCCGCAACTGTGGAAGCGCCATTGGATGGGTAAGCCCCACCACAGAGGCCATGGCTGGTGTCTCGGCTGTATTGCTGGCTTTAGCGGCTCTTGGGGTTCCTTTGGCACCTCCAGAGGCCCTTTTGACGTCCGGATTGTTGATTCTAGCCCTGACCTTGCTGCTTATCTTTAAGGGTTTTTTGCCAAATCTTAAGGTAACGGTTGGAATGAAGGTTAACCAGAAAGAAAATAAAAAGAACTTTTAAAAGCCTAATATATTTTGCTACGCTGTATATCGTAGTATTCTTATATCCAAGTACAAACTAGGAAAAAACATGTCCGGTGAGTTTTTGACCCAGGAAGCGGCAGACAAGATGAGAATTTCGATTCTAGGACTCGATGAGCCAGAATCAATGGAGAGCGCGGTTGGACCCGACGGTGTCCGCCCGTATGAAATGGGACGCCAGGAGCGTATCGTACGAGGCAGAATGCCAACGCTGGAGATCATCAATGAGCGTTTTGGCCGCTATCTACGTGTGGGACTGTTCTCTTTCATGCGGAAGAATCCGGAAATCACTGTAGGCCCCGTCAAGGTCCAGAAGTATTCAGATTTCATACGAAATCTAGCGGTCCCTGCGAACCTGAATGTTGTAAACCTTCAGCCTTTGCGAGGCAATGGCTTGTTTATTTTTGACCCCGCGCTTGTTGATACCGTGATCGAAGCGATGTTTGGTGGACGAAACCAGTACAAGTCAAAGGTTGAGGGCCGAGAGCTCACGCCAACTGAGAGCAAGATCGTGAAGGAGATGCTCAATGTTGTTTTTGCGGAATACACAAAGGCGTGGGCCCCGGTACATGCGATTCAACCTGAGATGCTTCGCTCAGAGATGTACACGCAATTCGCGAATATCGCCAACCCGTCTGAAATTGTGGTCAGCACATCCTTCTCAATAGAGATTGGGGCCTGCGGCGGTATGTTCCATATCTGTTTCCCCTATTCCATGATTGAGCCCATACGTGACGCCTTGTATTCAAGCATGCAAGGAGATCAGGCCGAGCCCGATCGCCGGTGGACGGGCTCTCTGAGAACTCAAATAGAGAACACCAAGGTTGAGCTTGTCGCCGACCTTGCCTCAACGACATTAAGTCTTCGCGATATCGCAAGTATGCAGGTTGGCGACTTTATTGAATTCGACATACCGAAGTTTGTTGAGGCCCGAGTTGGTGGAGTTTCGATCATGGACTGCAAGTACGGTGTGAAAAATGGTCGTTACTCATTGAAGGTCAACGACATTTACCAAGAAAGAATCGAACAAACCTTAGTTGCCGTACGGTAACCCAAAAGATAACGAAGGAAGGTCAATGGAAAACAACAACCAAAAACTCAGTGAACAAGAAGCCACCGGTTCAATGGAAGAGACCGCACAGGTCTCATCGGTCGTAGAGGAAAATCAAGATTGGGCCTCTGAGCTTATTAGCGCTGATGGGCAAGATGCCGATGCGGAAATTAGTATGGACCAAGCCTCGGGCATCCGTCGTGAGCTCGAGCGCCGCGGAGAGCTGGAGCCGACCATCAAATCAGGCGCTGGGATTTTTGAAAACTTCGACAACGATAAGGACCCTGGTGATAACGGCGAGATCAACATCAATCTCTTGATCGATATCCCTGTTGAGGTGAGCGTTGAGATTGGGCGAACAACACTGCCCATCAAAAGCATTTTGCAATTGGCCCCAGGCTCCGTGGTTGAACTGGACGGAGTAGCTGGTGAACCAATGACAGTCTTGGTCAATGGACAGATTATTGCCAAGGGTGAAGTGGTAGTGGTTAACGACAAATTTGGGGTTCGATTGACTGATGTGATCGACCCCAATACACGTATGAAACAATTTCGGAAGTAATGCGAATGCGTAACAGGCCCCTCACCATTACCGCCCTGTGCCTTGCTATGGCGCAAGCAGCTCACGCCTCTGATAGGGCGGGCAAGATTGCAGATGACTCATTGTTTGGTCCTATCAACTATGGACATCCCGCTCATGTGATTGAACGAACCGCACCGAAGATGCAAGGCGGATACTCTCGCGTCGAACGAGAACTGCAAGAGCGAACGTATGTTTCCAGTCATCCCAAAGGTGGCATGTATTTGATGGAAAACACCTTGCATAACTGCAAGCAGACTCTTCACATCGCAATCGATCAGGTTCGAGGTCCAAAGTTGGAGCAGCGGCTCGGCGACGCCGCAACGAAAAAGGAAATGGCCGTACGAATGGTAGTCTCTACTCCTCAGGATCAAGATAGCATGGGGGTACTGCAAAGGCTAATGAGGCTGGGAGTCGAAGTCCGATACACCCCTACTCCGATTCTGTCCCCATTTAGCGTTTGCGATTCCGAGCATATCTTGCGTGGCGTTCATGAACCATACGATGCCGAGCTTAAATCTTTCGGCGAATCCACTCTTGAGGCGAGCTATGAGAACGCCTCTCTTGGGAAAACGTATGAAATCAAATGGCAAAACATGTGGGGTAAGGCCGAACCGTTGCCAATGTCAACTGAACCAGGTAATAAGAATTGGGAGTTGTTTGGAAAACAATTACAGGCTCAAAATTCAGCAATCCTCCCTTATCAGGAAGGCCAGTTGATCAAGGAGTACAATCATCGCCCATTTAGAAATCAGGGTTTCTTTGAGATCCCGTTTGAAATGAGAAAAAGCGACAACGTTTTCAACGCTGAGAATGCTACTGCCGGTGGCGATGCGACAAAATTCTAAGGAATAACCATGACAGCAAATATCAACATGATTCAGAGTCCCCTTGCTCAGGCTATTGAGTCTACCTTGGGTTCGTCTGGGGCAAATCGAGCTTCCGGCGCGCGATTCGGGGAGATGATGAGCGAGATGCTTGCCAAAACAAGCAAGTCTCAGGATGTGTCTCAGAACCTGACGGAACGCTTGCAACTGGATGACCCCACCGTATCCGTTGAATCGACAGTTTTGGCATCCAACGAGGCTTCTTTGAATTTTGAGTTTACACTTCAAACGCGAAACAAACTCATGAAAGCCTACCAAGACCTGATGTCCATGCCCGTTTGATTCTCACTCCTAAGAAGCCATGAAAGCAGGTTATCAGCGTTTTTTCGTACTTGCTTTCTTGGTGACTCTTGTTCTTGCCGACACAGCAATTGATTTTGCTCTGGGGAACGAAATCACAAAGGTTCAGATCTATGTTCTGGTTCTGAGCCTCACTTCCTACGCTGCGGCCTCTTACTTTTGGTGGAAAACAAAAGTTAACGCACTGGTTCCGATGGGTGTTCTCTGCCTTTTTTCCTGGTTCTCTTTGTCTTACTACTCAGAGACCTTTCCTGTAATACTTGGAGGGGTGGTAGTGCCTTTTATTGGCTCACTGCTTATTCTTTCGGTTCTAAGGCATGCATATAGACGCAAAGTAGGACGCACCAGTGTGTTCGAGAGACGTTGAAGCTAACCCCGCCCAAAAAGACGGGTAATCACCATAGGCGGCTTTAATTGGGCCGCCTAAATGTTGAATAAAAACTCGCTCTAACTATCGCTTCTCGGGCGTGCTGGACTTTCTTGCTGAAAAGAATTTCACCCCGGCTTTCCAGATCACACACCAAAGGGTATCCGCGCACTGAAGGTGGACGTTTGCTGCGGCCAAGATGAAGCAGACTAGGCGGTCCGCCAGGCGGCCGAAAATAGCCTGGGATTAAACCCTTAGCTCTTCTTTCTGGTATCCAGATTCCAAGAGCTCAAGCATCCACATAGGCGCCCTCCCTCGACCGCTCCATATGAGATTGGTTCGGATCGGATGTTGATACATTCCAGAGGGGGGTGTGGATTCGGACTCAGCGTCCTCCTCGCGGTACTGTGAAGCACGAATCTCACGCTCGGCAAGTTCTTTTTTAGCGTCATCAATGAGGCGCAAAAGATCATCTTTGGTAAGCACGGACATCTTGATTTTCATGACTGCAGATTTTTTTAGCTGTTGTTGTATGTACTTTTACGACATACAGCGTGGCGACATTAGCGAATTGTTAAAAAATCTGTCACGAAAGGTACACGCTTGCCTCTAGATCAACGTCCAAAGTTAGGGAGAGGCCTCGTCGAAGATGGCTTTCGGAAAGCGGAAGAAAAATCGAGGTTCCCACTATTCTTTACCGTGGGCTGATGTTGAAACTTTTGCTCGGCAGAAGCCAACGGGGCGCTCTCAGATGGTTTTTCTGCAGCGAGGCTTGTATTCTCAACGGAGCCCTTAAGCTTTGACATAAAGCCACCGCCAGGTCTTGAAACAGTTTGAGATCCCTGTGGGGCCGGAGATGAAGATCCAGCAGTTGACGGTTTCTCGAACTCGGCAAATTCATCGATGCCGGATGAACTAAATCTAGACACCACGGCCGCTGAAGACGCTTCTTTTGAGGCCTGAGTATAAACGGATGGCGCCGAGGGTGAGGCATGCTCTGCCCTCGCTGACGAAGAGTGAATAGCAAAGGACCCAACCTCGAAAAGGTCGTCGTCCTCAATAACGGCGGGCTGCCTTGGCACTGGTGTGAATGCTTCCGGTTGAGCCTGTTTTTCGACTTGCTTCGCAGCAATTCCCGCCATGATCCGCAAGGACTCCTCACGAATAAACATTCGAGTTGCCCTGTTAAAAAAGGGCTCGTCTATGTGGGGGTTGCCTCTCGCATATTGTGCAAAAAGCTCAGGGATTTTCTTCAAGACCGCTTTGAAGCTTAGCTTCAAAAGGGATTGGTCCCTAAGGAAGTCAGTGATGGAAAGAGGCTCTCCGTCGTTCAGAGAGCGCTGCTGGCCAGCCTGTTGTTGGACACTGAAGCGTGTTTCTTGGATCGCAGGAGCTTTCCTCTCCATGTCGCCTCCGAACATCTGTTTGACAGATCTATCTGCGTTATCTACGTCGATTGCCTTGGTTTGTGATGGCGACTTCGCCGCAAAACTAGGAAGGCTTCGTGCGGTTGGTTTTGGTACCACAAATGAGCGGCCCGACAAAGTCTGGGGCGTGGGCGCCCGCTGTGTCGTCGCCAATTCATCTAAAGTTTGCGGAGGTGAATCCTTGGGATGCTCTTTAACAAACGCATCTGACGCATCCATAGCTTTTTGAAAGATTCCTCGGGCTACTTCGTCGTGGATGGTAGCCTTGGGTTTGGCTTCCCGTGGAAGGTTACCTGTGTTCAGATTCTTGCGGTACGCCTGGATATCAGAAAAGACAGAGGGCTTCACCAGTGAATCATCGTAAACAATTCGCAGTGGCGGGTTAAATGTCTTACCATCAACGGAAAAAAGCGCGATCTCGTCCGTGGTGTCTACCTGAGCATTAAAGGACTCTCTAATTTTCTCAATCACATGAAAAACCGCGGTCTCTCCAAATTTACCATTTGGGTCCAGATGGCGGTGTAGGCTTCTTAGGTTTGAAAGGGAAATGGTCCGGGCCTGAACAAGTTTGTTAAACTCAGGCTCTTGAAGCTCTCCGGCTATCTTCCCGGTCTCATGGTCGACTGCGAGCATTGCCTGGGGGACTGACACTGTCTGGTGGGTAGAAAAGGATATGAACTCGCCTTTGGGTTCAAATACATTCCTTTCCCCATGAACTACCATCGTATCGGCATCGAACTCCCTAAAAACCATTGATATCTCTCTTTTCGTCAGTGCCACGGTGCCGTGAGCGGACGGAGTCGTACGCTCAAGCTCTGAGCCAACGAGAACAAACCCCAACTTGGTTAGGGCTGATTTATCGGCCGAAGCAATCTTTACGCCACGAGTAAGGTTAGGCTTTAGACGCAACCTCACAGCAAGAAGGTCTGAAAAGTTCTTGCCTCGAATTTCGCAGTACTCCCATCCGATTGATGAGAGATCTAATTTAGATTTAGGAGTGGCCATAATTTTCCATGTGACTCTACTATGGTAGGGTCACCCAACCGTTTGATGAACAAAAATCGCCCATCTAAAAGCAACGGTTAAAACATTCTCATCGCACGCTCTTCCCAAATGGTGTTCCCGCAGACTGCGTTGCTACACGCCAGGAAGCGTTTACCACCCATCTTTGTATTCGCGGGGTCGACCTTCTGTGTAACGAGCGGCGCATTGCATTTTGGGCACGGTTTACCTTCACCGGGCAGGCGCCATGGGTTAGAAAGGTCTGGAACAAGCTTTACGGGCTGAGTTGCCTGTTGATCAACCTGGTCCTCCCAAATAGTCTTTGCGCCACACTTCAATGAACAAGCCAGGAACCTCTTGCCCACCGCCGAACTTTTGGGGTTAGTAACTATTAACGTCTTAAGCACGCCGTTTCCGCAAGCGCGACATGGGGAACCATCTCCCTTTAGCGGTTCTGGACGGGGATTTGAAGACGACGAGGTTGCGCCTGCAGCGCCAGAATCGCCCCCGTCGGATTGAGACCAGTCTACGAATTTGCAAGAGCGACTGTCACAAGCAAGGAAAGCCTTGCCAAAGCTTTTGCTTTCAGGGTTCTTTACAACACGGACTACCTTCTTCCCTTTTTTACAGACAGGACAAGGGTCTCCGGCGCCCAACAATGCAGGGAGCTCCGGTTCATCACTGGGGTCGTATAGATAGGGATTGCCACCCGTGTCCATCTTGATCGTGTTACAGCATCCTGCGCTCTTCTTGGAACAGCCCCAAAAAGGTCCAAACTTGCCTTTGATCTTTAGGAGCGTTCCGCCCTCAAGGCAACCTATGGCCGCACAAGGTCTCTCCTCAATGGGGCCCGAGGACTCGGTACTTTTCCCGATGCTAATCTTTTGTCCTTTAAGCCTGGAAACAAGGTCTGTGACATAGCTCTTTTGACGGGCAACGAACTCCTCTGGATTCATCTTGCCTTGTGAGATGAGTTTTAACTCAGTCTCCCACACAGCGGTTTTCCCTGGATCCTTAAGGTCTTCGGGTGAGATGTCGTGAAGTTGTTGGCCAAGCTCTGTAGAGACAATGTTACGTCCGACCACCTTGACGTGACCCTTGTCTTTGAGTCCATCAATAATCGCAGCCCTGGTTGCCGGGGTACCAATCCCCTCCGCTTCTTTCAATTGCGAGCGCAGGGCTTTGTCGGCAATAAATTTAGAAGCATTGATCATGTCTGCGGTCAGCGTACCCTCGGTGTAAGGTGCAGGGGGGCGCGTGACTTTCTTTTCGACACCCGCCTCTGAGACGCCGACTCCTTGCTCGTGGAGCTTGAACAGAGAGCTTAAACCAGCCATATTTTCTACACTTTCAATTTCGATAAGTCAACTTTACCATTTCCTGACTTCAAATGTTTCGAAATGAAATAACGTTCGTTGAAAATTCGCTTAGCGCTGTCTAGTTTCGCCTGATCCATGTCGTTAAAGAGACCCACAGAGCGAAGTGGTGATGATTTATGAGCAGTTTCCTCGATGTAGACATCTGACTGGAAAAACTTGGCTAGTGTATTGGATACCCAAACTTTCAGGCGAGCCTCCGAAATACTGTTTTCGCACTCAAGGTATAAGTATGGTGAAACGTATACCCGAATAGTTGCCACGCTGTCGATCGATCCGCCCGCACTTTTCACCTGTTTTACTGTGAAAATTGGAATCGAAGCGTCGTAAAAATCGATAGGCTGATCCAATACACACGAAAAATGCTTAGAGAAAAAAGGCGGTGGCTCTCCGCCTTGAACTTTGTCTGAAAGGCTCTGGTTCATTGCCTCTTTCCATCGCTGAGCGCGACCAAAGCAAACCAGCTCGAAACCTACGCCGAGATAATGGTTGCTACTATCCAGGGCAACAGGCCCTCGAGGATCCAGGTCGTCAAAGAAATGGGAAATTAGCGTATAGCGATCCGTCATAGATCGAACGTTGATCGGCCTTCAGGAGCAGAGGGTTGATCAAACGTGTCCGAGTGAATGTCAAAAGAATTAATCGTAACAGAAGAACGGTTGGTCTGCGTTAGCTGCTCTTTCTGTCGAAGGGCCTTCATGGACGTCTTTGCGATCTGCGCTACAACTTGAGATGCGTCCCTTCCCCTTTCCTTGAGGTATCCACCTAGGTTTTCTCCAACAATCTCAAAACCAGCATTGAAATCATTGATGAGAAGGTGAAAGAGCGCGGGATCTGAAGCGTTTTCAACGTCCTGGGCCCACGCCTTAGCCATCTCTTGATCGATGGGAATGCAAGACGGCTTTGCAATTCCAAAGTGTTGAAAGAGGTGGCTGGTCAGGTAATGCGCTTTAAGTAGCTCGATACGGCCCTGCTCGGTGTAAAGCTCAGGGCGATTACTTTTACCAAAAGGTGAGCCTTGTCCATAGCGAGAAAACTCTGCAAGGGGTTCTAGACCCTTGACAGCAGAGCGGGACGCAAAGGACAGACCCATGGAATAGTCGCAGATGGCCTGAAGCTGATCCTTCTTTTGCCACGACTCGAACCCGTGATAGTCCAGAACGAGGGAATTGTTTGCGGGATAAAAGCCACAAGGCATATCCTTTTGCGAGAGGAAAAACGTCCTTATTCCAAGAGCCTCAGAGGCCTCAACCAAGGAATCTAGGGTCTCAATCAGATCGATGCGCCCACGAACATAATCAAAGCTTTGCCCAGCAACGCTATCTACCTGCAGCAGGACTTCAGGCTTAATACGTGACAAAAGATCAGAAAGCTCTTCTTCCGATCGTTCGATTCGAGAAAGGTCGGCTTGCACGATCAGAGATGACACGGGATCCCCGCCGGACGTAGTCACCGGAGAAACCATATCACCTAGGGCATTGACATCCTTGACGAATAAGAACATAGGAGATGCCTTGGCTCTCTCGTTTTCTACGAAGTTGCCTGCTCTAAGCACCGAAGATGCAATAGACAGAGCGTGAACGCCCTTGTAAAACTCGCCAGTCAGAGGATTAAATGGTGTAAATGCAAGATCGGAGTCTGACCAGGGAATAACCCCCATATCTGTGCGAGCCAACGCTACAAAGTCCTCGCATAATCTGCGTGAAGAAATCTGTAGCGCATCGATCACGACGCCCTTCTGCCTCTCGAATCGAGACATCTCCTCATTGTGCTTAGCCAGCGGCGAATATTTCATTTAAAAACCCAAACGAGTTATTACTCTTCTTCGGATTTTCCCATGAGAGCCTTCCATTGCGGATCTAAAATCGTGCTTTCAAAAGCAGTGAAGTCAAACACCCCACCAAAAGTGACGGTCACATGATCCTTCAGACTAATTGAGTCTGGATAGAACTGCGCGATATAGAATCGACAAATAACATCAAAAACGGCTTTCTCGTCTGCGGACAATGAGGCAAGGTCTGGTGTCTTCCCTGTCGGTATAATCCCATGGTGAGCGCCCACATGCTTGTCATTGAAAGCCTTAGATTTGATTGTGGCAGAGCACTTGGATATCTCATCTTTGTAGATCCCGTAGATCGACCGAAGAACTTCTTTTCGATCGTCGAAATACGATTCAGGCAAATATCTGCAATCGGTTCGGGGGTAACTCGTAATCTTGTGTTTTTCATAAAGTGCTTGACAGATATCCAGCGTCTTCTTAATTCCGAAGCCCAAGGTCTTGTTCATATGCTGCTGGATGGAATCGAGTGAATGCGGCAAAGGAGGAGCTTCCTTCACTTGCTCAGATTCGCATTGCGTAATCACCCAGGGGGTCTTTTCAACATACTCGCGAACCTTCGTACCAAAGTTTGGATCGATGATCCTTCCTTCTTGGTCGTACACATCGAATTCGCGCTTCGCTCCAGCATAAGTAAACTTTTTGCCCTTCAATACGACCCATGGGACAAAATAGTCGTGGGGCTTAAAGTTCGCAATCTCTCTGTCCCGGTTTACCACCATCGCCAACGTTGGCGTTCTCACCCGACCAATAGAGCATGATCGACTGGTTACCAGTGAATACACCATCGATCCGTTTAAACCCAAAAGCCAGTCTGCTCTTTGTCGCGCATACGATTCGTTCTTGTAGTTCGCGTACTCGCTATTGGGTCTTAAATTGGCCAAGGCTTTTTTAATGCCTGGTTCGTTCAATGCAAGCAGCCAAATTCGCTTAAATTTGGGACTATATGGATTCTCTCCGGATTCCTCAATAATCACATCGATAATCAGTTGACCCTCACGATCTGGGTCGCCCGCATTGATCACTGAGCCAGCCTTTTTGATCAAACGATTCAACGTGCTGGCCTGCTCCTTAGCGGTACAGACGCGAAGCCATTTTTGAGGCAGAACTGGGAGGCTGTCAAAAGTTCTTGTATTGCCGTCCTGGACATATGCTTCGGGCATGGCTAACCCGTAGACATGGCCAAAGCCCCAGCTAACCACCGCCCGTCCGCCATCAATGACTAGGTAGTCTCGACGAGTCTCTGTAATCTTGCCAAGCTGCGAGGCGATTTCTTTTCCAAGTGACGGTTTTTCTGCGATGAAGAGGTCGTAGCCTTGCATATTAGAATCCCCATGCTGTTTTAATAAGGAGGTCTGTTGCGGCCCTCTCCTCACCGGTACTTTCGGCGGGGGCATCCTGTGCCAACCTTGCGTGTGAGATCACGTCGGTTCTCTGACCGGCATCAAACAGAACAACAGATGGCTCAGTGGTCCACCACTTTTGGTAGGAGCCAACTCCACTTTTTGGCAAGTACATGCCTTGTATATCTTCGGAATACTTCGAGCCAGGCTGCAACTTAAATGAAAAGAAGATGCCGGTTTCAAGCGCTTCCAACGTCAGGTCAAAGTTAGACTGACAGAACACGGAACAATGCATGGCCGCATCAAGAATTCCCGCAGAGGCGACCATCGGTACAATTTTTCCCAAACGATCTGGGTTCCATTGGGGAGATTTCTGGATGTGCAGATAGGCACTAACAGCGTTGCTGACGTTATTGACCCACCTTGAGATCTTTCCTCTCTTTAGGTCGAAAAGCGCACTGCCCAGGTCGGTGTATGCATAACAACCAAAGGACGGGGTGTCCCCCATACGCTTTGACCATCGGGCCGGGGTAAACTTGAAGCTCCCATACCGCAGGTCCTCCCATGGCTTATTTTCGCCGGCCAACTCAAAGGACAGCGAAGCATCACCGAGCTCTCGGGAGACCTCTTTACACAGGTGTGTGATCATTTCGAACATCGACATGCGGCTCAAACCAACACGGTTGAGTAGACCTCTTTAAGAGGACGCGCGTAGTGTTCCTTCATTCTGAGCATCGACTCTTGCCCTATCTCCTGAATCTCGCCGGCTTGAAAAGATTCTATCGAGACCAGTGGCGAACCCTCGATTGAGCTCAGCCCGGTCGAGACCAACACGGCGTCCGATTCTTTATGCTCATAAAATCCCAAAGTCATTTCCTGGCCTACCAGATACGAGGGAGGGTTAAAGAGATCCAATGAGCCATGGAAGGATTGGACGAGGGCCTCCTCGCGCATGCCGTACTCTATAGCGAAAGACTTGATCCTGCGATCGACGATTTCGGCAAATTTTCTACATGATGAGACTGCATAGGCCTCACCGGAGATCTTGGAAAGAACTGCTGAGGCGTTGCAGAATGCATTCCCGAGCTCTTTGGAGCCGTCGTTTTTTACCACTCGCCAAACAAGATCTGGAGTTCGTCTAAAGACCATTGAAACGATGCGATCGCTTACCTTTACGAAAGCAGGTAGATCCCATACCGAAAAGAAACCCGGGCAGGATAAATCGTCTCTCAGGTAGACTTGAGAGATGTCAATTTCAGGGGTGATTTGAAGGTTGTTAAGGTTAAAACTGGGGGAGTCGAGCAATTTATTCGCCCCCTTCATTAAGGTCGCTGAACCGATCGCTCCAGTCCGCTGGCATCTTGATTTTGTAGGTCGCCTTAATTTCCGGGTTCATCAGGAACTTCTTGCAGGCTGCGATAACCTCTTCGCTGCTGATTGCGCAATAAAAGTTCTCAAATATCTGCCCGTAAAAGCTGTCGATAGCGAACAAGGCTGCAACCCTTTCGCGAGAGGGTCCTTCAAGACCAGGCGGCTCTAGCATGCAAATTGCAATGTTCTGCCATATCGTCTGAGCTGGGTATTTATTCCCCGAAGCATCCTTGATGAGATAATCGAGTGCATGGTCGTGAGCCACGCTGTGCTCCAGAAGCAGATCAATATCCTCTACAACGATAGCCCGGAACATGAGTTCAACGCGAGAGAGCGATTCTTCACCGTGGTTCTCACTGATGTAGTCGAGCCAGGTTTGACCTTCTAGCTTCAAAATGAATCTCCAACAAATGCAATTTTTCTTTAACGTACACAGCAAGCAAAAATGCCGCGAATCCCTATGATTTAAGGTTATCAGACGGTTTAAAAAAAAGAGGAGAAATTAAAGAAATTCCTACCTTTTTATATTATTTTTCCTTACCCTATACTTGTTAGAAATCTATATGCCGACAGGTAAGGGACGACAAATGAGTGCATTTACCCAGGGTCTTTCAGGCCTACGCGCCGATCAAAAGGCCATTGAAGTGACCAGCAATAACATCGCAAACAGCAACGCAGTGGGCTTTAAGTCCTCTCGAGCACAGTTTGGAGATGTGTACAACAGCCTTTACTTTGGTGGCAGCACAAAAAACATCGGCAAGGGCACGACCATCATGGACGTCGACCAGCAGTTCACCCAAGGCTCGGTTGTACCTACGGGCAATCCGCTAGACCTTGCCATTTCGGGCGATGGTTTCTTCAAAGTGCGAACCACTCAAGGCGCGTTTCATTACACGCGCGCAGGAATGTTTGGGCTCGACCCCAATGGTTTCGTCGAAAATAGCTCTGGTGATCGCCTTCAGATGTTCCCGCTGGACCCCAACACCGGCAATCCGATCAACACCGCGGAAGACATGGTGATCTCTGACGCCGGTTTGCCTCCCTCAGCTTCAAGTGAGGCGGCTATCCGTTTTAACCTGGACGCGCGAGACAAGCCCGCGGTGAACAGCAATTTTGACCCTCTGGACTCCACCACTTATAACAGCTCAAGCACGGTGGTTTTGTACGATGAGCTGGGCAGAAAGCACAACCTGAATCTCTACTGGACGCGAGTGGATGGTAACCCCGCCGATGCGGTAGATGTAGGTAATCAGTGGCAGGTCAGAGCACAACTAGATGGCATCCCCGTGAATCTGGCAATGAAGAATCCTCAAACTGGTCAGGTTATCGATCCCGCATCTTTTGCAGACACTCAGAGTTTGAACTTCACTCCGGTTGGGGCCTTGGTGGATTCCACGGCAGCCTCGCCAAACACAGCACTTTTCGAAGTCGATCTGGCCAACTGGACTGCTGCAAATGGCCGCTTCTCCGAGACAGGTCGAGTTGCTATCGATATGCGAGGAAGCACACAGTTCGGCGCCGGTTTTGTTGTTCAGGACATTGCGCAGGATGGCTACGAAGCAGCAAACTTCACCGGTTTTAAAATCGAAGAAAGCGGACGAGTCGTACTGAATTACTCCAATGGTGAGACAAAAGACGCCGGTGTCGTAAGCTTGTTTAGATTCCGAAATCCTGATGGTCTCGTACAGGTCGGTGAAAATAAATGGCAAGCCACCCCAGAGGCTGGCGCCGAACTGACCTCACTATCGGAAGACTCCGCATTTGCCAACATCATTCAAGGCTCGCTTGAGGAGTCCAACGTTGATTTGACCGAGGAGTTGGTGAAACTGATTACGTTCCAACGTAGTTACCAGGCCAACAGCCAAAGTATTAAAACACAAGATGCCTTGCTGCAAACAGCAACGAACTTGCGCAACGGTTAATCCTTAGGTTCAGGAAGAAACATGGAAGCGATCGCAACAGGGTCAAAAATTCTAAGTGGCGTGGCAGCATTGTTTGCAAATTTTATGGCCCCGGGCGATCCCATGCTCAATGAGTTCAGTGCTATCAATCGCGACTGGAACTCTTTTGCGCGTGTAACGGACACGGTCAATTATGGTGTCGAGCAATATTGGGCCACACCCAAGGAGGTCCGCGAGAAAGGCTCCGGTGACGATGAGGATTTGGCCATTGGAAAGATGTTTGATCTGGTTGGTCGCGGGTACCCAGAATCGAAGATGAAGCTGGCCGCTGTTCGCCGAAAAGACGATAAAACAAATCATGTGGTTCTTCTTGTTGACTACAAAGAAAAAACATACGTTTTGGATAGCGACAAGGAATCCATCTACGTCCGGCCCCCGGCAAGCGACATGGTGCTCGTATACAGGCTGAATCGAGAATCCTTTTTGTTCGATGACCTCACTTTGCTTAAAGAAGACCCATCAGGTCTTGGGAATTTCAGGCGCGTACTCACCAAAATGAAGGATGATGGCTCACTAAAAGGCGACGTCTTCCCGGCTTTGGCTCCCATAGGTGTCCCTACGGGGATGAAAAATGCAACGGCTGTGAAGCCTCCTCAAGGGTAAGGTTATATTGCTTTTGTATTTTGTTTGTGGTATTATTAATTTAATTCCACAAAGAAGGATTTACTATGAAGGTCCTCGCAAAATCAATAGCGCCAAGAACCCTGCTCTGCTTTGCGCTCGTATCTCCCTTTGGTGTTGGTGCTCAAGAGGCCGAACTTTATCAAAACGAGGTCAATTTGATCTCCAGTACTGGGACTTTTAAATCAGCCTTATCAATACGAAAAAAAGATCTCGCGCAAACATTGGTGCCAGAACTGATCGCGAATTCGGTCGTGCTATCAGACCGAACTTTGGAGTCGTCCATGCCACTTTTGGGTGAAAGCCAGGTGAGACTCTCACTGCAAGCTAGAGACAGCAAGAAGCTCTCCGGAAAGCACCCATTGATACGGCTTCGAGATTCCTTGAATTTGAATTATGACTTCAAGGATTTGGACATGAAGGCGCAACTCAATATCAGGAAGCGTCGTTTTACCGTTGAATACTCCGAAAATCTCAGATTCGAAATCAACGATATTGGCAAAGAATCTCAGTTTGCATCGGTGCGCTATGAGTTGAAGTTCTAACTGTGTAGCCAATTGCTTGAAAACAACAGCCGTTTCTTTGGCGGGGGCACCTAGACGGCAATGAATATATTCGCCCCGCATGAGTGCCCTTCACCGATCAAAAACCCTTCCATACTGTTTATTTATCACTGTCCATATCAACAGTGAAGTGCTAAGCTTTGCCCAAAATGCACACGGTTTGGCCGTAAGGCCCCTAGAAACCCGTCAACTAAGCACACGACGTTTCAAGGGGTCTAACTTGCAGTGGGGGCAATAAAGTGAATACCTACAATCAGATCTCGAATTGCTTAGGACCAGCAGACAAAAGCCGGCGAGGCGCGAGCCCACTCGAGCAAGATTTCTGGGCTTGGTTCAACACACAGTTCACGCGATATGTAGTTGAAGACTACTGCCAGGTTTGTCTAAAAGTGATCCATGGAATACCCAGGGTGAGCTCCCTTAGGCCAAACGGCGAACATGAGAGTGAAACGTCTGCTCAAAACAGACTGAGAAACGTCCCCAAGGCATACAAACGAGATCTTCGGTTCAAGCTCATCGACCTCTATGTCAAACCATCCAGAGTGCCTTGGACACAAACTTTTGCACTACACATGCTTAGGTTGGTGTTTAACACAACCGCTTCTGCCACCTATGTCAATAAGGCATTCGCAAGCTCTGGCAGAACAAGCAAAGAACGAATAGATTTCAGGCCCGTACTCAACTCAATCACCCCGGATTCTTTGGCAGTTCTTAGAGGTCTTTATGACCGGGCGTCAAAAATCCTAGAAGACAATCTCCTTCCACAAGCGAGATTAGCCGCCGAACAAAGAGCAAAAGGTGTCAATAAAACCGGCCTTGCGGCTGCTAAAAAATGTCATGGCTCAATTCAACCAAAGCTGGAGCCCTCCGGCAAAAAGAAACATCAAAATACAAACGGCAAGTTGTTTTCTCAAGATACAAACTGCAAGCTGTTTTCTCAAGATACGAATTGCAATCAGTTTTCCTTGTTTTAAATAAGAGAAGACCTTGAGAACTTGAGAACCGTGAATGAACAGTGGGACGAATATATTCTCAAGGTAAACTTAAAAGGGCACAGAGAGGCATTGGTGTTCTTTCCTCTAGGAATCCCAGGAGATGGGCCGAATATATTCTTTGGTTTAGGTCAAATTAAACAATCCGTATTCAATGAATTCGCGATTGGTGACCATTTGGTGTTATTTGCCGAGTTGAATTAAAGAGCTTACTAAGAAAATCCAATTGTTTACCAACACGATTTAGGCTTCACAACTTTAAATCGTTGCTCTAATTAGATTTACCTGGTGACCTGACAAGACCAGCGGACGGGATCATGACAGGCCTGAGATGAGCGTCAATAGTCTTGAAAGCATTTGCCCATTGCTTCGACCTAGTCTTTGTGGCCCCAAAACTTATAGAGAGGGCTTCAAACTCGGCCGCTGCAGCCCGGGCGTTGTCGATAGCCTCCTGAAACAAGCTTGAAGACAGACCAATGGATTCAGCGAAGCACATCAAATCGCCACGGCTAATATTAATACCCTTACCGTTAACAGAGGTCGTGTGTTCTCCAGTTCTACCCAAGCCGACAGAGGGGCACAAATCGTAAGCGGGAGACAGAGACCACTGGCCTTTAAAATCCATACAGAAGGAGAAGTTTTTCGCATGGTCATCCCGCATGGACAGGGCTACATTAAAACAAAGCTGACGGTATATCCGCTCGACGTCTACATCTTTTCCTATCTTCCTGGCAATCTGGACGAGGTTTTTGTAGTCAAGATTTGGCTCACGAAAGTTGATTCCAAGTAAGGCCGCGACAGTTTGGGTGTGGAGGCGGTCCCCATTGGGCAAGCGATCAAAACGATGGACGGCCAGAGCTGCCCCGCCAGAATAGTGGAGCAGTTCAGCGGCTGCGGCAATGACACCATATTTCGCAGCAAGCTCTAAGCACGCCGCTTCGACATATGGTTCGTTTAAGTCTCCTCCTGTAGGTGCAAACTTCAAAAGGCTAGGCACAAAGCCTGCCTCAACATTGTGTGAGTCACCAAGTACAACCTTGCTCTTGTCGGGCGCAACAGAGGCCCAGAACTTGGGCCGAGCGCCTAGAGTTGAACCGCCGGAAAGGATGGCTTGCTTTGGTATAGACTTAAAATTCGCATCCTCCGCGCAGATGGCAAATGACGAAGTATCTAAAGAGGTAGTTACCAAAGGCTTAACATCGGCGTCGGCCTCCGGATTGTAAGTAAGAGCACCTACCCCGCGTTTGCCAGTCCACGCAAGCCGGTCCAAAGCGTTGATTTCAGCTAAATTGTGTCCAGCTTCGGCCAGGCCCCTGTTCATCAAGGGTAGGCCGAAGCCATCCGGTATTGAATCTGAAAACAGCGGGTGGATTCCGAAGAACGGTTCGGGGTCTGCATAAGAGGTGCCTGGTTTATTTGGCATCACGATAGGCGACAGGTTCAACCCTGACTCAATGGCTTCATTGCTCCACTGAAACGCTGTGACGCGAAGGTCATGGTCCCAGACCAAGGTCCCTACTGGTATGTTTGCAATCCCAGGGCCTTGCTCCAAGAAGACTTCCAGTCGCACCTCAGTAGCCGTCACGGCTCGCTTTGTCATCGTCTAGGCCTCACTCTCGCTGATTCAGATCCCGAACGATCGAGATTTTTAATTATGTGAGCAGCAACCTTGGTCTCCCGCCACATCGAGCGCCAGATACCAGATCGGATGAATAATCAATTCAACGATTGGCTGTATAGCGCTCATGAATTCTATTATATGAGCGTCCTAAGCGACTCAATGGGATTTTATGAATCGCTCAGGCCACTTTAAATATGGCGTATGCCCTTAACAATTGAAGGTCTTATTATCGGGTAAACACGCAGTCTCATAAATAAGTGAATCAAATACGAATGATAATCATTCTCATTTAACGTCTTTTTCAGTTAAGAATAAGACTGCACTTCTAGACTTTTCAATCACTTAGCAAATTACCCCTCTTCCTCCGAAATGCAACTAATAGCCAATAATTGTTAAATTTTCGGTGACAAAAACACTTATTTTGAGACTGATTTTCAGCTTATTTTGGGACTGAATAATCGCTCATTTTCCGGGTAGGCATAAGCTGACCGAGAGATGACAGGGCTGCAACACAGGCCAGCCCTAGATTTCCGACAAAGAAGAAATGAAAACACGAAGTTTTTTAGAAATTGGGGAGATGGGACCGCCGGATCAGCGGCCCTTGATTGTCAGCTTATTTTGAGACTGAATCGGTCAAATTTAACATTTCAGTCAGCTTATTTTGGGACTGATTGTCAGCTTAATTTGGGACTAAGTGCTTCACTTCATCTTCAGGATTGGACTTCAGTGTGTAGCCAGGCGCCATCACAGCATGGATTGAGAGATCCCGCCTTCGAATCAAATCGAAGAATCCCGCAGTTATGGTTTCTTTGGACGAGACCTTTGAAATCCTGTCGGTGTTGATGAGGTTGCGAAAGTGCCTGTGAGGTGCACCAGTCAACCGAGTGGCAGTCTCGGTACCAATGTAAAGCTGGCAGTCTTCTTCCACGAGACGATAATCATCTCTTGTGATCCAGGAATGCTTGCCAATTTTGATGAGCGTCACAAAATTCGATGCTACAAATCGCTTGTAAAACTCCGCTTTGGAGATCCCGAGCTGAACATACGCATCATCGACAACGAGTGAAGTCTGCAATCTCTCCTTAAAAGCGAGTACGCTTTCACGAAAATAGTAGCGGCAGTTGTCACTCTCGCGCCCCGGGGGGACACCGACCTTGATGTGCCCTTGAGTAACGGCTGAACTAAGCTCAACCGGACAGAAGCCAAATAGAGCAGATACCTCTTTGGATGACATCCAGGTCTCCCTGTCGTAGAGTACCGTGCCCTCCTTCTTACGACCTGCCTTGCTTTTGAAATCCCTTTTTTCAACCAAGGACAGGAGATCCAAGCCATCAAGATCTGACCGTTTATAGAGTGGTACAAGCGCACCATCCACCTTAGGGCCTGACACTGGCTCAACTCCAGCACTGGAAAGAATTGCGCCTATGATGGTTCTACCTTGCTTGACTGATTGAGCAATCTCGCTCGAAAAACAATACTGCTTGCAAAACGAGTCAACTGCCTTTGCCGAAAACTTGACCCCTGCTTTCCCATTTTTTTTGAGGTCAGGCAAAACCAAGCCTGCCTTGACCACTCGGCGAATCGCATCCGGATATGTTTTTGCAACTTGGGCGAATTCATCGATGGTCAATAATCCATCATCGGGAGCCTCATGCTTTGAAATCTCAGACTTGATCCAGAATCCCGAACACCCATCTGACCAATCGTGGTCGGTCACACACGCCTTACCTTCTCGAAGAGAGAATGCGTTGTTAACCAGGTTGGGGCTAAAACGCTCCCAGTTCTCAGCATGTTGCGCAACAGATCGAAGCTTGGCGTTTTCAACCATAGCGAAGAAATCGAGCAAAGATGCTGTGTCGATTTGCCTGCGAGCACCCTTCTCTTGCACATCCTTCAGAAAGCCACTTGCTGTGAGCTTGCGCCTAGTCTGAGCGGTAATGTTCAACGCAAACTCGACCTCCTCCAGGCGCAACGTCTTTCTATTCAGAGTTGACAAGGCCCCGGCAGCCCTTGATTGTTCCTGGCTGCCGGCTAGTAGTGGCCTGAGGAGTGCTTTGATCTCTTCCATGCCGTCTCCACAGGCTAGGAACAAAGGTGCCAGGACCAAGCGATTGGCAAGTATGCCCGGGGGATACAAAGCCGCCAGCGACTCGATCAGACCGGCAGTGTCCCCTCGGTGAAGCTTCACCGCCACCTCCAACAAAACTCCGGCCTGGAATACCTCTTTGGCGTAAAAGCCTCGCAATGCCTTCAAGAACCTCAGGCATCGGTTGACTAAGGTCGCGTCACCTGCGCGCACCCATTCTAAAAATGTGGTCTCAGCGGGCTTATCGGTTGGTACTTCAGCCAGCGCCTTGAACTGAAAATTGCAGCTCTGGCAAGATTGAATCGAACCTCGATTCCACGAAATAGGCTTTTTACAGTTTGGGCATGCCTCATGTAACTTCACCTGATGGACAGGGCATGAAGAAAAGAAACTGAAGTCAGCGCTTTGGTGAATAATCTCGCCTTTGATACAACACGGACAGAGCCTAGCCTTTCCTGATACAAAGAACGCTCGGGGAATTTCACACCCATTCCAAATCACTGGGCTTTCATCTGTGAAGCCGGCTGCCTGGCCATAAAACCATTTATCTAGGTCCACCTTAAGTGAGCTTTCAACTCCAGAGGCAAATTTTTTAACCTCTTTCAATCCACCAAAAAGAAAGCGGGCATTGCTTCCAGCATCTTCCGAGCGAACATTCAATGCAAGGCGAACATTCGAGAAGAAGTTTTTCTCCGCGTATCGCGACAATAAGCTTTTCGGACTTTCTTCATTTTGCGGCATAGGTATGGATAGCATCGGGCTTACTCCCCTTAATGAGAATGCAATTGGCGATTTGCGATCATGTTCAGACAAATCTGTCGATCTTCTCTAAAGCCATTTCGAACAATCGAACTCGGAAACCTCATCACATCTGCAACCTGCGAAAACTTTTCTGTATTGAGGATGTGGTCACCTTTAAAAGTCTCCATCTGGACTCCCTCGTAAAGCTTTTTAAGGGCATTGATTGAGCCACCTGTTGTGGCATACAACGAAATGAGAAAACTCTCATTCATACGTGGTTCGATGCTTGCGTACAGGTCACGGAACTGGCCTAGGGCCTGCTCCATGGTCTTCACAACAACACAAAACTCAGAGTTGGGGCTCAAATCGAACTTGAAGTTCTCCATGCTAAGAATCCACGGAAATCTCTTGTGAACCTGGGCTTCACTCAAGAAGATGTCTTCACACTCGGGCAAGCCAAACCCCACGATCATTACCCCTGATGAGGAGATCAAATCTCTGAGCCACCCACGTGCCAGAGAAATCTTGTGGGGAGTTTTGCTGCCGGCAATATTGTTCAATTCATCATAAAAAATAGCTTGAGTGCCAGCTTTCTTCAGAGCGTTCTTGATCCGCTGCTCGGCTGCGTGCTTGTTCCGATCTCCAACACCCATCGATGCAAATAATTGTTGGGCCATGGAATTGGGTGTTGCATCGGTTGGGATGGCGCTACTGAAAAAGGGAATCTTTGTAACCATGTCGATGCCCTCTTGAACTTCATGTCGACCCGGCAAGTTATTTTGCAAGTCCTCAAACAAAGTCGTCTTCCCACACCCTGATTCGGCGAGAATAAGCACACTCTGGGGCTCTGGTGCCTGGTTAATCTTATTGAACTCAATGACGTCCAAGATCCTGTTATATGCGTGTTGGAACGATGGGTGTCTGATTACTAATCCTGAAAAACAGGACACTGCGTGTTGTTCTGACTCAGTCATTTTTCTTCCTTAGATAGACGGTTGAACTAAAAAGTGGTGCTTCCTGCAAAGCATCGGGGGACGCCGTTCCTTCACCCTGCTCTCCTTGCTTTGCGGGTGAATAGGTCGGGTTAGGAGGTGAAGCTGGAGAGGTGTCTGGTTGTGCAACACCAAGTAAAAGTGCACGTGGCTCACTCATCTGAAAGCCACTCGAAGATTCGTTGATGGAAGTCTTGGCAATAGACGGATCAAACGTAACGAGACCAGACAAAGCCAACGCAGGGACAGCTTCAACGTTCTTCGATTTCGCAACAGCAGCGATCATCGCGGTGCCCGGGCTGACACTGGCGGGTGCAATGTTGATCTCGGCAAACTTCGCAGCATTTTTTCGTGCAGCTCGCTTGCGCTCACCTTTGGCTTTGTCAGTGCGTGTTGCTTCAGCAATTTCCCGCTGAATTTCTAACACCGCTCTTGAAAGCCTGAATGGATCAGCCAATGTAGATGCTGTGGCGTTTAATCTGGCTCTATCGCAGATCCATTTCCACTGACGCAAAGATAATTTATGAAACTTTTCATCTTCCACACACCGCACAGCCTGGGGGGCTACAGTGTTTGTCGGATCGATTACATATGCTGTTCCAATTTGGTCTGGATCAATCAAGAGCTTCACCTTTGACTTCACCCTGCTTCTAGAGAGGCGCTCTTGTAAGGTGGGAAGGCCTGGCCCAGTCCACTGCAAATTGAAAGCCTGGACCCGACCCTTGTTGATACTCACCATTCTCGGGATCAAGAAACAATGGTCTGCCTCGCCACCACTCAGAACGCGTGGTGGACGGTGTTTGGCCATCTCCCTCCATTTATCAAGGGGGGTCATGCCGAGTGCATCATGGGTTGTGTGGTGGTAAACCTCGTGAATGTATTTCCTGAAAAGGGAACGTAATGCTTCCATATTGAAAGTCGCCCTATCCTCAGATTCGTAATCACCACGATGTCTCGGATTGGACTTGGTTGTACCAGGCAGGTTATGAAAAAAACCGTCATTGAGGGTTTTAAATATCCTCTCTACATGGGGCTTTTGGTTCGGGCTCTTGGGGGAGCATTTGAGAACGGTAATTCCTAGGACATCGCAGGAGACCTCAAGTGACTCATTGGCAAACTCACAGCCACCATCAATGTATAGCTGGTAGGGAATAGCACGCGTCTCACAGAACTCGTCCCTGCTCATAGCATCACGAAGAGCCCCCATCGTCTTCGCAGCAGATATCGTGTTTAAGGACAACTCCCAACCCAATACACAGCGTGATGGCACATCCAAAACCAAGGTCAGCAAGGGGCGAACAGCGACTTTTAAGAAATCATCCCAAACAAAGACATCTAGATGATTGCTGTCCATCTCCACCCTGGAGCCGATATAGTCTTCAACGAGAATCTTTCTGCCGTATTGGTTCAGACGAAGTGCTGCGAACCTCCCTTGACGACGCTCGATCTTGTGCATGACGTCAATTCGGTCAATCCGATTGCGAACAGTGTTTAAAGACGGAACTGAAAGATAGTCGTCTTTGCCAAGAAGTTCGTTCTGCTCATAGACCTTGGCCTTGATCAGCTCGTAAACATAGCTTTCACGAACACATTCAGGTTTGAGTAATACCTCCTCAATCACCACGCTAATGATCTTGTCGACAAGCGTGTTGATGCGGTCAGCGCGTTTGTTAATGTATGCGTGACGATCGATGAGGGGTAAATTAATTTCCCCTCTGCTTTTGAAGCTATTGAGCCACCTGGCAACTGTTGAATATGTCGGAGGGTCCTCATCGTTGATGATCGTGGCTGCCTTTTGAATCACCACATCGAAGTGAGCGCGGGATAGGCGGCCAGAGTGTTCTGCCATGACTGCGTTGACGTAATGACATCGACGATCAAACCGTTGACGCTGTGTCTCGCTCAACGAATGCGCCACTGAATGGATTGCAGGCAACCCTGCCTCGTTCATCAATACAAGCTCACCACTTCGTACTAGCTCACGAAATTTTTCAAGCGTGTGCGTCAGAACGTGACGAGTTGTTCTTGCCTGCAGACGGATACGGTCCTCGGTGCTGTAGCAAATGAGATACTCCTCACCCCTCATCCCGTAGATCGAATACAACTTTGGCAACCCAAGGTCAGTGATCTGCATGCTCATCCCCAATCTCTAGAACGGTACTCAGGCCAAATGGCTTTGAATGAATATCCACCCAGTTCTCATAAGCGAAAGCCGCGCATGCTGCATACGTGGGAGGGTTCGGCAATGCCATCAATTCACCCACCGTTGCACGGTTGTTCATCCTCGAAAGTCCCGCAAACACTGCCAATACCTGCTCGGGGGTGGACGTTTTGTAACTGGGGTAAAGATGGCGAAGGTTTCTATGGAGCTCGTCGCGACGAATATCTGCATCAGTGAGCACCTGGAACTTGATTCCTTGGAATGCCAGCTCAACCTTGCAGGCCTCATACTTTTCGACCAGGAAAGGCGACTTGTCCCAACCCTGTGGTTTGATCTCCGTGACCGTGCGATCCATCTTGGTGCTGATGTGCAAAAAATCAGGCACGTAAGCTTTCCTGCGACCGTGCTGCAAAATCTCAATCTCCATGGGTTGCGGCACAAACCGAACAACCTCGGCAGACCATTCCAGGAAATGCGCATAATCAAGTTCAATGGAGCTCTCCAGGCCCCACGACTTCTGATTTTTTCTTGAATGAAACCGGGATATCTGAACGCCCAAGCGCGACCGCTTGAGCCGTCTTACAGGCTCAGGCAACGCTGTCTCAATCCAGTTTTCTAAATTCGCTGACTTCATCTTCGAGATCCATTCAAAGTTTTTTTGCTCGCCGCTTCCGCTGGCTACCAATTCAAATTAACGAGAAAAAACCGACGCATTTTCAAAAACCTCAAATTTAAAAAGTAATACCATTCATTGTGTTAATAAAAAATAAATGGTATAAATAATTTAATTCCAAAAAATCGCAGTCTCGCTGCGATATGTTTTTTCCAAATTTCAGGTCACCTTAGCGCCATGACAGCCCCAAAATCAGAGCCCGATCATCTCGTTCGTGACAGCTTCATCATGCCGGCCCAGGACCACGCGTTGATTGCCAAAATCGCCCGCAAATACCGCCTCTTGCTACCCCGAGATCCAACCAAAAACGAGATCCTGCGGATCGCGTTGAGACTCCTCGACGAGGCCGAAATGGCCAACGAGGCCGACCAGAAGAAGCTAATTACACGATTCAACAGCCTCAAGGTACCGAAGCGCGGTAGACCCTCTGGGTCATGACCCCCTCACCTGGGCAACTCGCCTATGAACTTTTGGAACTGCCCCGTATAAACCTCTACTAACTGCTTGCTATCGGCAGTTAAGGCCTCCAGTCCCCTCAAGAAAACCAACGACTTCATCTCATCGGAGCTGAGTTCCTCTTCCATCACTAGGACATTTATGTGTTGCCTGATCGAGTTCATCTCATCAATCTTCCGTTTTGAGATGAGCACGGGGAGCAGAATGTCCAACCGGCTACCCGGAGTCTGATCAGGCGGGTTGAGCTTGAGATTTATCAACTGACGCATGCGTTCGGCGAGAACCCTCCTGGGATCTGACACACCGAAAAAATAGGGCTTCAACCTTGAGACCATCTGAACCGTGGAGTACTTAATGAACGAGATCAGAAATTAACGCAGGGTTGGATAAAGAAAAAGCAAAAATTAAACCTAAATTTCACGTGATTTTTAATATCACAAGAATTATTCTTGCTCAATCGTTCATTAATTTTGTAAATACGCGCGTACATACAAATGTATTTACTTTTGTATATACATTTGTATGAACATCAACGCCAAACCCCCGTCTTTCCTAGGGTTTTCTTGTCTACTGTTAATTGACTTGAGAAAATAAAAATTTTATTCTTAAATTAGATTTCCAGAGAAAAAACGATTTTCTTAAGATAAGTAAACTAAAATCTCGGAAATGATCCTGAGAAAATTTTTTTCACAGTGTTGCAAATCAGCAATACGGAAGATCATGAGCGAGGAGATAATCTGCTTGTGCGTAGCCATTGGGAAAAATAGGGGCCTGAGGTCAATTGGCAAACTTGATAGCCCAGAGTTGATCCAGTGGCCCAAGATGCAATTTGGCGGTTTTGCCCAAGAACGGAGAGGATCAATACATGGGAATCAGTGAGAAGGAAATCACGGAAGCAAACCGGCGAGCGGACGAGATGAAAGAAAAATTCCCCGCTGCGGTTTCCGCAAGGTATGACCGCCGCATAGCTCGAGTGGTCGTAAGACTATCTTCCGGGCTGGAGCTTGCCTTTCCCCCAAAACTCGTTCAAGGTCTGGAACACGCCCGTCCGAAAGACCTTGCTGATGCAGAGGTCTCACCTTCGGGTTTGGGCATCCACTTCCCCCATATCGATGCCGATGTGTACGTGCCTGGATTGCTGAATGGCTCATTTGGATCCAAGCAATGGACGATCACAAATGGACACAGCGAGAAGAACCAGCGGTAGTGATGAAAGCCACATATTGCTCCCCCTATGAATTTGTCAGGAGAGCAGTCTACAAATTCAGCAAGCACTCAATAACTGCTGCCTTTTTAGAATAATCAGCACGGGATTAACACCGGTTGAACGTGAAAACTAGCCGTAGGTTGTCTCGTAGGTCAAACGAGCAAATTCAAGCAGTTCAACGTTGTTTTTCTTTATGCTAGCCCTGAGGTCCTCTGGGTCCATTGCAATCGCGTCATTTAGAAGATTCAAAACCTCAGGATGGTCCCAATTCCAAGTAGGTGACCCAACGACAGCCATGAATGCCTCAAGCCTATCGAAATGCCATGTCAGTGTAGCAACGGCGCTGTAGCACTTTTCATAGCTATCGAACTTAAAGACCTGTCCCTTCGCTGCCAGCGACCGTAGCTTAACTACATTGGGTTGAATTAACTCCAGCACTTCTGACAAGCGCTTACTGTCATCTTCACCATGTTTGTTAATGTAGGCAATCGCGCCCTGAACAAGCAGATCACCAGCATCCCTGGACTTTCCGACTGGCTCATTGGCTTTCATGCCGATCTTCGACATCTCTAACAACGTAATTGGTTTATGAATTTCCGCGATGTAAGCGTGAGCAGTCTCGATTAATGCGTCTAGAAACTCCGCCTTGACCTTGGCTTTGTCCTGATGCTTCCAAGTTTGCAAAGCCCAAAACGCAATTGCAGCAGTCACAATCGAAGCTAGCGCGCCAATCGTCTCCGGCCAACGTATATTACTAACAGTCCAAATCAAAAGCTCACACATAACATCAGCGCATAACCTTATTCCAGTCAACAGCATGGCCGGCGGCACCAAGTTCACGAGCCAAATTCTGTTTCCAAGCGCCAGCTTCGTCCATGGCCTCCCAAACTACGCCGGCAAAATCACTGGGGATCGATACATCCCCTTTTCGAAGCGCACAAACCTTATCTCTACCGAGACGAGCCATGAAGTATCCGAGTTCAAGCAGGACGTTCTGCCGCGCCCTGGGCTCTAGGTCCGAGTCGCCTTTTGCTCGCCCTAGGTCGTCAGGGGTTAACAACACCACAGCGAAGCCCACATCTGCGTTGGCCTCAACTTTCTCAATAATGGTTCGGCCTTTATTGGCTTGCTCATGCAAAATTATTGGATCAAAACCAATATTTCCGAGAAAGCGAGCTACCGTCTCTCGGGACTCCCCGTCATGTCCATGAACAATGAATACCTTGTTTGACATTGGCAATACCAAGCTGGGTGAAATGCGACCTTGAGCCTCCACATAATCCTTGTAGTCGCGTACAAAGGGAATGATTATCTGGCTGGTGATTGCATGCACACCGCTCATGATTTTTCTGCTGCCAGTGTAGAAGAATTGATAACCGATTGTGGTCATGAATTCTGGATTCTCCGAAAACCTCAGAATAAGAAGTAGTTTTAGACCTAGGATTTGAAGATCGTCCTCTGGCCACTGCAGTGTTGCACTCCCAACCATACCTCCTTGGGTGGCTTCACTTGCCTTGATGAAGGAATCTAGGTCAAGATTCTGGGTCAGGGTAGCGTTTGAAGTCTCAAGATCGGGATGTTGTAGAAGACGCCCAAGTCTTTTCAAATGAGCTGCGTATGACTGTAAATCCGAAGACTGTAGATCGAGGACCGCATTGTTAATCTGCCGAAATAGGTCAAGTGAAGCTGTCATTCATCACCCTTCAATCGGGCTTCAGCAGCGCTCTCAAGGATCATTGAACGATAATTTTCTTTCATGTCTTGAGCAAGCGAGTTGATGAATTCATTGTTCTCATAGGTTGCGACTTTGGCATCAATAATCCTTTCCATCGCACTGATTGCTTGATCGATGCTTGCAGGGTCAAAAGGATCCATCGAGACACTTCCTAATTCGCCTCCCAGCTCAGCAAGTGCCTCTTGTGCCATTTTCAGTTCGCGTTGCATTTTGTCCAATCCTGTGATCTTGCTCATCTAGGTCTAACACTCACTCAACTTATCGACGTTCGATTATGGAAGCAAAAAAATTTATGATCAAGATGGATATGCAATGACTCAGCTAATTCCACACGGTTAATGAGTTGTCTTGTGCTCTGGCGACTACACCACGGCACACATTACTAAGAGCCAGCCATGACCAAGTTAAACGCATGGTGAGAGTGCCGTATTTAATGATTTATGGTAACCTCGTGTTGAGTTGGAACTTAGCCTTTTGGAAATAGAATGGCCATAGATGCGTTACCGGAATTTATTCTTGAAAATTATGAAATTCTTGAATGGAATCACGCGACTGCAATATTAGAAAAAGATTTTCCCAATGAGTGGAATGACCTAATCAATTTGCTAACCGATTTTCGGTTGCTCAAGAGCCACATCACAGTAGGTGGAGGTAGCAAATCTTTAGTTGCTCAAAGACTCGATTCTTTTCTATACGAACGTGGCTGGTTTGAAAAGCAATTCGATACCAAACAACAAGTTGATGGGATTGAACGCGAGACACCAACGCACAAAGTTGATTGCTATAAGAATCATATTGCCCTCGAAATAGAATGGAACAACAAAGATCCTTTTTTTGACCGTGATCTGACTAACTTTCGACTACTTTTTGATTTGAAAGCAATCAGTGTCGGAATCATAATTACCCGATCGACAGAGTTACAACAAATCTTTAATTCGCTCGGAAGAAGCAGTTCTTATGGAAACTCGACCACTCACTTTGACAAATTAAAGCCAAAGTTGTTAGGTGCCGGATCCGCGGGGTGTCCAGTGATAGCTTTTGGAATAAAGCGTAGTCTATATGTCGAAGACTAACTTAACACTTTTTTGCGATAATTAAAGACTCCTCGACCTTCCTAGATCGATCTTTACTTCGCCCCATTGTCATATGAGTGTGGTCGATGTTGTTGACCCATACCTTGTAATCACTTCCAAAATGGTCCGTTGCAAGATCAATGAGAACTTCAATATCAATCATCCCAGTGTTCGAGTACGACAACAACAAGTCACTGCCAGACTCCTTTACGCCATCAAACATGTCTGAAAAGGCTTTATTAACTTGTGTTTTTATGCAGAAAGGCGATTGGTGCCTTTCTGACCGGTAACGTCCTTTTACTATTTGTCCACGCATATGCTGTATTTGTGGATAGTCATATTTAACCAAAGTCTCCATAGCATGGTAAAAACGACTGTAGTGAACAAACGCATAGGGTGGATCAGCGTAAACGACTGAGCTCTTAATATTTTTTAAGCAGTCTCTATAATCTAAAGAAAGCATCTGGTTGTCCCGATCTACAACATTATCGAGATGCCATTTTAAAAGTAGCTTAAATTTTCTATTAAATATGACGGGGACTGACGCTTGGCGATATTTAAGAATGTCAGCCATGCCTTCAAGCGTCTTGGCGTCCCTGTATTGTGCATAGTGCCCAGTCCCTTGACTTGTATATGCCATTGCACTGAGAAGGCAGGTTAACCCTAGGTTGAAATCCGGCTCCTCGATTTCACCTGCATCGAGCAGACCATCTAAAACCTCTCTTAAAGCATCGATCCAGACACATTGTTCGGCGCTCCACCATGTTCCCGAGTACATGCGAGTAAACAAATGATGAGATGTATCAAACTCTTTGTGGATTAATTTCCTATTTCTGCCCTCGATTTCATTAAAAGCTTTTAGTGACGTCGCTTTCGTAGGATATGAAAGATTTTTCGGAAGACTCTCCAAAACACGATCAGCTATAGGCTGAGCTAACGCGACTATATCAAACATGCCGATGTGTTTTGCACGTTTAAGATAGGTGCTCGCGATAACTGCTGAATACTTTTGAATATCATTAGTAATAACTTGGCCCATATGTCCAAATCCACCAGATATAGCGCATGCACCTGCGAAAAGATCAACTAACGGCCGCCCCTGTGCATGCACAGCCGCTAAACCTTGCCCAATGAAATCAAGGATGCCAGCCTTGGACCCCATATATTTAATTACCTGAGGGTACTCTCTAGGGGAATACTTAAAATCATCGCGGTTCGATGGCGTCGAGAATCCTTCTGGGGTTGTGTCAACATCCAGGCCTCTATCAAAATACACATCCATCTTTTTTCCTTTTTGGACGAAGCTAGAAACATCTTTGTCAGAAATCAAGCTTCCTACGGAATTGTTCATAATTTTTCGGTTTACGGTATTCGCAAATCGGTTTGTTTAATACCTCCGAACTTTCCCTTGACCGACGAGCCTCTAGGCTTGCTGGCTTCAAAATGCACTTGCGACAAAGCTACTCGATAGTCCAAAGCGTGATCCGCCATATGCCCCATCAATGCGGCGATGATGGCGAGATGAGGTGGTACGTCGCCTTGAGCAGCATAGTTCGTGATGGAGTTGGGGTTCTGTTTTATTAGTTCGGCAAAGCTCTTCACCGATAAGCCAGCCTTGCCCAACTGTCGTTTGAATTCGTTGTAGGTCATAGCAAGAATCATAAAACAAAACCGCAACAACTGCACAGACTTTAATTTACCAAACAAATCTATTTATGTGTCAAACAAATTAAATAATTTGTTCTTTATTTAAAAAAAACAACAAAACGCGTACAACGAACACATCATTTACTGTGTATTTGAACAAATCACGATCAACGACGAGGCAAATTGCGATTGATGTCATTAGAGTGGGCGATAGCAGTCAGTAAGCCCCTGAACCGCTGAATCTCACAAGCGCCTTAATTTGCGCTCATGCGGGGAATCACCATCTAGCCTAGGCTGATTTCGCAACGCCCTACAGTTAGTAAACCAGTTCTGAAATTTTTTCCAGCAAAGGCCTGTCTAACAGGCTTGCATGTGATGGCGCTCCGCCCGAAATCATCCATTCATACAGAAGACTTAATGTTCTATCCGGAATGTCTTCAGGCCAACCAGTGGAGACAAAGCTACGGTAGAAAGGACAATCACACCTTAAAAGTTATTTCTGTCCGCGCGCGAGACAGTTTCCTATTGGGGAGCTAGGTCATATGTCAGATTCGTCAATCGACTCTTCAGGCGACCAACTATTTTCGTTGTCGTACAGAGAGAAAAAAGCTCTCTGTAGTTAATTGTTCATGATTTAGCATCATGAATGAATCGAGAATCTCATCTCAAGCATACCGAAAAATTCAATATTTCATGTAAAATAATCAATTAGGTAATTTGTTATTAAATCGATGAAGAAACAGAGAACTTCAAATGTTTGAAAGACAAGAGCCCTCCTATCGGATGAAATATTGGGTTATACCATTCTTAGCTAATATTTGTTTATGGGCACTGACTGTATGCTCTGCAATCCTATACATGACATACAATGATTACTCTCTTGCTCTTGGCCCTCTGTCAGAATATGCAAAAGAAAATATTGACGCTCTCGTAGATAAAAGAACTGTTTTTTTTCCAATAATCATTGCTTCTGGGGTTGTAGTGATCTCTTGCGTTCTATCTATTCGCCTGCCGAAAGAATCTAAGGGACGCTTCAATAAACGACACTTGAGAAACCAGTTCTTTGCTGAACTTCGTTCATTTTCTTTAAGTGCATGGTCTCTGTCTTTCTCGGTATTCTGGTTTACTCAGAGTTGGCCTCTTTTTACTATAGCAGTTATCTGCTTAACGCTATGGGTGCTGCTCAACAGTCTATATTTAGCTTCAGAAGCTCATATTTCTTAACATAAGCCCTTAAGCTTGACTCAGGTACGACCATCGGTTTTAAGCAACACAGACATGAAAAATCGCTAAATTTGTTTAAATCAAACCCAGCCTTTTTGTTAATTGAGACTTGAGAAAATTACAAGATTTAGGTCTACTTGTGCTGCCCTTCAGTCCAATTCTTAAGGTCTTTTAGTTCAAATATTAAGTCCAAGTCAAATTATTAAGAGACATTGATATACACATAAATAAAAAGCCAACCACTAGGGTTGGCTTTTTTGCTTTCTACAACTTTAAAAACTCAGTCTCATTCTTAACTGAAAACAGTCTCATTCTTAATGTCGTAGTCTCATTCTTAAGTGAAATTTACGTTTAATTCCAGGAGAGCATTCCAGCAGAAGAATAGTCTGTGACGCGTTTTTCAAAGAAATTTCCCTCTTTCTTTAGGTCCATCATTTCACTCAACCATGGCAAAGGATGTTTGGTAATCTCTGGATAAAGAACCTCGATCCCAATTTGGTTGCAACGACGATTACAGATGAACTTGATGTAGTCTTCTTGGCTAGTCGCGCTGATGCCGAACATTGGCTCGGGGATCATCTCTCGAATGAAGTCGATTTCCAATTCCACAGCCTTCCTAAATAGCCCTCGAATTTCAGCCTTGAATTCCTCGGTCCAAAGCTGAGGGTTCTCGTGCTTGATTAGATTGGCGGCATCAATCCCGAAGCTGCTGTGCAAGGCCTCGTCACGTGCGATCAACTGAATCTGCGTGGAGGAACCTGGCAGTGTATTTTGTCTGGCCAACGCAAAAATATTCGCGAATCCACCATAAAAGAACATGCCCTCCATCACAGCGCCGAACATGATAATGCTGCGCAGGAACTTCTGGTCATTCTCGAAGGTACCCGTTTTGAATTCAGGATCACTCAACGTGTCAATGAAAGGAATCAAGAATTCATCTTTTGCGCGAATCGTTTGAATCTCGTTGTAAGCGTTGAACGTTTCCGCTTCTGGAATACCCAGGCTCTCAATAATGTACTGGTAAGCATGCGTATGAATCGCTTCATCGAAGGCTTGACGCTTCAAATAGCGACGCACTTCCTTGGATGAAAAATGACGAGCTGTGCCTAACACGATGTTATTGGCCGCCAAGGAGTCCGCGGTAGAGAAGAATCCCAAAACACGCTTGACCAAACGAACCTGACCTTCGGGTAGACCGGCTTTCCACTGGGCCACATCGATGTCCATGTTAACTTCTTGAGGCATCCAATGATTGCTGCAACCGGCCATGTACCGGTCTTTGCACCAGCGATACGAGCTCTGTTCTTTTTTAGCGTTAATGTTCCCATTGATCATACGCTGCATGGTGTTGTCCACGAAGCTTGCCTCCGAGACTTCGGAGGGCTGCTCTGGCAGCATCAAGCTGTCCATCTTAGGCTCTTCTGCCTGCACGGCGAAAATAGACTCAATTGCTTTTTGAGCGACCTGCGGCACCTGGAACACGGGCAGCTCAGCAGCAGGTGAAAAAGTGCGAGGCGCGAGTGCTTGTTGATTTTCAATCGGGTCAACCTCAACATCCGATCCACCGCCTAGCAGGCGACTTGCCAAGGGTGAGTCTTCCCAAGGTGAAGCGTAGTTCATTGATGAAAGATTGCGCATATTGTTACTTCCTTCTTGTTCGATTTGCATTTTATAAAACCCCTACTACTTAGTCCCAAGACAGGGACTCTTTGGAGGCCTTGGCTTGCATCTGAGAGCCTGCATTTTGTGATGCATGCTCTGCTGCCCAGGCAACCGGTGAAACAACCTTGGTTTGGAAAAGAGCATCGCATCCAAGGCCCAATGAAATATTGTTGGCCGTGGCACAAATATGCGCGTCAATTTCAGCATTGGTATGCTTTGAAAATCCAGCGGTGGATATGCCCGTCAACACTTGACGCTCAAGCTCAACGGACTTGATGATCAAGCCTCTAATTTGAAGCTTCACGTCGGAGTTAAGTATTGCCGGGTTTTCGTTCACCATCGCATTAAAAACATTTCGACCGAAGGCGACATGATTTTGTCGGTCGCGATAAATGGTTCGGAAAATTTCGGCAGTGGTATCCATTCCAGAATGTTCATTCAATGAGCCTGCAGCAACCAAACCGGAGGCCATATGAACACCGCGAGAGATGCAGAAATGCGCTGCGATACCAATTAAAAACTTGGAATCATTTGATAGTTCTCCAGTAGAGAAGCTGGACTGAACCATTGGTGAAACCACGGCTTCAAACATTGTCAAGTGATTTTGGTCTGCGCACTTAGCTAAATATGCATCCAATGCTTCAGACTCAGTAGCACCGAACGAATCAATGATGTGTTCATAGGCGTGCGCATGGTTGGCATCCTCGAAGGTTTGGCGAAGAATGTACTGCCGGCACTCAGGGGCAGTGATGTGACGATAAGCACCCAGCGACGGGGCGTCGGAGCATAGGTCAGCCTGATGCACAAAGTAACCGGCTGTGGACAACACTAAATCCTTGAGTCCCTCAGGAGCCTTATTCCAAGCAGAAGCATCTTTTTCCAGATGGAATTCCTGTGGCATCCAATGTTGTGTGCAGCTATCGAGATACATCTGCCAGGCCCAACCGTACTTGAAGGGAACCAATTGATTTACGTCGGTTTTACCGTTGATCATGCGCTTGTCAGAGGCACGGACTCGACCGCTTTCACCAATGAGCGCTGCTCCTACGTCGCCTGCTGCTTGATTCTCTAGTGCTACGTTTTTCACTTTTCGTTCAACCATGTTTAATCAATAAAACTATTCTGATTGCCAGGCTGTAAAGCTCAAAGAAAAGTTGAACAAGAAAAAGCACTGAAGATCCGCGAACGTTGATCCGTGATGAAATAGAGCCGCTAAAATAAATCTCCGATTTATGGAGTGACAACCTTGATCAGCGCAACTTAAAGTGATACTTTAAGTCCAGACAAAAGATTGACGTATAAAGCCACCCTTCTTCAATTGATAAATACAAAACCTTCGGTGATGTAATAGTTTCATTGCAGAAATAGTGGATCTAACATGCACAACACGCCAAGTAAATACAGAGACCTAGCTATGAAAATGATCAGAGAGTCAGCCAATGAAGGGATTCTTGCCGGGTCTGAATGGAGAGATGATCTGTCTATGATCAACCCTGCGACGACCTCTTTCCTACTTGATGAGATTGAGCGCCTCCAAAATGTGATCAAACTCCTCACTCAAGAGGAAAACGATTACTCTCGTGGATACAGCGATGGCTTTGAAGATGCTGGACTTGGCCTCGATGAAAAAGACGAAGCGATGAGCTGGGCTATCGTAGATCGAACAAGGGAACGTGTTTCTTTCAACGTAGAAAAACCCAAGAGTCTAAGAAAGGACCAAGTGGCCATAGCTTTGTACGCCAGATCGAAGGTCTAATCGAGGTTCTTCCGCGTGACCTAGTTTAAGAATCAAGAAGAAAAAAAGCCGCCCTAGGGCGGCTTTCTTTTTTGCTGCGATTTTATTACTTGGCTTTGCGTCGGAAACCAAACATCAATGCCGCCATGCCCAGAAGCCCGTAAAGATTCATCGCACCGCCGCCGCCACCACCGCCACCAGATGCAACTGGAGCTGCAGCAGGTTGAACTTCAGTGGATGAAGCTGTAACGTTGCCGTTGCTGTCTTTCATCGCATTCACGTTGTACAACTTGGTCCCGTGATTGGATGAGGCCTGAATGGAACTAGAGGTAGCCTGACCTGGCGCCGCCTCTTCGACTGCAGTTCCGCGAACCTGGAACTGATACATCATGCCGGTGCTGACCAAGGTGAATACCAAACTGTTGCCATCCTGACTCAGGGTCATTGTTGAGCCGTCATCTGCTGTCCCATCAACAATTTCGCTCACCGAGGACAAGCCCGAATCGGCCACTGCAACGGGTGTAGGTGTTGGAGCAGGTGTCGGATCTGGATCAGGTGTCGGATCTGGATCAGGTGTCGGATCTGGATCAGGTGTCGGATCTGGATCAGGTGTTGGATCCGGATCGGGTGTTGGATCTGGATCGGGGGTTACGCCAGCAAAAAGGGTTGGGGATGTAAGCATCAACAAAGCCTTGGCATCCAGAATGCCGCCACATGGATTCGTTTCGCCTGACGCGGTACCACAATTAACGTCAGCGGCATTGTAAGCGACGTTGGTCTGCTTGATTGCGGCGATCAATTGATCATTGCTTAGTGCAGAATCCGCACTTGAAACAGCCATGGCCACTACTGCCGAAACGTGGGGCGTCGAAAAGCTGGTTCCCTGGACGCTAATCACACCGTCTGAGGTCTGGCTGGTGTCGCCTAGGGTGCGAACAAACACTGACCCGCCCTGCGTGAAGCTGTCGCCACCGCCAAGGGATGATGTAACCACCGATGAATCAATGTTTGCATAACCCTCGCTGTAACCAGAGGCAGAGTTCGCGGTGACTGAAATCACGCCGTCACAGTTAGCCGGGAAGTTGATAAAGTCAGCAAAGGCGTCGTTACCTGTGGCCGCTACGATATGTGCGCCTTCACTAATGGCGGCCGCCACAGCCTCTTGCACAAACGTAGGACAGAAAGCTGATCCACCCAATGACAGGTTAATGACCTTGGCTGGATTTGGATTGACACCAAGCGCGGTTAACGCTTCGTTGGTCGGGTCTTGGTAACCAGCCGCCCACATGATGGCGTTGCCAATATCGATGGAACCTTCTTCGTCTGTACCACAGCGACCCAAGGCTTTAATATGGGTGATCCTTGCGCTTGGCAGGATACCAGCGACGCCATACGAGTTATTGCGAGTGGCACCAATCAAACCGGAGACAGAGAGGCCGTGATAAGGTGCTGATGTCGCACCCGGGGTACAGGTCTCATCTTGGGCATCAGAAGGTTGTTCCAAGACACTGGAAGACCCTTCTTCAACCAAATTCAGGGTGTTGACATAAATCCCTTCGTCGTCTGTATTTGTTCCTAAGCCAGCATCAATAACAGCGACGTTCACGTTAGCTCCCAGGGTCGGGAACATCTTCATGAGGTCGGAAATGCCAGAGTTCAGCGCGCCGGAGGACGTCGCTGATGTGCCACTCAAATAGCCCTGTTGGTCAAGCCAGTAGGTGTCATTGAAATTCGCAGCGCGTGCATGTGGAACGAATTCCACACGCTTAACGCCGGGGATAGAAGCAACTGCTTTCTTAAATGAAGCTTGATTGACTTTGGTGGATGGGGAAACTTCGGCCACCACGGAGTTAAAGCCTGTTTTTTTCAGAAACTTCAGGGTTTGCCCTGAGCGCTTCCCAATCTCCGCAACGATGGGCGCTAGCTCCGATGCCGATAGCGCAGCCTGGTCCGGGTTTTTCAAAGTGATGATCACTCTGTTTGTGTAGTCCGCTGATGATTGCTTTACCTGGGCGCCTTTCTGTTGTTTTAGAAATGGCGTGTTGGGTGCAGCGATGGTGATGGCAGCTCCAAGCATGGCGGCGGCTGCAATCGCAATTTTTGTCTTCTTTATCATATCCAACCTCAATTATCTGGTGACATTATTAATTATACACTAATAACTCATAAAGTCAATTTATAAATACTTTTCTCTGTACTTCATGAGCAAATATACCTGACAACAAAAAAAAGGCCCCTATACAGGAGCCTTTTTTGTTAAATAGTTGTACAAATCTTACGGAGCCTCGGTCACAGCGATGGTTACTGATGCTTTTTGAGCGGGGTAACGGCCTGTAAACGTAGCTCGATTAGCCTCGTTTTGAAGATTCAGCGTCGCAAAATCCCCAGACAATTGAGAAGCTTTGTAAGCGATAACGCTAAATGTCACAAAGGACGAAGGCCCACTGGTGATGGAAACCCCTGTGGTGGCTTCGGACGCATTGTTGATTGACCCTTGGCCATCCTCAAGGAACCAGGCGTACAGCAAGGCGCCCGGCTGACCGGAGTTATCCACGCCAACAGCACTTACAGAGGTGTTGTAAACAGTCTGGCCGGTAACTCCTGGGATTGAGGTCATCGCAGCAGAGGCGGTCACGGTGATGTCTGGCGCAGGACCAGCGACCTGAACCGTGGTGACCTGACAGTCAATAGCCGCCGTAGAGGCACCATCCACAAGTCTTCCAGCCAGAACAAAGAACAATGTCCTTGATCCGCCTGCAGGGATCTCGTTAGCGCCTCCTGTAAGCAATGAGCTCAAATCAACAGAGGTATTGCGCTGATTGGCGGGGTTCGGGTTTGGTACCACGCCTGGCTGAGAAATAGTCAATCCAGATGCCTTGTCACAAGTGAAGCCGCCTGCGCTTGCAATGCTTCCCCATTGGAATGCAGTTGGGAAGCTACCCGCATTCGTTGCTGCTGCAGACCCAGACAAAGTTGCAACTGGATTGTTGCTCCATGTCGAGTAGGCCAACGACTGGTTCGCGCCAGCGTTTGTTGCAATGGAGGCTGGTCCGTTCGGACTATTTGAAACACGGAACTCCAGAGTATCCCGAGGAACAGAAGGAGAGATCATTGAGGGGTTAGCCAGATCTGATTCCGTGGTAGAGACGAACAGATCCAATAGAACAATTTCACCGTTATCCGCGTAGCTCGAAGGCGTGACAATCGCCGTTTCTTCTCGTGAGTTCACGATCGAGATGTCAGTTGAATTCGCATTAGCCGCTCTCCAAAGGTAGAAGATCGGAGCGCCGTTTGAGGACCTACTTCCTTCCGCCGTTACGGTAAATGGCTCACCGATAACCCTAAACAAAGGCGTTGAATCAACAAAGGAGGCATTTGCTATTGGGGCTGTTACTGCGCTGACCTGGATCTCAGAGCTGATCTTTACAGCTTCCGCTGCGCACGTGGAACTCGGAACACCATCGGCTGCGCGACGGGCGCAAAGGGTCAAGGTATAGGTTCCTGCGGTAGACGCTGAGAACCCTGTAAGTTGACTGGTGGGGCTAAAAATGGTGACGTTCGAAGCGGGAGCGCCTGCCTGCGTTGCTACCCAACGATAGTTAAAAGACGATACGTTAGCTGCGGAGCCATCGAGGTTCACAGGACGCGCCTCTACAGTTACCGTGTCTCCTACGAAAGTTGACTGCTGCACGGGTGAAACGAGCTCAAGTCCCAGATTGCTCTCACGGACAACCTTAAAGAACACGGTCGATGGATGCGGTGTGTTTGGCGTGTATGTCGGAGTGGAGACCGGGAACTTCGTGCCCGCGGAATCCGTCACCGTGCAAAGCAATGCATAAACAGTGTCGCCACCTGCGCTCGGTGTTGTAAACGATACGGCATCACCAGTCTTTTCAAGGTTGATGAATTGGGTCTCCGCATCGGCTGCGCCTGTAGCTGTAAGTCCGCGTACAGACCAGTCATAAGAATACCCGCCAGAGCCGGCCGATGCCGCACAGGTGTAGCCAACATCCACTTGCCCAGGGCGTAGAGGAATGGGGTTGGCCAAGGTTGTACCAGCATTGCTAACCGTGGCGGCTAAGCTGTCAGAACCAGAAATGGCTGCCGTTACATTAAAGCCAATTGCGGCGGAATTTCCACGGCGATCAGTTGCGAGTGCCTGAAACGCGTATCTTTTGGTAGTTGGTGAAGTGGGCGCAGCAAATGTCGCAGCGCAGACGACCTGGCCGTTGTTCGTTGTCTTGAAGGCACAATCCTCGTTAGACAAGATCACATCGTCACCAGCCACCTGCTGGAACTGTATAGATTCAATGTCGGCGACCTGGCCCCGAGCTGAAGCCTGAAGCGTAACGGTTTGGCCGGGCGCTGTGGTAATGCTCGAGCCTGAGACTGTTGATCCCGCAGTGGTCTGTGGAGTAATTTGTACGATATTTGCAATAAAGTCACGGCCGGGAGCGGGCACCACGCGCAGCGTAAATGGGCTCGTCGTGGAATTACCCTGTGCATCAGCGGCTGTGAAGGTCAAGTTCAAGGTGCGAGGAGTTGCACTGTTGAGGGCTGGTACAGCCACGGAGAGTGTGCAAGAAACACTTTCTTCAGTCCTGAAGTTGGTTCCGGTTGTATTGTTGTTTGTCGAGCTATAGGAGGCGTCCGCACAATCAGCATTGGATAATTCAACGTCAGCCGAAGAAAGCGTACCTCCAGGTGCGATAGTCCAGCGAGAAGCTGAGCGATCCAGAGAACCGGTAACGGCCTTTCCCGTCGCCGAAATCTTGGCTGCCGGATTGGCATCAAAGCTCTCTACTGTTTGAAGCCCAGTTACAACCACTCGGTCCGTCGCTCCAGTAGAGCCGGGATTTGAGCTATCCCCTCCACCGCCACCGCAAGCCGCCAGAGCCGCAGCAACAGCAATCGCCGCACTTGTTTTGATCAAAAAGTTTTGCATAGTCTTCCTAAAAGTTTCTGTTCTTACACAATACATCGTAGCAATTTTTAGTTCGGAAAATAAAAAAGGCCAGTATTCAACTGTCTTTTTTCCAAGGATCAATCCTTGAGGGCAGATCTACGCCATACTTCTCTTTAAAGATCGCGATGATTTTGGGTAGATATCCCTTCTCTGTAATCGAAGGCAATCTGGGCTCTTGCTCGAGAAGGTTTGCATACTCAAGCAGAAGAAGATCTCGATAGGTTTCAGTGCCCCACCCTCCTCTGTTTTCAATAATCGAAGGGATTCGGTTTTCGGTTTTGCAAAAGATATCGACAAGTTTTTCTGCCCTTTCCCCGATGAGTTGCACAAGCCCGTCTTTGTTGAAGCTTGTGTCAACTTGAAAATACGAGGTTCCGTAGGCACTGTGATACAAGGCCGCATCACACAGGTACTTGGGCGCGCCGAGTTTCGCCAATATCGCAGAGGTTGCTATCAAGTGGTCGGAAAAAAGGCCACCAGAGTGCTGAATGCCGTTAGTGGCACTGAGAATAACTGAAATCGCATCGTCCTCTCCGTGAACCGTAAAAGGTGCGGTTTTAAAAACAAAAATCTTGCGGAGTGTCGCGCAATATCTTGAAACAGGGCGAGCTGCGTGCTGTATCGTGCCATCAAAGACACATACTCTATTGCGCTTCGGTAAAACGCTTGCCAGGATCTCGCCGTCGTCATCAAAGAACACAGTCTCCCCCGCCCAGTCTTTATTCCATTCGTCGTTTAGGTAGAAAAGGATAGTGGCGGGGCGATCCCTTGGGTGGGCTTCGGTCCTGTAAATAATCGAATCATCCCTGTGGGCTGTCGCGTCGGTGCCATATGTATAGCCATTTGCGTAGGCGCGGACAAGGTTTTTGGCGCCTGTTATATGAGTTGCGTGCGACCAAAGGTCGCTTAAAAACGGTGACTTAAGCATGTGCTGGGATCTTGCAACATCAAACCGCCTGTTGTCTTCCGCTTGAGCAAAAAAACTTCGGAACCAAAGACCTACTTCTTTATTGGCATGCCGAGTGTTCGAGACTTTTCCATGATGGAATCCGGCCGAATCGACAAGCTTAGAAAGAGTATTAAAGCCTTCCTCAGATAGAAAATCATCAAAGATCCTTATGCCGGGAGAAACCTCCTTCACAGTTAGTTTGCTGTTATAAAGAAAACATGAAGGTTTGATATCTGGGTCCACAGACTTTGGCCAGACATCGCTGGTAAAGAGAAAATCGGGCGGTGAATTAAGCGGACCCTTCTCCTTTTGTGACATGAGGTAGGAGAGAATTGTATTCTCAGCATCCTTAAGCTCTTCAATTGATAGCCCCCTCTCCCTTAGGAATGAAAGAACTCGAGCGGTGGGGATTTTTCTGCAGTACTCTTGAAACAGCCATTCACGAAGGCTGGGATGTGGAAGGTCGTTGTTAAGTGCGTTATGAGAGCACGCCATAAATTCAAGGCCATGAAATAATTCTCGCAGTTCCTTCTTATGATCCAACTCTGTCCCCATATAAATTTATCTACATTGTACATTGTAGATAATTTTACAAGCTCAGGGATGATTCGACTACCAATAAGTTTTATTTAAACCAAAAACAAAAAGACGCCGAAGCGTCTTTTTCGAGGGTTCCGAACGGATCTTTCAGTCACCATCGCCGGATGAACACCCGCTACTGTTATAGGCGTACTGGGAGTATTGCGCCCCGGTCAAATAGATTGACTGAGATAAGGTCACTGAGGAAATCTCACCACTCGAAAATTGAGGGGAAGCTTTGATGACCGAGTACCCAACATTGTACACGGCGTTACCGCCGGAGCACGAGGGTGGGAAAGATACCGTTTGATCGGAACGGTGCATTTTGTATATCAAATACGGCATTGAACCGTCCTGAGGAATAATCTTCTGACCAAACCCACTCGTTGTGTTGAACTCTGAATAATAGTTTCCGACGCCTGAGGAATCTCCAGAGGCCGTTACGTAGATATTGTCGCTAGCAGCCTTGAATTGAGCCGAATAATTGTAGTTCCGAGTCCCGTGGAAGAACCAGCTTCTCGGAACCGAAAGAGGCGCAGAATCGGCAGCAATGATTTTTTCCCAATTCACTGCGTTGTTGCTCGCCTTACCTTGGTTAACCATATCCGCGAAGCGCTCGGTCGTCAGAAGTGCATTGGGATCATAGATTTTCAGCTTTACGTACCCGTCACCGCCCTTGGAGCCGGGCGTTGAGTATCCACCTGGACCCCCGTCACCATTGATTGGGTCTTGCGAAAAACCGCGGGAGGGAACAAACAGCAAGGCAGGCGCACCACCTGCACCGCCCGCTCCGAATTTGGCATCAAGCTGGCCACTCAATAGAGACATGGTACCGGAGCGCCAGTAGAACCTACCACGGGTAGCACCTCCGCCGGTACCAGCCACCGCCTTTGAGAAGGGCTCGTTTGTACCATCAACGGGCACAGCTCCAAATCCACCAGAGCAGCCTGACCCTGCATCCCCCGGGTTGTTAGTGTGATAAACGATACCTGTTGCTCTGGGTGGGCAAGCTGCCTGCCTAGGGCTGACCTGTGCTGCACCTCCAGCAGCAGTGTAGGCTGCCGCACCGATTAATACCTGAGACCCACCCCCTGCCTGTGGATTTAACGTGTAGGCAGAAGCTCCGGCTCCTCCGGCTCCCACGGTAACGTAAATGGGCTGACCCTTTGCTACCGCCACTTTTTGCTCATTAATGAACTGGCCGGCATTGCCGCCGTAGCCCGCAATGTGATTGTAGCCAGAGTTTCCTCCCGAGCCACCGCCCACAACCGTCATGACCACAAAACCGTCATACGGCATATTCTGGACAAACTGCCTTGAAGTCGTGGTAGTGAACTCGTGGATGATGGGAGCACTGTCACCAAGGGACGCCTGAACCGTGCTTATGACTTCTCTCTGGCTTGCAATGATGTCGTTCTGAACTCTTTGCGTGATCTCAATATTGTTGTTCTCAAGCCTAGTTGTCACATCGTTGGTGACGTTCGTGACCATATTGGAGACGTCGTTTCTAATTCCGGTAAGCGCGGCTGAGCCGATGCGCTTCTGTCCCTTCGCCCCAAGGGTCGCTGAGCCAGATTTACCGTAAGTATCATTCTTAGTAGCCTTTGTTCTTCCAGGCACGGCAGCGAATGCCGAGTCAGCAGCGGTCGGGTCATTAAACAGTGTAGCCGACGCCAATTGGGGATTGAACGGGAAAAGCGACATGCCCATTAGGGCAACCATCCCACCCTTTCTAAACGAAGACCTTTTCTCTAGCCTTGTTTTTTTACTCATCGAATTCTCCAAATTGACGCTGTCTGTACAGACTAACAAACTACACCAATGATATTAAATAAATCCATTTTCGTCAATAAAATCAGTGGGTTATAAACCACCTATAAACTTGCAAAAAACCCAACAAACAAGGGGTTTCTTTACTTAAACGCACACCACAGGACAATTAGTTATAAGAGCACCCAATTTGAACCAACACAAAAGCCTGATTGTTATAAGAGGTCCCACCGTTCGCAGCCGATTCGGCGAGCGTCTCATATGAGACAACCCACTCAACCCCGTTGTCTTGAACCTGAACGTCAAATGAACCTAGGGCGAGTCTAGTGTTATCAATTTCCACATTGTCAACTCCGCCGGTTGTCACAATTTGACCGCTAACGTCTGTAACAGTCCCCACCACGCCCGAGACCGGGTAGGCGTAAATACGAGGCGCACCTGCCGCCCCTGGCCGACCCCCAATATTGACCGCAGCACAAGCAGGCTTAGTAACCCGTCCTGTGGATACGCGCATGTCAAGCAAATTGGTCTCTTGAATAACAACATTCGGTAAAAGCTGAGACAGCCAACGGTTACGCCCAGTCAAATAAATGTCAGGAGCAACAACGGAACGTGTTGCAATCAAATCACGGTCAGCGGTGATGTCGGCAACTGAGCGAATATTACCGGTTGACGTAATAGTTCCGGCGTTGTCTATTGACCCGGTAGAAAGATTCCCCGTGACCGAACCGGTTACTGACGTAATATTTTGTGTATTAACCGCGGTTGAGGTTAACGAATCGATATTTCCGGTAACAGTTGTGATTGAGGAGCCCTCGATACTATCGGCTCCGACAATATCCTGCCGAACACCCGTGACTGGATCAACGAGCCTTAAAGGGCCAGTCATCCAGTCAGACCCATCACGCCTTAGATAAGCAGAAAGCCCTCCAAGTCCCCCACCCAATCTAACTCCAACAGAGGCTGGGACGTTCCCGTTAGGATGAGGAAAATTCCATGAGCCAGAGGGGCCTGTAATCACGCCTGGTGTTGCGAGTGTCGTAATCCCCGCATCGCCGGCAATCAAGGCGACCTGACCAGCCAAAGCGTGGCTTGCGTTTCCTGAAAAATCACGAACAGTTCCAGAAAGAGCGACTATGCCCTCTATCTCACAAACCGTTACGCCGCCAACGGGGCATGAAGGATCTACGTTCTGAACGGCAAAAACGTAGTTATCGCCGTAGAGATTTAACCCGGAGCCTCCGGCAGGCAAAATCCCAATCGCAGTCAGTTGAGCAAACGTTGGACGCCTCGGAGTGTTAATAACGACTGTGGTGTCGGGTGTAGGCGCGGGATTGTCAATGGTTACCGTGATTGGCTGATTGTTTCTCAGTCGCTCAGCGAACGTCGCCATATAGGTCGCGAATGCGGACCCATAAGACGCCAGGACCCTGCCCTGCTGTTCCGCCCTCTGGTTTTCAGACTCTTCTAGAAACAACTTGATCCCGACGGCTGAAATCACCCCCAGGATCGCTAAAGCTATTGAAAGCTCGACAAGAACAAAGCCGCTTGAACGCTTAACGCTGTGGGCTATAGCCTTGGTCTGTTCGAATTTTAATCTGCGTTGCAGCAACTTCATCTTTAAGCCCATCGATATTTCCGTTATAAATTTTTGACCGAACAGAGTCGGTCACGTCAAGCGCGGTGAGTTGAGGCTTGTTGTTCAACATCGATTGATGTACGACCAGCTTCAAGCTGTTAGCCAGTAGACTTCTTGCACTCATCTCGCCGCCCTGCGAAGCCATGCTCAACACGCGATGGATAGCTTCCACTGGCCCTTTCGCATGGATCGTGGACATCACCAGGTGGCCATCGATGCCAATACGAAGTAACTCGGCCGCGGCATCATTCTCACGAATCTCACCCAAAGCGAGAATTGATGTGTCGCCCGAAGGGAAGCATCGAAGCGAGTTCACGATCTTGTCGTAAAAGGTTTCTCCTGGCTCAATTGACATTTGCTCGCAATAACCAGACTCCCCGTGAAACCCAGCAACGGGCATCTCAACGGGGTCTTCAATGGTTACGCCAAAGCCTCCAAGTGTCTTCAGTCGACCGGAAATGGTGGATGCGAGCGTTGTAGTTTTGCCGGAGCCCGGAAGCCCCGAAATAAGAACCAGCCCGCCACTTCTCTTTAACTCTGGCGCCAGTAATTTGTCGCGATATCCTTTGGCTATTTCAAGATCTTCAAGGGACAGGCACTCATTCATACAGAGCCGTAGGCTGTAGACGCCATCACGAATCCGCTGAGCCCGATATCGAGACTCACCAACGCACAGCGAAAAACTTTTTGAACCAAAATGATTTGCTACGGACTCGGCCTTCTGCGCGAGAAGTTCAAGCAGCGGAAGCATCTCAGCCGTTGTGCGAGAGGGCTTACGCTCCGGAAGAGGAAATACTACGGAGTCTTTTGGGTTTTTGAGATCCAGACGAATATCGGGAATGTTCCCCAACATTTGTTCTAAAGAAAGATCTACCGTATCAAGCATTGTGTTCCCGAAGCTAATGGACAAAATTGGTTTTTAGAAAATAGGTGCAAGGAAAAAAACCAACGGTCAAAAATCCTTGCACCATTCCACCTTACTTCGAGTACGCAAAAGTCACAACATTATCACCCGTCTGACAAGCAGTCTGGATGTTTGCTGCGGATGCATCAGACAGCGGGGTCTTAATAGCGGTGGCACCAGTGGTAGACACTGTCGCGCCTGAGCTTACATAAGAGAACAGGCTCGACACTCGATTAACAAACTCAATGCAGTCAGACTGGGGAATGTCGTTGTATACCAAGGTCATTACAGAAAGGCCCGGGTTGCTGAAGATTTGGACGTTACCGCCCCAGCGATTCTTCACATCAGTTGCCACAAGAGATGTGTCCGTGATTGGTTTGTCCAGCATATCCGAAGGAAACACGCCCAATCGAGCGGCGTCCAACGTAGTAGTAGCCGCCACCGACAAGTTGGCCAAAGCTCTGTTTTGGAAAGCGGCGCGGCTCTTCATTACGATTGAATTGACACGGGCAGCCTCAGAGCCAATTCGAGATTCCTTGAGAGCGTCGGTAGCAAAGATAATACCTGTGATCGTGATCACGGCAATGATCGCAAGAGCGATTGACAGTTCGATCAAGGAAACACCCGCTTGAGACTTCCTTTGTTTGATCGCGTGGTACTTCGTAAAAACTGCATTTCTATTCATCATTTTCTCCAAGATTAATACCCAATTTGTAAACCTGAGATAGGGCAATTCCCAGGTATTGTTTACTTCGAAAAAGCGAAAGTCAGGATGTTGTCACCTGCTTGACAAGCGGTTTGCGTGTTGGCAGTACTCAGTGCTACGGTGGGCGTTTTAATAGCGGTGGCTCCGGTAGTCGCGACTGTCGCACCGGAGCTCACATAAGAGAAAAGACTTGACACTCGATTGACAAACTCAATGCAGTCGGACTGGGGAATGTCGTTGTACACCAAGGTCATTACAGAAAGGCCTGGGTTACTGAAGATCTGGACGTTCCCACCCCAGCGATTCTTGACATCAGTGGCAGCCAAGGATGTGTCAGTAATAGGCTTATCCAGCATATCTGCGGGGAACACCCCCAGACGTGCAGCATCCAACGTGGTGGTGGCTGCTACAGACAGGTTTGCCAATGCTCTGTTTTGGAAAGCCGCTCGACTTTTCATCACGATTGAATTTACCCGAGCTGCCTCGGAGCCGATTCGCGACTCCTTCAATGCATCTGTGGCAAATACAATGCCGGTGATCGTGATCACCGCAATAATGGCAAGAGCAATTGAGAGCTCGATGAGCGAGACGCCAGCCTGCCGCGCTCTACTTTTAAATGAACTTCTGACTTGTAAACTATTCATGGCAATCACCTGGTATCACGCCGCTAAAAAAACCCTAAGGTCACCGACCCTGGGAGTACATTTGCTCTTGAACATCTTTTTTGATGCCTTGAGCAGTAAACAAAAATGAGACGATCATGAAGGTGATGATTGCGCCGGAGAAAGCCTTTGCAAGACCGCCAATCACCTCTGAACTCTCTTTAATTCCATTAATGACTTCATCAAAGCTCTCCATCCCAACTTCCTCAACCGCTTTCGGAAAAGAAGACTGCTCAGCAAAATCAATCAATCGAAACATAATTTCATCGTCAAAAAGGCCAATGTCGAAGGCCTTACCGTAGGCATCCGGTGTTCGACTAAGGTTCTGGCTGACTCGCCCTAACATCCACTTCATGTATGGTGTGTTGTTGTTTGAAATTAGCCTCACACTTTCAACAAGCGACACACCAACCTTCAACTGGCTGGCAAGTCCAACCAAAGTTGTTAAGCCATTTACCCTTCTATATGAGGAATACACAGGCCACTTATCAAGCTTGATTCGGATACTGCCAGTCAATCTCGGTAATGAATAAATTACACCAACAATAAGGGCAATGATGAGAAAAGCCGTTATAGATCCATAATTTTTTATTCCTTCCGATACAGCATAAAGCAATTTGCCAATTGTTGGCCATCTTTCGGGTGGGTAAATCTGCGTGATCATTGGCACAACAAACAAACTAAAGCCAGTGATCATCACCAGGGCCATGGACATCACGATCCCGGGGCCCACAAGAGCCTTGCGCATCGTAGACCTCGCATCATTCATTCTTCCAATTGAATGAGAAAGGAACTTGAGCCCTTCTTCGATTCGACCGGCTCTCTCAAAAGTCGAGAGAACCATGTAATCAAAAGGCGGGAGTTCTTGTTTAGCCGCGTCTGAAAGAGGAACCCCAGTTGCTAGGTTGCGAAACCATTTCCTATACACTAAGTGAATATTTCTTTTTTTCTCTGCAGCGCGCAAGATCCTTTTCTGCAAAATACTTTGGAGTGACTCAAGGCCCTCAATAGCCTTGGCCAAGTCCGCGTATATTTTTACCCTTCCGGCGGTAAATTCGGATTTACCAAGGCTAAAGTTGAAATCGTCTAACATGCTCATAACTTGCCTCCGGTGCTCATTTCCGCCGGATCATGAACCTGATAGAACTCAATTGGAACAAACGAGGACTCAAGTGTTCTCAAATCAACCAGACCTTGGCTTACTTTATAAAGACCGTGCTCAAAAGCTGTTTTGCCGTCCATATTAGGATCGTCGTAACCGGCCTTTCTCAACGATCGCCAGTACCTCTTGGCCTTAAGGTCCTCTCCGTTTGTGATGTACTCACGCATCTGATCATCCGGGACAATAATCTCAGCGATCACTGTCTGACCCTTGACGCCAAGTAGAACATCCTGGTCGTTCTCACCGTTGGAACTTTCTTGAAAGCCCGAAATGCGGCAGTGCGGACATCCTTTAACCGATGCGCAACGGAGCTTGTTAACATCAAGATTGAACTTCACTTCAAGAAGTGCCAGCTTGCTATCCGACAGAGTTCCAATCGCTGGGACGTTACAGTGAGGACAAACTTTTTGAATCAATTTTTGATAAACAAGTGCGGTAAAGAAGTCGTCTGCACCAAGCACGTCTCGAGTCAGCCCAATCTGAGGAGACAGGAGGCGCTTAACCGTTCCGAGCGCAGAAGTTGCGTGAATTGTTGTAAAGATCTGGTGACCAGACTCAGCCGCTTGCTGCAGGATCAGTGCGGTAGCCCGATCGCGGATCTCGCCGAACATCCCGACATCTGGATCGAGACGAAGGAAGTTTTTCATATTCTCCAGGAACGGACTATCCGCCTCGTCATCCTTTGGCTTGTTCTTGTCTTTGGGTGGAACTGAAACCTGACTTACGCCCCTCATTCGGATCTCAGTTGGATCCTCGTAGGCATAAATCTTTTTCTCATCGCGATTCGGCAGTGTTTGCAGAATTGTGTTCAGAGTTGTGGTCTTACCCGACCCGGTGATGCCAGAGATAATAGTACAGCCGATCGATTTTGTAGCCGCGTACGCTAGCTGACGCCTCTGGGACTCTTCGTAACCTAACTCTTCAAGCTGAAGAACCTTAACGTCGAGGTTATTTTTAAGATAACGAATGACGACATCGAACCCACCAATCGTAACCTCAGACTGATAACGCAAATTGAATTTGCGACCGTCTTCGTGTTCGTAGGGAATCATGCACTTCTGGGCGAAATCGGCTAAAAACGCATTGTCACTACGAGTTTTTTCTTGAGCGTCAAGCGTAAATCCAACGCCCATGGCTTCGCGAAGAGCCTTAGACGCAAATTGATTCCAGCGACGTATGGCTCCATCGATACGGTAAAGGACGCGACCGGTGTCTTCTCTCACGCATACGTGGACATCGGAAGCACCAACCTCGATCCCTTTGTCAATTATCTGAACGAAAAGATCCCGGGCTCTAGTTTTCTCTTTTTTCTCCAGCCCTGAATCACTGTCCATCGACTCCAGTCTTGACTTGACACTAAAAATCAAAGACGAGTCTACTCGTGCAATCTCAACCTCACCTCGATTCCGAAGTTTGTTGACGAACTCGAAAAATGAGCTGGTTTGCGCCATACCCTCGGGTGTGGCCAAGATCAAATGCTTGTTGTGTCTCGTAAGATAAACAACAAACACTTCGTTTTCATCAAAATTCCGAGGCAGATCATCAGCCGGCTTGGAGAAAGACGGAATTTGTTCGATCGAACTGATCTTTGCAAGCGCTTTTACAGCCGGGATGGGTACCGCCACATCTGATGAGGAAGATCGATTAAACATTGTTACTGTGCTCTTGGACCTGCAGGTTGCAATACGCTAGGAGGCACAGGCTGCCCCGGTCTGGCACTGTTGACGTTAACCGCAGGGGGAACCTGGGCGCCCTGGGGGCGAGGAATTCCAAAGCGACCGCCGTTGGCGCGAAGCTGGCTGTCCCCAAATGTAGGCGGAGCGGGTGCAAAGGATGGCGCAGAGCTCGCTGCGCTGCTTGACACCAAAGGTGTCATAGCGGCACGACGAAGAACGAAAGTCCTTGTGTATGTTTTATCTTTTTCGCCCTCTTTTGCCAATTTTGTAAACACCACCTGGCGATTGTCTATCGACTGAACTTCCCAGCCGTAGAACTTATCGACGCCGCGGGTGCCATCACGAGACACTGTTATTACCTCTTCGTCATACAAGATATCGGCGTTTAAGTTCTTCATGTCCGCGCCATAAATCGCGATGAGACGTATTTTTTCATTCATCGGAGTCCTCACCTCGGGAGGCATGCTCTCGGGCGTAGGCATGCCCATCATCGGACCCGACATAGGATTGAAGGCTGGCTCTATGGCCATACCAGCCTGAGGTGGGCCTGGTTGATTCAGTGGCTTTTCTGGCTCTAGCGCTTCGCGGGTTTTTTTCTCCAGCTCTGCCTTTTCCTTCGCGAGAAGCAAAACCTGCAATTCAAGCTGAGAATCGGCAACGGATTTCCAGTCCTGAGCAAAGCCACTTACTGAATACAACGCAAAAACCAGAGACAGCGCGACTTTATTCTTTAACATAAAAAACTCCTTTGATATTCATTTTTCCCTTTTCTTCAATTGAAACGTCGGTCTGGAATCCAAGCATTGGCTTAACTTCCAAAGAGACACTCTCAACGGACATGCCGCCAGCAGAATGTGGCAGTTGCATCGCCCAAAGAGGGCCAGAGTATTCGAAGGGATAGAAGACGTATTTCGGTTTACCCTCAAGAATTGGCAGGGTAGTAAAGTCCGAGCGCTTGCCGACAGTGAGCGTTCCAACCTTGATAGCTTTTATTCTGTCCACCCACTCGAACATTTCTGCTTTTGTCCCGAAGAACGCGTCAGGCGCGCCCTCCGGCTTTGGTTGTTCGTATGACGGCGCACCTAGCTCCACCTGAACTTGAGCAAAATCATAAGTAATATTTTTGTCTTCAGCCTGCGCCCAGTCTTCCCAACGAACAATGCCGGCTATACGAGGTTTGAACACCTCCGCACAATTCAACGCATCGCATCGAACAGAGGCCCTGACCCATGTGCCTTTAGTGGACGTCGCCGATGCGTAATGAGCCCATAAGGCGGGCACATTTACAGACCTGGTTGCTGTTGCTACAAGATTCAGTAAGGCTTCTTTGAAAACGGCTTCAGGTTGAGTTCTCGCAAGCTCGGCTTGTTGCTGCAGCAGAAGCTGCTGCGCCCTCTCCTGCTCAGCTTTATGGTTCTGGTACATTGAAAAGCCTGCGAATCCAAGGCCTGCGACCAAAATGCCCCCCCCGATAACGCCAAACACTTTTGCTGGCGGAAGGATCGATTTCATGGTCACATCTTGGATGCGAGAAAGCCTAGACTCCTGAGCCAGAAAATCTGTCAAGTTGAAATCAATGGCACCCTGCATTCCGTTGCAATAGATAGCAACAGAGCCCTGAGACGATGCAACAGTCAGGAACTCTTGAAGCTTATAAACGCAATCGTCCTTTGTGCCTACGAAATCAAAACCGCTTACTGGGCTTCCGTTTGCTATACATACAAGTCCGTGAATCTCCCCTTCTAAAGAAAAGAGGAATGCGAGTTGCCCGGAGGTATTAAATTGAGTGGTAGAACAAAGCAGCCCAGCGATGCTGCGCGTGTTTTTGTTCGAGATGTTTTTTTCAGAGAAACCAAAGAAAAGTTGCCCGTCCGTGTCCACAATTTGAACTATCGCGCGCGGTTTTTTACCTTCTTTCTTATAGGCCTGAATAGTCTTCCTGCGGCCAAAGCTGCCTGACCTCCAGTCAAGGCCAAAAGCCAATTCATTGAAAATCAGCATAGTGACCTTTTAATCCAAATAAGGAGTCAAAGAGATAAGGAAAGCTTCCCGTTCTTCGGAGCCGTCGCTAGAGACTCCGAGCAGGGAGTCTCGACCGTTACTTCGCGTAAGATCGCGCTCGTAGCCCACCATTACCAAGGTCTCGCCGTTCTTCATGCTCACACGCTCAAGAAAAGACATGGCGGACACCTCAGGGGTTTGAATCTGCTGGAGCGTCTCACCAGCACCAGTCGAGATGGAGCCAATTCGGATAAGCTCTGAGATATCGAGAGCAAACTGAATAATCAGACTATTGTCAGGCGTAATGATCGGCAGCACGTCCATTGACAAGCCCGTATTAACAGTCCCAGGCTGCAGCCCGGGGGCTCCGGCACCACCGTTCGCGCCCGCAGCTCCTGGTGTTGTAGACGCGAGGTATATAGTCTGGTTTGATACCACGATAGGCGCGGACTGGCGGTTAAGCGTAGTCACTGCCTTTCTGCCTAAAATGGTGGTCTTCCCAAGAGTGCTAAGCGCACGGACAAGCAGGCTCGCATCGTAATCAAGGCCGGTAACCCTAAAGGTAGCAGAGCCCGCATCACCGCCGACCAAGCCACCGCCCGGAGTAACGTTAACTCCAGCTACGTCGCCGTTGTTCAGAATGTTGGCGAAGGCCAGGTTAAGATCCACACCCGCTTGAGCGTTATTTGAATACCGAACACTTAGGAAGTCAACCCGAATACGCACCTGCCGGTTAAGCAGCGAGTTTTCTTGATCGACCACTCGCTCGATCCGGTCCAGAGCCTCCTTGATGTCAGTCACCACGATGGTCCCTGACGACTTATTGGTTGCCAGCTTTCCAGACGGCGTCATCAGCGTCGCAATAGCCTCCGATACGCTTACTAGGGGATCAAACTCGATTGAAGTACTGATGGATCCGCTGCCAGCAGGAGCGCTACCCTGACCGCCTGAACCGCCGACTGACGCCCTCATGCTCCGAGTGGTGCCGGTCGTGCCAGGCAGTGAATTGACAAAGAATGTGCGCGTAATTGTCTTGGAGAAATGAATGGTCCCGCGACGATATTCCCAGCTAATTCGCCCCTTCGCAGCAATCAAATCAAGCATATCGGTCAGCGAACCGTTAAAGTCCAATTCAAACTCTTCGGCATACAATGAATTTGGCGTGTTTCGATAAACATCAATTGAGCCTTTTGTTTCTTCGCCCATGGCAAATGGATCGCGGCCGCCAAATCCCATTTCAGCACGAGCATTGTTCACCGCAATATTGATTGGCGCGGTGCTGCCGCCACCAGCCGCCAGGTCCTCAGAAATGGTGACTGGGATGCGGGTCTCCTTGGTGATACGCTCAGCCAACGCCGCCAAGGTGTAACGCCCAGGAAAACGCAAAAAAATCTGATCGAATACTGCAGGCACGTTCGCATCCGAGCGCGTAGTCGATGATTTCGAGGCCACATAAATGCTATCGCGAGACACCACGAGAGCCGACTCTTTTGCCTCGCCCGTGTAGTTTTTCACAAGCGCTTCTTTCATAACGGCACGACGTTGCTCAGATTTGTTCTCGGCTGCATTTTGAATTTGAGCCGTTTGAACTGCGGCACATCCGGAGAGGACCGCCATGGACACAGCCAGCCCAAGAATGTTTGCTTTATGCTTCATGGGTGTAGTCCTTATTGCTGGTTGCGGAAGCCGGCGGTGTACTTTACGATCCGCAAGGTCTTCGATTTTTCATAGAATACGGCGCGAACAGGATAATCACTGCTGCTCAACGAGGTGACCAGATCAGTAACGGCATCCTTAAATGAGCCGTTGATTGTTGCCGAGGCGTCGACGTTGAAGTCTCGATCAATATCCCAGACCAATTGCCATCCGGCGAGAGCGACCCAGCGGGTAAGACTAACGCGAAGCGTCTTGTCCTTGGTGCTGACTTCCCAGGTGTCATTTGATGCAGAGGCGCTGATAATGACCTTCTTTGATGATGGATCAATAAAGGCGTAACCTCTCGCTTGGTTCATGACCTCTTTTACAACTTGAGGCCACTCCACGCCGCCACGCCAAGAGACAGGAAGCTTCTGAGATTCTTTTGATACCCGATAAACCACTTGATAGTCGGAGGGGACAACCATCTGCATGGCCTCGTCCAAGGTTACTTCCCTAGCCATCCCAGATATCACTCGGGCCTGGAATGGCTCAGTGATGAACAGGCGATTAACATTTCCTGTTAGATCTGTGAGTTGACTTTGCTCTGGCGCCACGCCGATGCTGCTACCGGCCCCATCGTACTGAGCAAGCTCCCCAGAAAGACGTCTGTTCCTCTCAAGATCATCGCCTTCTACGATAAGGACAGCCGAGTTTGCTTGCGCATGCGCCCAAATCAGGCTTGTGGCTACGGCTAAACGAAAGAGTTTTTTCATGGAAACCTTAGAATCTAATTTGTTTCTATAATGTACAGATTAGATAAATTATACTGATAAAAACAGCTCTTTCGGATTTTTCCTCAATATCACCCTGTTTTTTACGATTGCGCAAAGTTGGACGTCTTTTGTCCAAGGCGGGGCCGATTAGAGATCAAGCTGTAGCGTGCTCAATGGTCTTTTCGACTTTAATTCTAGGGGTGAAACCATGGGCGGCGATTATGCTCAAGGCCTGCTTCTTTTCTTTTTCCTGATTTCCCAGCGGATCGTCGGATTCTAAAACCTCTGCGGCTTGCTTGGCTTTATATTCAAGAACTTCCCACAGCGAAATATCAATGGTGTCGACGACCTTGAGAATGCCAACATTCACCAAGCGCTCCTGTCCAAGGCGATAAGCCCTGTCCTCCGCCTGCATGAGTTTGCTCGGCGTCCAGGGAAGAGACGCCATAAAGACCCAGTTTGCGGCCGTTAACGTCCAACCACTATAGCCCGCATCAATTGTAATAATGATGAGTTTGACATTCGGATTTTCTTGGAAGATATCTACGGCTTGCTGTCTGTATTCTGGCGAGCAGCTTCCGTCGAACCCAACCGCATCAATGCCAAGCATTTTGGCGCGCTGCATAGCCTGATTGAAAGTCTTTTTGAAATTAACGAACAAGATGGACTTTTCGTCGCCCTCAAAGGACGAGATAAAATCGAATGCTGCCAGCATCTTCTCGTGGTCCAGCAGCGCGCGGGCCTTTCCAATCTTAACGAGGGTGGGCATGGAGGTGTCTTCTTCAAGCGCTCTATATTCCTTCCAGAACTTAAAAGACCCCTCGATAAGGTATTCATTACGTACCTTGCCTTTAAGGTTAAGGGTTCCTTTCTTACTCCTTCGAAGCATCCATTCTTTAATTCTCTGATTGAGTGCGCGTCGGTCAATCTCTGAATTGCCAAAGGTTTTCTTGAAAATTCGAACGTCCATTGCCGCGAGGGGGTGTCCCGATAGCCGCAGCAATGTGTAAAGCTCCTCAATCCCGTTGAGGATTGGGGTTCCTGTCAGCAGGATTTTATGCTCAGCCATGTCGGACAACCGGAAGGCTTTTTGCGTCCTCTGGCTGCTCGGCTCTTTAATGTAGTGAGCCTCATCGAAGATGATGCTATCAACTTTCATTTCATTGGCACGCATGTGCTCAAACACTGTACCAATCGATTCATAAGAAGCCACAATCCAGCCAGGCTGGACACTACCAGCGACAAAACCGGAGGTCACATGTGGCATGTTGTTAATGCGCTCGACGTTAACACACCAAATCCTAGCTTCAGGTTCGACAATCTTTATCTCGCGGTACCAATTGATCCTCAGATATGCGGGGACAATGACTATGTTGACGCCGGTCTTCCTGTTAATACGAGCCGCTACGACACTTTGCCTGGTTTTGCCGAGCCCCATATCGTCCGCCAAAAGGGCTGAGGAGTATTCAAGCAGGTGTTTGACCCCAGTAGTTTGATAATCCCGGAGTCCAAATTTTTTCTCGGCCCACGGATAGATCTCTGGGTTGATCTCACGCTTGACCAAGGGCTTGGCCGCCAAGGCTTTAAGTGCGTCCACCTTAGGTTTAAGATTTTTAGGATCATCTTCTTCCTCAGGGTTAAAAAACTCAGAGGGGTCTAAGGCACACTCGGCACCAATAGTTAGCCGAGCCTTAGGTACGTCGCGCCATGCGCCAATGTCCAGCTCGTTAAATACGTTAGTGTTTACATACACTTCATCTCGGTGAATGTACGCATCTTGGGAAAGGACATCCAGGATCTCTTTAGTGCTCTTGCCTTTGGCAATGTAGACCTCAAACTGAGAGTTCCAGTTTGCCCCGGCAACCCTGGGTAGGATCCTCTTTAAGACACCATCATAGCCACCAACGATAATGACCGTCGCCTCGTTCTTGACGTTGAAAAGTCGCACGTCAATCATTGACGAAAAGCAGCCTAATTTTCTGTTCTGCGTTTTACCCCAGTAGATAAATCCAGCAGCATTCTCAGTATTTAAATTTGTCTTTACAGCCTTGGGGTTTGCGGATAGGTATGAGGCGAAGCGGGATGCATCATCAAGCTCGAACATCCAGGACATAGCACCTTGGCACCACCAGCCATTGAACTTTCTGACAAGGTCTTTGGTGTTCTCTGCCTTCTTGCACTTGATTCCGACCCGAATGCCATCGCACTCAACCCCAAACATCCATTTGGGGGTTTTTGTGCTCCGGCGAGACTGATCACGCTCAGTGTTTTTGAGGGCCAATGGCGCAGGCTTTAACTCTGACGCCGAGTGCTCTCCAATGACGCCTGCCACGGCTTTAGTGGGTTGGTGTGAGGCGGCAGGTGTCATTCGGATCCCTTTAAGCGACTCTAGGGAATCTCCCTTGAGTTTTAAGTTCTTGAATTTGACGGAAGATCAATTCGCGGTCCCCGCCTACAATTGATATGGAGCAATTTCTCGCCGCCATTTTCTCAATTATACCATCAATAAAATTAAAACTCAATGTCTTGCTTGCAATCCCCTGAAATCTCGAAAAGTTCTTCCCATCAGATCGAAGCAGTTCCATAAGGTCCAACTGATTCTCCCAGCCGGCAGCCCGCTTGGAGCTTTTGAATGTGACATCCAAACGAAGCCCTTCTCTCCCTGGCCGTGTCATTACGCTAAAAGGAAGATTTTTTGCATCCGCTGGAGAGAACTCAATCGAGGCAAATTGGTGCTCTTGCAAGATCGCCTTCACGTGGGCTATGTCCACTTTAATTGGAATCGAATTAAGGTCTGCTGCCTTGACTTCTTTTCGCAAGATGATCCCGGAGTGACGAACATTGTTTTCATCTGTGTACATACCCGGACTTCCCAAGGATCTGCCACTGGTCTCGTTAATCGCAGCGAATAGGTTTCCGGTAAGAACAACACGGTCCCTGGTGATCTTACCTTTCTTAGCTGAGTTAAAAACAGACTCAGCGGATCGATTCGGTGCACTCACGTCGAGTTCGTCAACTTTCTCGATAGTCCCACCGTAGGAATACAAACCGGTAAGGTTGAGCCTAGTCAGATACCTATTGCCAGGTATGGCCAGGGTAATGTCATACTCTGTAAGAGAAGCCTCCCTGCCACGCCCCGGCAACGTAAGCTCGGTGATCACAGCTCTGTAGTTGTCCAGTCCGTACTGGACCTCGACAATGTTGCCTGGAAATAAGTGGGGAATAATCGACTCTGCAAAGATCTTCCTGTCGTTGTAACCCTTGATAAAAGTGTTAAAAATATCTTGGGAATTAAGAGCCTTTTGAATAGCAGCGTCTTGATCAATAATGCTGTTGTGATCAGCACCTTCCTCAAAGAATCGAGATCCAACATTTCGGCGCATCAGGATCTGGAATGACTCCGACATCCTGTTCCGTAAGTCATACAGACGAGTTTCGCGCGCCTCCTCATCACCAAAATAATTAGCGAAAGCCTCACGGCTCTCCTCGATGGTCTTCGAAACGGAAGCCCACTGCAGCGGGTTCACGATCTCATCGTATGACAAGAGTGTTTGATAGACTGGGCGATCAAACGAGGACTCATAGGTCTCCTCCTCGATCCCATAAAACAACGACTGCTTGACCACGCGCGCACCCCACTCATGCTCCTTAACTCGCAGAGGGCTTTCGCCTTGGGCCTCCTTATCACGCACTCGTTTCTTGAAGTCATTCTCGAGTTCGCTAATCACCTGAATTTGCTCTTCAACATAGAGCAGTCCGATCAGGAAGGAAAGTTTATTGATGTAAGCAGTGTTGTCCAGCTTCTTTTCCATTTCCATCATGTCGATACAAAGTAGATCGGCGATGTCTGGATTATTCATCAAGTATTCTTTTGCGGACTCGTTGCCGATCTTATTGATAAGATCCAGAGTCTGATCCTCTTCAACCGCGTTCCTTCGGTTCGCCTGAGTATTTGCGCTAAGCTCACGAAGTTTTTGCTTCTGCATGGAAATCAGTCGCATTTCAAACGGAAGACCGGTAGTAACCGTCTCAATAATAGGATCGACTACCTGCCCCACACGGTTAACACGACCAAAAAGCTGCACTCGCTTGTTCACATCGTTAGCGATCTGCCACTCAATCATGACTCGCTGGTCAGTGTTGGCAAACTTGGCATTGCTGTGCACAGATATCCCGGATGCCCCCGCGATATTAATCAGTAAGGCATCAACCACTCCTTTGTTGAAATTGCGTACATCTTCTTTTCGAGTGTCTTTACGATTTTTAACAAAAAGATTCGGCTCCTTCCCGTCGAATAGCTCAAAGTCACATTGGTACTTACGTCCCGAGACTTCACCGAACCTAAAGCCAGCTCTTTCAATCTTTGCTCTAACGTAGTCAATCGGTACCAGTGGCAAATCTGGAAAGTCCGAAATTAACGCTTCGACTTTCTCAATCCATGACTCAATAACCTGAATATCAGCCGCAGTTGTTTTCGGATCCTCTAGGGCCAGGTCAAGGATCGAGAGACGACGCTTTGTTCCGTCAGGCAGTTTGCGATTTGCGCTCATCGTTCTTTTAAAGGCAGCCATCAAGGCATTTCGCATCGTTACCATGGGTATACGAACTCCCACCTTCAGGTCGATCTTCCCCTCGTCGGCTTGATTCTCGATCTCGTTTCCTTCCTCATCAAGGAGGATGTCGTCGTACAAATACTCATGAGGAATATTGCCCTCACCCAAGGCCGATAGATATGCTTTCAAAGATTGCTTGAGCATGGATTCCTGTGTTTGCTCAAGCACTATGACCGGCTTTTGTCCATTACGAAGCGCCTCAATTGCACGGTCGGCAACAAAGTCTGCTTTCAGGCACAGGGCAAACATGCGCTGAAGGTTGTACATTGTGCTGCCAAAGCCAGTACTCTCCACGCCGCCCATGTGATTATTCAAGCGTAGATGCTCGGGTAGTTCCAGGTGCTCTCGGATGTAACGCTCATCAACTTTTGCTGCCAGTTTTCCTAGAGTGCCAGACACCTTGTTGATTTCCAGCAATATCTCGGCAAACCTGTCGGCTAACTGCACGTTACGATCCAAGTTCTTTTCATCAACAACAGTGCGGAAAGTCAGGCGGGAGAGGTCATGCTCTCGCCTAACTAAAGCCCCGTCTTGGGCAAGCATGGAGGACATGATCTCAGCCATCTGCTCACCGCCGGTCATTAGAATGTCGCGCACCTGCTCAATGTCCATGCCAATCGGAAAGACAGTGCTGTAAGAAGACATGGTGTTGGCATTCTTCGCCCAGGTCGCAGAAGAATGGATTACGCTGTCGGCCATCGCCACAGCATGAGAAACCGCCTCACCTGTGTTCGATGAGCCTCCCGCTGCATTATGAGATTCGTCCAAAGCCAAGAAGGAGCCTCGGCACGCCTGCTCCTTAAGCCAGCGAGTTTTTACAGAGTCCTTGCTCCTAAACTGCGAATAAGTTGCAAAGCACATATCAATTTTATTGTCTGCAAGGCTTGCTGTGTTTTCGTCCATACGAGAAAGCACCTTACCAAAAGTGGCGGCGTTTCTCTTGAAAATGACCTCGCCAGTTACATCATCACAAATATCAGCTCTTGTGTCTGTGTTAAGAATCATTATGTTCTTGAACAAGTGATCGCTTTTGATGTCCCTAAGGTCTCTGAAGAAATCAGAAAAGAGGTGACTTCCCTCAGTAATAAACATGAAGGGCTTGCCCTGGAAATGCGCATAGCGCGCATAGGCAGCGATGATACGGCCTTTGCCTAGACCTGTTTGATCAGTACAAATGAACCCCTTTCCGGACTCCGCTCTAACGATCGACAGGGCTACGGCGTCTACTTGCTCAGAAGAAAACACCTCGGTCATCTCCGAGATCGTCATTCTCAACTTTGCGGAAACGAAACGATCCACATCTTTGACTTTTCGGCGCAAATTGTCCATCGCGTAACTGGTCGGCGCAACCAGGTTGCGAGGCGTCATGGATGAAGGCTCGCGAATCAGACTCAGAGTCTTTGTAGGAGATTGGAATCGATTTTCATCACGGTCAACTTTCCTTCCCCGATCGAGAATCGCCTCATCCTCCTCGTTGACGGAGTCATATATAGAGTCGAACGAGAATTGCTTGATGTAACTGTCATAAAATCCATCAAGCTGAAAATCTGCAAGCAATTCATCAAAAGAAAATTCTTCGATGTCCTTGGCGATTCGGGCTCTTTGCTTGGCAAAAACGTCGATAACTACTTCGGCATCATCTTCGATCGCCGTGGCTTCAGAATCTTCATTGTTGATGCCCACAGGGGCCTGCTGCCCTTCACCCTCTACAACATCTGCGCCTACAGCGGGGGTGTCAATTGGGTCTGCAGACTCTTCAACCTGTGACAAAGAAGCGTTGGATTCGGTGGCTTCTTGGTTGAGCACAACTTCTGCAGATTCAATCGGCTGAGCAAACAGATCAACCTGCTCGGCATCCGGGATAGCCAGTGTTGGCTCGGACTTGGGAGCCTTCTTAGCCTTCCTTGGTTTTGCCTCGGCCTGCGGAGTTGGGACAGGAAGAGATGGTGCACGAAGCGCTCGCAGGTTCTCAAGTACTTTTGCGTTTGAAATTACCGATCTAGTTGTGGATGCCCACTGGTTGACCTGATCCCAAGAGCGCAAGAAGTCACGACTGTAAGCCTTCACATCGGTATCAAGGGAGAAGTCTCGATACAGCGCATCCCTCTTCCTTCCGATGGCCACAATAGCCAAAGAAAATACTGGGCCTCGTTTTTCAATCAAGGCGTGGTGTAACTTGCCATAGCTGAGGATCTCATAGCGCTGACCAATGAAATTCAGGAATTCGGTGGTGGTCGCGTTCCTGTCAGCTCGATTGATCATTTGGCGGTGGCCAGGAGAATCCTCCAAGCTTGACAGCACAAATAGGCCCAGACCTTCGGCCTCTCTATCACGCAAACCCTTGTAAGCCAACGCGAAATCTCTTCGGTTTGTCTGAAGGTCTTCATACTCGAAAGGCGCAGCACTTTTTTGCGGGTTTCCCTCGATGAAAATGAGATCGGGTGCTTGCGTAAACTCTGCGCCGAAGCCTACAGTTTTGGCTGCTGCAGTCTTTGGGTTAATGGACTTAACGAAGTCCAAGTCCGCTTGTAAAGGCGAGCAAAACGATGAAACTGGATAATCCCTGGTAAGGAAGGGGAACGATTTTGTGTCCTGAGCGATGAACGCTGCCCCCAAATCCTTTGCGGGCGGAACAGCCAATCGAATAGCCGCCAGCACCGGCCCTGGAAGCTCTGACTTCTTTCTCCCTGTCGAAAACCCACGATCGACAAATGACTCCGGCAGGAACTCGAAATCGTCCGCATCCCTAAGAAGAGATTTTTCGGAGGCCGGTTGCTCAATTACTCTTTTCCTAAGCTGCTGATCTATTCTTTCGACAAAGTCGATGGCTCTTTTGTCAACCTGAAGAGATTGGACCGTAAATTCCGAGTCATAGATTGCAGATAAAACATTAACCAGATCGTTTGATCTTAGCTTTTTGCCCGATGCTGCGGCCCTTAGTACCGAAGATGCGCAAGTCTCAAGATCAGTAGATTGATTCTCTGTTCCAAAGCGAACTCTGAAAAAAGCAGCAGGCTCCTCCACTTGATCTTCATAAATGTAGGTCTCATTGCCATCTTTGTCCGTGCGTTTGATGGCCCGAACAAAGGGAGTCCTGTAGACGATATCCCCATAATGGTTCTCTGCGACTATGGTTGCTGACTTGGCCAGTGTGTCAAACAATTTTTGGTCGGAGTCAATCTCTGGACTGTTGGAAATACTGCGAGGGACGTTGTCATTAACAACGGCCTTTGGAAGAATCTCTTTGAGTTGCCTTAGAGGAACAAATGATGCCGACGTGACGAGGTAACCACCTGCACCCTTGAGGGTAAAATACGGGGATCCAGCTTGGTTTTTCAACTGCAGAATACTTTTGGCTTCTGAGCTTTCCGGGTCAAAGCCATTCAGAATGTAAAAAGAACGGTGATCCAGTGTTCTCAGAATTACGGCTTCTGCTCCATAAGCAGAAAAATCCAGCCACTTCTTTTTTTCCATTATATTTCCGCAGTCTGTTGGTCCAATAGAAAAATTATAGTTTATTCATCTCAATACACCATAAAGAAAAAACGCTCGTTAAGCAGTGCCTAACGAGCGTCGTTTCAAGAACGCATGAATTACATGTTCATGCTGACGTTACGAGGTGGTTTCAGATCCGGAATATCGTCCAGGCCTGCAACCGATTCAGGAGCGCTTGAGTCCTTTGAATTGCTCAAAGCAGCAGCCATGGACGCGGGGCGTTTAATTTCCAATGGCGTGTACGAGCTAGGCAATGACTCATCATTCAAGAGTGGATAAGCCTTGTAGTTCTCGTTGTTCTTAGGCAAATGGCCTTTGAAACGAACGACAGAAGGGTATGTCTTGTCAGGATCGAGTGAAAGAGATGCTGTAATGCAGGAGGTAAAGCATGACACGAAGCGCTTTGCTTCTTTTTCCACGGGGCCGTCAATTGTGTCAACCTTGTAAGTGCGGGCCTTACCGTTTTCATCTCGATCGACCACGAACTCGCCGGTAGCCTCTGCCAGTAGCACATCGCCGCAGCCCGACTTGACATCCTTCAGGATCTTCATTTTCATCATCTTGCCATAGGTGGTGCTAATAGCAGGGATGACCTCAACAGAAACCCCATCTTCCATAGCGAGGCTTTCATAAATATCAGCGTAGGTCACTTCCTGGTCGTCGCCCAACACTCGAGTGTTCTCCAAATGGCGCGCAACTGCGGACTCAGGGGAGCGCACTTCGTAATGATCGACTTCTTCACCATCTACTAAGCGCGTTCCTGTCACCTCCCCACCCAGGCCTGTCTTGAATACCATGATGGGCTCTTTGCCTTGCATGACTCGGATATACACTGATGCATTGCGGTCCACCTGCATCGCATTACACAGGAACGTAAATTGCTCCTCGATGATTTGAGGAACATTACTACGTGTAACTTTCGCAAAGGCTGGGAGCAAGAAGTCCACTGGAATACGGGCCTTCTCAATGGCCTCCTTTGTGGTCATCTTGTTTAGTTCGGCGGCTGCAGCCTCTCCGATCAGGCGAACTTTTTCTCCACCGGTTTTCTCAACGGTAACGGTCACAGGCTGAATAGCGATCATCGCCATACCTGGTGGGATTACGATACGCTCACCCCACGTCGGGCTAAGTGTTCGAACCCAGTTGGCTTCCAAAAAGCCCTCTTTTTCCTCACAGCCGTCAAACTGCAGCAAGCCGCCAGGTTCAACGATACGGCAGTTCTTGCGTAACGCACCTTCGAGGGTCATAACCCCTTCGTTTGCAGCAACCAAGTCATCCAGCACCGTGCCGACAAGGGTGCATTGACCTGTCTCCTGGTACTTTTGGAACTCGTTTACCATCCTTTCGACATACGCGTTCCAATCGCCCTCTTTAGCGACAAGGGAGGAGATTCGCGGGCGATTCTCGTAGTCTTTATCGTTGAGGCGAATGGCGTGACGAACCGCCTCACCTGCAGCATCGCGTACAGGAACCAGGCCAGTGCTGTCGAGGGTCATTTCGATACCAGAAACCGTTTGATTATCTGGGTACTCTTCCACATAAATCACTTTCGTGCGAGATGTAGTACGGGCGCCAGAGCGTGTGTTTTTTGAGTTTTTCAGGTTGTTGATGAAAGACATAATTTTCTCCATTTTTGAGTGGGAGTGGTTTTTGTATGATTTGGGCTTTTAACTACACAAGGCGCCCCGCCCTGTTCTGAATTCAAAATTTGAGATCAAAGGGAGACTTTTCAGCCTTCTTTGCCTCACGTTTTGCTTGTTCGTTAGCAGAGACCTTTGCTGGTTTCGAAATACTCGATTCGAAGCTGATCTCTGCCTGCGCTCGTACTTGCTGAGCGACCTGCTCAAGGCCTGTTCTGGCAAGCATCTTGCAATCCTCTAAGCCTGTATCTTTTGTCCTTGTTTCGGTCAGGCGGTAGCTCTGGTAAAGGCCGGGAATCGGGTTCTCACCGTAGTGCTGTTTTGCCAAGGTAAGGATCTCGTCTTGACTCCAGTCGGTATCTCGAAGCTCGGCGATCAAATCCACAAGTGGGATAGCGCGCTGATCCGCAACCTCTTGCAGGAGCCTAACCAACTTGTCCTCATTAACGCTTCCTACCGGCTTTCTTAGCTTGTCCAATGAATCGATAGCTTTTTCCGCCAGAAGGTTCTCAGCGATCTCTTGAAGGTTGGCCTCGGTTGAGAAACCGATGTTCAACAAACCGACCCTCAACGTACCTTGTGATCCGGTGATCTTTTCTGACATGTCGTGATCAAGGGAAACCTGATTCGCCATAAACACAAGAGACTTCTTTGTCTCTTCTTTCTTTTCTTCCGCTAACTTATAAAGCTGCATCCAAGAGAAATATTCGTTGCTGTACTCGGCAATGGTTTTGATTTCTTCCGCGTTTTCCAGACGCACATACTTCTTTGGAGGCAGCATCGGCGCCGTACCCTTGGCCCTGTATTCCCATGCAATTCTGGCTGCCTCACGGATTTCTCCGAAGCGATACTCCTCTCGGTGAACAATGAGATTCTCAATGCTTGGATATCCCTCGTCGTCAGGCCCATACCGACTAATGCGCTTACCGTGAATAGGTAAACCCAGCCCCTCTTCGCAAATCAACGCCAATGAATGTAGTTGGTAAATGTACTCTTCAGCGACCGGGCCACCATTGCGGTTTGCGTCAACCTTGATGTCGTACAGAATTCTTTTATCGCCGAACTTTAGAATTAAGTCGTCTTCGCCCACAAGTAACTCCAGGCCCTTCCCGACTTTCTCTCGAACAGAACGGTTTAGGCTCCACAAGCGAAGTAGTCTTGTCGCCTCATGGTCAACCACGCCACCATTTCTTGCGGCCTGTTCAATCAACAATGCTTTAGCATCCGCCTCGTGCAGCGTGCCAGAGCGCATCGCAAATGTTGGGCGCTTCAATGGAGCCAAAAGGAGTTTCTGAAGAATAATGGAGCCTGCCGTTACGCCAGGCATCCCGCCTCTCTCTTGGTGAACAAGCTCTCTGACCAGCGTGCCGACTTCTGATGCCCCAATCCCCTGAAGACGCTTGATATGCCAATCCAGTCGCTCGGGATCGGTCCTTAGAATCTCTTGGATCCAGAACCTCACACGCTCCATGTCTACTAGAAGCAGTTCATTCGCGTCGGGCACAGTGGAACGAATCAGTTCGATGGCTGCTTCGGTTCTATCTGCGGTAGAGACGGCTCTCATATCTTTCATTTGAGTGACTGACTTTTAAATGCGATTGACATTCAGAATATTTGAGTAGTTTTACGCCGTCCAACAATTTGATGTCCCAAAAAGCATCGGGCGTATTAATGACTTTATACCATTAATACGCCCGAAATGCAATATCTCAATTTTTAACGAATTGTCTTTATTTTCCCCACGTCCTTACCCGACCAGTATCTACGTGGATAAAACCTCTACTGCTGTAAATTCCAACGCCACCCTCTTGAGCAAGCTTTGCTAGCGCGGCAATTTCCTTGGGGGGTACGGCCGGTGAGTGGATATCGACAGCGCGAAAGAATCCGTTCTCATCAGGTAGATGCATGGAGTTTCTGGCGGCTCCCTCAATACGACTGTTGGTAGCTTGCGTACGGAGCCCACTTGTAATTACAAACGGATGGAACTTTCCGGTGCGCGCTGCAATTGTTGCTTGCATCCAGGAAATCAGACCACCGAGATGCGGATCTGGATAGCCGATTACATTTGCCTTGATGTCTCGGGTAGCGTAGCGAAAGGTATCAAAATGACCTTTGCGGCGAAGATCTATCTTGAAAGCATCCTTTCCTCTTTTGATGAATAGGGGCATTTCCTTCATGTAAAGCCACGGCTTCAATCCCTCGTCAGATACAAAAGCATTAGCTTCTTCAGGCAGAATCAATGTAGGTGCAGCGGTGGCCGCCAGGCAAATTTTTAAAAAGTCTCTACGGTCGAGCATAATCCCTCCTTAAGATGCAAACCCGGACGATCCCTGGACAGCCAAATTTGGGTCCTCGGGGTTTCTAGACAGCCCTGATGGGTTTGAACGATATTTCATGATGCGTTTAACAGCGCCGCTGGAGCTTGACTCCGCAGCAAGAATTTTGTCCATGACTCGCAGGCTTTCCTCGACCTCATTGTCAATGGTGAGTTTCCATGCAACTTCATTGATTGTCGGAATGCCATCAACTTCCTCATAAGCTAGATCGAGTTTTGATTCATCAATTCGAGGCTTAATTGGATAGACGACTTCATTGTTTTTTGTAAATAAGGCGTCGAAGTTAATAATCAGAGAGTTCGAGCCAATTACAGGCTTTGGTGCCCCTAAAGGAGATTCTTCATGACCTCCAGGCGTAAGCGAGATTCCTCTCATCTTCGATTTACTATTTGACTTGGTGCCTTTGTCTTGGCCGTCATACCATTCGCTGAACTTATAAAAAAGCCCAAGTTCGACTTGAACACCTTCCCGATTTCTTCCCACGTCAACACTATGAGACGGGGCGATCAGAAGCTCATCGCCTATCTCGTCGCTCTCGCTTGTGAAAATCGGATTTGCATCCGAGAGCAGCAAGTTCAAGATGTTGTCGCTAGCCGCTACTTGGACCACTTTCTTTGGTACCACGTAGCCCGTGAGTTCATGAATCGATGGAGGGAAGCAACATAACAAGCGATTTAAATGTTGAGTCTTCATTCGACCAATCTTGCCAGGGCCGTCGAATACATAGAAATTTTGCATGCGCACGATGCGATCGCGCCACATCATAATAGACTCACCACTGTCCATGTCTCTCAACTCTTCCAGGGTGACTCGCTTACGCATCTGGATTGTGGCGTTCAGGTTATCCCGATATGTGGCAGAAGCCACGGCGCCCATCTTTCCTTCGTAGCCAGCCACCTCAGAGATCATGGCTTCCCCGCCGGTTTTAATGATGAGATCAGCCGTTCTCTCGGGGTCTTCCATTGCGAGAGTGATCTTAAATTTCGCGTTGGCGACAACGGATTCGGCTTCCTCCTTGTTTGCACCTTTCATCATGGCAGAGAGATCCTGCCCAGCGGCAAACAAGGCAAAACCCAGCCCCCTGGCCTGTGCGAACATGATGGCCATGCCTTTTGTAAAGTAGTAGCCCAACTCATCGAAGATCGCAATAAACGGCGAAGGCGAGTTCGTGGGCTTTGATTTCACCACGGCATCGTAATCACCTTCGACCTTCGATCCTAGCGTCTTCGACATCATAAGACGAATAGCTGATACTACAAGCTTGCCCACACCTTGTGATTCCTCCTCGGATTTCTCAAGAGAGGGAATACACACGATGACGATCCGACGCTTAAGTACAATGTCAAGCATGTCCACTTCGGGGATCTGTGCTTTAAACACAGAACCGTAGGTATCGGCCAGCATCGTCAATTGCCTTAAAAACTGCATGCTTCGGAAGTCATGCTGTTTCTTTGTGTCCTCTGAAACTGGCTGGGTGCGCATCAGGTTTGTTTCCCAATCAAAACCTGGAAGGTTCATGAGATATGTCTTTAGTGGTTTAAAGACCAGATCTTTTGGGACGTCCTCACGACGTTCGAACTCCTTGGTAAGAGCAATCAATGCACTAAGTTCAATATAGTCTCTTAAGATGCCAGCATCGATAGTAAAACCGTCTCTGTAGCGCTTGTAGCAAAGCCCAATAATCACGGCGTTCACCATGCCGATCGCCAGGCCCTGCCACATCGCGTTGTCCCCGCCTGATTCAGGCATCAATGAAGATACAAGCTGAGTCAGCGAGTTTGAGGAGCCAGTCGACATCGGGTTAATTGTGTTACTCCCCCTGTCGTTGGATCTGTGGATTTCAAATGCGTCTGAATCGCCGGTCATGAAGTTAACGACAAAGAAGTCGTCCTCACGGCCCAGCCTTCTGCACATCGCATATGCTTGATAAATCAGCTCGTTATCAGCTTTTCCGTCGATATAAACGAAGCCTGAACCCCAGCTTAAAGAGTTAAAGGCCCATGACAAAAGTGCTTGCGTTTTACCCGAGCCCGTCGTTCCCAACGTAAAAAAGTGAGTGCGTGCGTCAGAATTTGAGAGCCAGACCTGCTCTTTTGAACCTTCTGGGCTGCGGTCATGGCCGAGGTACATAATGCCCTTGCCCTTATCAACCTTTCTTGAATTGGGTATCTTTTCTGTAGGATCACTAACCCCTGCCATTTCGGGAACGCGTACCAACATCCCTTGCTTCGTGCTGAACATCACAAGAGCGTATATCGCCGCGATCGCGAAACCGAGTTTTACCAGGGCGGGTACAAAAAAGCATACTCCGGCCGTTATGGCGAGAACGATGATTCCATTCTCGGGTTCCTGAGTCCATGCCACAAAGCGGACATAGGGGGGCCGGCTGTCACGTCGAATTCTGGAGACGTCAATTTCGTCTCTCGCAAGTACGCCTCTATTCTTAGCCATTCAAGGGCCCTAAGAGTGAATACATTAGACTCGCGCTTTCCGTTCCGTGGGGATCTAATTTCTTGGCATCCGAACAAAGGAAACCAAAATAGTCCTCGGTCAGCATTGGATTTTTCAACGTAGGAATAAAACGCAACTCATATAACTTCTCTTTGAGGTCGTAATATGTTGCATCTTCAACTTCGCCAAGAGCTGCGCAGAAGTCCTCTGGCAGAGATGAGCCCCAGGCTTGTTCGACCATATAGGCTCTTTTTTGGAGCGCTTTGAATACTCTTGACGCGACGTCCTCAGCTTGAGGAAGACCAAGTCTCGCAGCAACCATCAGAGCGCGTATCGATCTGTTTAGGTAGGCTTGTGATACTTCAGGGAGCCGAACAATACGCCCACCACCACATCGCCCCGCATAAAAAATATTGCAAGAAGAAAAACAAAAAGGGCAAAGAGGAACAAGTTCCTCAGGGTTCCTATTTGACAACTTATCGTCTTTAGGATGAAGAGATAGAAACTTCTTAGACTCGAAACCGCAACCCGCGCAGCGTCCGTTGTGCTGCTTAACCACCGCATCAAACAAAGGACCCGAGACAACCCTCGCGCCATACAGCGCATCAATCTGAGCTGCCGGAACGCCTCGAGCTGACCCTATTGAAAGCGGGTACAGCTCGGGCTCGTTACTGGCGTTTACTTCTTGCATCTTAGCCGATATATGGCAAGAGGGATTGCAGAACATCCGCGGCTGATCGAGTTCCCCAGGCCGCAGGGTTTGTACCGTTCACAGACATTGAGTTTGCTGCGTAGTCAGCAATCAGTCCAAGTGCCATCAAACCACCGCCGCCAAAAGTATAGGCCGCAGCTTCGCCTGGGCCAGTCTGAGGATCGCCCTTAGACACCTTGATAAACTTGTTAATGCCAACGCCCGTCACACCAACACCGGCGGCATATGCAACATATACACCGAATTCAAGCAAAGGCTTGAGGGTGTCATTCTTGAACGTGTTCACAAAACCACCAAGACCCTGGTTGGCTACTTGAGCCAATGCAGGTTCGGTCAACATTGTGGCCACAAGACCCAAAAACAGGGACCATTTAAAAGCTCGATTTACTTCAGTAAAGCGCAAAGTTTTCATCATTTTCTCCAAGACGCCAGTAAAAATGAACATAAGGGAGGCACCCCTATGCTCAGATGACAGCTCCCATAATTCCTCGGACGATATCGGGGTCGAATCCCATGACGTTGACCAAGAAGCTTGGGAGAACAATTCGAACGTTTACAAGCAACGCACCAAAACCTATATGTGTTAGTCCGCTAAGCACACCCTCATCCATTTGGGGGGCTGCACCATCGGACGTTTTCTTCATCATCAAGATTCCCTTTCCAACCGACCAGTATCCAAAGAGGATCACCAGGTTGATAAAAGTATTGATAATCGCGAGATACTTCAAATCGACGGACCCGTTCCCAACCGGAACCGGTTCAATCATCGAAAAGTTGATCACCTCATTGAATTCGCTATTTGTAAGCTGCATACCAAAAGAATTTGATACAAAGCCAATGATTGGGCCCATCGACATCAACGCACCACCAATCATGACGCTTCGTAGACCTAGAGACCCTTCCTGTTTGCCTGCCTGCGAGGCTTCAACCAACTTCCAAATACCATGCCCGCAAGTCAGCACGCCTGCAGCATAAAAGAAATACTGCATCACGATCGCCAACTGATTCAGCGTCGTAGGATCAAGGCCTCCCATAAATCCATTTGGATTCATAATTTCACTTTATCAATACGGACTAACAATATCTATTCTACAAATAAATACTTGAATAATTATTTTTAGTCCATTTTTAGTTAATTAATTTCACCAGCGCTGGTACGAACAATCATCTTTACAGGGTCAATGCTCGTCACGGATACATTCTTCGCAAGCGAGTCGCCCGCTCTTACGGTAATAACCCTACCGTCGGTGGTGTTCAGCCAAGCCAATCCTTCCACAATCGCCTTGATTGAATACATGCTCGAAACTGACGATGCTTTTTCAGGTGCAGCTTTCGAAGATGAAGGCGACTCCCCCTTCGCAAAAGCTACCATTTCCTTTTCTTTTGCCAAAAGCTTCTTCGATACACCCGCAAGCTTCGCGTACTCACGTTTCGATACGTTTAATTGAGACTGTAGAGATTTAATTTTCACGTCTCTGTCTGCGATCTGCTTCTTAAGCGAGGCGATCTCGTCCTGCGCCTCTACCGACATTGCAGACGCCATCTGAGGCTCAGGCTGGATAGTTGGCTGTGCGGCAGGCGGCTCAGGTTGTGGTGTAGTTTGAACCACAACACCCTCTACAACCGAAGGCTGCTGTGGCTGCGGGGAGGTCGCACCGTACACTTCAGGCGCCGGCGTAGGCGCGTTGTTAGAATTTGGATCGGTACCAAATACTGACATATCCTGTCGAATCCCGGCAGAGGCTTCCGCACCATATTGAGATGGCGCAGCTCCTTCGGTGGGGCCCGTAACCTCTGGCGGGATGGCCACAGGTTCACCAGCAAGGCCAGGAGGCAAAGAGTTATCACCTTGGAAAACATCTCCTGAGCTTGGCGTTGGCGCCTGACTCTGCCCAAGAACATCCTGATCTGCAGGCTGAGGGGCCTGGTATACGAACATTCTGAAAATGACAAATGCAACGATGAGACCGAAGAACGCCAAAGAAGCCAAGGCCATCTTGTTCTGCAATAGCAAGGAAATGCCTTTCTTCTTTTGATCGACAGGCTGCTCATGATCTTCTTCAGCACTGCTTGACGTTTGCGAGGCTGGCGCCTCCTCAGTAGAGGACGCTTCCTGAGCCGCTAAGCCCTCAACCTCGTTCATCAAGGAGAAAGGCTGTGGCGATGGAGTAGCGTCCTCAGCCTTCTTCTCTGCTGAACTTCCGAAATCAAAAATGTCATTACTAGCCACAATAAGCCCCTTACCTTTGAATTGAATTTCTCTCGGCTGGAGTTAAGTTTCCCCCGAGAAAGTTTTTATCTGTGAGCACCGTTCTGCCTTTAAACTCAGCACCTTTGGGTATTGACGCCCCAGAAAACAGTAAAATGGCGGTAGGCGTATTTGCTGCAATACTCACTGAGGGAATTGACTGCTGCCCCTCTCTCACTAGCTCGTTGGCCACAAGCTCTCCTGCTGCCGACACACCCCCAAACGTGCCCTTCTTCAGCGCCTCGCTGGTTGATGTTCTAGGAGTGGAGAACACATTTGAACCGTTGTTATTCAAAGTGACAGTGGTGCCTTCGTTTTTTAGAATTTCGTTGGCAGCCTTCGTTGTTCCGGAAATCAATGCAGCCAAGCCGGGCAACCCAAGTCTTCGCCAGTAAGCACCATCGTATTCCCCTTCAATAAGCGTTGATACGTCAGATACATTCACTGAAGCCGCACTCAAATTGAGCTT
>PBTC01000025.1 GCA_002726935.1 Candidatus Saccharimonadota bacterium | reverse complement strand
GATATGTACCCGACTCATCCTGGGATGGCAAGCCTCAGTAATCTGCGTGAACTTGAATCTGCTACAGGCAGTTCGGTAGATAAGCTATTCTTGCGCTTGATGATTACCCATCATGAGGGTGCAAATGAAATATCAAACGCAGAGTATTTAAAGGGCATGCAGTTTGGTCAGATGATAAATCTCAAGAACAAGACCGTGAAAAAACAAACCGAGGAAATACAGACAATGAAACAATTACAAGCTGAAGGAAATTAGATGAGATTATATGAAGAATAAAATATTTATCACTGTGATTGTCGTACTTGCGATTGCCGCAGCTGCCGTTTGGTATTTTGTGGTTTTTTCAGTAAAACCAGTACCTGAAGGGGCGCTAAAGACAAGCAACACGACAGTAGATGAAAAGAAGCAAAAACCCGCAAGCGATAATATATATGCAAACTTAAAGGGAGATGCTTTCGATGAGGCGTACATCGCTGACATGCTAGCTCACCACGAAGGCGCTCTGAACATGTCCGAACAAGCAATGGCAGTTACTGCTCATGAGGAGATTCGCACACTCGCAAGTAACATCGTGCAGAGTCAAAGCGCGGAACTCATGAAAATGCGAACATGGCAAAAAGAATGGGGTTATAAGGAAACGATGAGTGGTGGTCATGGCAGTCACGGAGGTGCCGGTATGGACATGGGCGGTGACATGGTAGAGATGCAGAATAAGCTACAAGGACTAACAGGCGAAGAATACGATAAAGAGTTCCTTAAGCAGATGATTGTTCATCATGAACAGGCTGTTGAGATGTCCAAATATGCCGCTGACAATGCCAAGCATCAAGAGGTTAAAGATCTCGCAAGTGCAGTCATTAGTGCGCAAACGACAGAAATTAACCAGATGAAACAATGGCAAAAACAGTGGGGTTATTAAGTGTTAGTTCTTTGAGAAAATGATGCTTGAAAATCACGAATAACTTGTATAATCAGGCACGGTACAAGTAATACTCCCAAGAATATCCACCACAGAACAAAATAAACGCTATTCATACTTGTCCCCAAGGTGAATCCGTGTACAAAGATAGCTACCATAGCACTCGCCTGTAGTAAACTGAAATATGGCCATATACCACGCGCAATGAGTTTACTACGAAACCGCTTTAGAACATCGTAGAGCAAAAACGTGGCCAGTGCTGCTATCGCAATCACAACTGCCCATGCGCGTAGAGGGCCGACATAGCTTACGTAGCTCTCTGGAGGAAGTAAACCGGTATCAAGGAACCGCTGAACGAGAAAAATACTGGGGTGCGCCACTATCAATAATAAGACGACAGCCTCAGTCCATTTTGTAAATTGTTTGTCATTTGTAGACTTTCCGATTGAACCTGCGACGTAGTGAACCCACATTGTTGTCCATGCGAGCACCCCAAGTATAGGGAAAAATTGATACATTGACCCGACGCGACCCGATAGCGTCGCCAACCATAGGATAACACTTGTAGTAGATACAAAGGCGAGCAGAAACCATGCACGATAACGTTTAATAAAGTAATACATCTCAATCTAATTATACTCGAGAAAGGACGTACTTCGATATGAAGAAAAATACAGTTGCATTTTCGGCGGTTACACTGCTGTTGCTAGTTCTTATAGGATTTGGCATATGGATGATGATCAGTCAACAGAATAATCAGAGCCAGGGAGCACCTCAAGACACTACCGTCAAGCAGAAGAAAACATTTACTATAGACGAAGTCGCTTCTCATAACTCAAGAACCGATTGTTGGACGATTATCTCGGGACAGGTTTATGAACTTACCGATTTCATAAATCGCCATCCTGGAGGTGATGAAGTACTTCGAGCCTGCGGCACAGACGCAACGACTCTATTTACTTCACGTACAACGAAGGATGGACAGTCTATTGGTTCGGGTACACCACACAGTCAAGCGGCTCAAGAGCAACTTGACCAACTGAAGCTAGGAACTCTTGCAAAGTAGAGGGGTTGGGATATTGACCATCTGATGTTTTATATGCTACATTACTTTGAAGGGTCTTGTACAGTATGCGACGCTCCGAGGGTATACCTCTTGGAGCGCCTTTTATTAGGCAGCAAGTCGGTCTTCAACGAAGTTTAGGCCTACCTAGCGTTTGAACGAGTCTGCTGCATGAGGAGGATTTCCCGTGTTTGACCTTTTGAATGACCCGAAGTATCGCAAAAGCGTCATCAAGACACTCGAAGATAAAAACCTCATTAACTTTTGGAAGAATGAGATCGGTAAAGCCGGTGATATGCAGAAAGTCAAAATGGCTGCTGGTATTACTGCTAAGATTGGTCGCTTCCTATTCTCGGCAAGTGCTAGACAGATACTTGAGCAGCCAAAATCCACGATTGATTTTGATGAGATCATTAACGATGGCAAGATATTGATTTGTAACTTTTCAAAAGGTCTACTCGGTGAAGATACGTCAGAACTGTTTGGGATAACTGTACTTGCGAAGCTTCAGCTCGCAAGTCTGCGACGCGCTCGGCTGGAACAGTCGAAGCGTCGCCCTTTCTACCTCTATGTTGACGAGTTCCAGAACTTTGCGACGACAAGCTTTGTGCAAATGCTATCCGAGGCTCGTAAATATAAATTATTTTTGACGATGGCCGAACAGTCCACCTCGCAGCAGAGCGATCAACAAATGGTCAGTATCATCATGGCAAACGTCGGTACGGTCATTACTTTCAGGACAGGCAACCCACAAGATGAGAGGGTACTATTGCCGCTATTTAGTCCCTACATTGAACAGGGTGAAATAAGCAATCTGCCAGCATTTAACTTTTATGCCAAGCTGTCGGCCGTCAAAGCCCAAGAACCACTATCGGGACAGACCTTACTACTCTCGGACGATGGCGATATCAAGACACGCACTGCTATCGTTGAGCACTCGCGGTCGGTGTTTGCAAAAAAGCAAGAAGTGATAGAGCAAGAACAAGAGCAGCCAAAGGCCAGCAAGCCAAAGGCAGAAAAGAACAAAAAAGGAGGGGCTAAACCAAAGCCCCAGCCTACAAGTGAACCAATGATTGACGAACTTTAGCCCTTGTTACGAGACTCGGCAAACTCGTCGTATAGCTGCCTCATTTCATCGTCAGTCAATACCGTGCCGAGCTGATGAAACTTCTCTTGATACTGCGTCAAGAAGTCGATAGCATCTTGAGGTGTGGCGTGTTCGGGGTCGATTGTCTTCAAGTAGGCAACGACCTTATCAATATCTTCTTGGCTTGCTTCGTATTCTTTGAAATCTGTCATTTTATTTACTTCTCGCATATCGGTCGATAGCGATAAACGCGCATAGCTGTTTAGCCGCTTTCTCCGATGCTATCTTCCTCATTATCTCACAACTATCATTAAACGATAATATGTTGAGGCTGCCCTCATACACTACCTTGCGGTCAAGTATTGCTAACTTGCGATGATGTCCGGCGGTATACAGCACCGTAACGCCCAGCGCTTGCAGCTCGTAGATAGCGTTAAGTGCTTGATAATAGTAGTCGCCGTCATGTTCGTTTGGATTACGAGTGTTTATGACTATCCGTACATTACGACTGCGTAGCTTAGCAAAGATAGGCAGGAGTGTCCCCATACGCTTTTCCGTAATGAACGGACTCTCGATAATCACTTCGTCTTTACTGTGTAGCAAGTCGCGCATAAACGCCCTATAGAACGTGTCTTGGTCGTAGAGAGTGCTTTCACTAAACATGATGCTTACTCTCCTCTGTTTCAGGCTCGACAATATGGATTTCTCCGTTATAATATACCCAGCCTAGATCAGTTAGTTTTTGATGCATCAAAACTAAACTAGGTTCTAGAGTGTTCCACGACAAGTCGATGTGGCGCACCAAAATAAGCCAATCAAGTTGGCTTATTTTCTTTTTCAGGGCACAATATGGTGATATGGAAGAAGATACACGCAACGTCGTCGATAAATATCGTGGGTTGTCGGTCGAAGAGATTCGGGCCGAGTTAGACACGCACCGTATCCCGCTTGAAATTGCAGTCGAGAACTTGGAGCGTGATTTCAATATGGGTACGATTGTGCGAACGGCCAACGCCTTTAACGTTTCTAGGGTGCATGTGATTGGTCGGAAGCAATGGAACCGTCGCGGTGCGATGGTTACCGATGCCTATATGAATATCGACTATCACGCCACGGCTAGTGATTTCGCGGCCGCGATGCAGCAAGCTGGCCGATCGATTGTCGCAGTCGACAATGTGCCGGGTGCTCGCAATCTTGCTGAAGTTGGACTCTCGAAAGACGCAGTATTGGTCTTTGGCTCTGAGGCTAACGGTATTAGCGAGGAGCTTCTTGGGATCGCTGCTGATGTTGTCCAGATCGAACAAGACGGTTCGACAAGATCGGTGAATGTCGGTGTTGCTGCGGGAATAGTTATGTACCATTGGGTGTATCAACACGTGTTGACCCGCTAGATGTAGCGTGCCATACTGAAGGTATGGAAAGCGCCGAGTCGAACGCCTACTCTCGATCCGACGTGTATATCTTGCGGCATAATTTCGAACTCAGTGATGCCTTGAGTCACGGCATCAGATCGTTGTTCGAGCCTGAATTTGCCGCCCAGGCACTTCGCGCGTACGGTACGAAAGAGGTGGCTGTCGATCAAATGTCGGCACATCTTAAACAGTATGACGCGCAGTTGATCGAACACGAGAAGCGTTTCATTGCTGCAACATCGACAGTTTTTTTGAGCGGTGAAGTGGGGCTGCGTCGACTCAATCGAACACAGGGAAGATTAGTATTTGGTCCAAAGGACCAATCCGATTTCGATGCCTTGCTGAACCAGATCGAAGCTCCCGTGACGGTGGGCGACGAGTGGCACCCGCAGGACGCGACACTTCCTAATCAGTTACCAACTCAGCGACGCGACCATTACCTGTATGTTGACTTTGCTGCTAAGGCCTTGCTGCGCAACCATGGTGACCCGTTAAATGGATTGAAGCGGCGTTTTAGGGACTTTCGCGAGGCTATTGCTCCGACTTCGTCGGTTCAAGGTACGTTTTACGTGCGACCACGGCGAATTAGCGGACGAGATGAGACGCTGCTTATCCCTGTGTCCGATCAGCAGACCGAAGCAAAAGCCAGTTAGGCACCTCTACTTGCTTCCGACAGATGAAAATGCGACAATAGCGACACGATGAATCCACTTTCAAGTCAGCCCTACAAAGGAACGCGGGACTACTATCCTGAAGATAAATATGTGCAAACCTACATCTTTGATGCATGGCGTCGAGTGGTCGAGCGCTTTGGCTACCAAGAATACGGGGCACCTATTCTTGAGCCGCTTGATGTCTATGCCGCTAAAAGCGGGCAAGAGCTGGTGAACGAACAGACGTATACCTTCACTGATCGTGGTGGCAGAACCGTGGCGATCCGCCCAGAAATGACGCCGACTATCAGTCGTATGGTCGCTGCACGTCGCCAAGAGTTAGCGTACCCAGCTCGACTTTATTCGATCGCCAATTTCATGCGATACGAGCGGCCGCAGCGCGGACGTGAAAGGGAGTTTTGGCAGCTGAACGTGGACCTGTTTGGCGCCGACACACTGCAGGCTGACGCGGAAATTATTGCCATTGCTGATGCCATCCTGCGTGAACTAGGCGGCAAGCCGAGTGACTACGTTATCAAGGTCAACAACAGGCAGTTCATTCGCTACATGTTAGCGCAGTATCTCGGGCTTGATGAGGTGCAGGGACAACAGATGATGAAACTGTTGGACCGCCGTGCAAAAATGCTCGAAAGTGATTTCTATGATCAGGCGCAGCTGATCTTCGGCGCAGCGAATGATGATCGCGTCCAGAAACTTCGGGATATTATCGAGGCTCAAGACATTACCCATCTTTCAGATGACCTCAAGCACAGTGATGCACTGCAATCACTGGCGGAACTGCTCGAGCTTTTAAGAGCGCAAGGGGTGAGTAGCGTTGTCTTTGACCCTACCCTTATGCGTGGCCTTGACTACTACACCGGGACCGTGTTTGAAGTATTTGACACTCACCCCGATAACAATCGGTCGCTCTTTGGTGGCGGACGCTACGATGGACTGGTCGGCCTGTTTGGCGCAGAACCGATTTCGGCAGTCGGCATGGCGCCGGGTAGTACGATGATCGAAAACTTTCTGCAGGTCCGAGGACTCATTCCGACGTACGCGCCAACCACCGATCTTTACGTCGTCGTAATCGGCGACGTCTACGAAAAAGCGAGCAGCGTTGCGAGTGCACTGCGCGCCAAGGGGCTGCGCGTTGAGCTGGATGTTACACAGCGCAAGCTGGACAAGCAGCTGAAGACTGCGCTCAAGAAGCAAATACCGTACGTCCTTTTTATCGGCAAGCAAGACGAAGAGCAGTTTACGCTTAAAGATCTGCGCTCTGAAACCGAGCACCAGCTGAGCGTCGAAGATATAGTCCGTCACCTTGCGTAGGCTTGCTACCTCTGTTATAGTAAGTGCAATGGAGACTACAGTAAAAAATCTATCTGACACAAAGGTGCAGGTGACGATTACTCTTGGTGCCGCAGAATTGGCTGAAGCCGAGCAGATCGCCCTGACGAAATTAAGTAAGACAACGAAGGTGCCTGGCTTTCGAGAGGGGAAGGTGCCTGCTGGTGTGGCTGCGAAGCACGTCAACCCACAGTCGCTACAAGAGCAGACGCTTGATGACGCTATTAGCAAAGCGGTTGCTGAATCATTTACTAAAGAAGGCATTCGTGCCATTGACCGTCCAGCTGTCGATGTAAAGAAATATGTGCCCGGAGAGCAGCTCGAGTTTGTTGCCGAGGTCGAAGTTTTGCCAAAAATTACGTTGGGTGACTACAAGAAACTGACGACAAAGCCCGAAAAGGTGACCGTACCGGCCAAAGAAATCACCGATGTCCTTGAGCGTATGCGCCAAGGCTACGCGGAGAAGAAGGAAGTCGAGCGAGCAGCCAAGGACGGCGACGAAGTTCTGATTGATTTCGTCGGCAAAAAAGACGACGTCGCTTTCGACGGCGGTACTGCATCTGACTACACACTTTCGCTGGGAGCTGGGCAGTTTATCCCTGGTTTTGAAGAAGGAATTATCGGCCACGCCGCTGGTGAGACTTTTGATCTTGATCTTGCATTCCCGAAAGAATATCACTCGGCTGAACTCGCTGGTCAAAAGGTCGTGTTTACCGTCACTCTAAAGAAAGTGCTCGAACCAGAATTGCCAGCACTTGATGATGAACTTGCGAAAAAAACTGGTCAATTCGAGAGCCTTGCTGAACTAAAGGACGATATCAAGCGTGAGCTCACAAAGCAGCGCGAGCAGGCGACGCAGGATACCTACAAGGATGCGCTGATCACCGAGCTGATCGAGAAGAGTAACGTGCCCGTGCCCGAGGTTCTGATCGAGGATCAAATGCGTTCAATCGAACAGGATTTCCAGCAGAACTTGATGTATCGCGGCATGACCATTGACGGATACATTCAGTCACAGGGCTACAAAGACGTTGACGAATGGCGCGAAAAAGAGCTGAAGACGGCGGCAACTCGCCGAGTGCAGGCTGGTCTTGTGCTGGCTGAGGTCACAAAGGCAGAAAATCTGACACTCACTGAAGAAGAAATCGACGAGCACGTCGAGCTACACAAGCAGCAGTATGCCAATAATCCAGAGATGGTGAAGCAACTCGAAAGCGCAGAAGCGCGACAGGACATCGCAAATCACTTCTTGACCGAGAAGACAATAGAGCGACTTATCAGCTTGAATAAGTAGCCATCTATTACGCGGAAATTAGCACTCACTTGACCTGAGTGCTAATTTTTATGTACAATAAAAACATGAATAAGCCATCAGATTACTTAGTCCCAACGGTTATCCAAAAGTCATATGACGGCGAGCGCGCCTTTGACATTTATTCGCGCCTTCTCAACGAGCGCATCATCTTTTTGGGCGAGGACGTTAACGAGCACACTGCAAACGTTGTTGTCGCACAACTTCTGTTCCTGGCGTACGAAGATCCCAACAAGGATATCAAGCTGTACATCAATAGCCCAGGCGGTAGCGTTTATGACGGCCTCGCAATCTATGACACGATCCAGCACATTAAGCCAGACGTTCAAACGATTGGCATTGGTCTGCAGGCAAGCATGGGTGCATTCTTGCTGTCGAGTGGCACAAAGGGCAAGCGTTTCGCGCTCCCTAACAGCCGAATTATGATTCACCAGCCATCGAGCGGTACACAGGGCAAGATTAGTGATCAAGAGATTACACTGCGTGAAGGGCTCTTTCTTAAGCAGCGTCTTAACGAAATTCTCGCAAAAAACACCGGACAAAAGCTTGCCAAGATCGAGAAAGACGCTGATCGCGACTTCTGGATGAGCGCTGAAGAGGCAAAGGATTATGGCTTGATTGACGAGGTCATAGAGAAAGCATAAGTAGTATCATTTCGTTTCACTTTTTTGGTATGATAGAACCAAATGAGTGTCAAAACAAAGATCATTCTGTCTGCCGTGGGTGTAGTGACGGTAGTAGCTATCACGCTGAGTGTCCTCATCTTTTCCTTGGGCAACAACGTCCCCGAACATCTTGACCCAGAAGCCTCGACGCCCGAGCAGGTAGTCGCTGAGTATGTGGCGCAAACAGAGGAGACATGGTCTGGCTTCGAGCGCCTAGACTCGTCACTCACACCAAGTGCACTACTGTATTCTATCGATAGTCGCGACTATTCTTTCCCGCTTGCACACGTGGTTGCTTTTGTTGGCGCACGGCCATCTAGCCTATCTTTTGATGCTATCCAAGAATCAGCCGCCAAGGCGGTGAAGCGGATTGATTTTAAAGAAGTGAGCCGCGACGGATCACAGGCGACATACGAGAATGTCAATAAAATTTGCCAAGTACGCGACATCAGCGTAGACGATCGCTCAATGTATTCATTTGGCTGCGAAGAAAAACCGATCGTTCTCGCGTGGGCAGAGCTGACCGATCGACTATTGTCCCTGTATCGATCTGCTGAACCCGACGCAGCCGTACCGAGCGGAACTGTTCGAATGCGACTGACTGAGACAAAACTCAATGATAACATGTCTTACGCAACCCTTTCTTTCGAGGCGGAGGCAGTTGGCGAAGGGCAACGCTATCCAAGGTTGCTATACGGTTCGTTAAACGGTGAATGGGAGTACGTCGCTAATCTGAGTAATCCCACCGTCCCCAGTGATGGGCGTCGGTCTGTAAGCGAGGCTGACCTAGCAAGAATGAATGATGAGAAGTGGCAGGGGGCGCTGACAGATGTCTACTAACATACGAGGAAGGCGCGGGTTTACGCTGATCGAACTCCTTGTCATTATTGCGGTTATCGGAATTCTTGCCGCAACAACGGCGATCGGAATGGCCATATACCAGTCCCAGGCGCGTGATGCGCAGCGCGCAGCTGGGGCGAGTGTTATCGTCGAAGGGCTTGAGCGGTATTATCTTGCCAACGGAGAGTATCCTGGATGCGAGCTCTTGAGTGGAAACATCAATACGGTCGGTGACATGCTCGGGATAAACCCCGAAGCGTTGACCGCGCCAGGTGCCGAAAAGGGAACCAACTCTCTGCGCTGTGAAGTCGCTGAGGGTGATGAAGATGCGGTCTACCTGTACACCGGTGATGCATCTAGCACTTGTGCAGAGGGACCAGCGTGTTTGCATTGGACGATCGAGTACACGAAAGAATCTGATAACAGCGTTGTTGCCCAAGATAGCCGACACCGAGTCTCGGTCGACACCGCCGGCGTGCCACTGCTCAACGGTGCTGCTGAAAGTAGTACGGAAGTAGCACTGTCATGGACGCAGGTGATGAATGCGCAGTCCTACAATCTTCAATATTCACGGGCAAGCAGCTTCAGTAACTCGCAGATGGAAGCAACCAGTCAGCAGGAGATCAGCATTGGTGATCTGACCCAAGGAGCGATTTATTATTTCAGGGTCAACGCGGTGACTGGCACTGGAACGAGTGGCTGGTCTAATGTGCGATCGATTACCTTGCCGATCGATGATCCCGACGATCCGATTGTGACGGCGTCGCTATCCGGTACGACAGTAACTGGGTCATCGAGCGTGATTGCCTGTCCTGATGAAACGACGGCGGAGTACCGATTGCGCTATCGAAGGACGGCATCGGACAATGACGGGTCATGGTCATCTTACAATAGCTGGTCGACTGGTCGCGTCTATACCATTACGAATGCCGCACAGGGATACGAATACACCTTCCAGGCAGAAGCGCGTTGTCGGGGATCGAATAACACTTCCAGCGCGTCACAATCTGGTACTGATACAGTTGTTGTGCCAATCGCCATCCCAGGTTCGGCAACCGTGTCCGCATCGCTGTCAGGCAGCACCGCCACTGGAACACTGGCCGCTATTTCTTGCCCGTCTGGTACCACTGCAGAGTATCGCATGAGGACGCGTACCAGTGTTGACTCTGCTAACTTAGGAACGTGGTCATCTTATGATACGTGGAATAGCCAGCGAACCAGGTCTGTATCGGTCGGCCCTGGCTATAGGGCAGGTTTTCAGGGTCAGGTGCGTTGTTACTCTGCCCAAGACACGTCTGACGCTCGATCGTCTAACGAGGCAAGCGTCGTCCGAGCATTTAGCACGCCGGCCGCTCCGTCTGTCTCTGTCTCGGTCTCGGGCTCAACCGCCACTGCTACGGTAAGCGCAGTCAGTTGTGAATCGGGCTCATCGCCGCAATACCAGCTGCGCACCCGTCACAGTAATACATCGTCCAACTTGGGCACATATTCAGGTTGGACGAGTTGGTCGACGTCACGGTCAAGGTCTGACTCTATTTCGCAGGGATATCGACGCGGTTACCAGGCTCAGGTGAGGTGCGTTGGCGACTTCAACACTTCTGGCGTTCGAGCAAGCTCTGAGGGAGCAGGCGTGCGAGGCATCGGTCAACCCGCGATGCCAGTGTACACTGGAGACACTACATGGGAAGCGGGCTACCGATACAGAATGACCTATAGTACCTCATGCCCATCGGGCACTGGCGTTCACTCAGAGAAGCCCCAGCTATATAACACCGGATTTTCTGGAAACTACCGATACCCACGCAGTGGTTATTATCAGATACCGACAGATGAGTTGTGGTGGCTAGGTTGGAATAATAATCAGACGTACGAAGATGTGTACTACTATGCTCGCTATCGCTGTTCGACCTCATTCGCCACCTCGCCGTATAGCTCGAACCGTACGACCAAAATTGACGTGAGATGTGCTCCACACCGGCGTACCTTTAATACCTACCCGCGTTGTGATACGTATGGCCAAGACTGGCAAGCAATGCCGTATGGACCATAGGGTTGGCTCGAGGCTCTCTTTTGTAGGGAATTACTATTGATTATTTCTTAAATCATGCGCATAATAGCTACTAAGAAGTAGTGTAGCTGTGATTCTCTATGTCTCGAAGGCGGTGTGGCAACCTTGTTCGAGCAATCACAGTTAAGGGAATCTTCGGCGCCAAAGACCCCTTATAAACAATTAATTGCGAGGAATGAGCAGCCTTATGGCAACCAGCAAGCGTGCAAACACGAAGCGTGTTTTCTTTACGAAAGATGACACCGCCCTCCCAATACCAAACCTTATTGACCACCAGCGAGCAAGCTGGCAGGAATTCGTCCAGACCGGACTCGGCGAGATTTTCGCTGAACTCAATCCGATCGACGACTACACTGGCCAAAAGCTTGCGCTTCGCTTTGGGAAATACGAGTTCCACGATCCAAAGAACTCAGAGCAGTTCGCTAAAGAGAACAACCTGACGTTTGACGCCCCTCTACACGCGATGGTCGAATTGACCAACAAGGTGACCGGTGAGGTGAAAGAGCAGGAAATCTACCTCGGCGACTACCCATGGATGACTGACCGCGGAACCTTCATCATTAACGGTACTGAACGTGTCGTTGTGTCTCAGCTGATCCGTTCTGCTGGTGTTTTCTTTACCGCTGACCGTGCGGCAACACGCAATTTCTATGGCGCAAAGCTGATTCCAGGCCGCGGTGCGTGGCTTGAATTCGAGACCGCCTCAAATGGTGCTATCTACGTCAAGATCGATCGTCGACGCAAGCTTCCTGTTACCACTCTTTTCCGAGCACTTGGCTACAACAAGACGAGCGAAATCAAAGAGCTCTTTAGCGACGTTGACAGCGGAGAGGTCAAATATATCGAAGCCACACTCGATAAAGACCCAGCCCGTGGAACGAATGAAGCACTGATCGAAGTCTACCGTCGCCTTCGTCCAGGTGACCTGGCGACCGTCGACAACGCAAAGCAAATGATCGAGCGCATGTTCTTCGAGTTCAAGCGTTTCGACTACAGCCGCGTCGGACGCTACAAGATTAACCAGCGCCTTGGTCTTGAAGTGGCAAACACCACTGAAAACCGAGTTTTCCAAGTTTCTGACTTGCTGGCGATTGTGCGCGAGATTATTCGCCTTAATAATACTCAAGAGAATGCTGACGACATCGACGCCTTGTCAAACCGCCGCGTGAAGCTGGTCGGCGAGTTGGTCGCACGACAGTTCCGTGTTGGTATGCTTCGTATGCAGCGAAACGCCATGGACCGTATGTCTATGTCTGACATCGAGTCTGTCTCTCCAAACCAACTGATCAACGCTCGACCAGTGGTTGCAGCGGTGCGTGAGTTCTTTGCGAGCTCGCAGCTGTCTCAGTTGATGGATGAGACTAACCCGTTGGCTGAACTTGCCCACAAGCGACGTCTTTCATCAATGGGTCCTGGTGGACTTAGTCGTGAGCGTGCCGGATTTGACGTTCGTGACGCCCACCCAACTCACTACGGACGCCTTTGTGCCGTCGAGACACCTGAGGGTGCCAACATTGGGCTAGTGCTTAACCTTGGAACGTACGCAAAGATTAACGAGTACGGCTTTATTGAGACGCCGTACCTAAAGGTTGTGAACGGTAAGGTGACCGACGAAGTAGTCTATCTGGATGCCTCAGAAGAAGCAGTCGAAGTGATTGCCGACGCTGGTGTCGAGGTAAACGAGGACGGAACATTCACCGACGAGCGTGTGAGCGCACGTAACGGACTGTTGCCAGAGCAAGTCGATGCAGGCGAAGTGACGTACATGGACGCTGCGCACAAGCAGATTCTTGGTGCAACCGCCTCACTTGTCCCATTTGTTGAAAAGAACCGTGTTGACCGTAGCTTGATGGCCGCAAGCATGCAGAAGCAGGCAGTACCACTTCTAAAGCCTGAATCACCAACAGTAGGAACGGGTATCGAAGAAGTGATCGCGCGCAACACGAGTCAGGTTGTTGAAGCCGAGGCGGCTGGCGAAGTTGTTCGTGCTGACGCCGACGAAGTTCACGTCAAGTACGCCGATGGCGTCAAGAGCTACAAGCTCATCCACTTTACGAAGTCAAATGATGACCGTTCGATCAACCAAAAAGTTGTCGTTGAACGTGGTCAGAAGGTCAAGCAGGGCGATATTCTTGTCGAGGGTGCCTCGGTTGCTGATGGTGAAATTGCCCTTGGCAAAGACTTACTCGTTGCCTTCATGCCATGGTCTGGTTACAACATGGACGACGCAATCGTTCTGAGCCAGCGACTTGTACAGGACGACACACTGACAAGCATTAACATCAAGGACTACACTGTTGAAGTCCGTGAAACAAAGCTTGGTCCAGAAATTGTGACTCGGGATATTCCAAATGTTTCTGAAGAATCACTTCGTCACCTTGACGAAAATGGTATTGTCCAGCTAGGTTCTGAGGTGAAAGCCGGTGACGTCTTGGTAGGAAAGATTACACCAAAGGGTGAGCAGGAGCTGAGCTCTGAAGAGCGACTGCTGCGTGCAATCTTTGGTGAAAAAGCCAAGGATGTTCGGGATACCTCGCAACGTATGAGCAATGCTGGCGGCGGTAAGGTCGTTGGCGTAAAGATCTTCTCTCGTGAAAATGGTCACGAATTGAAGGCCGGCGTCTTGATGCAGATCCAGATTTTCGT
>PBTC01000024.1 GCA_002726935.1 Candidatus Saccharimonadota bacterium | reverse complement strand
CCTTTGCCGCGACGATGCGGTTAGGCCCGCTGCGGGGGCTTGCCGGCGATCTGCGCTACTATCACTTGCCTTATGCCTATTTCGGACTCTGGCGGCTCGAATGGCTGATAGAATCCGTCTTCGCTCGCGGCTGGCCCAGCCGCCTGCGGCATCGCATCGAACCGGCCCCACCGCCGGGACCGCGCGACGTCCTGTTCCATCCGGGCGACCTGTTCTGGCAGCGCCGGGCTCCGGCGGCGCTCGTTGCGTTGCGGACCGAGACCGGCGTGCGGCTGGTGGAGCTCGTGCATGATCTCTTCGTCTTCGACAATCCCCAGTGGTTCGCTGACGACCTGGTAAGGTTTTGCACGGCCGGTCTTTCGACCGTGGCGCCCCATGTCGATCGTTGGGTGACGAACTCAGTGTTCGTGAGGAAGCGGTTGCGCCGGTATGTCAAGAACAGTGGCCTGCCCGTGCGTCCCATTGGCGTGCTGCCGATGGGCTGGGACAGTTTCGGCCGGGCAGCGGCGCTCGGACATCCGCCGGAAGACAAGGCCGTGCTGAAGAGGCTGGCGCTGAAGGGTGTGCCATTTGTGCTGTTCGTGGGGACGGTTGAACCACGCAAGAACCTCGGCGCCTTGCTCGATGCGGTGGAGGCTCTGCGTGGAGAGTTGGGCGAGGGGATGCCGGCGCTGGTGGTCGTGGGCGGAGGCGGGTGGAAGTCTGGGGAGATGAAGGCACGGCTGCGGCGGATGAAAGGGGTGCACTGGTTCCGGGCGGCGAGCGATGCCGACCTTGCTGTACTGTACCGGCATGCGCGCTTCACGGTGGCGCCGAGCTTCAGCGAGGGCTGGGGCCTGCCGGTACAGGAGAGCCTGGCGCATGGGGTGCCCTGCATCGCTTCTAATGGCGGGGCGATGCCGGAAGCCGCGCACGGGCTCGCACGTCTGTTTGATCCCACGGATGCCAAGGCCCTACAGCGCGCCATGGCGCATTGGATCAAGGACGATGCGGCCTTGGAGGGTGCGCGAGCACGCATTGCGGTTGCGCTTTGCCGCGATCCTCTTCCGACTTGGAACGATGCCGCCACTTTTCTGCGCGACTACGCTATGGGCGAGACGGGCTAAGCAGCAGGACGCTGGTCGAGATCACAGGGTTTTCTCCACTGGCACGTCTTTGCCCGCCATCCTTCCGGTATCAAGCGCCTGAGCGAGAAACTTGCTGCGGTGACCGCCCGCTTGTGCAGGGATTCTAGACGCGGCGACAAAGATGAAGCACGCCGTCAGGCGGTGTGTTTGAACGCCCTGTACGACGTGTCAATCGTCGTGACTCCGAAGCTCGAGGATTCGAAGGAGCCATAGGAAGCGGCACATTCGCGCAACAACTGGAGATAAGTCATCAAGGCGTCGACAAGTTTGGGCGTTATCTGGACCGTGCGCACGCGCAGGTCGTCCGGGTTGCGATCGATGACGATGAAGCCATCGTCGACCAGCGCCTTCAGTACAAGACGCATTGTGGGTTCCGAGAAGCGACTGCCACGATAGAGATCTTTCAAGGGGCGCGCGCGGACGCCGCCCTTGAACAACCACACTAGCACGTCGCCGCCTTGCCGCATGTCGAGGATTGGCATGTGCTTGCGCTTCCAGATCGACAGCCTTTCGAGACACCTGCAGAATTCTTGCTCTGCGGCAAACAAGTGGTTGGCGCCAGAATCTGGGGAGTCCTGGGACGGAGTCTTCAGGGGCCCGTTGATCGATGTCGATAACGCACTTTCCATTGCTTCCCCCTCCCCAAAAAAAGCAAAGAAACAGCCTCGAGGATCCGAACCCTCACCGGTCGAGCACCTACGGGTACCGAAAGCTAGTTTGGCCATCTATACGGGCAATGGGCAGCCTCTTGATTCAAGAGCTTTGTATGACTTTTTTTGGGGGGGGTAATTCCGACCGGCATTTGCATAAAAAAACCCCCGCGGCGGCGAGACCAAACGCGGGGTAGTGGTTGTTGTCACGTTGAACCCGCCAAGGCGGCCGCTGCCGTAGGGAAGACCGGACAGCAACACGTCCGACGTGTTCTTTCATTGTTGAGAGGCAAGACGGGAGATGGCTCGGATGATCGGCCAGCTCCCGCTCCGGTTGCTCTGCCGCCTACTGGATGACAATCTCGACGCGGCGGTTCTGCGGCTCGCGCACGTTGGGGCCCGTCTGGACCAGGAGGCCCTGCTCACCACGCCCGATGACCGAGATGGCCGTCGCCGGCACGCCTTCACGCACCAAGGCGTCCTTCACGGCGTTCGCACGACGCAGCGACAGCGCCATGTTGTACTGCTCCGAGCCCGACGTGTCGGTGTGACCCGTCGCGGTGATGCGGGCGTTGCCCTTCTGCTTGTAGGCGCTCGCCGCCTGCTTGATCGTGTTCAGGGCCTGGGCCGACAGGTTAGAGCGGTCCCAGTCGAAGAACACCATGAACGATGGCGGCGCGACGGCCGGCGGCGGGGGGGGCGGGGGAGCAGCCGCCGGGGCTCCGAACTTAAACTGGATGCCCGCCAGGGCCATGATGTTCTGGTTGTTGAAGCTGACGTTGCCGATCGGCGTATTCACGCTCGGATTCGTGGTGCCGAGATAGCGGCCTTCGACCTGAAAGCGCAGCGACGAATCGATATTGTACGCAAGGCCGAGCATGGCCTGCCAGGCAAACTGGGTGCTACCCAGCGACGAGTTGCTGTCGATGAAGGCCACGCCGACACCGACGCCGGCATACGGTGTGAATTGCGAGGTCGGCATGAAGTCGTACAGAGCGTTGGCCATCGCCGTGAGCTGTCCGACCTTGCCGTTGATCGCGGTGCCCGGAATGTTGGCCGAAGTCGGGATTTGGCCGTAGCCGACCTCGAGTTCGAGCCGCGGACCGATGAAATCGTAGCCGGCCTTGCCTCCGACCGCCCAGCCTGTCCAGGTCGAGGCATTCGGATTGTTGCCCAGTGCCCATTCTAGGCCGCCGCCGGCTCCGAGATAGAATCCTTGCGTCGGCACGAACGCGTCCTGAGCCTGGGCCGAGAGCGGCAAGGCGGCGGCCGCGGCGGCCAGCCATCCGATAGTGCTGAGTTTCACTTTTTTCTCCCCGAAGAGTTTGAGGACAGGTGCTTCCTGAAGCATCGCCAGCTTCTAACACTTGTCACGCGTCAACGAGGGCTGCACGCTCCGGTAGCGTCTCAATCATCCAAAATCCGTTTCGCGACTTCGACGGGCGTCCTGCTGCAAACCTGCCAGTCATCGCTCTTGGGTGAACGACAACCAAGAATTCACCGAAGATCGTTTGGCAATGCATTGCATGGGCAGGGCGCGTCGCGAAACTGGTGCCGGGGAGGCCAGCCGCATGTGCGAGTACGGTTGCGTATCGTGAAGTCGACTCATCGTCCAGCGGTCCTGACTATCGTGGGAAGGCTGGTCTCGGCCCGGTCGGTGACAAGGCGGCTGTTGCCCGTATTGCCCATATTGATGGCGTGTGCGGCGTTGGTGTCGGCCTGCGACAGTCTGCCGGGCAGCGGACCCAGCAATTCGGACATCACGGCTGCCGCCCGTCCCGACCGAAATGGCGGTACGCGGTTCGCGCTCGTCGACGTCGATCCCGCCGTCGTGTCGGCGATGGACCGATGGGTCGCCGCCTCGCTGCAGGGGAGCTTCGGCCAGCGCCAGCCATTCTCGACCCAGGCCATCGGCGTCGGCGATTACGTGCAGGTCGTGGTATGGGAAGCGTCGGCCGGTGGCCTCTTCTCCGCGCCGGTCAACGACCGCGTCGGCGCGGGGTCGCGCTCGGCCATCATTCCCGAACAGGTGGTTGGACCTGACGGCGCCATCACCGTACCCTTCGCCGGCCGCGTTCGCGTCGCCGGCCGCACGCCGCAGCAGGTCGAGCAGGCGGTGGTGGATGCGCTCGGTGGCAAGGCGATCGAGCCGCAGGTGCTGGTCACCGTGACCAAGAACGTCGCCAACACCGTCACCGTGATCGGCGAAGTCACCAATGGGGCGCGTGTGCCGCTCACCACCCGCGGCGACCGCATCCTCGACGTCATTGCCACCGCCGGCGGCGTAAAGGCGGCGGCGCACGAGACCTTTGTCACCCTGGTGCGCGACGGCCAGTCGGTGCGCGTCCCCATGCAGGCCATCCTCAACAATCCGGCGGAGAATGTGTTCGTCCGTCCGGGCGACGTCGTGAGCGTGGCCCGTGACCCGCAGACCTTCACCGCGGCCGGAGCAACCGGCGCCAATGCCGTCATCCCGTTCGACGCGATCGGCATCTCGCTGGATCAGGCGATCGCGCGGGCCGGCGGCATCAACGACAACCGCGCCGATCCCGCCGGCGTGTTCGTGATCCGCTACGAGCAGCCCCAGGATTATGACCAGCTCGCCCTGCGCCGGCCCGACGCCGCGACGCAGGGGCAGGTGCCGGTGATTTATCGCGTCAACATGCGCGATCCCAATGGCTTCTTCTTGGCCCGCCGCTTTCCCGTGCGCAACAAGGACATCGTCTTTATCTCCAACGCTTCGAGTATGGAGCTCCAGAAGGTGATGACCGTGCTGCTCCCCTTCCTGGGGGTCGGGGCGACCGCCGTCACGGTGGGCGCCGTCACCACCAACCGGTGAGGGCGGGCCGGCGTGCGGGACGAGGGCACGACGATCCTGCTGCTCGGCCAGGGCCCTCGTGCGGCGTACGCCCGGGCGCTCCTGCAGCAGGGGGTCGCCGGAGCCGCGATCGAGGAAACCTGGCCTGCCCCTGAAACGCTGGCTCGCTATTCGGCAGCGCCGCCGGTCTTCCTGGTGCTGGTCGATCCCCAGCCCTTCGCAGCGCCGGCGGCAGACGCGGCTGCAACTCCGGACATGCTGAACGCCGATCTGCTGCGCGCGGAGGCCCTGCGCGCTGTCTTTGCGCTCGAGTTGGCGCGGCGGGCGGGCACGACGCTGGTGCTCGACGGCGACATCGCCGGCTGGCCTGCCGCGCTCGCCGCCACCATGCAGGCGCTTGCGGGCTCAGCGCCGGCCGACCAACGGCCCATGCCGGCCCCGCCGCCCCCGTTGGCTATGGGAGGCGATCTTGCCGCCAGCGCGGGGCCGTTGCTCGACCTTTACCTCGGCCCGCTCTGGCGCGCTGCCGCCGCTGGGCATGCACCGCCGCTCGCCTGGCCGCGCGAGGCCTTCCTTGATGGCGACGCGCCCGGTGCGCCGTTGCCCGCTGTGATCGAGGTGGCCGGCCGTGCCCGCATCGTGGCTTACGGGCCCTACCTGCCGCTACCGGCGGGCGCCTGGAGTGCCACGGCCTGGCTGGGCTTCAGTCCGGATATCGGCCGCTTGCCCTTCATCCTCGAGATCGACAGCGGCGCGGAAATCTCGCGTGGCTTTTTCGAGGTCGAGCGCGGCGGCTTCTTTTCCCTCGGCCTCGACTTCCAGGTCGCCGACCCTCTGCATCCCCTGGAGGTGCGGCTGATCTCGCAGGACTCGGCCCTCGAAGGGCAGGCTGCTCTGATCGAGGTCCGGCTGGATCCCGCATGAGCCCCGCCCGCGGCCGCCCTCACAGGGAACCGTAGATCCGGGCCGCCAGGTCGAGGTCGGTCACCAGACGGCCGCGCCCGGCCTTCAGCAGCAGCGCGCTCTGGCAATATTCCTTGATCACGCCGGCATCGTGCACCGCCATGATCATCCCGCAATGCTGGCGCCGGCCGAACAGCTCATCATGGCACTTGAGCTGGAACCGCCGGTCGCCGACCAGGATGACCTCGTCGATCAGGTAGCATTCGAAGTTCATCGCCAGCGACAGCGCGAAGGCCAGCCGCATGCGCATGCCGTCCGAGTAGAAGCGCACCGGCACGTACATGTGCTTGCCGAGCTCGGAGAAGTCGGTGACGTAGTCGAAGGTTTCGGCGAACGGCAGGTCGTAAAGCCGCGTGAGGAAGCGCACATTGTCGTAGCCGGTCAGGTGGCCCTCGAACCCGCCGCCCAGCGCCAGCGGCCACGACAGGCGCAGGCCACGCCGCACCGTGCCGCGCGTCGGCTGGAGCAGGCCGGACAGCACCTTGATCAGGGTCGACTTGCCCGCGCCGTTGGCGCCCAGGATGCCCATCCGCTCGCCGGCGCCGACGCGGAAGCTGATGCGGTCCAGCGCGCGATGCGAGCCGTGAGCGCCGGTGAAGATTTTGGTGACCTCGATCGCCTCGACGCAGCGCGCGGGATCGACCGGCAGGGTCACGACACCGCCATCCGTGCCCGTACCTGTGGGCGTGCCGGTGCCCGCCGAGCGTGCCGCCCCTTCGCCCGCCCCGCCGGGCAGCACCATCAGGGGTCGGCGTGCGCCATCGTGTCTTCCGACACGATGCGCCACATGCGCCAGGCCATGAAGCCCGCCACGGCGACGGCCGCGCACCACAGGAAGCGCCAGGGCGCCGCGGGATAGTCGGGCGCCGACGGCTGGGTCACACGCTCGAGATAGACCTGCTGGGCCTGGGCCTCGACCCGCGCCGTCTCGACCGCCGTCATGGCCGAGACCAGCGCCTTTTCGGCGAACTCGCGTTCCAACATCAGCCGCTCGTATTCGACCAGGCGCGGCGCGATCGACTGGGCGTCGCCGGCCAGCCGGTGGCGTTCCTTCGCGATCTGCGCCTCGATCGCCGCCCGCCGGCCGCGCAGCGGGCCGAGCTGCGGGCTGTTGGGCGAGCCCTTGCCCAGCTCGCCGATCTGCACCGACAGCAGCGCCGCCTCCTGCGCCAGCTTGGCGATCGTCTCAAGCACGGCCATCGTTGCCTGGCCGGGATCGATCAGCCGCTCGCGCTCGCGGAAAGCCGTCAGGCTGGCCTGCGCCGCCTCCAGGCGCGTGCGTAGCCGTGCTGCCTCGGCCTCGGCGCGGGCCACCGTATCCTGCCGCGCCCGTTCGTTCAGCCGGTTGACCAGCCCCTCCGCCGCCGCCAGCAGCGAATCGGCGATGCGCTGGGCATCGGCGGGGGAGAAGGCCTGCACCTTCAGCGTGTTGACGCCGGTGGTGCTGTCGTAGCTCGCCGTCACCATGCGCTGAAAATGGCGGTAGAGCCCTTCCTCGCCCTTGGGCTCGAACGGGTTGGGGAAGCGCCACAATATGTCGGACCGTGCCGGCGCCGCGTCCCAGGCCGGCCTTAGCGCCGCGTGCGCCTGCGCCCAGGAAAGCGCATCGCGCGATTCGAGGAAATCCTGCACCAGGTAGCCATCGTCGGTCGACCGTGCAACGCCCATGGATCCGGCGACGCCACCGGTATTGTTCTGCAGCGCCAGGCCCATCGCGGCATTGGCCAGCGAGCGGCCTGGCATGCGCAGCACGAAGCGCGCCTCCGACGTGTAGCGGTCGGCCGCCAGTAGACCGAAATAGACCGTGGCCAGCAGGGTGGGCAGGACGACCAGCAAGGCCAGCGACATCAACCCGCGCGACCGCGGCCGCTCGGCCTCGCGCGCGACCTCGGCCTCGCCCGGCGGCTGGAACGGCCGCAAGGGGAGCGTGCCCGCGCTCTCGCTCTCGACCGGTGTCAGGCGTAGCAGCTTGGCATAGCTGGTGAATTGGGCGGCGTCGGGCATGACCGTTGGGCGGGACCGGAAGATGGCGGGGGAGGCAGTGTCTCCGATCGCGCCGCGGCCGTCACGGGGAGGTGACCCCACCTTTTTTCGCCGTCTCGCCCCGACGCTCGCCGTTCGGCTCACCCAAAGATCTTTTGTGCGTTAGGCCTCGCTAGGCGCGGCGAGGCACGGCATCGAGAGGGACGCGGGGCGCCGCCCCGTCTGTCAGGATCGTGCCATGCAGCGTCCGACTCTGCCCTTCCCCGAGGGGGCTTCCCCCGCCGCTCCGCCGCCAGCTGTCCCACGGTGGCGGCAATGGCTGGCCACGCCGCCCCGCCTGCGGCTGCTCCCGCGCAACGGCTGGCTGCGCTGGGGCCTGCTCCTGCTGCCGTCGATCCTGGCCACCCTCTATTACGGCCTGATCGCCACCGACCAATACGAATCGGAGGCACGCTTTGTCGTGCGCTCGGCCAACCGGCCGGAGATGTCAGGCACGCTCTCCTTCCTGGTCCAGCTCGGCCTGGCCCGCTCGCAGGACGATTCCTTCATCGTCCAGGATTTCATCGGCTCGCGCGACGCGGTGGCCCAGCTCAAGGCGCGCCTGCCGCTCGACCGAATCTACGGACCGGCCGGCGCCGACTTCCTCGCCCGTTGGCCGTCCGTGCTCTATGGCCCGCAGGAGGAGCAGCTCTACAAGTACCTGAAGGGCATGATCTCGGTGGTCCATTCCGAGCGCACCGGCATCTCGACCCTCAAGGTGCGCGCCTTCGACGCCACCGACGCCAAGGACGTGGCCGACACGCTGCTGTCGATGAGCGAGGATCTGGTCAACCGCCTGAACGGCCGCCTGCAGACCGATGCGATTGCGAGCAGTGCCGCCGAGGTCAGGAACGCCCAGGAGCGTCTGATCACGGCCCAGACCCGCCTGACCGAATTCCAGAACCGCGAACTGACGGTCGACCCGGTACGCAACGCCGTGGCCCTGGCGGAGCTGATCGCACGGCTGTCCGCAGAGCTGGGAGTGGTCCAGGCGCAAATCGCAGAAATGAAAAACGGAACTTCCGCGAGTCCGCAGCTTGGCGGGTTGCAGCGTAAGGCGGTCGCCTTGCAGCAACAGATCAGCGACGAGCGTCGTCGAATTGCGGATGATCGCGACGGTCTTGCGACGCGGATTGCGACTTACGAGCGGCTTCAGTTGGAGCGGGAGTTCGCGAGGCGGATGCTAGCCAATTCGGAAGCGGAGCTCCTACGCTCGCGCAATGACGCAGCGCGGCAAATGCTCTACTTAGAACGCGTAGTTGAGCCGCAACTCTCAGACCACGCTACGCTACCGAAGCGCCTACGTCTCCCTCTCACAATGTTAGGAGGGAATTTGATTTTCGTTTTAGTTGCATGGCTTATTTACTCTGGATTGGCGGAGCACGCGCCATCTACGCAGCGGGCAAGATCCGGACAATTTTAGAGAGATTACTAAGCATGAGATTAGGATTCTTCCTGAGGGGTTGGAGCGTTCAAAGACGGTGTCTCATGGCACTGCTGGTCCGCGATATAATGATGAAATACGGACGCGAGCACCTAGGATTCGTTTGGCTAATTCTGGAGCCCATGCTCTTAACAATCGGAGTACTCATTCTATGGTCGGTACTAAAAGGTGGTTACGAGCACGGCCTAAGAATTGTTGAGCTCGTTCTAACTGGATATATGCTCCTTACCCTTTGGAGGCATGTAACTACATCTCCCGTGCTACTGCTACGGCGGAGTACCGCTATATTCTATCATCAGAAAGTAAGTCACTTTGACGTTTTCTTTTCTCGTATAGTATTGGAATTTGGCGGAACCACCGCAGCCCTTGTGATCGTAACGCTGACGCTTTTTCTAATGGGGATAATAGACCCCACTATCGATTGGGCCCTATTCATCGGGGGGTGGTTAGCGATGGCAGGGCTGGCAAGCGGCGCAGGTGCTATTATTCTGGCTGCTACTGAACTCAACGAAACGATGGAAAGATTTATCCAGCCAATTCAATACCTTTTGGTACCGATCTCGGGGGTATTTTTTTTGGTCGAATGGCTGCCAAGCGATGCCCAAAGACTTGTGCTGCTAAATCCTCTAGTCCATTGCTATGAAATGTTTCGTGCAGGCTTTTTCAATAACAACATTGAGACCCACTTCTCAGTGCCTTATGTATTGGCGTGGATCTTTATATTAAATTTCCTCGGAATGATGTTTATAGAAAAAGTCCGGAACAACTTCCAACCTATATAGATGGAATATGCATCGCACGGGAAACTCTCGGAGCGGCATTCATCGACCTCGCGGTGCACTCATATCGCATGTCGGTGAGCGTTGCGGTGTCTATCAGTATGGACGTCGCCTTTACAAGGCACTTAAAAAAACCAATTTTATTAACTGGTCCTTCGTGGAGTGTGAGAATCCTGATTCCCTTCAAAAGGCTATATCTGAACTTCAACCCTCTATTTTAGTCTTCAATTACCATCCCAGCACCCTAGGGTGGGTAACTAGGAAGACCTTTGATGGAACCAACACCTGCAATTTCGCCATAGTACACGAAGTCAATTCAGGTGTGGCAGATGCGGTCGAGTACAGTATTTTTGATTTCTGTCTTTGTCCGGACCCCACGCTTTCCAATACACATAGCCGTATACTGTCAATTCCCCGCTTCATACCAAAATTCAAAGAAACCATAAGAGAGCCTGAAGTGTTTACTGTAGGCTCTTTCGGATTTGCCACGCCGGGAAAGGGATTTGAAAAACTATGCAGTCTGGTCGACCGACAATTTAAGCATGCTAAGATAAAGTTGCTTATTCCCAAGCACGATAGTGAAGAGATGGTCTCCGAACTTGAGCGGAGTAGCATCATTAATGCATGTCAAAATGCCGTGGATCAGCAGCATGTGCTGCTCGAGATTTTGGACGAGTTCTTGAGCGAAAGCGATCTGCTGCGCTTCTTAGCAGGAAATACAATTAACGCGTTTGCGTATGAAGGGGACGGTGCCGAGCGCGGACTATCAAGTTGCATAGATTATGCGTTAGCGGCTCGCCGTCCCATCGCCGTAAGCTCGTCGGCGATGTTTCGTCACATACTTGCAGAATGCCCGGAAGTCTCTCTCGAGAAAAACTCCCTGCAGGCAATTGCGCGCTTAGGAACACGACCATTAGAAAGGCTAAGACGCGAATATTCACCAACTCATGCTGGCGAAGAGATCAACCAAACAATCGTGAAAGCGGCAGCGGGATTTCTCGGAAGAAAAATATCATAAATATAGTCCAAAATGGCATACAAGTGTAAAAATTTGAAGAGCGGCATCTTGATATCAAGGATGGGTCAGCGCCTTAGCCAAGCCGACCTCTTGAGCGACCCAAACGGTCGATTGTGGGCCCAATCAGCAATTCTGTTCGAAAAACTCTTCCAGGTACCTAAACGTAGGGTCTTGGCCTCTTTCCAAAGCTGCTCAAGCTTTTGATTGCTGTCGATATGCCGCAAAGCCTCTTGAAGATGTGTATGGTCGTTACTCTCCAAGCGAATTTGACCAACATTCGGCAAGTTTGAAATAGCCGGAAGGGACTTATGTACTATAACGGGAATTCCTAAATATAAGCTTTCAATAGCTGGCAAGCCAAAGCCTTCGTTTGTGCTAATAAATGCCGTTGCTCGGGCCGTAGTTAGCGTCTGGAAAATTTGCTCATCTGTCGGGTTATCGATAATTTTGACACGCTCCGACGTCGACAAAAGCAAAGATCGAAGCCAAGGGGCTGGAGCAGCGGGGGCCTTCCCCAAAAACACCAACTGCAGGTTCGGTATGTCCACCAACGAGGTGAAGGCCTCGAAGAGCAAATGCTGGTTCTTCTTTCCATCGAGAGTTCCGATGCAGGCGACGACAGTTTTTGTGGGATCGAATTCCTGTCGCCTTCCGCCAATTCCGTCGGCACCCAACGGAACTACATGCCCCATCCTGTTTGGCTTCGATGACCGCAAAACTCTATAAGCAAAATCATCTCTAACAGCAGAACTAATAAATGCACGTTTTTCCGCTATTTGAATCAGTTGAAGGTAAGGCATGATAGCGCTTCCGGCGCCCACTTCAAGACGAACCACGTCTGGCCTAAGCCAGGGGACAAAGTCATAAACGATAAAATGTGGTAGGACCGAGCTGGTTATAATAATAGACTTATAGAATTCCACACGAGGGGGGTCATAGAATACTTCCGGTATTAAAACCGAGTCGGAATCACTGAAGTAGACTGGGCGGTCCTGGCGGAAAGCTCCGAGAAAATTGAGTTCGTTTTGAACTTCGCTATCAGTGCCAAAATCTTGGCGCGCAAGTTCGACGGCAAAATCTAACGCGCGGAGAGGCACTTTATATAGACGACGTGTATCGCGATGAAACACTACAGGCTGACTTTCAACTTCGTTCGGCCAGTTCGACAAGAGGGCCCTCACGACACGTTGGACGCCGGATCGTATGGGGCAATTGATAAACTCGGTAATATCTATGTAGACGGTCAATTTGTGACCTTCTCAAGATCCAGCGCATTTAGTAGATGGTCTACGTACTTCTCCGGACTATGACTGGCCCGAAACAAATCGGCCTCATCGAGCGGGCGAGCCTTATAATGTGCGGATGGGATCAAATCCAATAAAGCCTCCGCGATCAGCACCGGAGAGAGATGGTCAGATGTCCGTACGACATAACTGGGAGCCTCCATGGCCTCTGCGAGATGCTCATTAGCGACAGTTGGTACTGCTGCGGCGATGCAGTCTCCCAGTCCCCCCGATAAGCCGCCCATAAAATATGTGCGAAGCTGTACTGCGAGGTCGGTCGCAACCAGATGGGATACATAGTCAGACTCCGATACCACGGTGTCGAACAACTGAAGCCTATCGAGAACGCCAATATCACCAGCGAGCTTCCGGAGCCGTTCAGCTGTTCCAGGATGAGCGAATCCGCAGAAGACCAGTCGGGCGGAAACGCCCCAGTCTAACAACAATCGCAGAGCCCAAATGATTTCATCGGGCGCCTTGTCATCGCTGACAAAGCCAAAGGAACAAATGACGATATCCCGCGGGGACCATCCTATGCGGCGCCGAATGGAGGAGCGAGTGTTGGGTGACAACAAGTCGGATGGGAGGCGACGATACTGGGCGAAAGGAAGTTGCTTCGGCTGAACGCGGTACTGTTTGGTTATAGCCTTCGCAGTTACCGCCGAGTGCACAATTAGCGGAGCTGCGGACCTTGCCACTTCGGAGAGAAACAGTATCGGCAACTCTCTTTGGTTCAGAAGCCACTTTTGCAAATCGGCTGCACTACAATCTTCGTCGTACTCCGAGCGTGCGACCGTAAGGGCTTTCTGAAGACCCAAGACGCCCATGTAAAAATTGATCATTCGGGCATCGTGCGCGATGGCAGCGCCCCCGTACTGCAGCAGATGGTGGAAGATTGATGTGTGATGATCGGAGTTCCCGATAACAGATATCATCCGGTCAAAACGACCCAGTTGTAGACCCGCGGCTCGAACTGGCATCTGAGAGAAAAAGCCTGTAACCGGCCTGACATTCTTGGTGTCCGTAAAGAGGTGGAGCTCCGCGAACTGGGCTAGTGGTTTCAAGGTGGCGGCGGAGAAGTCAGCTACCCCCGACTCCGCAGGCGGCATCGGAGTTAGTACGGCAATTCTTGGCCGCACAGCGCGTCGAACTCGCGGGGCGGCAGTCGCCACCGGTCTGTCTAGCACTCCGCGGATGAAGCGCTTTCCCACCTCTTCAACGCTATACGGCTTCCATATATTTTCTTGCTCTCGTTGGGCCTCTTCCCACTCGACTTGATCGGCCGCCAAACGTTCGAGCATCTTTTGAAGCTGGTCGGGCCTATCGGGATCGAAGCGCCTTGCGGCATTGCGAACTAGTTCCGGGTGAGCGCCGACATCGGAAACCAGCACAGGAGTGCGGCTTACAGCGCTTTCTATGATTGGGATCGAGAATCCTTCTGCAAAAGACGGAACGATCGTTACCAGAGCCCTTCTATACAAGTCCTGAAGCTCAGCGTCGGTCAAATGCCCCGGGAACTGCAGACAGCTCGCGGGGCCGCCCGCTTGGGAAAACTGAGCTCTAAGCGCGCTTCTGGCTTCGGATGAATAAGTGCCGAAGACGACGGCAGACAGGTTTAGGCGTTGCAACAATCTTGATGCACCAATAGCCCGCAAGGCGCATTCGGGATTCTTCCGTGGATCGCCACCTCCAGCGATGAGAATATACCGCCGGTCATTAAATGCAATTTCGGAAGCTTCGAGAGGAGACAGCTCTGGTCTTAAGGCAACTCCAGAGACAAACATGCGGGACCGGCTCACACCGCAGCTTCGTAGTAAGCTTTCGGCTGTGTACTCGGATATGCAAGCGAACTTATCGTACTGACGGAGCCAGGCGAGGGAAGTCAGATAAGCGCTCTTGAGCGTATGGTGTCTTAGGTAGCGCTCTGGAAACTCAAGAGGAATAAGATCGTAGAAAAGTGCAATTTTGTAGATTTGAGGATCCGTGAGAAGCCCGGCTACCCACAATGGGTCGTGTGTCATCGGGGACAAACTCAGAAACCAAGAGTTGGTGTCAGAGCGCGCCCCACCGCCATTTACTACGTCATCGAACAAGGCTGTATGGTCAGCGGTAAGGGGCAGCATTTGATAGTCGACGAGGGCTGTTAAGCGAGGCCGTCGCGATGACCAATGGTATTCCCGGAGCGCGCGGATAAGCGTAGTTGAATGCTGCCCAACGCCGCGATATCTATAATCCGGGTCTTGGAGTGGTCGCGCGTCTACAACCACGTTGTCGACCTTGATGCTGCTCATCATTTAACCACGCGTAACGATGCTCGGGGCGCTATTGCTAACCTGTAAGGACGACGCATTCCGTTATCGGTCTTTATGAAGTAAGATCAAGAAGATGCATTCTTCCACAACTTCCATGAAAGGCACTCTAGTCGGCAGGTTCGCCTAGCGCGAAAGCCGAAGACCAAAAATATTTCCGCCTTTGGTAAAGGAAACGCCTATTCATCTGGATGATGTTCGAATGGATGGCAATTCTATAATCCTGGCCAGTTTTTCGACAGGCGACCTAGCGGTGAATCTAATTACTAGGATATTCGGTGGCCCGCAGAAGTGGCGAGACCGCGGAGATGCCGCGCGCGACAGAAAGAACTGGAAGGAGGCAATTGAAGCCTACACTCAGTACTTGAAACTATCTCCTCTCGATGGACCAATCCTTGTTCAGCTTGGCCATGCGTTAAAAGAGGCGGGGCAAAATGGGCGCGCCGGCGACGCTTATCAGAAAGCCCTCAGTGTTATGCCGGAAGATGCCGATCTTCATCTTCAAATTGGGCATCTGGAAAAAAAAATGGGACGTTACCGCCGTGCTCGTCAATTTTATGCTAAAGCGCACGAACTCGCGCCGCATCTAAGTGACGCCACTGCAGAACTTGAAAAGCTGCCAGTCATGACATCCTCAGAATTTCAAAGCGCTACGGAATCCGGCTGTTCTCAACTTGGGAGCATCCCAATTGCTGACATTGTACAAGGCGTATACTTAGCGCTGCTTGGGCGGGAACCAGAGGCGGATGGTCACCGCCTCTATGGAGAAGCGCTCAAAAATGGCATGCGCGTAGAGGCGCTTATCACAGAATTTTTGACCCTTAGAAGGGGACTGCCAGTACCTTCTGGCGGTGCGGCTTACTCCGAGATAGTCGGTGATTCATATCGGGCAATATTCGGTCGAGACGCAGAGGCCGAGGGCGTTGAGTTATACGGCAACGCTCTATCCCAAGGGATGAAGATAGAGGCATTTCTCACTGAGTTACTTTCGAGTACAGAATTTAAAGAATCACCGCGAAATTCCCTTCTTTCCGAGCTTATCCCGCTGCGTGGTGCATGCGAGAAACTTTTGGATGTTCTTTCAATGACTGAGTCATTGTTGGAGCTCTTTTTATTGCGAAATGGATACAAATTGCAGATTCCTGAAGCAGAAGCGGACGGTGCTTCGCCTGAAACTCTTTTCTCCCAGATTAGGACTATTTTACAGACGATCGTTCTCGTTCAGTTGCAAGACGTCGGGCGTGAAAGAAGGGGGAGTTAGGGCTCTCTAATAGCGCGCTCGCAATGAAGAAGCACGTCTTTCAATGTGTCATCTAAGCTGAATATGGGCCGCCAACCAAGGAGCGTTCTTGCCAATGTAGAATCTCCGACGAAGCGGGGTATATCGACGTTCCTGAAGCGCGTTGCGTCGCTGCAAACCTCTATTTCTCTCCCGGCAAACTGAATCAGCCGTGTTAAAATAGAGTTAATCGAGGTGCCGCTACCGGAAGAGATGTTCAGAATAGTGCCAGGTTCTATGTGGTGAGAGTGCTTTAAGGCTAGCGCATAAGCGTTAGCGACATCTCGAACGTCCAGGAAATCTCGTTCTGCTGCCAAATTGCCAACACGAACAATAGGCTGCTGCTGCCCAATTTTAATCCGAGCAATTTGCATCGCTAAGCTAGGAACGACAAACTGATCGGATTGACCAGGTCCCGTGTGGTTGAAGGGCCGAATTCTAATCGCATGCAAGCCGCTAGAAGCCATTGCGCCAATTGCCAGATCAGCGGCTGCTTTTGAGGCCTCGTACGGATTTGTGGGGGCAAGCAAGCTTTTTTCCGTTAGTGGACAATTATCTTTTGCGCTGGCGCCGTAAACCTGACCACTGCCGATGTACAGCAACACGCAAGTGGGCACCGTTTGAAGTATTGCTTGGGCAATGTTCAATGTTCCCAGAAGATTGATGTGCCAAGCGACTTCCGCATTTGCGGCGGCCACCGGTACGGCAGCCAAGCCAGCCAGATGTACGACGTGAGTAGGACGAAGATGCTCAAGTTGACGGAGGACTGACTGAATGTCCGTTACATCAAGATCGTAGAGGTCTTCATAGTTGTGTGTCGCGCGAGAAATAGAGGAGCGCAAGACTTCCGCGTCTTGTCCAAATACTTGAGCTATTGCCTTTGCGACGTAAGGCCCCACAAAGCCGCGGGCGCCCGTTATCAACACTCTCATAGGCGCGCGCCTCGTTCGATCCTTTCTATGTCGGCCTCGACCATTTCGCTCACTAACTGTTCAAGAGTGGTCTCCGGAGTCCAGCCTAACTGAGTGGCAGCCTTCGATGCATCGCCAAGAAGAAAGTCGACTTCGGCAGGCCGCAGGAATCTGTCATCAATTTCGATAAAGTCATCGGCTTTCAGGCCTACGCAGCTGAACGCAAGATGGCAAAACTCTCGCACAGAGGTTGTGCGACCAGTTGCAACTACGTAGTCGTCCGGTCGCTCTTGTTGTAGCATCAACCACATAGCCTTGACGTAGTCTTTCGCGTGGCCCCAGTCGCGTTTCGCTTCAAGGTTGCCGAGCGGAAGAGTTTTCGCCAAACCCAGCCGTATCCGCGCAACCCCATCAGTGATCTTTCGAGTTACAAACTCGATGCCGCGCAGGGGTGATTCATGGTTAAAGAGTATGCCGCATGAGCCGTGAATATTGAAGCTTTCACGGTAATTGATAGTCAGCCAGTGCGCATACAGTTTTGCGGCAGCATACGGCGATCGAGGGTAGAACTTGGTGTTCTCGTTCTGAATCGGATCTTGCACTAAACCATACATTTCTGACGAAGATGCCTGATAGTACCGAGCGCCGGGACACGAAATCCTAAGTGCCTCCAGGACATTTGCTGCACCAAGGCCGGTAACTAGGCCAGTAAGGTAGGGTTGCTGCCAGGAAGATTTGACAAATGATTGGGCGGCCAGATTGTAAATCTCGGTTGGTTGCACTTGGTCAAAGACGCGAAGGAGACTCGTGATGTCTGTCAGGTTCGCGTCATGTAGTTCAATTTGATCTGCTATCCCGAGCCATCTGGCTCGGCTATCCATTACATCCGCGGAGGCGCTTCGACGGACGACGCCGTGTACAGCGTAACCTTTCTCCAGCAAGAGCTGGGACAAATACGCCCCATCTTGGCCTGTAACGCCTGTGATCAGGGCGCGATGCTTAGTCATGCTTCCTCAGGTATTTAAAGGTCAGATGATTTCTATTTCGGGAAAGGGAATGATCAGTTTGCCCCCAGCATCTAGGAAGGCTTGCTCTCTACGGACGATGCCATCTTTGAAATGCCATGGCAGAATCAGGAGGTAGTCAGGGCGCATAGAGCGTGCTTCTGATTCGGAAACGATTGGAATCGAAGTGCCGGGAGTATAGCATCCAAACTTGTCAGGATTTACTTCCGCTATGGCGCTTAATTCTTTATTGGTGATGTTGCAAAACTGAAGAACTACATTCCCTTTTGTGGAGGCGCCGTAGCCTATAATTTTCTTTCCATCAGCCACGAGAGACTGAAGGAGGCGGCGCAGGTCTTCGCGGTGGCGATACACGCGTTCCTCAAAGTCCCGATAAGGGCGGGGGGTATTTAACCCCATGCGATGTTCGTTCTCTAAAAGCCAATTCACAACCGCATCATTCGCTGGTTTTGAGCTGTTTTTTTTCGCGGCGGTTACGGCAAAGCTACCTCCGTTTACTGCATTCATCTGCACATCAATAATTTTGAGATCGGCGCATTCGAGAATTTTTTTAACGACGCTCAAGGAGTAGAATTCGATATGCTCGTGGCATATCGTGTCATATGAGCAAAGACGGAGCATGGAAGGCATATAGCTCTGCTCAAAATGCCATATGCCCTCTGGTGTGAGACACGCCTCGATCTCGCGAGCAAAGCCGATGGGGTCTTCCAAGTCGTAGAACATTGCTATCGAGGTGATGAGGGTAGCGCTCCTAGAACTAGCCAAATAAAAAGCCTTTTTGGAAAAGAAGTCCGGCACTAGCTGAATGTCGGGCGGGTAAAAGCTTTTAAATTTGATGCCCGTTGGATCAATGCCGATGCGATTCAGTGAGCTTGTGGAGTAAGCCTTTAGAAGGGTCCCGTCGTTGGAGCCAATGTCCAGTACAGTGTCGCCTGGGGATACAGGGGCTAGCTGCTCAAGCATGCGAGCCTTACGTGTCAGGTGGTCAACCATGGACTGATTTAGGCCGGATCGATACCCATAGTTTTCGCCGTACATCTCCGTGGCGCTGTAAGAGTGACCCAGTTGCAACAAACCGGACTTGGGGGACCATACTAATTCAAGAGGCCCAGAAGTGATGCTTTGATTGGCGTCCTTTGGGAATACGCCGGTGAGCGCTTGATGTCCGAGATTTAGAACGGAAACTAAGTCGTTTCCGCCGCCGATGCGGCATTCGTTTATTTTTTCATAGCGCGGCGGAAGCGAGTCAGGAGTCATGCGGGGCCTTCATCGTGAGTGAGCGTTATGTGGGTCATAGGATGTGGAGGATCGCTCCTAAGTCGGAACTCGAGTGGATGGATCACGCGGTGCACGGTGATAGATATCTTCGTAGCGGACGATGTCGTCTTCCTCGACGTAGTCGCCTGTCTGCACCTCGACGACTTCGAGCAGTTCCTTGCCTGGGTTGGCGAGGCGATGGATGCCGCCAATCGGGATGTAGGTCGAGTCGTTCTCGTGCAGCGTCATGATCTTGCCGTCGAGCGTTACCTCGGCAACGCCCTTCACCACGACCCAGTGTTCGGCACGGCGGTTGTGGCTCTGCAGGCTGAGCTTGGCGCCCGGTTTGACCGTGAGGCGCTTGGCACGGAACCGCTCGCCACGGTCGATGTCCTGGTAGCTGCCCCAGGGGCGGTGGATCACGGCATGCTCGGTCGCGGCGCGATGCTTGCCGTCCGACATGCGCTGCACGACGTCTTTGAGGCGCGGCAGGTTTTCCCGATGTCCCACCAGGACCGCGTCGTTCATGGCGACCACGACGACGTCTTCCACGCCGATGACCGCCGTCAGCGGGCCGTCCGAACGGACATAGGAATTGCGGACATGGTCGATCTCGACTGGTCCTTCGGTCACGTTGCCCGAGCTGTCGGCATTGCCGACGTCCAGCAGCGCGTCCCATGTTCCGAGGTCGGACCAGCGGAAACGGGCCGGCACGACCCAGCATTTGTCGGTCCGCTCCATCACCGCGTAGTCGATCGACTTGGCCGGCGCCTTGGCGAAGGCTGCGGCATCAAGGAAGACCGTGGACCCGGTGACCTTGGCTTTGGCGACGGCTTCTTCCGCAGCGGCGGCCATCTCGGGCTCGAAGCGCGTCATCTCCGAAAGCAGCAGGTCTGGCGGGAAGAGGAAATTGCCGCTGTTCCACAGCAAGCCCTCGGCGATGTAGCGCAACGCCGTCTGGGCATTCGGCTTCTCGACGAACGCCGAGACCTTCATCACGGGACCGATATGCTCGCTACCCGGCCGGATGTAGCCGTAGTCGGTCTTAGGCTCCGTCGGCGGGATGCCGAAAGTCACGATGCCGCCCTTCTGCACGGCGTTGAGTCCGTCGCGGCAGCCGGAGCGGAATTCCTCGGATCCGATCACCAGATGGTCCGAGGCGAGGGCGAGGACGGCCTTCGAGCCGAGATTGCGGGTGTAGGCTGCGGCTGCCGCCATGGCCGGTCCCGAATCCCGCCGCGACGGTTCCACCAGGATGTCGATCTCGATCCCGACTTCCTTGGCCTGCTGCTCCGCCATGAAGCGGTAGGCGTCGTTGGTGGCGACAGCGGGTCGGCCGAAGAGGCCGCGGTCCGCGACCCGGACGAGCGTCTGCTGGAAGGTCGACTGCTTGCCGAGAAGCGGCACGAACTGCTTGGGCATGCTCTCGCGCGACAACGGCCACAGGCGCTTGCCTGAGCCTCCGACCAGGATGACGGGCGTGATGAGAGACATGATCTCCTTACTAGAACTGTTGGTACAATTGCTTCAGGCGCTCGTCGTACTCGTTCGCCGAAAACTTCTTGGCCTGTTCAGTCCCTCGTCGTGAGAGTTCCGACCTCAGGGCCGAGTCCGCGTCGAGTGCGGTGATGCCTCGGCTCAGGGCGTCGATCGAGTAGGGATCGACCAGCAGAGCCGCATCGCCGGCAACTTCGGGAAGCGACGAGACATTGGCGGTGAGCACCGGCGTGCCCAGCGCCATGGCCTCGACGACCGGCAGGCCGAACCCCTCATAGATCGAGGGGAACAGCAGCGCCCGCGCACCGCGCATCAGCAGAAGGAGCTGGTCGCGTGCAAGATAGTCAAGGCGGCGCACCTGGCGTTCGCGCCGGATTGACTGGCCGTCGATGCGGAAGGACCGGAAGCGGTCGCTGCCGATCTTGCGCAGCTCGGTGCGGTTCTGCCAGCCGCGGCTGCCTGACAGGATGAGCGGGCGTTTCGTGCCGGAGGCGGCATAGGCATCCAGCAATCGGGACACGTTCTTCTTGGGCTCTATGGCGCCGCAGAACAGGTAGTATTCGCTAGGGTCGAGACCGAACAGCCGCTGGAGCCGGTCGGCGAGTGCATCTTCGGAGAGGGTGATTAGGTCGGCCGGAACGTCGACCGCCTGCCAGGTGTTGGTGACCCGCCGTTCGTCGACGCCCAGCACCTCGATGATGTCGCGCCGCGAATGCTCCGAGACCGTGACGATGTGGTCGGCCGTGCGCGCGAGATGGTGAACCAGTTTGTAGAAATGGCGCTTGTCGTCCAGCGTCGTGAAGGGCAGCCGCAGGGGTACCAGGTCGTGGATGGTGACGAGGTTGGGTATGCCCTTGACGGTGAGAGGCACCGGATGCGTGGCGTGGAACAGCGACGGCGGCTGCGGCAGGCGCAGTTGCGCGCTGCGTCCGTAGCATTTGAAATGGCCGCGGGCGGCCTCGATCAGGCGGGTGACGGCATACACCTTGTCGAAGGCCCGCAGCGACCGCGTGGCCTGGTCAACGACGACGCCACTCTGCGGGATCTCGATGGGCGCCAGGCCGCGGAGCGCCCGCACCGGCGCGGCAAGGATCCGCCCGATATCCCGCAGGAGCGGAACGCCCTCGTCCGGGTCGATCGCGTCGAAAGCCAGCACCTCGTTCAGGGCGCCCTGTCGGCGGTCGAGCCCGCGGGCGACGTCGAACAGGCCCAGCGGGGAAAAGCAGAGGCGTCCCGCGGCGCCTGCCAGGGCGCGGGCATAGGTCGCAATGCCCGTGCCGGCGGCCAGGCCGAGATTGCTGGCTTCGAAGAGAATGCTGGGTTGGCCGGCGGGAGGCCGGGCGCCTGGGGAATCGCTCATCCGAAGACCAGCAGCCGGTCCTGTCGCGGCGCCGCGTCCGTGACCGAGGCGCGATCCAGCGGCACCAGGCGGCCCTCGCCGGTGAGTTCCTCCGCCGTGCCGTAGTGGGCCAGCAGCCCGTCGAGAAAGCCCGCCGGATCGGCATAGCGGGCCGCATTGTACTCCAGCACGATGACGGGCCGGTCGCGCGCGATCACCTCCTGCATGCCGTCGACGATTGCCTGTTCGGCGCCCTCGGCGTCGATCTTGATCAGGTCGATGCGCCGTTCCCCCAGCGCGAGAGTGTCGAGGCGGGTGACCGGCACTTCCCGGGTGCTGCCGCCGGGGAGGTCGGCATGCGACACCAGCAGGGCATTCTTGGGTTCGCTGTCGGGGGCGAAGAGCAGGGCGGTGCCCTCCGCCGCGCCCAGCGCGTGGGGGACGATGCGAGTCCGGTCGGCGAAGCCGTTCAGCAGGATCGTCTCGCCGAGCAGCGCCGCGGCATCGGGATTGGGCTCGACGGCGACAACGCGGCCGCCCGCGCCGACCGCGTCGGCCAGCAGCAGCGTGTAGTAACCGAAATTGGCGCCGACATCGACCACGGTCATGCCCGGCTTCACGCGCTGCGCAAGGAACTGCGTCAGCCACACCTCCCAGAACCCGTCGAGCATGAGGTGGCAGGCGAAGCCGCGGTCGCTGCCGCGCAACAGTATCTTGTGGCGGCCTAGGATGCGGGCCAGCACCAGCCCCCCGCCCAGATAGGCTGTTTGCACGCGCCGGCGGATCGCCCTCTCGAGGACAGGGCGGGACCAGGTGGCAAGGTGGGTGGGGTAAAGATCCATGGGCACGCGGTTGGGTGGATGCCCACTCTGCCTGACGCCGCACGCCTTTGAGCGGCGACTGGCCAAAGCTCTTTTCTCTAACTCGGCTGCCTTGGGCGGTCGGCGAGGAAGATCGCGACCGCGGTCGTGCAAGGGGAGGCGGCTACACAACCTCCTGGTGAAGCTATTTAATCACCGGCGATGCAAGAAGAGGTCTCTCCCGACTGGGGATTGTCTTCCCCGGTTCCCTGTTCGGTGACTTCGAGCAGTAGCACAACCTCGTTGAAGCGCTGCCAGTAGGCTTCAATCGTCTTCTGGAATTTCGGTGTGACGTAGGCAAAGCGGTTGCGCATGTCCTTGGCGTTCACATCGATCTCGACGAAACCGCGCTCGACGAAGGTGCGCAGGCTGGCCCGGATGGTTGGCTCCGAGAAGCGGCTCGACCGATACAGGTCCTTCAAGGGTCGCGGGCGGTCCTTGCACTTCAACAGCCAGATCAGAATCTCGCCGCCTGCCGCCGTTTCGGACTCGGGGAGGTTGTCTCTTTCCCACTGATGCAAATGGTCGAGAGCCTTCCACATCCGCAGCCTCCTCACGTGACGCAACTGCTGATTGCACACCAAAGCGCAAAGCCGATAATTGCAGCTCCAGCCTGCCTAGCGGAAGTGTCTTGCGAAAATCATTTTCGGCATTTTAGATGCGATTTTGGCCCGAAATTCAAACCTGATTCTGCCAGTGTTTTCTTCGTTGATGCAAATACAACTACGTGCCGACCACGCCCTTGCGCAGGAGCTCGAGCCCCTTGACCAGAGCCTCGTGGCGCTGCGGCGCGATCCGCAACCGGTTGATCGGCCGGCGGAAACGCGTGTCCTGCTCCAGCAGGACCCAACCCGACCCTTCAAGACGGTCCACGATCGAGCGGATAGCCTGCTCGCTGTGCCGGAGGTCCCAGCACAGCTCCTTGAAGGTGGTGGGCTCGGGACGCTGCCGCTCGGCGAGGTAGATGCCAAGAAGAACGTCTAGCGCCATGATCGAGTTAGAGACCGGCAGCGACTCCTTGGCCCATCGATTGAAGGCCAGGCTCGCCAACGCGACCCTGATCGTCTCGTCGATCTCCACCGGTTACTCCCCTGCATTGTGTGCGGCGCACGCCAAGGAGTCTCCAACCATACAGAAGGCCAACCGCTAACGTTCAGGCGACACCCAAAAAAGGTTGGGTCTTTGACAATCGCCCTGCATGGGCTGCTCGGGGCACCTTCCGGCCGGAGGTGTTCGTGCGGCAATGACCGGCATCGCATCGCGTCCCCGCCTGCTCTACGACCTGACGGGCCTGCTGCATTGGTACGGCTATTTTCGGCGTCCGGCGGGCGTGCAGCGCATGATCGAGAAGATCGGCGCGTGTGCACTCTTCCAGGAGGCGGCGGCGCGGGTGCCGGGGGCGGCCTGCCATGTCGAATTCGTCGTCCGGGTCCTTGGCAGCGACAGCTTCCTGCGTGTCGATCCATCGTTGCTGGTCGCGCTGAACCACGACCGTGCACGGGCGATGGCTGAAATGCGCCGCACATTTGCCGACAGCCTGCAGCGCGCCCCCTTCCGTGGCCTGGTGCGGGAAGGCCGGTACTTCCATATCCCTTATCTGGTGCGCGGCCTTGCCCAGCGATCGACAAGTTCCCTGACCGCCATCGCTCCGCCGGGCCCGAACGACGCATTCTTCAGTCCGGGGGACCTGTGGTGGCAGGCGGGCTATGCCGCCGCGCTGGCGCGGCTGAAGCAACGCACCGGCGTGCGCCTGCTGCAGGCGGTGCATGATTTCTATGTCGAGCAGCGGCGCGATTGGTCGCCGGCGGGATTCTCGCAGGTGTTCGCGCGCGAGCTGAGCGCTATCGCCCCGCATGTCGATCATTGGCTGACGCCCTCGCAAGCCGTGAAGCGCCAGCTCCTGAATCGCCTGACGCAATGGTCGCTGCCGAAGCCGCCGGTATCGGTATTGACCTATGGCTGGGACACGTTCGCGCCGCCGGCCCACCTGCCTCCGTCGGCGGATCGAGGCATTCTGGGCCGCCACGGCATCGACCGACGTCCCTATATCCTGTTCGTGGGGACGATCGAGCCGCGCAAGAATGTCGATGCCCTGTTGAACGCCATGGAGGCGCTGCGCGCGGAGTTGGGCCAGCGTGTGCCCGACCTGGTCGTCGTCGGCGGCTATGGCTGGCGGGCCGGGCGGCTGCGGCAGCGGCTGAGGCGGGGCGCCCGCGATGGCCGGCTGTTCTGGTTGCAGAACCTCAATGATGGGGAGCTCGCAGCTGTCTACCGGGGAGCCCGTTTTTCGGTCATGCCCAGCCTAGGGGAGGGGTTCGGCCTGGCCATCCAGGAAAGTCTCGGCCACGGCGTGCCGTGCATCGCAATGGCGCGCGACGAGACGCGCGAGGCCGGCCGCGATCTGGCGACCTATGTCGGCCCGGACGGAAGTGACCTCAAAGGTCGTATTGCGCGCTGGATCCTGGACGAGCAGGTGCTGGCAGCGTCGCGCCAGCGCATTGCGCGTCGGCTCACGAAAGGAGGGCTGCCGAGCTGGAATGAGACCGGCCGGCTGGTCCTGACGAGCGCCTTCGGGGAGGCTGCGCAGGCATCCGCGCCGAGCGCCGCCGCGCTGCAGCTCTGAGGGCTGACAAGGTGACGGGCGCTCCCTTCCCGATTGTCCGCCGTCAGGTCGCCATAGATTTCGAACCGGTACCCCCCGGACCCTGGTTCCCGGCCGGCGGAGCGCTCGAAATCATGTTCAACGCGGCTTCGCTCAGCTTCCCGCCGACGGAGCGCTTCTTTATCGCCGCCGTGCGGGACTACCAAGACCGCATAAGCGACCAGGGGCTGCGCGAGCAGGTGCAGGGTTTCATCTATCAGGAGGCCATGCACAACAAGGTCCATCTGGATTGCAATGCCATGCTGGCGCGGCACTATCCGAACTGCCGGCGCGCCGAGCAAATAAGCATCACCACCTTCCGCCGGCTCGGCCGCCTGCCGCGATGGTTCCGCCTGTCCCTGTCCAGCGCCTTAGAACACTTCACCTCGATGGTCGCCGACACGCTGCTGCATCATCCGGATGATTTCCGCACCATCGTTCCCCCCGAGATCGCCGACATGTGGCTCTGGCATGCAGCCGAGGAGACCGAGCACAAATCGGTCTGCTTCGACGTACATCAGGCCGTGCTCGGGGCAGGTCTTCTCAGCTATGGCAACAGACTGGCCGGCATGCTGGTGGCGACGCCGCTGTTCCTGTTCGTCATGCTGCTATGGGTCGCCATGGTGCTGAAGCGGGGCCGGCCGCGAAGCGCCGTGCCCGTGCCGCAGAAGCCTTCCACTACCGACGGAGCCGGGCGCTTCCTTGGGCGAAACATGCTTGGGCTCCTGCGGCATGGCGTGCCCTGGCGCCTCTATTTCTCGTACTACCGACCGTCCTTTCACCCGTGGGATCACGACAACAGCGGCTTGATCGCTGTATGGAAGGAGCGTTACCCCGATTTTGGCGCCGGCTTGCGAAGCCCCACGACGTAGTAATTCAGCAGCCCGGCACCGCTGAGGAACCGCAGGGCGTCCATGAAACGCACGATTGGACCGGTGATACCTTCTATCGCCGCGGCGCCGGCCAGGAGATGCTTCAGATGCTGGTAGGTAGGAAGCACGTTGCGTGTCACGTTGCGGGCGAGGACCGGCTCATAGCCGATTTGGCTCGCAACGCTGCGGTAGGTTGCTGCCGTGTAGCCGAGATTGCAGCGGCCGAAATACTGGAAACGCGCCAACATCGGGGCTTCCGTCGCTGCGACCGCCAACGGGCGGAAAAGGCGTGCGGGGAGGAAGTCGGACAGTGCCAGCGTTCCGCCCGGCTTCAACACGCGGAAGGCTTCGCGGAGGAACTGCTCGCGGCTGGGAAAGTGGAAGACGCATTCGACAGCCAGGACACGGTCGAAGCTTGCATCTGCGAAGGGCAGCGCGCAGGCGTCTCCGTGATGGAACTCGAGCCGGTTGTCCGGCATCGCGTGGACGAGTCGCCGTGCCCGATCGAGTTGCCGGCTCTCCAGGTTGATGCCCACGAGGCGCATGTTGCGATAATTCTCATTGAGATGCGTGAGCGTGCCGCCGAAGCCGCAGCCTGCGTCCAGGACGCTTTCGCCGGAGGCAATACTGCCTGCCTCGCACAGTTCCCGGGTCAGCCGTTCGGCAGCGCGGGCATAATCGCCTTCGTCGGCGCCAGCCTCCTTGGGATTGGACCAATAGCCGAAATGCACATGACGCCCGAAGCAGGTTTCGACGGCGCGATTTTCCTGCGACAGCATCGCGAGGATGAAATCGAAGTAAGGGAGGAGGGGCGACTGTGTCATCGCGCGCATCCTCGCTTGGCAGCATCCACATGAGGGTATTGGCCGGCATGCTGCTCGCTCTTTCGGTGGCAACGGGTGCGCAGGCCCAGCAGGCGGTCGACTTCTCGGACTACGTGGTCCAAAGCATCTGCATCGACGCGGCCGGCCGTCCGGTGCACAATTTGCCGGTCGATGCGGCCTGCGTAGATCGGCGGCTGCAATGGTCGGACGACGTCGCGACCTATCGCAAGCACGACTGGCCCAACATCCTTGCGGAGCCGTCGACCGTGCTGGCCTACCAGGCGAGCGATTCTGTCCTCGAACGGCGCAATGGCAGGACGATCGTCGTCCAAACCTTCGACTTTGGCACCGGAGGCCGCAGCTTCGGCCACTTCGATGCCTTGAAGGGCGATGGCGGGCAGGTGCTTGTGTTCGTCGACCGCTGGGCCTCGTTCGCCATGACGGAAGATGGCGGGGGTGGCGTGCAGTGGTTTCTGGGCGAAGCGTGCGGGGCGCGGACAAAGCCCGACGCGCGTTTCGTCGGCTGGCTGGTATTTCGGCAGGACATCGTATGGTGGGACTGGCAGTCCGCGGTTGCCCGGCTCAACATCGCCCCCACGGCCGACGATTGTCCGGGCCGCTTCAATTTCGCCTTCACGCGGTTCCGTCTGGAGGCGATCGAGATGCCTTTCCGCATCGTCGAGACAGATGCCCCAGCGCGCCTGCAGTTCCACAAGGTCGATGCGATCGTTTCGGAGCATTACGGCGGTCGTGACGTGAAGACTGCCGACCATCTCGAAAGATTCTACCTGGCCAAGGGGCTGGGACTCGTCCGATGGGAACGATGGGCCAACGGCAACCTTCCCCAGCCGCCAAGCATCGCCGCGGCCCATCATACTATGACGACCACCGACCGATGTCCTCCTCTCGAGGCGCATGGTGCGCCGACGACCGGGTGGCTGCTCGTCGATTGTCGAATGTGGACGACGTTGGTGCACCAGTCCGAGCCTTGGCGTGTACGCGACTTCGCTTGGCCGGCCTTGCGCGCCTTCGGCGCCCTCGATTGAGGCTCGTCAGGCGCGCAAGTGCATAGCCACTTCGCAGTCTTTCCAATTCGGTTGCCAGGATGCTCGCCCGAATACCCAAAATCTCTTTGGGGGTACCGAAACGTGCGGGTTCGGGCTGATGAGGCGTCGCTGCGATTCGTGCCGTGCCGCGCGCAAAAGATGGCTCTCTCATTAGAGAATTGGCGCTGATCGCAGATGTAGTATTGGGTCGCGCTCGCACAACGTCGCCTTAGAGACCGTTAGCGATGCGCATAGCACGGCCTCGATACGACCGCTCGCCGCAGCGCATCTGTGTTCAGCAATTCAAGTGACCCATCTGAATCCGCGTCTCTACTGGCGTTGGATCTCATGCACCGTGATGGTCCGTTGGGTCCGATGACGGAGCGTCATATGCTCTGGCTAAATGCTGCGAGCAGACCGATCCTTAGTATGCCATGATTATGGAGTGATCTTGCGCCGCGCATAGCGAAGTGAGAGATGGCTATTTCCGCGAATAAACGAGAGAGCTGTAATGAAGCAGATCCGATCCATGTCGCTTGAACAGCTCATCAGAGTCCGCGCGGACATTGATGCGGCCATTCATTTGCATGTTGCAACGGAACAACGCGCTCTCCTGGAAATGCTCAAGGGCGTGGTATTCAGAGGGACTGGCAAGCTGACGACAAAGAGGCCGCACCCTTTGAGAGGCAAGAAGCTGCCGCCCAAGTATCGCAATCCAGAGGACCGGACTCAAAGCTGGGCTGGACGAGGCAAAAAACCCCGATGGCTGTCCGCAGCATTGAAGGCGGGTAAGAAGCTTGAGAGTTTTGCAGTGGCCTAGTGTGCCAGAAAGTGTCGCGGCTCGGCAGCAGTTGCGGTGGAATGTGTACGCCAATTTGAGCGTCGGGCCGGTCTCATCATGCACGCAAGCGGACACGGGCGGCGTTGGCAGACCTGCTATAAGGCATCCTCTCGAATCTGCTGTTAACGATGCCGCAAACTGCCACTCATCGCAGAATGTAAGAAATGCCACCGGGAAGACAACTGAGCGCAGTACTGCCAACTCAGTACAAAACATAAGAAATGCCACGGGTCGATCTTGCGAGGGGTAGCGTCATGGTGCCGATCAGCCACCCAGGGACTCACTAGCCCGCCGACGAATGTTAACCCAAAAGCCCGCTGGACGGTGCACCATGCAATCGCTAGGGGCCGATCGTACGCAGCAAGAAGCCGCGCACCCTTTGTTGTGCATCCTGCCGAGCTTCGCGATCAGCTTCCAGGCGGTGCGTCTTCACGACACCGCCTTCGGTCCAGCCTTGCATGAAGATCGTTTTCTGTAACGGTTGATCGAACGCATGATAGGCGTTTGGATAGAAGACGGTCGTTACCAAGTCAGGACGCGCTGCCTCGGCAGCCCAAGTTCGGCAACGCGAGGCCGGTACCCACGAATCCTTTTCACCGATCAAGATGAGAGTCGGCAGGATCGGACGATTATCGATGCCGTTTGGGCATTGCGGGTAGAACGCGACGGCTGAGCGAATGCCGTACTTGTACCAGTGCGCTTGCTCATTGACGCCAATCATGACGGTACCACCGCCATGGGACCAGCCGACAACGCTTGCGCGGTCTCGAACGGCATAGGGTTGGGCATCTAGCCAGAACTTTGCACCAACGACATCGCCGCTGCGAAGAGAACCAGAGACCATGCGTGTGTTTTCGCAGGTGCCCTTGGGATAGCCGCGTGTCGAATAGCTGTCGATGGCGAGAGCGACGTATCCCCAGGCGCTGATGAGCTTAGCCCAGCCCCGATCGCCCGCGACGATGCCGCCACATCCATGGAGCAGAATGACTGACGGGAACGGCCCCGGTCCGGATGGCCGATGGAGTTCGGCTTTCAGCATCACGTTGTCTGATCCCGACCATCTTGCCGTAGGGAACGAGACTTCTGTCTGAGCATGTACCTCTGCGGGCAGCAGGGCTGCGAATGCTATTGCCCCAAAGCAGAGTCGCCATTTCCCGACATGTGAGCTCATAGTATTCTCCTCTGGCTAATAATAAGACACATAGTTCTGTGGAGTCATGCACCCCATACTTGTTCACTCCGGGCATGAATGCGCGTGCCCGGGCGAGCAGGAATGTTCGACGCCTCCGGGTGGCCGCCGGACTTTCTCAGGAAGCCTTTGCAGTGGATGCCGGACTCGATCGGACGTACATCAGGCGGATTGAGCGCAACCTCGAGAACCCCACTGTTTCCGCGCACGAAAAGATCATCAGGGCTCTCCTGGCAGATATCGGCGATCTACTCGTGATCGCCTGGGCAGGCCGGGGCCGGTCCCGACCTTGCGGCCGGGGCGCAAGGTCTCGAAACAGGGTCGCTAAAGCAATCCGGCGGAGCGGAACGACGTGTACGTGGCGTGCCCGATGACGATGTGATCGTGCAGATCGAGCTCAAGCGCCAATACTACCGTTTTAAGGCGCCGCGTGATTTCGATGTCGTCATGCGGCGCCGTGTTGATTCGGTCTGGGTCATTACCGCCGAGGCGACCGACTTTGGCACGCTGCACGAGGCGACGCTTGCTATCGAACCGTTGATGATCGAGGGCAAAGAGCTGGAGCCGATGAAACCAGGGGTCGCTGCGCGGCCACCCCTGTTTGATCTGCAAGGGCGTGAACCGAGCGAGGTCTTCAAGCTGCTCACGCGCCCATCGCATGACCCAGCCGCCTGGGCGCTGAACCATCTCTATCTTGCCCTCCCTAAGCCGGATCGGAACTGGGGCAGCGACTGCCAGACCGGCAATTTCCACACCCGCATATGGGAGGCGCAACTGCTTGCGTCGTTTCGTGAGCAGGGGTTGCTGGTGACACAGCCCTATGAGTCTCCGGATTTTCATATCGCGAACCGCCTTGGAGGCGAGGCCTGGGTGGAAGCGGTTACGGCAAACCCGCCGGTCGCATACAATCATGTGAACGCACCGCACGGAGCAATGCCGATGGAGAAAGAGGAAGTGTTCTTCGGCGCGGCCGCGCTGCGGTTCGCGAAGACGTTGGGCAACAAGCTGGACCGGGCTTACGACAAGCTACCGCATGTCACTGGCAAGCCCTTCATGATCGCCATCGCCGACTTTCAGGCGCCGTCCTCAATGATCTGGAGCCGGGAGGGACTGATTGGCTACTTGTATGGGGAAGGCGCACAGGTCGCGACAGTGGACGGCCGGCCGCAAGCCGTCGCGATGCCGGCCACGCACTTGCTCGGGCCATCGGCCTTTCCCGCCGGGTTGTTCGCCGACGATCGTCACGCGGAGCTTTCTGCGGTGATTTTCTCGAATGCCTGCTCGATCGCCAAGCTGTATCGCGTGCCGATTTCCGGCGGTGGGGCGCCGAAGGGCCTACGGTACACGCGGATTGGAAATTTCTTCGACCGGACCCCGGGGGCGCTCTCCGGCACTCCGTTCTGCTTGGATATTACGAGCGACGAATATAGGGGGCTATGGCCTCACGGATACGAACCCTGGACGGCTGAGGTGGAGGTCTTTCACAACCCCTTCGCGCGGCATCCAGTCCCGTTCGAACTTCTGCCTGAGGCGGCCCATTGGTATGAGGACGATGGTGTGCGGCTGTGCAGCACCGTCTACGAGACGTCGATCCTTTGGTCGCGAACCATCATTCAGGATGAAGATCAGAGGCCGCCGAAACTCGAAGATTTCCTGGGCGGGGGTGAAGTCGAGCAGTGACATTCTAGCCCTCGGCGAGGGCGCCGTGTTTTTCGAGCACTTTCATCGGAATCGCGTCCGCCGCTGTGAAATTGTCGAGCTGATCTTCGGCAACAACGCGCCGCATCCAAGTGGTTGCGCGTCCAGACGCCTCACTCCGATGAATGTGAATGCTCGTCAGTCATGGGAGGCAGTCCGGGTCAACGAGACGCGACGTCCTGCCTGAAAACCGCGACAGTTGCTGCGCGCGGGAGCCGTCGTGCTGACGCGCGGCTGCAGTTTTCGCGTCCGTGCCGCCAATTTCGGTGTTCACGTCGGAGCCCCCGATTTTCTTTGAAGTAATTCATGATAAATGGGTGGTATGGGAGATGATTTGCAAGCAACACTTTCAGTATTCGCGGCCGCGGTGCGTGCGCTGCTGCAGGACAAGGATCTTGCGTATGCCGATCCGGCCGAGCGCGCGCTTGTCGCTCGAGTTCGGGATCTCCTGCACGGCCAGTATGCCGGTTGGTCGATCGATCTCGAATGGAATCGCCGCGAGGATGTCATCAAACGTCTTCGATACGGTCTCAGCGACGCTGAACTGATTGGCAAGGACGCCATCGTGCCTGACCTGATCGTGCATCGGGTCGGAAGGAGGGAGAACCTGCTGGTCGTCGAGGTCAAGAAGTCGACGAACAAGGACTACGAGGGGGACATCTGGAAGCTCAAGGGCATGACCGAGCAAGCTGGACCCTATGGGTATTTGGTCGGCCTTCATCTGGTGATCGACGTGAAGGCAGGGGTTGCCCCTCGTTGCGACGTCTATGTTGATGCCGAATTGGATGAAGAGTTGACGGAATGGATGCACCTGGAGCTGGAGGCAGCAGATTGACCGCAGACCCGGCCGAGATCGTCAAATTGGTCGGACGATTCACCGGCTCGGACCTGACGCAAACACTATCGCGCATTGAAGGCGCGGTTCGTGGTGTTACGGCAGGAGACTGCGGGGGCTTCCTTGAAAACGCGGGGGCCGGCCGCGACGTTCTCGCGGCCGCCGCCGAGATGAAGCGGCTGGCCGGCCAAATCAACGTCACGATCCATGCGCTCGGCATCCTCATGTGTCTGCCGCACATTCTCGAGCCGGACGAGCGGGTCGAATCTGTATCGCTCGGCGCCGGGAATACCGGCCGTGACTTCGATCTTGAGACCAATGTTCGGGTTGCTGAATTCAAGTTCATCCGGTGGCGTGGAGGCGCAGAAACGATCCGTCAGAATTCCGTTTTCAAGGATTATCTGTTGCTTGCAGAGCATCCGACCGCGAAGCGTAAGCACCTCTATTTGCTGGGGACCGAGCACGCGATCAGGTTCCTGCGAGGTGGCCGGGCCATGTCGAGCGTGCTGAGTAGAAACAGCAAACTGCAGAAAATGTTCTCGGATCGGTTCGGTGAGAGATTCCGAACGCTCGGAGACTACTACGCGGACCACGGCAACGCGGTGCAGATTGATGATGTCTCACCGTGGCTTTCGGAATTGGCCGAAGAGCTGATCGCGGAGGTGGACATGGAGACGGATGACTGATGGGCGGCGGGCATGGGCAACTCCGATCGTCAACGTTGAACTGCGGAAGAATGTGTCCGATGGCGAAGACTCTCTACATCATTGGAAATGGCTTCGATCTCCACCACGGCATTCCGTCGTCATATAAAGCGTTCGGTGAATATCTTCGAAAGCACGACTCCAACACCTATGAGGTGGTCGCGAAATACTTCGCCATGGACGCGCAGTTTTGGGCTGAGTTTGAGGATCGGCTGGCCTCATTCGACAGTGATTCACTGATCGAGGATGCCTCAAATTTCCTCGTCGGGTATGGGGCGGAGGATTGGAGCGACGCTTACCACCACGACTATCAATACGAGATAGAACAGGCGGTCGAGGCGATTTCGACGACGTTGCGTTTGCGGTTTGCCGAATGGATTCGTCAACTTCCCATTCCGGCCGCTTCGGATATCGTTGAACGGCGCGTCCCGGTCGACCCCTCCGCGGTCTTCCTGAACTTCAACTACACCCCGTCATTGCAGCGCCTGTACGGTGTCCCTGACATCAACATACTTCATATTCACGGCGCGGCCGCGAACCCAGCGGACACCCTTATTCTGGGTCATGGGTGGGAACCCGATCCAAATCCCGACCCTTACCGCTTTGAACGAGATCCGGAGGACGCGGACATTCGCGTCATCGAAGGGCAGCGACTTGTCGACGACTACTTCAAGGACACGTTCAAGCCGACATCAAAAGTCATTGAAAACAATGCCTCCTTCTTCGCCGGCCTTTCGGACGTGGATCGGATCTTGGTGATGGGACACTCGGTGTCCGACGTTGATCACCCATATTTTGGCGAGGTGATTGCCAACATCGACGTTGATCGGGTTCGGTGGAAGATCAGCTACTACGGCGATATCGACGGCTTGCGCGTGCGCATGGAGGCGCTGGGCGTGCCGTCTCATTTGGTCGAATATGCCCTGCTGAGTGAGTTTTGAAGTGCCCGAACAGGTTGGAGAGATCGAAGAGGAACAGATTGGGTAATGCGCGCTGCGACCAAAATTTCGAATGACGAATATACCCGCATCATCGCAGACATTGCCCGGCTCGAAGTCGGATCGGCGCCATCGCCAATGGAGGCTGAGCGGATTTTGGGAGGTGTATTGAAGCCGATCCTCCGGGTCGAAGGGTTTGACCTGCAAGCGACATCCACACACAGGGACGAAGGGATCGACTTCGTGGGCGTCCGCGGTGATCCAGCGCTCGGATCGGCGGAAAGCCTCGGGGTGGTAGCCAAGTTTTACTCACGAGCACGAAAGGTCGCGGTTGAGCAGGTCAGGGAGCTAATCGGGGCTGGCCTGTTGAGGGGGATGGGTAGAGTGATCCTCGTCAGCAATTGCGTCTTCACTACCGCGGCCAGGGCTACGATCGAGCATGACCTCCCACTGTCGGTCGAACTGAAAGCTCTTGAGGATCTGCGCAGCTGGTTGGAGCTCGTACGGGAAGCTGAGCCCGACGCGGAGACAGAGGTGCGGGTCATGCTGCGCGAACTCAGCGAGCGTTTCGCCCGGCTCATCGCGCGAGACCCCGGCGCCTTGGCCCATTTGGAATGGCGGGATGTCGAGCGCACTGTTGCCGAGGTCTTCGATGGGCTTGGCTTTCGGGTGACGCTCACCCCAGGGTCGAAGGACGGCGGGAAGGACGTCATCCTGGAATGTGAGGTCGCCGGAAAGCAGGCGACCTATTATGTCGAGATCAAGCATTGGCGGTCATCGACCCGGGTTGGTGCCGACGCGGTCGCGAAGTTGCTCAAGGTGATTGTCACGGACAAGAAGGCAGGTGGCCTGTTTCTGTCGACCTATGGATTTACCGAGAATGCGTTTGAGCAGCTCACCACGATTGAGCGAGAAAAATTGAGGTTCGGGGATCAGGAGAAGATCGTCACTCTTTGCCGGACATATGTGAAGGCGAAGTCTGGGATTTGGTCGCCGCCAGAAAATCTAACCGAAGTTCTTTTCGATGGAGATGCGGGTGGCCGATAGCAAGGCGGATGAGAATCAAGCGTCCTTGGACGTTCTGCTCCAGGGCGCAGAGAAGACCTTCACCAATGCGGAACAACTTTTCTTTGAGGCGGAGCTGCTGGCGAAAGCCGGTGCGCTTGCCCGCGCCCTTTGCCTGCACCAGATTTCGCTCGAGGAGTGTTCAAAGGTGAACAATCTCGGAGCGTGGGGTGTTAGCCTCGTTCTCGGCCTTGAGGTTGATCAGAAGAAGGTCTTGGCCGCGTTCGCGCGGCATTCGTCGAAAAACAAGTCCAACGCCTACATGCTCGAATCATCCGAGGAAGAACGAGAGGCGCGAGCGCGGGGCGACTGGAAAGGTGCGATAGAAGCGTTCAGGAGGACGCAAGACGAATTTCACCGCGAGTCAAATCAGAACAAGAACGCTTCGTTTTATGTGGATTGGGTTGGCGGCGAGTTCGTTGCGCCAAATGAACGCATTACGGGTGAGATGCTTCAGGAGATCACCGATAGAAATGCGGAGTTTCTTGGTTATGCGCAGAATGAATTGAATGCACTGAGGACATTGACGGCGTCGCCGGACGTCCTCCGGGATCTGCTTTCTGACGTTGTGGAAGAATCAGAAAAGTTGCGGGCGGAAAAGCCCGACAATCTTGCCGAAGCGATGGATGCGATGTTGTCGCGCTTTCTGGAGGCGGGAAAGGCAAAATCGGGAAACCGAGCTTAGTTAAAAGTTCTATCTCGCAGTATCGCCTCCATAGCAGGCGAAGGGGAGGTGATGTCTACGCCGAGTACAGCAAATAATTCCATCATGACGGCTCTCGAGCAATTCGAGGCAACGGAAGCCAATCTGATCAAGCACGGTCGGGGGCGAGGCCTGCCTGCGCCAATGCCGGCGCGAAAAGATCGGGTCGCGTAATGAAGCGCGCTTGATGACTTCTCGTGGGTAGACTGGGGTGTCGTCCACGGTGCCACGCTGTTGCACTTCGTCGGCGATCAGTTTGTTCTTGCGGTCGAGAATCAGAATGCGGAGCTGCTTGTACTGAGACAGTAATCGGCTGACAGTTGCCGCGCCCTGACCGGTAGTCAGGCGGCTTCAGTCTGGTCGATGTTCTGGTCGTTGTCCT
>PBTC01000023.1 GCA_002726935.1 Candidatus Saccharimonadota bacterium | reverse complement strand
TCTTTCGCATATCTTTACCTTCCAGCCTACTGTGCAAGTGGCTCCGGGCTTTTACCCAGATTCCTCGTTATGTACTCTTCTATTTTCTTCTGGTCATAGCTTGCTAGCGACTCACTCCGACGCCACGAACTCAGCTCTATAGGTGATTTATTTGCAGCTCTTGGTGCAAGCACTATTTTTTTCGGTTGGAACTCTGGGTTAGAGAACGGTTCAGAGAGCAGCTTTTTGAGCTTCTCAATTTGATCTTGTGGTAAATCAGGTTGGTACGAGACATAGATTCCGCCATGCTCCATATTGTGTATGAGTTGATCGTCGCGGACTTCTGTATCATACACGCCCCACGAAACAGGGTTTGCGTGAGCACCAGAAGTTGGCGGCTGGTCGCCGCCATACTTCTTGCTGTCCACATGTTCACGGCCGTGGTCACTTTGTTCAACCCCTGGACGTGGTGGTTCCGGTGGTTTGTTTGCCTTTGCAGCAATGACCGCTCCAGTAAAACCAAGAATAACAACTGCCAATACAGCGGGCAGGGCTCTAATTTTCATAGCCCCAATCTTTTTGCCACTGCTTCATTTGCTTGATTTCTTGTGTCTGAGCAGAAACGACAGCTTTGGTAAGATCTTTTAGTTCTTGGTGCTGTGCGTTTTTCTCACCAGGAGCAGCCATGTCGATAGCCGACTGGTGGTGCATGATCATCTGCTCGATAAAAGCTTTGTCAAACTCATCACCCGTCTTTCCCTCCAGGGCGCTGTTCATACCAGCCATCTCATCCATCATACCCATAGCACTGTGATCCATCATGTTGTCGGCACTTGTCGGTGGATAACCCCATTCTTTTTGCCAAGCCGTCATCTGACTAATCTCACCCTCTTGAGCCGAGATGATGTCGTTCGCCATATCTTTCAGCTCTTGGTGCTTGGCATTTTTCTGTGCTAGCTTCGCCATATCAACCGCACCTTGGTGGTGGGCGATCATATTGGCGATGAAATTACGGTCATAGGTTTCGCCAGTCATGGCAGCATATTGCTTGTATGTATCTGACGTTGTATCGACTTGTGCCATTTCTGATAGTGGCTGGACTGAAACGCTTCGGAATAGTTGGTCACGGAACACAAAAGTCGCAACACCCACTACAACTACAAAAGCGACAAGACCCACAATTAGCATTTGTTTATTCTTTTTATTCATAAAGTACTCCTAATTTAGCTATTTAGTAAAACGTAAACAGCTAAATCTCAAGCACGAAAGACGGTCAAGCCAATGTAGGCGGGTACGCCACCAGAGGGTGGTTCTCTATCCCCGGCAGCTCTTGTCTCTTGACTATGCTTTTCTTCAAGGGCCAAAAGGGGTGATGTCTGGAACTGAACATAAAATGGAGGCTGCGGCTTGTCATCCTCGTCTTTCTCGGTATCTTTGATGAACTCGTCTTTGTGAAGAGTTGCCGTCTTACAAGCAGTAAAACAATTCGATGAACTTACTTGATGAGATGCACCACCCATTGAGTGCCCCATGTTCATAGTCTGTGCGGCAGCTGCATTTATACCTAATGACAGTACGCTTAGTACTGAAACCATGAACACGTAAACAGCGCCTTGGAACACTCGTTTCATATCTCTATTTTACCGTAATTTGTCCCGAAAGTCATATTTCTAGTAGCTCTCTTCGTTGTAGTGAGGGAAGAAGTCTTGATGGAGATTATCATTAGCAAGCCCATTCTCTTCTAATTGCTTACCGAGGGCCTCCACCATTGACTCGGCACCTGAAATATAAACCTGTGACGAACTAATATTGGGCACGAGTTCTGTGAGTTTTTCGGTAGTGAGCTGCTCTCCGATAACATAGTGCACCTTAAACTCTGGATGTCGCCTGCTGGCTTCTTCAAACTCCACTTTGAATGGTAACTCATCAGTTCGACCATTATAAATAAGCATTGCCGACACCGGCTGTCCGCTATGGCCTCTGGCTTTGAGCATACTGTAGAACGGGGTGATACCGATGCCACCCGCGATAAATACCAGCGGCTTTTCACTCTCTTGCCAGACAAAATCACCATCCGGCTGCTCAACAAGATTGATCGTGCTGCCGATTGGCAGCGCAGCGAGCGCCTGCTTAAAGGTGGTATCGGTAACGCGAGTTGTAATCTGAATATAGCCGTCATGGGGCGTCGATGAGATTGTAAACCAGCGTTTCGTTCCCTCATCATCAGGATTATCATGAGGCAACTCAATACGAATGAATTGGCCTGGTGTCCATGAGATCGGTGTGTCCGCCTCGAATCGAAACGCCCAGACATTATCTGCTAGGTTCTCTTTGCTTGTGAGCGTGAGGGTATCGGTGCTATGGGTTTGATGGGTATATTTTTCAGGGTTTTTATCGAACAGTTGTACGCACGTCGCGCAGCAGAAATAGTAGGTCTGTCCGTCATGTTGGCGGCTATGACCAAGCGCCTCTGACTCGGCTTTGACGACGACATCGCCTGTCACTGGACAAATCGCCTGCGTATCGTCGAGCGTCGCCGGGTCAACGGCTGGCGCATCGCCATGATGATGGTGATGATGTTCGTGATCGTGATGGTCGTGCATAATCCCTCCTTTACAACCGTACTTTTCGTAAAAACTGCGCGTTTATAGCAACAACGATGGTCGATAGCGACATCAGTACCGCGCCAAACGCTGGTGACAATACAAAGCCGAGTGCTGATGTCACACCTGCCGCAAGCGGAATTGCGAGGGCGTTGTAACCGGTTGCCCACGCAAGGTTCTGTACCATTTTGCTATACGTCTTTTTCGAGAGCGTGACGATTTTAGCAACCCCGCGTGGGTCACTGCTTGCCAGTACGATACCGGCTGATTCAATAGCAACATCAGTACCAGCGCCAATCGCAATACCAATATCGGCTTGCGTCAGGGCAGGCGCGTCATTGACGCCATCGCCGACCATTGCCACGCGGCTGCCGTCTGTTTGTAATTTCTTGACGGTTTCGGCTTTGTTTTCAGGTAGTACCTCGGCAAAGTATTCTTTGATACCAAGTTCCTTGGCTACCCATGCGGCCACACCCTTACTATCACCGGTCAGCATAGCGACGCGCTTGCCCATACTATGCAGCGTTGCCACGGCTTCTCTTGATTCTTTGCGTATCACATCGGCCAGCATGATCGCACCTAAGACATTTCTGCCCTCGATGACATACACAACCGTCTTACCATCGTCTGAGGCTTTTTTGGTTGCCGCTCGCAGCGTGGCATCAAGCCGGACAGCGCGTTCTTCGAGGATTCGTGGGCCGCCAATATAGACAGACTTGCCGTTGATCGTTGCTCGTACACCACGACCAGAAAGTGCCGAAAAGTCAGTGGTGTGAATTTCCGGCACATTTTGACCGCGTGCATACTGGAAAATAGCTTTCGCAATTGGATGTTCTGATTCGCGCTCTAGTGCAGCAGCGAGACTCAACATGCGGGTCTTGTCTTTCGCCACGACGTCAACAACACCTTGTTCGCCTTTCGTAAGCGTGCCGGTTTTATCAAACAGTATCACGTCGATATTTCGCGCTGCTTCAAGTGCCATGCGTTGCCTAACAAGTAGGCCGTTCTTGGCGGCCAATGTGGTCGAGATGGCCGTGACAAGTGGTACGGCGAGGCCAAGGGCGTGCGGACAGGCGATTACTAGCACCGTTACAATACGCTCTAAAATAAATCCGGCCGATGCGCCCGCAATCCACCACGCAATCCAAGTAATCAGCGCTGCGCCAAGGGCAACAAAAGTTAAGTAAAACGCGGCTTTATCGGCTAGTATCTGAGTATTTGACTTGCTGGTCTGCGCTTCTTCGACGAGTTTCATAATACCAGCGAGTGCCGTATCATTACCGACTTTTGTCGCTTTGATCGTGAGTGCGCCGCTAGTATTGATTGTGCCACCAATCACTTCGCTATTTGGCCTTTTGGCTACTGGCTTTGATTCGCCGGTTAGCATAGACTCATTGACTTCGGACGAGCCTTTGACGACCACGCCATCAACCGGCACTTGTGCGCCTGGACGAATGAGCAGTAAATCACCGACTTTTAGCTCGCTAATCAGGACTTTTTTCGTTGCATCACCATCAACTACCTCTGCCTCATCGGGGAGTAGCTTTGCAAGCTCATTAAGCGCTCCTTGTGCATTTTGAACAGACGCCATTTCAAGCCAGTGGCCGAGCAGCATAATCGTTACCAGTGTTGCCAACTCCCACCAGAAGTCCATACCGCTCACGACCTTGAACGTGACAAGCAGGCTATAGACAAAGGCGACAGATATAGCCATCGAGATGAGTGTCATCATACCCGGCTGACGAGCCGCTAGTTCGCCTCTAGCACTCTTGAGGAACACTAAACCGCCATAGAGGAAAATAATCGTACCGAACACGGCCGGAATATACTCGCTGCCGGTAAACATGAAATCAAGGCCAAACCAGCTTTGTACCGTGTGCGAGAAGATGAGGGTCGGTATGGTCAGCAGCAAGCTCAACCAAAACTTTTGCTTGAACATATTGGGACTATGCCCAGCGTGTTTGTCGTGTCCGTGTTGCTCTGGCTTTTGTTTTACTTTTTCGAGCGCCATATGGCACTTTGGACACATGCCAGGTTTGTCTGATGTCACATCAGGGTGCATTGGACAGGCATACTGCGCAGCGTCATCGCTATGCTCGTGGTTATGGTGCTGGTGATTATGCTGCGAGTGATCCATTTATTTCCCCCGAATGTTGTTTAGCTCATACAGTTTCATCATTTCTTCAATGGCTTTATCTTGCTTGGCAGGGTCGTGTGATCCCAGCGAGTGAGCCATGTGAGTACGCAGGTGGTTTTCTAGAATGAGCTTGTTGAGCGAGGCGAGTGATTTCTGAATTGCAAGGCTCTGCGTCAAAATGTCCATGCAATACACCTCGTTGTCTATAGCCCTTTCGAGCGCTTTGAATTGACCCTCAATCCTGTGTGAACGATTTATTGCTTGCTTCTTAATCTCGGCTATCATACGTCTATGATATACCCCTCTGGGGTATATTTCAACTATGTATTATGCAAAAGCTCTACAGCCTGCCAGAGCTGCTTGAGGCCGAACGTGCTAAAGACGAAGTGCGCGATATTCTAACGCGCATGATTGGCTCGGAAATCCGCTACACACAGATCGGCTACTGGTCGCGTGCAGCACTGTATGGCTACGAGACGAGCAAGCTTGAAACCGTGAACGGTAAACGAGCTATTCTTGTGCCGCAAACCGACCAAGCGCCTATTATTCGCAAGATGTACGATATGCGAGCCTCTGGCGTCTACAGCGACGACCAAATAGCTGACGAAATGAACCGACTCGGCTTTCAAACTCCTATTAAGGTAATTCGTGATAAGTTAGACCGGACTAAGATCGTGAGACGCTCCGGCGGCAAGAAAATGACCGGCAAGCTGCTGCGTGTCTATGTCGCAAAGACTATCTACGCAGGCGTGAACACAGAGAAATGGACTGGCGATAAGCCGGTGCTATGTAAGTTTGATGGCCTAGTGTCTATCGAGCTATGGAATAAAGCCAATCGCGGCAAGATTAGTATTGCGCTCAATCCTGACGATCCAGACCACCCAAATGTTACCCGTGCGCCAAAGCAAGAGAAATTTGCAAAGAAGAACGTATATAACGAGGAGTTCCCGTGTCGCAAAGTAGTGCTACGCCCTGAGTGTAGCAATCCGTTGCTTGGGAGTGCTTCTCGCGGTAAATCGGGCAAATACTACCCTGCATATCACTGTAGTCACCACGGTCACTATTTCCGTGTTCCTAAAGGCGAGTTCGATGACAAGATAAATCAGTTCATCGAGCGTGTTATCGTCGATCCTGCGCGTTTTGACGAGGTTCTAAAGGCCGTACAGACTGTGTGGGAGCAGCGCCAAGTTCGTGTGCAGGACGAGGGCGAACTTCGCGATAAGAAGCGCGAGGAGCTTGAGGCTCAGATGCGCGTTATCGTGGACAAAATGAGACTCGTTTCATCACCGACGGCAATTAAGCACATGGAGGAGGACTTAACCAAAATAGAGCAGCAAATTAACGATTTAGACGCTCGTAAAGGCGAGCTAGAAACGCAAGGAGGCGTCGATATGCCAACAATCTTGAAATATATTGAATACTTTGTGGAACACCTCAAAGAATTGCTCATTGACCACTGTAATCCGATACTTCGAGCACGTTATTTTGGGGTATTATTCGACAAAATGCCAAGCTATGCAGAAATAGATTGTGGAACACCAGAAAATGAAAAAGTTCCAGAGGTCAACGAGCTTTTCAAGCTTGTATTGTCTGGAACGTCTTCATTGGTGCGGATGAGAGGACTTGAACCTCCACGTCATTGCTGACACTAGCACCTGAAGCTAGCGCGTCTACCAATTCCGCCACATCCGCATACTGCTGCTTGGTAACTCGAAAATTATAGCAGACGAACGCTGAAATGTTAAGCGAGGAAGTCGGTCGTGTCGTATGAGGTGCGGAGGTGTGAAACGAGGCCGCGGAGATCAGTCTTTTGCTTGACGCCGGGGTTTAATGTTCCGAACGGGTCAAATACTTCGCGAATCTGTTCGTAGAGCTTCGCCTCATCATCGTCCAGCAGCGCCCAAGCCGAACTCGACTTTAAGCGGCCTTCAGCATCTTCGGCCACAATCGCGCCGCCACATCGGTCGACTAATGTCGCATAGTCGGACATAAGTCGAAATAGCTTCTGCTTGTCGCTTACGGCATGTAACTTTAGCGGCGGATAGTACGAGACCACACCGGTCAGAATGTTTGTGACTGACGGTATATCCAAGTGGTGTTTGTGCGCCAGCTCTTCAACCTGTCCAGCAAACTCTTCGCGGCGGTCTTGCGGTATGTAAGCGCCCGTCAGTAGCGGCGGCGTCACTTCGTCGTCCCCAGCCACACGAGCCAACACATTTGGTGCGTCAAATAGCTGAGCAAAGCCCGCTTGGTCATGATCAGTTGAATCAAGCATCGCGAGGCCCATCTTGGAGACGAGCTTGCGAAGCTTCTTCAGCTTATGAGCTTGCGCGCGATCACTGATATCGTTAAACGCAATGAGTGTTGCCGCACCGCTGATGGGCTCCTCGCCAACCAACGAAAACGTCTTGCTGTACTGGACTGCTCGATTCAGCAGCGCCCCGTCAATCGTCAGCAGCCGACTCGGCTCCAGCTCCTTCAGCCGATCTCCAAGGTCCCGCGCTAGCTCTGGCGTTTCACCAACAATCAGTGCCATCGTCGAGTGAGAGCTATAGAACTCCGTCTTTAAAACGGCCTCAGAGATGACGCCGAGCGTTCCTTGACTACCAACGAACAAGGGTGTCAGGTCAATAGATCCATCACGATTCTTGATGCGACTGATCGACCTATAGCCGACCGCATCGTGAGTTTGGTCACTCGCCATTTTCTTAATAAGCTCTTCGTTATCCTCAAGGAGCCCAGAGAGCTTGCGATAAATTTCGCCTTCAAATGTCTGCAGCCCTAGCTTCTTGTTGACATCGTGTCGACTCATTCGTCCAGTCTCGATTATGTCACCGTTCGCCAGAACTACCTCTAATCGCTCGACGTTATCGGCAAACGGACCAGCCGTGCCCCACGCATTGCCCGCAATCGCACCGCCCACTGTGGTGTGGCAAAGATCATCAGGAAGATGCGCCAGAGTAAGGCCTTGCCACTTGAGTGTTTCTTGTAACACCTCAAGGCTAGCACCCGCCTGGGCGTGGGCAAGCTTGTCTTTCGGCATGACCGCAACAATGGAGCGTAAATGTGCCGAGAGATCGAGAAGGATGCCTTTTCCAATAGCAGCCCCCGTTGTATCACCACCAGCTCCACGTGTCGTCACCGCGAGTGCGTGTCCTTTCTCGGCAAGCTGCCATGTGAAACGCGCGACTTTCCGAATGTCGTTCGTCACGCGCGGGAACACCACAATCTCGGGTGTCATTGTCAACACACTGCCGTCACGGCTCAATCGCTTTCTGACCGCTTTCGCGCTTGATGCCTCTCCCAACAGGTGTTGATTCAGATAGGTCGCAATCTTATTCATAGATCCCCATATTTCTCTACTTTGCCTCTATGATAGCACAAGCACATTTCAGCTGTCCCCTTTCTTTTTCGCATAAAAGTTGCTAAAATACAGGTACTTAGTACGCGCGAGTGGTGGAATTGGTAGACACGCTAGCCTTAGGAGCTAGTGCCGCAAGGCGTGAAGGTTCAAGTCCTTTCTCGCGTACCATAGAAGATGAAATGACCGAAAGGTCATTTTTTATTTTGCTTATGATTTGGATCGCACTCCACACTCGCTACAATCAGCTTCATGGAACGGAATAGTCCGAAATACGGTGATGTCTTTAACGATTCTCTACGCTTTGATAGGCTCAACGGTCTTCGGGCTGCCCTAGGCTTGGATGACCTAGCAGCCGATAGCACCAATGACGACACCTTTTCTCAGCAACCGAGTATCGGAATCGAGATCGAGATGACATGGGATCAAGCGCTTGAAGACCTGCGCCCGCAATGGCTAGGGAGCGACATTCGGCCCTCTCACTACCCAAAGGACTCGGCAGAATACAAAGAATTCACCCGCCGTTATAATAAGAACGACAAGCGGCTTCGCCCTATCCTTGAGGCTGTCAGCAGAGTCATCCCCCGAGTAGGCTTTGACGCTTACTGGGAGTTTTCGTTTAATCCTACGAAAAATCGACGGGTGCTTGAAGCCGAGCTTACGACGCTTTACGAAGCGGGCATCCTCTGCGAGGGCATCCCCTATGCAACCCATGTGACGATTGCCGATATATACAGTGAGCGCGACGCCTATGCTGTACTTTGTGCCCTCGAACAGTCAGGCGGCTCATCCGCACGCCGTATTGAGTCACCCCTTACATCCGTCAAAGGCGGCTGGTCACAAAAAGGCAAGGGCGGTCTACTGCAGCGCATGGGAAGTGAACTGGCCGGCAGCGACATCACCGCCTTTGAGTTCCGTACGCTCACGACAACATCACCCCAGCAGCTTTCGGGGGTTCTAGAGTTAGGTCAGCGCCTGGTATCCTTGCAGTCTCAAGACAAGAGCGCCTGGCTTTTGGAGCGGCAGCGAATTGAAGATTCACTGATAGAGCAGGGGTTGCCGCTGCGCCCATGGGATAGCCCGCAACGAGATGCGGCAACGTGGAGAAAATACGGTGCGACCTTGCTTGCACGATCATAGACTAACAGAAAAGAACGCCCTATTGGACGTTCTTTTTGCGGTAAAACGCGAGTGCCGCATTTCCATAACTACGATTGTCCACCACAACAACCTCCGCTCCGGTGGGCACCTCACCCTTACCTGGATATGATAGTACCATAAGCCCGTTAGGTTTTAATAGATCGAATAATTTTGCAACTGTGGAAAACTGCGTATCGTGGTAGGGTGGGTCGGCAAAAATAAGATCAAAAGTTACATCAAGCGTCTGCGCAACAGAAGCAACCGGGCTTTTGATCAGTCGTGCGTGCCGACGATCAATACCTAGCTGACCAAGGTTCGCCTCAATTACCTTTTGCGCTATTCGATCACGCTCAATGAAGGTCACCGACGCAGCGCCACGACTGAGCGCCTCAATACCCAGAGCGCCGCTCCCGGCAAATGCATCGAGTACCGTCGCACCCCCAATCTCATTTGCAATCTTATTGAATAACGCGTTCCGGACGCGCTCTCCCATTGGATGGGTTCGGTCGGTCCCCGAACCTTGAATAGTGCGCCCACCGTACAGGCCTGCAATGACGCGAATGTTCACTTTTGCTCTCCGCTTCGCAGTAATGCGGCGTACCAGCCCAATGTCACAGCACGCAAAATCTCTGGAATGAGCTTTTTGTGGACGAGCCGAGCAACCTTTAAATTCCAGCCAGTTTTTTGGAAAAGGTCGTAGACATCTAGTGAGACAATCTCAGCCAAACTATCGCGAAACAAGGCTTCATAGCCCCGCTCCTTCAATGCCTTGATGTCGTCCTTAGTCACGATCGACTTGTATTGGCGGCCTATCATCGCTGTGGCGACCCCCAGCTCAAATAAGGCGTGTGTTGAAAAAATACCACCACCGCCCCAGTATTCCCAGTTTTTTACGAACGTATCAATTCGCGTGCTTCCTTTAATTAGGTTCTTCTGTTTCACAGAAGTTCGCTCGTAGTGCGGAATACCAAACAGCTCTTCAATTTTGTCGGCTAACGGATAGTGGTGCGCTGGAGTCAAGCCATCGACGATCGCATGGGCCGACCAGGCGGCTTCGAACGCAGCCCGTTCGCGATTGCCCTCTCGCAGAGCATCCGAAAGATTCTGTAAATGATCATTGATTACCTCGATCAGCGACACGTCGTGATCTTTCGCCGGATCGATAAAATGCCACGGCTCGTCCACCGAAGGGCTTTTACGCTTGACGCCATCGGGACCATTATTGCCTTCAAAATGAAGGATTTCCTTCTGGCTAGGAAAAATATCATCTTGCTTGATCAATGCACGCAAGTGACGACGCGCTAAACGATCAAGCCGTTGATGCGCGCCAGTCAGACTCCCAGAATGGCGACCAATCGTAGTCCCTGCGTACACTATAATTCCTACTGTTTAGTTTAATGTTGTCAGACGTTGATATCGCTCGACGTCTTTTGCTAACTGTTTGTATTGTAACAAATCTTCACCCGACTCGAGGAACTGCGACGCTGATCGCTGTGCTCGCTGTATCATCTTTGCGTCGGCCAGATTTGCGACCTGCAAGTTCAGTTCGCCGTGCTGCGCTCGTCCATATATTTCACCCGGTCCACGCAGCGAAAGGTCGACTTCGGCTAGATAAAAGCCGTCGTTACTCTTCTCGACCTCTTTGAGACGCTGGCTCGGTGCCTTTGAGCTGCTGACCATTAAATAACAGTAGCTTTGGTGAGCACCTCGCCCCACACGACCTCGCAGCTGATGCAGTTGAGAGAGCCCAAAGCGATCAGCATCTTCAATCAAAATGACTGTCGCGTTTGGCACATCCACACCCACCTCAACGACCGTCGTGCTGATCAATATATCGATGTCACCAGCGGCAAACTGGCGCATGACCGCCTCTTTCTCGGCAGGCTTTAGCTTACCATGCAGTAGCCCTATTCGACGGTGCTTGAATTCACCGACATTCAGTCGTTTATATTCAGCCTCGACACTTTTGCGCTCATTATCAGGATTATCGTCAATCAAGTTGCAGATCACGTAGGCTTGGCGCCCCTCCTTAATCTGCTGATCAATCAGGGCATAGAGTTGCGGTCGACTGTTGGGCGACCATATCTTTGTCATAATTTCTTTGCGGTTTTTGGGACGTTCATTAAGTATAGAGATGTCCAGCTCTCCGTAGACGGTCAGCGCAAGGCTGCGAGGAATCGGCGTTGCCGTCATCGCCAATAGATGCGGCATCTTTTCGGACTTCGATAGGAGTGCTTGGCGTTGCGCCACACCAAAGCGATGCTGTTCGTCGATCACGACAAAGCCAAGCTTCGCAAAATGAACCGTCTCTTGGATAAGCGCGTGCGTCCCAACAACGACGTCCACCTCGCCACTCTCGATAGCGTCATAGAGGGCCTTGCGTGCCGCGCCTTTCACGCTTCCCGTCAGCAAGCCAACGCGGACACCAAATGGCGACAGCAGGTTGTTAAGCGTTTCGGCATGCTGTATCGCCAAGATCTCTGTCGGAGCCATAATTGCGCTTTGATATCCAGCATGGGCTGCCTGGCGGGCGGCTAGCCCCGCAACAACCGTTTTACCAGAACCAACGTCCCCCTGCAGCAATCGGTTCATTGGTGTCGGTTTTTGAAAGTCTTGCAAGATATCCCACGCCGCAATTCGCTGTGCGTTTGTCAGCTCGAACGGAAGGTGCTGTACAAAATCACGCACGATTTTCTGATCAAACTGCAGGGAGTAGCCTTCTAGTCGTGACATCTCCTGCCTATTTAACTGACTGGCAAGCATTAAAGAAAATAGCTCTTCAAAAGCCCAGCGTTCACGCGCCTTCTCGAGCCGGTCTTTTTCACCCGGAAAATGCATGGCAAGCACAGCATCACCCCTAGCCATCAGTTTTTCTTTCTGAACAATAAAGCCCGGTAGTGTTTCTGGAAGCATCGCCATCAAAGGCTTCAATTCGGTCAGCAGCTTTCGCAGCAAGGGGACCTTCAATCCTTGCACCATCCTATAGATTGGCATCAGTTGATGCTGTTCTTTTGGCAGCTCCGCCGCTTTTTCGGCACTCGGATTGGTCAGTTGATAGCGATTGTATGAAAACTCAAACACACCAGTAAAGACAAACTCTTCACCAGTTTTTAACTGTTTTTCACGATACGGCTGGTTAAACCAGACGGCGTTGATCTTCCCCGTCCCATCAGACAAAGTAGCGGTCGTAATACGCATACCCCGTCGTACGGGCCGAGTACTGACAGATTCGCAGCGCGCCTTGATGGTGACGCTACCAGGTTGAATATCGGCGATCCGTCCGACATTTGAAAAATCCTCATAATCCCTCGGCAAGGTCAAGATCAGATCATAGACCGTCCGAATACCAGCCTTACGAAATTGTTCGGCTGTCACATCACCAACGCCCTTGATGGAATCTATTGAGGCGCCAGGATTCATCAGTTACTGCACCAAAATAAAGCTATTCTTGCCTTTTTTGATCAAGGCTCGCTCTTGAAGTACGGTATCTTCGGCAAGCTTTTGCCCGTCGACCGATATCGCTCCACCGCCCAAAAGTCGTCGCGCTTCACCGTTGCTATTTGCAGCCCCAGCCTGTACTAAGGCCTCTACGACACTTGAACCCCGTGATACAGTTGCAATTTCTGTCGACAATAGATCTATATCAGCGTCGGACAGCTCAGCCACCGGCTTGTCACCAAAGAGTACTGCGGTCACCCGTTCCGCACTTTCAGCGCGATCAGCACCGTGGACAATCGTCGTCACCTCGCGGGCGAGTGTTTTTTGCGCCTCACGACCTGCAGGGTTTTCACGAACAGCCTTCTCGAGTACTTCGATCGCTGCCTTATCGAGCAGGGTAAAGATCTTTGCGTAGTCAACCACTCCTTCATCATCGGCGTTTAGCCAGAACTGATAGAACTTGAAGACGCTCGTCTTCTTTTCGTCGAGCCAAATCGCTCCCTCTTCGCTTTTGCCAAACTTTCGTCCGGTTGCCTTATTGATAACCAGCGGAGTTGAGTAGACGTGCGCCTCATTCCCCTCGATGCGGCGGATCAAGTCAACACCGGCTATAGAGTTACCCCACTGGTCTGCACCACAAAGTTGCAGAGAAACACCAAAATGACGGTTGAGATGCAAAAAGTCGTAACCCTGAATTAATGCATAGCTGAATTCGGCGTAGCTAATACCGCTTCCGCCTTCGCCAAGGCGCGACTGCACAAACTCGCGACCCAGCATATTGCTCAGCGGAACATGCTTGCCGACTTCTCGGAGGAACGTCAAGTACTGCATGTCTTTGAACCAATCGTAATTGTCGACAATCTCAAAGTCCTGTCCAGCAAAGATGCGTCGGTACTGCCCGGCAATTGCCGATTTATTGCGAGCAATATCGTCCAACGTCAACAAGTTTCGCTCGTCTTTCTTGCCGTCTGGGTCGCCGATCATTCCGGTTGCTCCACCAACCAGTAGGTATGCCTGGTGTCCAGCGTCAATAAAGTGCCGCACCATCATCGCTGCAGCGAAATTGCCGATCGTCATACTGTCAGAACTTGGATCTACACCCCAATAAAAGCGCAGTGGTTGTTTATCAAGTTCGGTAATATCGGCAAACGTCATTTGATTGACAAAGCCTCGCCACTGGAGTTCATCTGAAAGTGCCACGATTGATTCCTTCTCTTATTTAACTCTAGTCAGTATACCAAACATTGGGCCTTTACGCATGGTAATTAATGCTATAATGAATCGTGAAACAGCTTATGAAAAAGAGGTCTGAGTGGCTAAGAAACCCACATCGCGAAAATTGAGCGTCTATTCGAATTTATCCAAACGCCGCAAGGTAAAAAAGGACGCCGAATCTCGACGCCGCGCCGAGTATCTTGCTTCATTGCCGAAGCATCCTGTGAAGCGCTTCTTCCACCGTCTTCACCCCAAAAGGGTCTGGGCATACTGGTTTAGCAAGCGCGGCATCATGATGGCACTGAAAATAACAGGTGTCGCCATTCTGCTGGTCGCCCTTGTGGTCGGCGTATTGTTCGCCTACTTCCGCAAAGACCTCGACCAAATTCGTCCCGGCGAAATCGACAAGCGAGTTCAGTCGACTGTTACGAAGTACTATGATCGCAACGGCCTACTTCTATGGGAAGACAAGGGTGACGGTAACTATAAGTTAGTTGTCGAAAGTGACGAGCTCAGTGATAACCTCAAAAAAGCAACTGTTGCTATCGAAGACCGTGACTTCTTCCAGCACAGCGGCGTCAGCATCTCAGGCACCCTCCGCGCGGCGGTCAACAACTTTACCGGTGGTTCGACGCAAGGTGGCTCTACTTTGACTCAGCAGCTTGTCAAGCAGGTATTCTTCGCTGACGAAGCAGGCGATCGTGGGCTGAGTGGTATCCCCCGAAAGATCAAGGAGCTAATCCTCGCCATCGAGATTGAGCGCATGTATGACAAAGATCAGATCCTCACGCTATACCTTAACGAGTCACCGTATGGTGGTCGACGAAATGGCGCTGAGTCGGGTGCACAAACGTACTTCGGAAAGTCTGCTAAAGACCTGACAATCGCCGAGTCGGCATTACTCGCCGCGATCCCACAAAACCCATCGGTCTATGATCCATATAATGTCGCTGGCCACGAGCTGTTGATCGCCCGTCAGCACGCCGTTATCGATGCCATGCGAGAAGTCGGCTACATCACTCAAGAACAGGCCGACGAAGCAAAGGCAGTTGCTATTCTTGATCAACTAAAGCCACTTTCTAACCAATATGAGGGTATTAAAGCACCTCACTTCGTACAGATGGTTCGCTCGCAGCTTGAGGACGAGCTAGGAAAGGCAACTGTCGGTCGTGGCGGTCTGTCCGTGACCACGACACTCGACCTACGCGTGCAAGAAAAGCTCGAACAAGCGATGACCGACATGTTCAACTCGTATGTTCCAACGTACGCCGGCTTCTCTAACGGCGCTGCGACCGTCGCAGACTCCAAAACCAGCCAAATCATCGCACTTGTCGGAAGTCGCGACTTTAACTACGAAGGCTTTGGCCAAGACAATGCGGCGACCGCATATATTCAGCCAGGTTCGTCCGTCAAACCACTCATCTACTCTGAATTGTTCGAACAAAAACCAGAGGGATCAGCCAACTACGGGAGTGGCACAGTCCTAAAGGATGAACCAATTGACCAAATATATGGCGCTCAGCTACAGAATGCAGACCGACGATACGCCGGTAATGTCACTATTCGAACCAGCCTGGCGACCTCACGAAATGTCCCTGCCGTGAAAGCAATGTACATCAATGAAGGTGCCAAAAAGGGGTCAACGCTCGAAACCATTCGCGAGCTTGGTGCATCTAGCTACTGTTCAGTCGGCGCCGACCAAACTGCTGGACTCGCTATGGCAATCGGTGGTTGTGGCGTCAGGCAAGTAGACATGGTCAATGCCTACACATCAGTAGCAAGAGGCGGGGTATATAAACCCCAGTCATCAGTCCTGGAAGTAAAGAATAGTTCAGGCGAAACTCTCAAAAAATGGTCTGATGTTGCTGGTGAGCGAGTCATTAGTGACCAGTCGGCCTACGTCGTCAGCGATATCCTGACCGACACCAACGCCAGCGCCCCCCTCGGCAACTACGCCGCCAAAAGCATCCCGGGTGTGAAGACAGCAACAAAGACTGGTACGTCTGACAAGGGCGGCAATGCCAAGGACCTTTGGATGGTCAGCTACAGCCCCGCTCTCACAATGGGCGTCTGGCTCGGTAACCCCGACACGACAATCCTTAAGAACGGAACGTCGTCGCTGGGAAGTCCTATCGTTGCATCAGTCATGGAATATGCCCACAAAGATGTCTACGCTCCCGAAGGAAAATGGCAATCAGGCGACTGGTTTAGCGCGCCACAAGGCATCCAGCGCGTTGGTAATGAGGTCTATCCGTCATGGTGGAGCAGGACTCAAGGCCAGTCAAACGCCAAGCTTACCTTTGACCGCGTTTCACGAAAGAAGGCGACCGACTGTACACCAGCAGGTGCACGTATTGAACTCGACGTGGTTCGTTCGATAGACCCTGTCAGCAAGAAAGAGATCTTCACGAATGTTCCCGACGGCTACAATGCTAATGAAGACGATGATGCGCACCAGTGTGGCGACGCGACACCGACAATTGGCACAGCCACCGTGTCTGCCGCATCAGCCGATGACACCTGGACGATCCGAGTGAACGTCAGCGGTGGCAAGTTCCCGCTCGAGGCATCGGGCGTCTCTATCGCCGTCAATGGCTCAAGCCTGAGCGTGTCGAAGAATGGTAATAGCTATACCGCAACATACAAGGGCGAGGACGATCCAACTGGAGACATTACAGTGACAGCAACCGACAGTGGATACTACACCACTTCAAAGAACTTCTAGTTCTGACTATTCGCCAGTTCGACTAGCCGCTCTTCATTAGTGAGCGGCTTCTTTCTTGGATGTCGAGCAGAGTTCTGAGGTTTTGTGGCAGGCTTCTTATCGACGACCTTGCGCTGAGGCCGTTCGGTTACTTGTTTTCGGCCCGACGGCTTCTGCGCAGCCGCTCGCTTTGCTGGTGCATCATTCTTTTGAGCTGGTTGCTTCGGAGCATTCACCACTTTCGCAAACATCATCTTACCAGCGGCCGTCTGTAAACTACGGATAAATTCAATTTCAACCATCTTACCGACCAGCTGACTTGCGTGTTCGACGACCACCATCGTACCATCGGTAAGATGTCCGATTCCCTGATGTGCGTCATTTCCCTTCTGCGTAATTTCAAGCAGGAGTTTTTCTCCCGGTAAGTATGCCATCCGCAAACTCTTGGCAAGATCATTCACGTTAACTACTTTTAGTCCCTCGACCTGCGCAACCTTATTGAGGTTGAAGTCGATAGTACAGAGTGCGCCACCATGCTTCTTTGCAAGCGCAAGCAGACGATTGTCCACACCTTCGCGGGCAGTCTCGCTGTCAAGAAAAATCACAACTGTTACACCGGGGATCTCCTGTAGCTGCTTGACGACGTCAAGACCATGTCGGGCGCGACTGCGCTTGTCGCTATCAGATCCATCGGCGAGCAGCTGCAGCTCTCCGACGACCGAACGAGGAATATAGAGCGGTGCAGTCATAAACCCAGACTGAGCGACAGCAATAATTCTTCCGTCTATCAGGACGCTCGTGTCGACGAAGAAAGGCTGTTCCTTGCCCCGCTTCACGCGACTTGCCGTAATCGATAGATAGAGTTGATATGATGAAATTCCTGCAATTACCAGCAGGAGAATGATAATAAACGTATTCATAATAATGTTTTCCTATTATTTTTGTAAGTAGTCGATCAAAGCTGATCGTATGTCAGAAACAGCCGTCACAAAGCCTTTTCCTTCAGCGGCTTTCGGGCCAATCGCCCTAGTAAATCCGAGTTTCTTCGCCTCAGCAATCCGCTTCTGCAGTGCCGTCACCGAGCGTATCTCTCCGCCCAGTCCGACCTCACCGAAGACAACTGTCTTGTCGTCGATGCGTCGACCAGCTGCCGCGCTTGCAATTGCCATACAGATCGCAAGGTCAGCTGCTTGATCATTGAGCTTTAGTCCGCCAACGACATTTATGTAGATGTCTTTATCAGATAAATTCAATTTCGTACGTCGTTCGATCACTGCGATGAGTAAGTTCAGACGGTTGAGATCAAAGCCGCTGGCGGTACGCTTAGGATACCCGAAGGACGTCGGATTGACAAGCGCCTGTATCTCAACCAACAATGGTCGAGTGCCTTCAAGTGTCGCTAATACAACCGATCCGTCCGCAGACTGTCGCTCTGCGAGTAGGGCTGCGGAGGGGTTTTCGACCGAACGTAAACCTTCCTCATACATCTCAAAGATCGCCGCTTCATTTGTAGAGCCGAAGCGATTCTTCATCGCCCTGACAATCTTGAATCCGCCATAACGGTCTCCCTCAAACTGGAGCACAACATCGACTAAGTGTTCGAGCACCTTCGGACCAGCAATGCTCCCCTCTTTTGTAACGTGACCGACGAGGATGATCGCCGTACCCGTTTCTTTGGCGGCGCGAATCAAGACGTTGCTGCTATTGGTGATCTGACTGACGGTACCGGGAGCGCTAGCGATCTCGTCAAGCGACAACGTTTGAATTGAGTCAACAATGACTACCCTATGCCTTCCCTGCCGGATAGTCGCCGCTATATCGTTTGCGCTGGTACTCGCGGCAAACTCAAGTGACTCTGATTGCTGGGCACCCAGCCGCTCGGCACGTATTTTCACCTGACTCGCCGACTCCTCGCCACTCACGTACAAGACGTCTTGGGTCTTTCCAAGATGCGCCGTTACTTGCAACAAGAGTGTGCTTTTTCCGATGCCGGGCTGTCCTGCCAGCAGAACAACAGCACCGGGCAAAACGCCACCGCCTAAGACGACATCCAGATCAGGCACGCCCGTAGAGAGTCGCGCTGAAGGACCGTCTGTCGCCACATCCTTCATCGACTGAGTTTTAAGAATCTGACCAGTGCCGACGGCTTTTGCGACCGATGACTGCCCGGCCCCTTGCACAACCTGTTCGACAAGCGTATTCCATTCACCGCAATTATCACAGCGCCCCGACCATTTACTGTGCGTGGCGCCACACTGCTGACATACGTACTGAGTCTTTGCTTTTACCATACTACCCTACAACGACGGCGCCTCTTGCGGCCCTGCAATACTATCAATACTTCGGTTAAGGGCTTCGATTTGGCTGCCAATCTGTTGGTATTCGTCATACTTCTGATTATATGCAGCGACCTGTTGCTCAAGGGCCGACCGATCGTTTTCAAGCTGTGTGGACCGCGCCACTAGCTCGGCACGTTCAGCATTAAACTGCGCCATCGATGAGAAGCCTCCGCTCGCCGCACGAGCGTTAAAACTTTCGATATCGGCCGTCAACTGCGCAACCGACTGATCATAGGCCGTGGACGCCTGTTCGATCTGCGCTCCTGTCGTCTGAAGCTCTGCATAGAGCGCATCTGCTCGCGATACCAAGTCTTTGAAGACGCCGCTATAGCCCTGATGCATAGCGACAACGGCCTGACGATCCGTAAAGTATTTCTGATAATAGGCCTCAAGCTCGTCACCAATATCAGCAACTTCTGTCGGCAGAATTGAGTGTAATTCATTGACGACCTCACCGGGTTGGTTACGGTCGTAGTAGGCCATCCGCTCTTCGAGTTCTGCGGACTTGTTTCGATCGTATGCCGCCTCGAGTAGCACGGTGAGGCGTGCTTTCTCTTCCTCAGAAGTGCGCTCCCATACCGCGTGCAACATCTCGTGCGCTGCCGTTACCTCTTCAATGCCGTTGAGTTGTTCGTTGGTGACATCATAAATGTAAATACGGCCTGAGGCGTAGCACCCAAGGATAGGGCTATTCGGCTCTTGCCTCGGACAATCCTGGTTAAATACTTCGGCAGAAGCAATTTCGGGATGTGTTGCATAGAAATGGAACGTTCCCTCGTCGGTAAAACGAGCTCGATCATTGATCTCGACAATCTGAGCGGAAGGTTCATACGACCACACACTTAGCTGGTCACGAACAAACTGTCGGTTAAAGAAAAGCCAGCCGCCAGCAAAAACTAGCAGGAGGCTCACCACGATGGCGATGATCCCCCCGACTAGCTTTGGTCTATGACTCGTGTTGTACATCTAGTACTATCTTACCCTTCGCGGCGCGCGCTGTCAGCACCGTTCCCTTTTCGTAGTCACCCGCAAGAATACCATCCGCAATATCATGCTCAAGCATTTCCTGCATAACGCGACGGAGTGGACGGGCACCGAACTTTTCGTCATGCCCCAAGTTGACGATGAGTCGCTTCGCTGACGGTTGCACCACCAAGTGAATGCCTTTGCGATTGAGCCTATCCTGTAACTCAGAAAGGAGCGTCTCGAAGATGCGGTTCACTTCCTTGCGCGTCAGTGCGCGGAACGTGACAATCGCATCAAAGCGGTTGATGAGTTCCGGTCGCATCATTCTCTCCAGCGCCTCCTGCGCTTTGCGCGCATTCTCGGTGTGCATTTCATCAAGCCTTCGTTCGTCTGAGCGTGATGTCGCCTTAAATCCAAGACTCGACTCTTTCATCATTGCGTCAGCACCAAGGTTGCTCGTCAAGATGATGATGGTATTCGAGAAGTCAACAATTCGACCTTTGGCGTCCGTCAGTGTGCCGTCTTCAAGGAGTTGCAGCAATAAATTGAAGACCTCTGGATTAGCCTTTTCGATTTCGTCAAACAAAACGACACTATACGGCTGTCGCCGGATCTTATCCGTCAGCTGTCCGCCATCATCATAGCCAATATATCCTGCCGGCGCACCCAACAACCGACTCGTGTTGTGTCGCTCGCTAAATTCGCTCATGTCGATCTTAATGAGCGCGTCGTCGCTACCAAACACTTCACGAGCAAGCACCTTCGCTAATTGCGTCTTTCCGACACCAGTTGGCCCCATGAAGACAAATGAGCCAATAGGTCGCTTGCTACTGGCAACACCGCTTCGGCTACGCCGAATGGCTCGAGAGACTTTCTCGATAGCCTCTTCTTGTCCGATAACGAATTTTCCAAGGTGCTGTTCGAGTCGACGCAACAATTTTGCCTCAGACTTCTGCACCCGGCTCACTGGCACGCCGGTCATTGTCGAGATAGCTTGTGCGATATCATCATCAGTCAAGACAACCGGACTCTTCTGCTCGTATTCTTCACGAGCTTCGTCCAACTTCTGATTCAGTTGACTAATCCTGGTCTTGTACAGCGCTGCTCGTTCGTAATCTTCAGACGCTACCGCCTCTTCCATTTTTTCATTCAAATTTTTCAGCTGTTTCATGTAGTCACGAAGCTTGCTTGGCTTGTGGCCGGATTTGACACGAATTCGAGCGGCCGCCTCGTCAATGACATCGATCGCCTTATCCGGCATGTAACGCTCACTGATGTATCGATCAGCCAAATAGACCGCGTCCTCAATCACCTCGTCGGTGATGCTAACGCCATGATGCTTCTCATAGTATGGCTTCAAGCCTTTCAGAATAGAGACGGTATCTCGCAGCTTTGGCTCTGGCACTAAGATTGTCTGTAGTCGTCGCTCGAGTGCAGTGTCCTTCTCGATGTGTTTGCGGTATTCATCGAGCGTTGTTGCACCGATCAAACGAATTTCACCGCGCGCAAGGGCAGGCTTTAGCATATTGGCAGCATCCAGTGCGCCCTCGGCCGCACCGGCCCCCACCAACAAATGGAGTTCGTCGATAAAGACGATGACATTTTTTTGCTCCTCAAGTTCAGAGACAACTTTCTTCAGCCGTTCTTCGAATTCACCTCGATACTTCGTCCCTGCGATCATGCCTGCCAAATCAAGCTGTACGATTCGCTTGTCTAGCAAATGCTCCGGCACATCTTCGCTGGCAATACGCTGTGCAAGTCCTTCGACGATCGCCGTTTTACCGACACCGGGCTCGCCGATTAGCACAGGATTATTCTTGGTGCGTCGGCTCAGAATGGTAACTAAGCGCTCTTCTTGCTCGGCACGCCCAATCACCGGATCAAGCTGACCAGCCTTCGCCCGAGCGGTCAGATCAGTTCCGAATGTTCCTAGCGCCCCCTTCTGTCGAGGAGCCGCCTTCTTGGACGCTGCTTCGTCGCCCAAGTCTATATACTGACCACTGTTACGGTCGAGATACTCCTCGAGCTCCGACATAATATCAGCAACGTTCACATCCATGTCTTTCAGCAACACGGTTGCGCGCGCATTCTTCTGAGACAAAATGCTATACAGAATGTGTTCTGTACCCAAGTAGTCTTGGTGAAATTCCTGGGCGATATCCCAACTCATCTTGAGGGTCAGCTTGGCAGTTTCGCTGAGACTTTTAGTAGTTATGCCGCCAACAACGGTTGAAACTGGGGCAATATTTAATGCATTTTGCGCACGGTCAAGAGTAACACCAGCATCAGCGAGGATTTTTGCGCCAACTGACGCGCCTTGTGCCATTACACCCAACAAGAGATGCTCGGTCCCTATGTATGGGCTGCCGTATCCTTGTGCAATCAGTGTCGCATGATGAAGACTTGTCCGAGCGTTGTCGGTCAAGTGCGAAATAAATTCCGTAAAATCATCAGACATAATACTATTATCTATCCTCCAGTCATAGAAGCGCAAGGCATAATTGAGATTTGCAAGCGTCTATACATAGTATAGCAAATAATTAGCACTCGGTGCAATAGAGTGCTAATTATTTGACCGACACATGGGGTTTTCAAACCAGGTCTACACAAAAATAACCGCCCGACATGTCGCCCAGGCGGTTATTATAAGGGGCAAATGATACTTTTATTCGCCGTCTTTTGATTCTTCAATTGCGCTGAACAGACTATCCTCAATGTTCTTTCGAGGTGCCTTGTCTGCAGCTTTTTGTGCTGCTGGCTGCGCCTGCTCAATATCAAGCTCGTAGCCGGTCAACCGACTCGCAAGCCTGACGTTCTGTCCACCACGTCCGATCGCAATCGACTGCTGGTCTTCGGTAACGTAAACGGTCGCTCGCTTGTCAGCCTCTTTAATGTCGACTTTTTGCACTTCAGCTGGACTCAGTGCGTTCTTGATAAATTGCTCAGTGTTTTCATCGTAAGTGACGATATCAATTTTTTCCTGGTCCCCCACTTCGTTCATCACGGCCTGCACTCGTGTTCCGTGCCCACCAACGAAGGTACCGACAGGGTCAACACCAGGTACCGTACTCGCGACAGCCAGCTTTGTTCGACGACCTGCTTCACGTGCGATTGCCTTAATTTCCACGGCGCCACTTTCAAGCTCTGGGACTTCCTGACGGAAAAGGTATTCAATGAACTCTTCATTACCGCGGCTCAAGATCAGTTGCGGCCCACGGTTTTCGCGCTCGATGTCCTTAATGTATACCTTAATTCGGCTTCCGACATTGTAGTATTCACCTTGAATCTGCTCACTCTGAGGGATGATTCCATTCGCCTTACCCACTTCAACACGCACGACACGTGGCTCGACGCGCTGCACCGTTCCGTTGACGACCGTGCCGATCTTATCTTCGTATTCGCCGAGCACCACTTCTCGCTCAGCTTCACGAAGACGCTGTAGCACCACCTGCTTTGCCGTCTGTGCGGCGACGCGACCAAAACTGGTGACTTCATGTGACTCTTCGATGATGTCACCGATCTCAGCGTCTGGCTTAACCTTGCGGGCTTCCTCGAGACTTAGCTCGTGTGCGTCGCTACCGACAGACTCAACTACTTCGCGACCAACGTACACCTTCGCGGTGCCGTCGTTGACGTTGAGTTCGCTGCGAACCTCTTGGTCTCGCTCTCCGTTGTCACGGCGCCATGCAGCGGCAATTGCCTGCTCGATAACAGACATCACTACGTCTTCTGGCAAGTTCTTTTCTTCGGCGATCGTGCGAACAGCCAAAGTCAACTGCTTCAAGTTAATCTCATCCATTGTTTCTTTCCTTTCCTATTATTAAGGCGATGGGGCTTGGTACGAAAAATTCCGACCTGCCGGCCGGAATCTACTCCCTTTATTATAGCAAATCCCGTAGCATCCTGCAAGTCCGCTCTATCACTGAGGTAGTGGAAAGTCGGGGCATCGGGACAGCACCGACTTCATGGCATCATATTCGCCCTGAGTAATCCATAGGTCGTACTTTTCCTTGATAGCAATCTGACGTGCCACGTACTCGCAGCGATAAGCAGTGTTGTCAGGTAGCCAACTAGCCGCATCGGCGTCGCCCTTCTGCTGATTAGCAGCACCTTCCACGGCTAACAGTTCAAGGGGGTCGTTGGCGAGCTGCCGACGCTGCTCGTACGTCAGCAGCTGCGCGCCTTTCTGCCAAGCATCAGACAGCGCGACGACATGGTCAATCTGAATGCGGGACGCGTCATCTTTGTCATACGAAATAGTACGCGCCGTATAAGGATCCCGTAGCACGCCCGATGCAACCCGACAGTCATCCGCCATGACGACTTCCGTAAGATCGCGATACAAAATTATCTGCCTTGTGTCGCAACCGTAGGTGACTGCCCACCCATCCCCAAACTGGGATCGTTCATACCCCGTCTTTGGTGCGCGTCCTTTGACAGCAAGCCGGTCTAGCGCCTCGGCGGCCGAGCCGTCGACAGGTAGGTCGTTGTTATATGTAGTGAATTGAGTCGTCGGTGCATGCGTCAGGAGAATCACCGCAGCGACCATCGTCGACACCCCTATCGCAAGCAAGCGACGAATAACGACGCGCTTCTTCATACCTCGATTATAAGCGCGAACTTTTAAATTTTCACGAAGTTTTCGCAGTCAGACGTCCGCTTCAGTATAATAAGCACTATGCATACTATTGACCGACTCATACACTTTTTCGTTCCAGATCACTATGAACTCTCGATCGCAATGGAAAGAGAAGCGCGGACTTTTCACGGTACAGTAGTCATCAGTGGAAAGTCACTCGCTAAACACATTAAACTGCACGCAAAAGAGCTGACGATACGTCAGGCACATATTGACGGTAAAGAAGTAGTCGTTGAGCAACAAGATGACGAGCTGACCCTTTCGCATCCAGATCTTGCCCTAGGTCAGCACCTCATCACCTTGTCGTTTGATGGCAAGATCACCGACCCAATGCACGGACTGTATCCATGCTACTACCAGCATGATGGCGTGCCAAAAGAACTACTGGCCACGCAGTTCGAGAGCCACCATGCACGAGAAGTCTTCCCTTGTATTGACGAACCGGAAGCAAAAGCAAGCTTCGATGTCACTCTTACGACAGAACAAGGTGTGACCGTTCTCGGCAACATGCCCGTCAAGAATCAGCGGCTAGAAGACGGTATGCTGGTGACGCAATTCGAGCGATCACCCCGCATGAGCACCTACCTGCTCGCATGGGTTGTCGGTGAACTGCAGAAAAAAACAACGATGACTCAAACCGGCACCGAGGTATCAGTCTGGGCAACCCCAGCCCAGCCAGCGGCAAGTCTCGACTTTGCGCTTGATATCGCCTCACGGACTATCGACTTTTTTAACGAATATTTCGAAACACCTTATCCGCTTCCAAAATCGGACCACGTTGCGCTGCCAGATTTCTCTTCTGGTGCTATGGAAAACTGGGGGCTTATTACGTACCGTGAAGTCGCCCTCTTGGCCGATCCAGCAACCGCTTCAATTGAGAATAAACGTCAAGTCGCCCTAGTCGTCGCCCATGAGCTGAGCCACCAATGGTTCGGCAACCTCGTGACAATGCGCTGGTGGAATGATCTTTGGCTGAACGAAAGCTTTGCAAATATGATGGAGTACGTTGCGATCGACGCTCTAGAGCCTGACTGGCAGGTGTGGATGGACCACGCCAGCTACGAGGTCATCCAAGCCCTACGTCGCGATAGCATGGACGGTGTCCAGTCTATCCAAACTGACGTGCACCACCCGGACGAAATCAGCGCCCTCTTCGACCCTTCGATCGTCTACGCCAAGGGAGGACGGCTCCTTAGAATGCTCCAGACATATATCGGTAACGATGCGCTACAGGCAGGCCTTAAGCGCTACTTCAAACAGTACGCTTACCAAAACACTACCGCCGACGACCTATGGGAGTGCCTATCAGAGGCATCGGGTAAAGATATCGTGAGCCTTATGGACGCCTGGATTAAGCAATCTGGCTACCCTGTGGTTTCTGTCTACGAAAAAGAGGGGACGCTCCATCTCGAGCAAGAACAATTCTTTATCGGAGACCACGACCCTTCAACGAAGAAATGGCCAATACCCCTTGCGTCAACCGATTCACGCATTCCGGGGATAATGACCGAAAAGACCCTCTCCGTTCCCTACGATGACGATCAACCGCCAATCCTTAACCATAACAGTGCCTCGCACTATATCGTCGATTACAGTGATTCGCTTAGAAAGAGCGTGCTGGCAACCCTCGATCAACAATCAGAAATCGACCGCCTCAAGGTTCTGAACGAACACCTGCTACTTGCGCAGGCACAGCGCATATCTTCTGCCAGTCTGTTCGATCTACTTGATCACTTCAGAGAGGAAACGAACGAAGCCGTCTGGGGTGTCATGAGCCTTGCAATTAACGAGCTTAAAAAGTTTACTGAGGACGACGAGGACGCTGATCGAGCGCTTAGAAGCTACGTCAAGCACCTGGCTAGCAAGCAATACCAGCGGCTGGGCTGGGTAAAACAAGAAGGCGAAGATGAAAATGACACAAAGCTCCGCAGCCTCATCGTCAGCCTTATGCTTTACGGCGAGGATGACGACGCACAATCCCAAGCAACTGCCTTCTATCTTGAGGCCGAAATCGAGCAACTCGATGCCGATCTTCGACCAGCAATTATGGCGCATGCCGTCAGAAAGCCAGTCAGTGATAGTGTGATCGATGATCTGCTCAGGGCGCATCACCAAACAAATTCAAGCGAGCTCCGCGAAGACATAGCTGCAGCACTCACTGCAACGCGCTCGAAGCAGGTCGCCGAACAGCTCCTTTCGCTCCTAAAAGATCCTTCACAGATTCGACCGCAAGACGTGACGCGTTGGTTTGTCTGGTTGCTGCGCAATCGCTACACCCGAGAAACTGCTTGGCAATGGGTGCGTCAAAATTGGGATTGGCTAGAGCGCACCTTCGGTAGCGACAAAAGCTACGATGCATACCCACGCTACATCGCAAGCATCCTCACAAAAAAGCAACATTTGCACGAATACGAACAGTTCTTCCAGCCCCTCTCGTCTCAACCGGCGCTCAAGCGAAATATAGAGGTGGGTGTGGTTGAGTTGCAACATCGCGTCGAGCTCCTGGATCAAGAGGGACCGGCCGTACGAAAGCGGCTACTCGAACTCAACGAGTCGTAGCGTCTCACACTCTGCGCCACTGACCGCAGCGGCTAAGTAGCAAATAGTACCGTCATCTGGCAAAGGGTGCTGCGCGGTGTATACACGAGCACCAAGTTGCAATTTGGCTCGTTTCCGAGCATCTACAGCGTCAAACCCGTCGCCAGATCGGTCATCGTAGCGATATTTCACTTCGACAATAAACAGGCGACTCTCTTTTGTGGCGATGATATCAATCTCGCAGTACTTTGTCTTCCAGTTCCGTTCTAATATTTCGTATCCTTGTTGCGAAAGATACTGGGCCACGCGGTCTTCGGCACGAGCACCCGATGGCCGCGTTGAAGACACCCGCCGAGACTCACCTTGATAACGCCTTAGTGGCGCAAAGCTCAACCGATGTAGAGGCGTGACTCCATGAGCTGCAATGGCGTCTCGATGTCGCTGCGTTCCGTAGCCGACATGCGCAGCAAACCCATACTCTGGATAAATCTCATCCTGAGCAGTCATAAAACGATCACGCGCCACCTTCGCCAAAATAGAAGCCGCCGACACCGCGGGAATAAGGCTGTCGGCCTTCGGTAATGTCGTGACGTAGGCACCCTTGCCGGTTTCCTTCAGAAAGTTGATTGTGCCATCAATAATGATTTCGTCATACGCCACCGATATTGCCTCGACCGCCCGTATGGTCGCCCGCCTCAACGCTTCGCTCATCCCCACCTCGTC
>PBTC01000022.1 GCA_002726935.1 Candidatus Saccharimonadota bacterium | reverse complement strand
TGTTCGAGCTGGGCCTTCAAGGTGGCCAGCACGCGATCGACGGTCTTCAGGGTCCGCCGCACGGTGAGCATGCGCCGGCGATTGCTCTCGGCCCCGATCATCTCGATGAGCTGGCGCGGGCACGCCATTAGTTCGCCCAACAACCTCGCCTGCTCGTCGGCGAGCGGCCGCGCCGGTGTCCGCTTAGGTCCATTAGGCTGCTCAACCTAATCGACGACTTCAACAGGGAGCGCCTGGCGGCGATCCCGGACTTCTCGCTGTCAGGTCTGAGGGTGATCCGCGAGCTGGAGGCCATCATGGCGGTTCGCGGCAAGCCGGTGACGATCGTCTCTGACAACGGCACGGAGCTGACCAGCAATGCCGTGCTGCGCTGGGCGGCCGAGCAGGGCATCGAGTGGCACTACATCGCGCCCGGCAAGCCCATGCAGAACGGCTTCGTCGAGAGCTTCAATGGCCGGATACGCGACGAATGCCTCAACGAGCACGTCTTCACCACACTCGCCGAGGCTCGGCGGATCGTCGAGGCCTGGCGCATCGACTACAACACGGTCAGGCCGCATGGCCGTCTGGGGCGGTTGCCTCCGGCGGTGTTCGGCGCTACGCGCGGACCCGAAGAGCAACGGGGCGGGACGCTGCGCTCGATCGGGGGCTTCGCGCCCCGCCCGTCGCACCATCAACCACCAGAGCAAAAGAGGAACAGACTCAACCTGCCCACGTGTGAAAAACGGGGAGCAGGTCACACGCCCTCTGCAAGCTCATAGTCGCTGCCTCAAGTCGGCTACGTGGAAAGTGTGCAAGTACTACTTGACCCTAGTTAGAGTTACGTTTCTTCCATTGCCTGCCGCATCGGCGTTTCGTCCCCGAATGATCCCGCCATCATCGTCGAAGCGAAGAGAATATCGATCTGCATCGTAGTGAGTTGGTGGGTTAGATCGTGGATTCGAATAGCGAATCTCTATCCGATAATTGGCCCTGTCGACTATGATGGCTGCGTTCTGCTGTACTATAGTGCCGGAGCATTCCATCCGGTGCCGTTGGTAGCCACTATACGTTGAGTCGCCTGTCCTCTTTTGGACATATAGCGAACCAGTGTACGTACACGCTCTATCATCGGCATAAGTTAACCTCCATTCTCCAAGCATATTGAAATCGGGCCGAGGGCTTTCACCACACTCCCTGCCGCTTTGGGAAGCACTTCGCCAGCCAACAGTGGCCGCCTCCAGTCGTGCTCTCCTAGGGGGATGCGTGGGACTTCCCGCCTCCGGAAGCATCTCGAATAGGCTGAGGGCATCCTTGAGACATCCACCGAGTCTCGCGATAGTGCTTCCTGCAAATTGATCTGCGGCGAGCTCAATTTGCGGATGGCTCCCAGTGCCGAGGAGAGTATCGCCGTTCAGGTGATGTGCGCATTCGTGTGCCAACAGGCCCACCCCAGCCCAATAGTTTCCTGATTTGGCCAGCATGCGCTGCACCCAAACCTCCGAATAGAGAATCAGACGCCTACCATTTTGATCAATATCCGCTTGTGCGTTATCTACATCTGCAGCGCGAATCGCGAAGTTCGGCCTTAAGCCTACGCTTTCAACTATCTTCACCATCAGCTCTTGCGCTTCACTACTTGAGGCAAAAGTCCACATTTCGTTTCTATTGGCGCTGCTGCCAAAGAAATTGCAGCCGAATCGATCATTTGAAAGCACCAACTTCTCTTGGGAGAGGGCCGAGTTGGAGAACAAGCAGCTACACAGAGCGCCACCAAGTAAGTGATTAAACAATCTGCGATTTGGCGTCCGCATTTCGTCTCCTAATAGCTCGCACTTTAGGTATCTCGTTCTCGATATCGCGGGGGCGTTTCTTGTCCGCCAGCATTCGCTTCTCAGGAAGCGTATCCAGCGTCCCGCCTTCACGCATTGTGCCACCCATCTGAAATTGCTTGCAGGCGCTGTTGCGAATTCGGGTGCGAACTGCTCCCCGGCCCGTAAGGATCAAAACACATGATTCCGCTCTCGGCTTGATCTAGGCTTGCACCAAGTTTCCGCAGCGCGACGCCGGATATCCAATCCGCCCCCAGTTCCCTTGTCCACGGGTGCTTGTTCTGGGAGGACCAATGCGTGTCGGCGTTCGCGTGATGTCCAATTTCGTGAGCGAGTACAGTGGCCGGAGCATAGAGCGCGCATTTATAGAGTTTGTTCAAGAAATCCGGATTGTAAATCACAACCGGCTGACCATTAATGACGTCGGCCGCTGCGTTGCCCACCGCCCCCCGGAAGATCGCCAAAGGTGCATTGTAGCCTATTGCGGCACATATCTGCTGGAACTGCGCGGTGACCGGTTGAGGCGCAGGGGTAAGCACTCCGCCGCGGCCGCCATCATAATCGTAGGTGTAGTCGCAACGAAACCGCGGTTGGGCGGCCACATTGGCCGCGACACCTACCGTCGATGCTGTTGCCAGCACGCCCGCCATAAGATAGCGCCTAGAGCATGTGCACATCGAGACCGGTGTCTCCCCCGCAATAGCGACTGAAGGTGCTATCACCTCAATTGACTTTCTTTTCGGCAAACGATCCCCCAGGCGACGGCCTCTGCGACGACGCTGAATGCACCGATCACCAAGGTGTGCGCGGGCCCTTACCGCTGGCTTCCCCTAGTGCTTCGCCGCAGACCGGCAAGCTCTCGGGCCGGACTGTAGGTCAACGGCCCCTCTCGGTCATACCCCGAATGGGGTAAGCCGCGGCTCAACGTCGGTGCTATGTTGTGAGCTTCGAAGAAATGGACCATGAGCAAAGCTACATCGGCTTGCCACCGTTCACGATCGCCTTCAGGCTCTGGTTGCCTTTGGGCTGACTGTGGCGGTCACGCTCATCGTGCTGATCTTGTATTCGTTTTCCAGCTAGAGCGAGAGATGTTGGAAACTCTTCCTCCTTTGCAAACGATCGACCACTCGTCAGCAGCGCACCAACGCTGATGCACGGACATCGGCTATGGAAGGACAGGCTCAGTGCCGCTCGATGTTTCGAATAAACTTTGCAATCCGCCCATTCAAAGACCAGCCAAAGAAGGCCAGGAGCGCCGGCGCCCTTACTCATGAGCCCCGCACGGCCGCCGACTTATGGTCAACGATGGTCAGGGTCTAGTGTAATGCTATCTTGTCCCACACTGGATTAGCAGCCCGATCTAGTCCGAGAGCGTGTCAGGCGTGAAAGGAGCGCCACGAGCTCGCTCTGTCGATGGGTATCGGTCTTCGCAAAGATCGCTTTAAGCTGCGTGCGCGCGGTCAGTGGTGAAATGGAGAGCTCCTCGGCGGCATGCTTGATGGACTCCCCCACGCTGATGAGCGACGCGAGCCTGGCTTCGGCGTTCGTCAACCCGAAGGCCCGCACCAGCAATTCAGGATCGACGATTGTTTTTTCGTCCACATCACGCAAGGTGAGAAGCGCCCGGGCGCCGGGAGAAGGGCCGCGGGCCGCCAGTGGAACGGGGAGGACGCGCATGACAATTGGCGGCCGCCGGGTGCGGCGGACCACTATCAAGGTCGTGGGCACGGCCTGGTCTTCCCGCTCAACCCGAAGCTGCTCGACCAGGCGCCTGACCTCGGCGTTGGCACGCTTGTCCGTGACGTATAGCCGACGGTTCAGCACCCGAATCTCTTGGCCGAAGAGCCGTTCGGCTGCGGCATTTACTTCGAGCACTAACCCCGTAGCGCTTATGGCAAACGCTGGTTGCCCAATCTGGTTCAAGATACTCGTCGCGGCTGTAAGTGCCGAACGGCCGATGAGTCCCGAAAGATTCGCCGCTTCGCTCAGACCTGCGCGAAGTTGGGCTAGCAGGCGCTCTATCTCTTCACCGAGAGGGCTCTGGCGTGAAGCCCGTCTGGAGGGCCCCACAGTCGATCGAACCGCCACAGCCCTCGCGAGGTCGCATACTGCTGTTGAGAAGCAAGGAGCCTCGACCGGCCTTCGGCCGAGTGTGTCGATAGTGCTGAGAGGATCGTTACGAGGTCTGCAGGGTAAGTACGGGCTAGACGTAGCACCTAGTCGGACTGATACTCCCGTTGACAAACTATCAGCCCCGTTCGCGCTCTCGAACTCACTGCATCCAGCGCTCCCATTGATTGACGCCATTACTGTCCTCTAGCAGCTCACGGTACCCAAACACCTTGTCAGAGGCCTTCACGAAAGACTTGTCGAAATCCTTGTCTTTTTCTTAGGATGCTGTGACCTGCACTCGATCTAGTGGGGAAAGTTGAGTCTTGTTCGAGTTTGGCAATCATCGGATTGATCCAATCCGGCGGGAGCTGTCCCGCAGCGGCGCTCCGGTCGAAGTCGAGCCTCGCGTCTTCGACCTCTTGTTACATTTGATCGAGAATCGGCACCGCCTTGTCGACAAGGACGACCTGATCACCCACGTATGGGGTGGCCGCATCGTATCCGACTCTGCCTTAACGAAGGCTATCAACTCGGCCCGTAATGCGATCGGCGATGACGGTCGTACGCAGCGCCTCATCCGTACCAGCTCGCGCAGGGGATATCGCTTTGTCGGTGGTGTCCGGCGCCACGCAGGGGCGGAGTCTGCCGACGGGCCGACTGGTGAGACAAGCTCAACAAATGGGCCACCTCTTCCGCTGCCCGATAGACCTTCGATCGCCGTCCTTCCATTTCACAATATGAGTGACGATTGCGAGCAGGAGTACTTCGCCGACGGCATGGTCGAAGATATCACCACCGAATTGAGCCGAATCCGTTGGCTATTCGTAATCGCTCGCAACTCGACCCTCGTCTACAAAGGTCAAACCAGTGATGTGAAGCGGGTGGCCCGCGAGCTGGGCGTCCGGTATCTACTCGAAGGCTCGGTGCGCAGAAGCGGCGATCGGGTGCGCATTACCGCGCATTTGATCGATGCGATATCTGGCGTTCAGATCTGGGCTGAGCGCTACGACCAAGCTCTTAACGATATCTTCGACGCTCAGGACAAGATAACGGCGCGTGTTGCGGGTATCATTGAGCCGGAACTATTTGAAGCCGAGCAACAGCGAGTATTGCGCAAGCCGCCAGAGCGGCTCGATGCATGGGAGGCGTATCAAAGGGGGCTTTGGCATTTCAACAAGGACGGCCCAAAGGAAAACCGGTCCGCGCAGACTTTTTTTCGCCGAGCCATAGCGCTCGATCCGCATTTCGCTCCGGGCCACTATGGATACGCGCTGGCTCTCCACTGGGAGATTTGGCTCTTGTCGAATCGACCATACTCCGAAGTTCAAGAGATTCCGTTCGAGGAGGCATGCATTGCGGTTGCGCTCGACGACAAGGACGCGATTGCGCACGCCGTTCTAGCCCACATATTGATGTGGCGCAGCCAATGGGAGGCGGCAATTGCTGAAGCCCGTACCGCGCAAGTGCTCAATCCGAATAGTTCTTTCGTGACCAGCATGCTGGGTTGTGCACTTGGCTTTGGCGGGTATCACGACGAAGCGATAGATCTGCTGCGCCAGGCGATGCGCGCTAGTCCCAACGATCCACTTACTTGGCTTTGGCTCCTGTGGACCGGGTGCGTTCAGTTTTATTCGAGAAAGTTCGATGCCTCTGTAGCAACTCTGCGCCAGGTCGTCCGCCTGCGGCCTGGGGCCACCCAATGCCATGGGATGATCGCCGCGTCCCTTGCATATCTAGGGCGTCTCGATGAGGCACGTGACCACCTATCTCGCGTCCCTTTTAGCCCTCGTTCTCAAAACATGCCATGGACGCGACCAGAAGACATGGCGCTCCGCATAGAAGGTATTCGCCTCGCAGCTGGCGAGATGAAATCGATGCGCCATGTCCAAGTGCTCTAACCGCGTCTGCAACGTCCTCGGATTAGCCATCGATAGGACAACAGAAGCCTAGCCCGCCTCGGCAATCTGCCTATTTGCGGTCCTCCGGACTAAGAGCTGGTATTTCCCTAGGCACGAGAGGAGCAGCAAGACTCTAATTTGCCCAATATTGTCGGGTGCAAGCTGATCCACTGGAGTCGGCTCCGGTCATCGGCAGACCGCAACGCTGACCGATACATCGGGCAGACCTTGCGAAAGAGCGATATGGCCCGGATGTTACAGATCATGACTAGTGCTACGAGACACCCCCTTGATCGTTGGCCCGACGCGACTCGCTCGCGTCGTGCAACTCGAGGCCGATCGCGAGGCATTCCAACGATGGGTGATAGGCCTCTCAAGAGCGACGTTGCTGACTTGAGAGTTGAGCTAGTGCCGCCCAGGTACTAGAGATTACAGTGAGGAAGCCTACCAGAAAGCTGCGCCGATGACCCAGACCGCACTGCCTATCAGACAAATGGTTGCAGAGGCAGTTCAGCAGCTCGGTGGGGAGTGCACCTACCCGGCCATCAAAGCGAAGGTGCGATCGACTTACGGTAGCGAGATCAACGACAGTTCATTGACCTGCAGTATCATCGCGGGCTCCGTGAACCATCCCTCGCGCATTCACTACGGTGAGAACAAGAGGCCACGCATTGCCGACACCCAATACGATTTTCTGTTCAATACTGGTCGAGGCAAGGTCGTATGGTTTGATCCTCAAAAGCATGGCGTATGGGAGATCGCCAAAACGGCAGACGGCGACCTCACCGTGCGGCTGGCTGATGGAGTTGGCGAAAACTCTGCACCCCTTCCTGAGGGTATCGAGCCTGGCGACGAGACATACGGCATGTTCGCATTGGAAGCGCATCTGCGCGATTACCTGGCCAGGAACCTACCGAAGCTACCCGAGCTAAATGCGGCACTCACCCTCTATCGGGCTTCGGATCGCGACGGCGTTGAGTTCCAGACCGACGTCGGCCCTATCGACATTCTGTCAACGTGCGCTGCGGGCGACTTCTATGTCTTCGAGCTGAAGCTTGGCCGCGGACCTGACGCCGCCCTCGGTCAAATCCTACGCTACATGGGCTGGGTCAAAGAGCACCTGGCGCCAAACGCGAATGTGTATGGCGTGATTGTCGCCTCAGACATCGGGCAGAAGTTGCGTTACGCCGCCACCCAGGTGCCCAATGTGCGCCTCATGGAGTACGATCTGAAGGTGGATTTGCGGCCCGTCGCATTGAAGCGGTAGCCAGCCAATTGGCGCCAATTCGGTAGAACCGATAGCTTGGAGCGCTTGGCGTCTTACGCCAGATCGTCACTTCCGCCGACGCAATGGATAACTGTTGTCGGATGCTTCATCTTGGTCTGAGTATTGCCGGGCGATCTCACCTCGTCTCGCCTTGCGCTGTCTTACCACGCTCCGAATTATGTTGGAGCGATCCGCCTCCTTCACTCCCGCCATGTCCAGGACGACATTAACGAAATGGGCGAAGCTACCTGCCCTAGTACCCGTTGACTGAATAGGGTCTACACCCGTTGACTTCAGCCAAATAGCTCCAAGATGATGAGCCGTTGAGAGCAAAGCTCTGCCCTCGTCTCGCCCCGCGCCTACGACAATCCTCGCCCTTGCTCGTTTACACGCCGCCACGAGATCGAGCAGATACCCGTCCTGGATGGACGTGAGATTTCTGCTCACCGACCGCATTTCCGCCTCGATACGATTGGTAACTCGAACGCTGCGCGCCATCGCTGCCTGGAGCGTACCGGCTGCATACCCAATCGCATCTGTAGCTTCTTGTTCCACCCTGGCCGCGCTCGAAATCCTACGCTTGTGCTTATCGCCGGCAAGCGAGCCTCCCGACGTTTTGCGTGACACTCGGATCAGCCGGGGCACTCGGTCTTCACGCGCTTTACGCAAAGCTCGATCTGAACGAGCTTTCTCAAGCCGTATGATTAGGCTTGCCACTAGGTCGACTTGCCCTTCGCCGTACTTTGGCTTCACAGTCTGAGCAAAGAGCAGTTGCAGCAGTTTCTCGCGTTGTCCCGACGAGAGCCGCCGCCGCGCCTCGTCCACACGAACCGCCCCTCTCAGAGAAAGATCTATGCGCGGACATAGAGGATCATCGTACCGAAGACGCACCAGCGAATTCATGACCATAGGGTATCCCCTAACCTCCTTGACCACTGCCCTGCTGTCCTGGTCTACAGGGCCGAAAGTGCCCTGCAGCCAACAACTCTTACCCATTCTTCTTTCGGCTCAAAAGAAAAGAAAGAGAGAGGGTAGAGAAGTGTTCGACGCGCGAGCACTTTCGGCACTGCCTAGAAGTGCTCCCTCCTGCCCTGCCAATTTGGCTAGCGAAGAATCAGACCGTAGACAACCTTTTGGCCGTTGCTCTTCTTCAACGTGAAACCCCAATTCGCGAGGTCGGTACCCAGCTGTTGTCTAGTCAGCGATCGATGAATGCCGGACTCCCGAATCCAACTCGTGAACCGCTCGTAGACCACGCTCAGAGCCACCCGCCCAGCAGGGTCGGCAGTGACGCATTCTTCGATGAATGCGGCGAAAGGATTCGCTTGAACCACCCACTTTTCCTTCATCTTAGCAGCGTCCTTCGGGAGGAGAAAATCGCCTCTCGCCTTCAGACGCTGCCAACCGTCGAGCGAGCGATTCAGGATGCCAGGCAACTCAGTGGCCCAGATACGATCGAACAGGGTCGTATCCCTCTCCGAATGAAGGAACTGACGGTCGAACGGCAAAATGTGCAGCCGCCTCAACATCCCATCCGTCACGTCCTGCAGGAAGGGAATGCCGTTGCAGAGTAGAAAAGGGACTGATCGCGCCGTGAACGTGGTTGGATTCCTGTACTTCTCCTCGCCCGTAATCGCCTTCGCCTCGCTGATCTTCTTCAGGACACCGTCCGGCAATCGGAAACGCACCTTCACATCGTCGTCGACAAACAGCAGTTTGCCCCGCAGCGCACCAAGACTGAAGCGGTTTCCCTCGAGTTGGTCTACGCTGCCGAAAAAGCTAGCTTGCGGTCCCAGCAGCTGAGTAACAGTCTGCACGAGCCGTGTCTTACCATTCGCCCCTTTGCCGAGAAGAACGACAATGATCGGAAAGGGACGTGTTGGCTGGATCAAATAGCCAACAAGCTCGTGCCAATGACGCACTAGGCCGGCTGGATCTCGTGCCTTGCCAAAGATTTGGCTCAAAGCCGCATCATACATCGGGCACTTCGCTTCCGGATCGTATTGCACCGCCAACGTGTGTCTCTGTCCTGACGATGGATGATGCGCCTTCTTCTCTGGATGGCCCTGCGCATCAAGCCAAAGCTCGCCGTTTTGGCAATTCACGATCGAGCGCGGCTCGTCCACTTCAGCAAAGAGATCCCGCTCGGTCTCTTGGCTGGCTCGAAGTACTGCGGTCACCTCTGTCATCAAACTAGCCGACTTTACATGTGCGCGGTGCTTGAGGCTGCGAATTTGCTTCAACACTGCTTTCCGCACCTGGTCGTCGGTAATCTCGACCCAGGACGTCTGCAAAAACTTGAAGAACCGACCGTTGCGGTGAACGAGGTGCTCCCCGTTCGAAAACTGGTCGGCCAGCACTGCTTCTGCAAGAATGCCAGGGAGGTCCAACTTCCCAGATGGTGCAGCATATCCTGCGGCGCTCTTAGCGATCTTTCCAACTTCCTCCTCTGGCAGTGGAGGGGTGCAGCGCGCTTTGTTGAGCCGCACGAGCTTTGTAGCAATTGTAGACTCGTCTGCACCCCCAGCTCTCCAGCCC
>PBTC01000021.1 GCA_002726935.1 Candidatus Saccharimonadota bacterium | reverse complement strand
TAATGTTTGTCCGACGGTCAAAGCGTCCCGGGCGAAGCAGCGCAGGGTCGAGCACGTCAGCACGGTTGGTCGCTGCCAAGACAATCACGGTTGTTCCTGTCTCGAATCCATCCATCTCAACCAAGATCTGGTTCAGGGTCTGCTCGCGTTCGTCGTGGCCACCACCCATACCGCTACCACGGCGGCGACCGACGGCATCGATCTCGTCGATAAAGATAATTGCTGGAGAGTTTTTCTTGGCTTTAGCAAAGAGGTCACGAACCCGCGATGCACCAACACCCACAAACATTTCGACGAATTCAGAGCCACTAATACTGAAGAAAGGGACACTCGCTTCGCCCGCCACGGCGCGCGCTAGCATAGTTTTACCAGTACCCGGGTTACCGACAAGCAGGACACCTTTCGGAATTTTGGCACCGAGTGTCTCGTACTTCTTTGGGTGCTTCAAGAAGTCGACAACTTCCTGCAGGTCTTGCTTGGCAGCCTCGTTCCCTGCGATGTCAGAGAACATGACCTTCGTCTTATCTTCGCCGTACAGCTTTGCTTTTGATTTACCAAAGCCAAGTGCCTGATTGTTCTGACCCTGGGCTTGACGCATCATGAACAAGAAGAAGGCTGCGATCAGCACGACAGGAACAATGATAATCGCTAAGTTCCACAGGATATCCCCCGTGTTAGATGGCGGCGTGTTCACTAGTTGCACGCCAGAATCCAGGTCGAGCCCTTGCTCCTGCAGACTGCTGGACGGATCCTTTACAGATTTTTGCGTCGGCTCATCGCTCCCTTCAGGGGTGATGGTCAGGTCGTTTCCCTGAACTTCAATCTTTGTAATTTCGCCGTTGTTAGCGCGTTCAATAACTTGAGAAATTGGCACGCTCTCTAGTTGCTGTGCTGGCATCGTCAGGGCATAGACAGCAATCAAGCCAACAACAAGAATTGCCCAGAATAGCGACAGACGTAAAAAATTATTGGACTTCTTTGGAGGAAGGGGAGCCTTTCTGGCCATAGATCAAGTATTCCTTTCAGGATAAATAGCAGTAGTCTTATCTCTCTTATTTTATCAGTGAGACAAAGAAATTACGAGTAGTGAACTGGAGAAGCACCCCAGCGCCGATCTGATGCGTACTGCCGGGCTGCGCCGTTTTCACGGCAAGCAACGCTCTTTCGAGCTGCGGACGGGTCACTCTGCCTTCGGTGATAAAGCGAAGACACTCTATCGCTGCCGATGATGGAATATGCGTCAAAAAATAGCGGCTATACGACGGTCCGTCGCCCATCAGCTTCTTCACCTCGGCCGCTATTGCACCCTTCAATTGCTTTTGTGCCTCTCGAAGTTCAATGATGCGTCGTTTATCTTCGCGCGGCATTGAAGCAACGTGCTGGCGAATTCGATTACGAAGGTATTTCGTATCTCGATTCGTACTGTCCTCTCGCCACTCTAGTCCATGCTGCTTTGCGTATTCGTACAGCTGACTTTTTGTATACCCTAGCAGTGGCCTGACGACACCGCTGTCGTGTGTTGCCAGCCCTCGCCACCCCGTTCCACGATGGAGGTTAATCGCCACTGTTTCGACCACATCATCAGCATGATGGGCGGTCACGATCGGCGCATTATCATGCATCGAGGAAACACGCCGAAGAAAATCATAACGTTCACTTCTGGCTCGGTCTTCACTCGCGTTTGGACCCAGTTCGACGCGATGAGCGTGATATGTCGCGCCGTAGCGATCCGCCAACGCTCGTACAAATCGTTCATCTTCTGGCGAATCCTGACGAATCCCGTGATCCATATGAGCAACGACCAGATCATGCTGATCAAGTTTATGAAGCATATGCAGCAGCGCAACCGAATCAACCCCACCGCTGACTGCGACGACGTACTTTGTCATTCGCCAGACGCCTGCAGTCTCTTTAATTCTTTTATAACTTGCTCGCCATGGCCTAAAGGCGTCACCCTGCCGTACACCTTGACGACCTGTCCGCTTGGATTAATGATAAAGGTTTTTCGCAATATGCCCTCTTTGCCAAACATCTTCTTGCCCCAGGCGCCATAATCACCAATTACCGTGCGGTCGGCATCGGTAAGCAACAAGAAATTCAACGAATGCTTTTGCTTGAACTTTTCGTGTGCGCTAGGATCGTCCTGACTGACACCGACGATCTCGGCGCCCATTTCAGCTAACGTATCGCGTGCATCGCGCAAGCTACAGGCTTCAGTAGTACAGCCGGGCGTGTCGTCTTTTGGATAAAAATAGAGAATGACCCATTTCCCCGAGAGTTCTTTGAGCGTATGCGTCTGCCCATCGACGCCCGGCAACGAAAAGTCTGGTGCTGCGTACGGAGTTTCTTTCATACACTTATTATAGCGCCTATGTTGCTATAATGAGGAATCGTGAATAAAGCAGCTGCAGCCCTCTCTCGTATCCACGTCCTCGACTTGCTTCGTGGTTATTTCCTGCTGGTTATTCTGCTCAATCATCTACACTACTACCCGAGTGGTTTCGAGTGGATTACCGGGCAAAGCTTTTTGTACACTTCCACTGCCGAAGGCTTCTTCCTTCTTTCCGGTATCGTTCTGGGTATGGTGCGGGGGGCGAAGTTAATCGACAAACCCTTCAAATTGGCAGCAACACTCCTGCTCAAGCGCTCACTGCAGCTCTACATTACAAGTATTGTCCTCGTCTTTCTTTTCACCTTCATCGGATGGTTCTTTGTTGACAACCCGGGCGTGAAGTGGGGGGTCTGGCAACCAATTGGCGAATTTGGCGCTCTCATCTGGAACACGCTCACCCTGCAGTACAACTACGGCTGGGCCGACTACCTACGACTGTATGCAATCTTCATCTTCTTTAGTCCACTCGCAATATGGCTGCTACGCAAAGGCTATTGGTATATCCTATTGGCGGCCAGCTTTGGCGTCTGGACGCTCTATCCTTTCAGCCCGTGGCCAGCCGGTGAATACTCGCAGCAATTTAGCTGGCAGCTGATTTTCTTCACGGGCCTCATCGTCGGCTTTTACTGGAAGCAAATCAATACGTGGTGGCTTGCGCAGGCCGTACGAATACGGCGGATCGTTGTCGCGAGTATCGTCAGTATCTCGGTCGTCACTCTTATCTTCAATGCCTTGATCGTCTTCGGTGATGGGATTCCCGCCATTGGCCCGACGCTCGCATCCTGGGATAACGCGCTGAGCAGCTACTTCGCAAAAGACCGCCTACCGATCCCGCGACTGATCCTGTTCGGGCTGTGGTTTATTTCGCTGTACTGGCTGTTCTGGAAGTTCGAGAAGCCAATCACCCGTCGACTAGGCTGGCTGCTGTTGCCGTTTGGAACGAATTCACTCTACACCTACACCATTCAGGCGTTTGTTGTGTTCTTCTTGATGCTCATCTTCAATGACAAGCCGTATCCTTGGTATATCAATCTCACCGTTTCGCTGAGTGCGATCGCCTTGGTGTACGCGGCAGTACGTACGAAATTCCTGATGAAGATTATTCCGCGCTAACCTGATAGGCCGTTGCGCGATATACCGTCTTACCCGTGATCGGACTCGTGACCGAAACCGTCTGAATCTTGCGCCAGTCATCTCGATATGGGGTGACGTCGGCATCAGTTGTTGCGCCAAAATACCAAATCACGGGATTTGCTTTCTCGAATGCGTCTAAGTCGCTGATCTTGTGCAGGTCACTCTCTTTCAGCATGTCTAGCGAACCAAAGATATACTGCGTGTTTTCATCGATAAAGTAGACGGGGTGATCAGCACTCTCGTATGGTGCCGCTTCATATAAAAGCCATGGAGAATTTGCGACAATCGGCTGACCCTCGCCACCCACGCGTTTAATCTCATTGATCACCTGTCGCGTCAAAATGTGCGTGTTCGAGTTCTTGTTGTAGTTACCGTAATAGTAGACGTTACTGATGCCAAAAATCATCATACCGCTGACGAGAATGATCGGGAGAACCCGTGCAATTGGTCGCCAAGAGCGAGTACCGACGACAAAGACGACAGCCATGAACAGTGAGTAGAACAGAATAGATGGAATCAGGTACCTATCGACGAACGAGGGACGCAGTGGCGGCAGCGACGACAGGAATAAAAGGATCGGTGGCACAAAGGCGACAACCGACACCAGCCAAAACGACTGGCGCGAATCTGCCCGCAGTCTTCGGTATGTTTTCGGTATTAATATGATCACCAATGCGATCACGGTAACGATAAGTAGCGCGATCCAACTCTGGGTTTTGCCGTGCTCGAGATAGTAAAAAATGTTCGTAAGATAATTGACGGGCGTGTCAACGCCAACCGGGCCAATCCAGAACCCGCTTCCTTGTACAGTTCCCAACTGCTTCACCATAAAGAAGAGCCACGGGACGAACAAGCCTACCGCCAGTACATGCACCCATAGCCATGATTTGGTGAAGTAGGCCTTCGCAAAAGCTTTTACTCCCTTGTTCTTCTGGGCGACCACGATGCCCCGCCACGCCCAGTGCGCTAACCACACAAAAGCGGTAAAATAATGCGTCCACATACCCAACGCCACCAAGACGGCGTAGGCGACCCACCATCGTTTTTGGTTCTTTGCTTGGATAGCTCGCACAAGAACATACGTTGCCCACACCACTATCAGCGTCGCCAGTGTATACATCCGCGCCTCATCGCTGTATCGAACGATCATTGGCGACAGAACCATGAAGAGCAATGAGACCGCTGCCACTGAACGCCCGAACAAACGACGCATGAGGATGAATGCTCCCGAGATTGCTCCAATGGCAAAAACGATACTCAGCGATCGTAGCGCCAACTCAGTCGTGCCAAACAGGTCACTCCACAACTTGAGTGCCCAATAGTAGAATGGCGGGTGCACATCGGTTGAGGTAAAGGCCGCAATTTGCCAGTAATCAAAGCGGATGATGTACGCGCTGAAGGCCTCATCAAACCAGATTGATGCGCTGGATACATGAAATAGTGTCACCAGCGCAAAAATAAAGAGGCCCGCCACTAGTACGGCGATATCAATTTTAGGGTGCGCCTTGACCCACGCAGCACCACGATGCAAGATTTGTTTCATATTCTCTTAATATACCTCGTTGGCCTGCCCGAGTAAACGCGCAAAAACAGCTGGAAACACCCTGATAAGTGTTGTATAATACCCTAGTACCTAATTTCGGGGTGTGGCGCAGTTGGCTAGCGCGCGCGGTTTGGGACCGTGAGGTCGAAGGTTCGAGTCCTTTCACCCCGACCATACAGAAAAATCAAGAAGATGCCCCGCATCTTCTTTTTTCGTTGATTGAAATACTCCCCAGCCTCACGTAAGATAAGAACCATGAAGAAAAGCGCAAGCGGTTTCACGATTGTTGAACTCCTTATTGTCATCGTCGTGATTGCTATCTTGGCGGCTATTACCATCGTCGCCTATAACGGCATCCAGAATAACGCCAAGAACACCAAGACGATTGCAGCGACCAATGCATGGATTAAGGGCATTCGATTATACGAAGCAAAAACAGGAGCGCTCCCGAGCTACAACTCTTGTTTCGGTACGAGCAGCACCTACTCGGGCAATGGACAGTGCTGGAATGGCTCAACTTGGGTCGTCAATAACTCTTTCCTGACAGCAATGAGCGAATATATGGGCAGCTTTCCAGAGCCGGACACAACCCAGATGGACCCAGCCAATTACCCCGATCGACGAGGCTCTTTCTACCAGATATCGGGCGGGAGTAGCTTTGTATGGATGAGCCTGATCGGCGTGTCAACCTGCCCCGGTCTTGGCGGCGTTACATTCTCATCGCAAGGAACTGGCTCCAACGGCATCTATTGTCGATACATCTTCCAGTAAACCCTACCGGATTTGACCCCTCCCCCGACTGCGCTATACTGCAAAGAGAGATAATCGTAAGCATCATAAAGGAATTTCATGCAAAACGATCCCCTAAACCCCTCGCCAGCACCACAAAACGAAGAGCCCGAGACACCACCAACCTTGGCGCCAGACATTGATGCCAGCATCGAAGCAGGTGAGTCGCCAATAGCGCCGACCGAACCGACAGCCGACAACTCTTCCGAAACACCGACCCCGGTCATCAACCAAACCGCAGAGCCAGTGGTGGTGGCCGCTCCAGAGCCAACACCGACACCAATCAACGAACCGACCGTCGCACAGCCGACGACAGACGCCGCAGAAACAACTCCTGCGCCTGCACCCGAGCCAGAATCATCGGCAGCAGTCACCCCACAAAGCGATACGGTCAGCGAAGCAGAACCCGTGCCGATTGCGCCAATTACTGCACCGACGCCGACAGTAGCACCAAATCCAGACAAGAAAAAGAGCAAAGCCCTCATTATTGTGCTCGCTGTCATTCTCGTCGTAGCCATCGCTGCAGCAGTTATTTTTGTGGTTCCTGGAATCCTCTAAACTGTAGCGCAGTATGAAATTCACGAGTCTTAATTTGCGTGGCTTCGAAGACTGGGAGCGGCGTCGCGATCGTATAGTTCACCACCTACGTCATGAAGATCCAGACGTCGTCTTCTTTCAAGAGGTCGTGTTTCTGCCAGAAATTTCTCCTTACGATCCCGTACATGTATTAAATCGCCAGCTTGAATATCCACACTCTCAGACGACCATTAGTCGCCTGCAGGTCGGTCGAGATTACCCAGTCTATCGTGAAGGGCTCGCGGTCCTGTCGCGCTATCCGATCATCAGCAGTGAAATCATTGTGCTCAAACAGGAAGAAGGCGACGAACATAATCGTATCCTACAGCTCATCGATATTGATAAAAACGGTGAACGCATCAAGCTTGCTAACCTTCACCTCTCAATCACCGACGTCATCGATTATGCGACGCCGCAACTCGCAGAGGTGCTCGACATTCTGAAAGCGCGTGGCGAAACACGCATCTTGATGGGCGACTTCAACCTCACACACCTCGAGGAAACGAGTAGCATGTGGTCAGAGCGCTACATTGCTTCGACCGAGACGCCTTATATCAGCTATCCAAAAACGAATAAGCGCATTGACTATGCGCTTATTCCTCGTGAGTATGTCTTCGATACAATCAGCGTCAGTGACGATTCACTGTCCGATCATCGAGCCGTCACCGTCACGGTCAGCCCGAGCGCCCCCGCTATTTCGCGTACTCGACTGCTCGGGTTTCACGAATAACATTCACTTTGATCGTTCCGGGGTACTGCATCGTGCTCTCGATCTTGTTCGCGATATCACGCGCGAGCTTGATGGCGCTGAGGTCATCGATGTTTTCTGGTCGCACAATCACCCGTACCTCTCGTCCAGCGCTAATCGCGTATGACTTTTCAATACCCGGGAAGCCGTTCGCGACATTCTCGAGTTCACGCATTCGCTCTGCGAAGTTCTCGGCACTAATGTTACGAGCACCAGGACGAGCAGCCGACAGCGCATCACAGACGCGGACGACGAGTGCTTCCGGAGTTGTTGCGTCGATATCGTCATGGTGCGCTTCGATCGCATGAACAATCTCGTCGCTCATACCGTACTTACGAGCCAGTTCAGCACCGATATGGTGGTGCTTTCCTTCGACCTTATGAGTCACTGCCTTGCCCACATCATGCAGTAACGTCGCAATCTTTGTCGTTCGAACATCAGCACCAATTTCTTCGGCGATCAAGCCCGCCATGTGCGCCATTTCAACGCTGTGCAGCAAAACGTTCTGGCCATAACTAGTTCGGTACTTCAGTTCGCCCAGCAAGTGAAGTAGTTCTTTTGGAATTCCCACCACACCAACTTCACGCGCCGCATCTTCACCAGCCCGAACGACCTCTTTGTCGATTTCTTTCTTCGCCTTGGCAACCACCTCTTCAATGCGGCCTGGGTGAATACGGCCGTCTTTCATTAGCATCTCTAGCGAGAGGCGCGCCACCTGGCGACGGAGCGGGTCGAAACTCGAAAGGATAATCATGCCTGGCGTATCGTCAACCAGAATGTCTACCCCTGTTGCACGTTGCAGAGCCTGGATATTGCGGCCTTCTTTTCCGATAATTCGCCCCTTCATTTCATCATCAGTGAGCTTCAGGGCAGTTACCGTTCGTTCAGCAGTAACCTCACTACTCATTCGCTCCATGGCCGAAACCAGAATAAGCTGAGCTTTCTCTTCGGCATCATCCTTGGCTTCGTTCTGCAGCTTGCTAATCAAACCGGTCAGATCATCCTTGATGTCACGCTCGGTCATCTCCATCAATTTTTGGGCAGCGTCATTCTTCTTCAGTCCAGCAATTTTTTCTAATTTTTCTTGCTGACGACTGCGAATTTCGCGAATCTCATTCTTTAGTTCTTCAACTTCATCTTCCTGCTTGCGAAGGTTTTCGGCACGGCGATCGAGCTCATCGAGCTTACGGTCAAGAGAAAACTCTCGCTCAACTAAGCGTGACTCTGTTTTATCCCATTTCTTTCGACGATCAGCTTCTTCACTCTTAGCATCCGCCGCTAGCTTCAGGGCCTCATCTTTCGCCTTCAGGACGATGTCGCTTGCCTTCGTCTTGGCGTCGGCAATCATCTGATCAGCCTTGTGCTTACCCCCTGCTGCTTTTGTGCGTCCATAGACAGCCACACCGCCGGCACCAGCTAAAAGACCGATAAGGGCGGCAATTATTCCTTCTACCATATTGTTATCCTTCCTCGGTCGCACCTGGCTAAGTGTTCGTCTTAGCAAAAAATAATCACAGGTCGCACCGAAAGTGTCACATTAATTCAGACAGTCTCGTATTTCAGACTACTTTCATTGTAGCGCTCTCAACATTCTCTGCGCAAGCTATTTGCGTGGTGTCGTAATGTGTGGCTCGCCACCATAGACTGGCATCACGATCACATCATCCTCATTCGCCAGCAACCGACGCAGCCCTTCTTCGCGCCAATCGTCACCCGAAACGCCGACAATCGGCACTTTCATGCTACTCGCGAGTGTATTAACGACCGTCAATCCAATCCGAAGTCCTGTATAGCTGCCTGGGCCCGCATAAGCAACGATCCCTGTTATTTTGCTCAGATCTCCTTCGGCCACGTCATTAATACGAGACAGTAAAGTGCGAGCAAGTGTGCGGCCCGCTTCGTAGTCACGATCAATCCACGCGTCATCATGTCGAAGTGAGAGCTCGCAGACGGGTGTTGCGGTACGCAGCGCAATGATCACAGTGCTAATCCTCGCAGGCTCTCTGGAAGATCGATTTCTAGAAGGCGTCGGTCCTCGGTGGTTGTCATAAAGGAAATTCGAAGACGGTCATCGGGCAAAGCGTCGCCAACAATTCCCGACCATTCAATAACCGTCACTGTTTTATCATCATGGAGTGACTCTGCCAGGTCCTCGCTCAAAATACCCGCTTCGCCCAATCGATAGAAATCATAGTGCGCGAGAATAATTCCATCATGGCCGTCGTAAACACGACTAATGGTAAAGCTGGGGCTCTGGACATCCTCTTCAACGCCGAGCCCTCGAGCTAGACCTTTCACGAAAGTGGTTTTGCCAGCACCAACATCACCGACCAGCTCAATAGTCTCCTTGCCGGTCAGCTGCGCCCCTAGGGCCGCTCCAAATTCGCGCATTGCCGCGCTGCTTTGTATCTCTTTTTTCACTGAGGTATATTATACCATCGAAAGAAATGTTCTAAGCGCCTAGTGCTTTTTGAAAACCTGAGCTACAATGGAGCGTAAGCATTATGCGCATTTCTGATAGTACGATTGAATCTCTGTTAGGGCGGGAACAGTTAGCAACCGCTGATCAGATCACGTCCCTAAAAGAGCAGGCTGCACGCCTTAAACGCCCCTTGCAAGAGGTGGTGCTTGATGAGCGTGTCGCCGATGAAAAGACACTTGTCCAGGCTTTTTCGCGCTATACCGATATTCCTTTTATCGAACTCGACACTGGCTCTATCCCAACAGACGTCCTTCAGCTACTTCCCGAGCGCGTAGCGAGGCAATACAACGCTATCGTCTTCAAAAAAGATGAAGAGGGCGTTCACCATCTTGCCATGGAAGACCCGGACGATGTCCAGGCAATCAACTTTATTCAAAAAGAGCTGGGCACAAACACCAAGATTTACATTGCGACCAAGGACAATATCCTTGAAACTCTCGAGCTTTACCGCGGTGACGTCAATAAAGAGCTGAACGAAGTTATCGACATTCAGCGTGAAGATGGCGGCGAAAGCCAGATGGTCACAGAGGAAGATATCGCGGAAGACTCCCCGATCGCTCAGACCGTTAACCTGCTTCTTGAGTACGCTATTCGATCGCACGCCAGCGACGTACACATTGAACCGCGCGAAGAATACGTTCAGGTACGCTACCGTATCGACGGCGTCCTAAAGGAGGTAAATCGCCTTCCACGCAACGTCCAAGGCGCACTTGTCAGTCGCATCAAGATTCTGGCAACCCTTAAGATCGACGAACGCCGCGTTCCTCAGGACGGTCGTTTCAAGATTAAAGTTGCGGGGCGTCAGTATGCGCTTCGTGTCAGCACGCTGCCTATCGCCGATGGCGAAAAGGTCGTTATGCGTATTCTTGACGAATCAAACCAAGCTGTCACCCTCGAGGAGCTCGGCTACTGGGGGCGTGCCCTCGTCGATATTAAGCGCGAGATGACCGAGCCAAACGGAATCGTCCTCATGACCGGTCCGACCGGATCTGGTAAGTCAACCAGCCTCTTTAGTATCCTGACTATCTTGAACCGTCCGGATGTTAACATCTCGACCATCGAGGACCCAGTTGAGTATAAAATTCCCGGCGTCAACCAGACGCAGACAAACAGCAAGGCGGGCATGACCTTCGCCAGCGGGCTCAGGGCCCTTCTGCGTCAAGACCCGAACATTATCATGGTCGGTGAGATCCGTGACGGCGAAACCGCCAATCTTGGTATTCAGGCCGCCCTGACCGGACACATGGTCTTCAGCACCCTGCACACCAACAACGCCGCGACCTCTTTGCCGCGTCTGCTCGACATGGGAATTGAGCCATTCCTCATCGCCAGCACCATCCGTGCCGTCGTGGGACAACGACTCGTGCGTCGTCTGCACAAGGACTCTCGACAAAGCTACGTCCCGAGCGAAGAAGAAAAAGCTGAAGTGCTCCGCTTGTTCGGACTTCAACCGGGCGACAGCTTTAAGCTGATTCACGAACTCGAAAAAAAGGCAGCCTCAGAGGGACTGGGCGGCGATATTCCGCTGAGTACCGACGAAAACGGCATCAAGACACTCTGGCGAGCCAATAAAGACTTTAACGACGATGACGCCCGTGAGGGTTACAAAGGTCGTGTGGGTATCTACGAAGTACTGACCAATTCACCAGACATCCAAAAGATGATCATGGCTCATGCGACAAGCGATGACATTCAGAAGCAAGCCATTAAAGAGGGTATGATGACGATGCAGATGGACGGTCTGATTAAAGCTCTGCGCGGCGAAACAAGTATTGAAGAAATCCTAAGGGTGAGTCGAGAATAATATGGCACAGTTTTCTTATGTCGCTATTGATGCCGAACGCCGTACGATTAACGGTAAGATTGAGTTGGCTGACCGCGCCGCTGTTATTGCCGCCTTGCAAAAACAAGGGCTGCGCCCCATCACCATCCAAGAAGTCAAATCAAAAGGGGTTATGTCGGGTGGCAACATCACCCTCTTCCAGAAGAATAAAGTTAAGTCAGACCAACTGGTTATCTTCACTCGCCAGCTTAGCGCCATGGTGTCCGCTGGCGTCCCTCTCCTGAGGGCGCTAACTTCACTCGAATCACATGCTGAAAACCAGACCCTTAAGCGCATCCTAGGCGGCATTATTAAAGATGTCGAGTCCGGAACACCGCTTGCAGATGCGCTCGAAAAATATCCGGAGACATTCAACGACATCTACACCAACATGGTGCGAGCCGGTGAGGCCGCGGGTATCCTCGACGATATTTTAAAACGACTCGCCTTCCAGCAAGAAAAAAGCGCCGCAATCCGAAAGAGAATCAAGAGCGCCATGACGTATCCAACTGTGCTGATCGTCATTACCGTTTTGGCATTCTTCGGATTGATGATTTTCGTCATTCCGCAAATCGGAAAGATTCTGACCGACCTCGGTGGGCCAGATGCCGAGCTGCCAGTCATCACACAGGTAATGCTTGCCATTAGCGCCTTTATTATTGACTACTGGTATATCCTCTTCCCTGCACTCTTTGGAATAGCCTTTGGCATATTCCGTTACCTGAAGACAAAACGGGGAAAGCGTCAATTCGATACCCTAGTGCTAAAGATTCCCGGCATCAATGGCATCATCAAGAAAATTGCCATCGCCCGCTTCTCGCGCACCTTCTCGGCGCTGATGGGAGCCGGCGTGGCAGTACTCGAATGTCTGAACGTGACCTCACGGGCCGTTGGAAACACCCTTTACGCCGAAGCGATTCGAGCCGCGGCGCTTGAGGTAAAGAACGGTAAGGCCCTCTCTGAAGTCATCGAGAAGAACGAGCTCTTCCCAGCGATTGTCGCCCAGATGCTTTCAGTCGGTGAAGAAACCGGACAGACCGACACAGTACTAGTGAAGGTGGCTGAATTCTACGAAGAAGAAGTTGACTTAGCGATCGATGGTGTCAGCTCTATTATCGAGCCAGTCATGATCGTGGTGATGGGTGGTATGGTCGGACTCATCGCCGCCAGTGTTATGACCCCTATCGCTTCACTTTCGCAAAATATTCAAGCTTAGAGTAGTCGCATCAGGAAATCGCTCATGCTATACTAAGCGATAGTTACCTTTGTGGGCATCATGTCAAAATTACTATATACAGACAAACCAATATTCGGACTTGATATCAGTCACACTGGTATCAAAGCTATGGCCATCGACCCAAAGAAATGGTCTGTTGAAGGCTATGGTTCGATCGACCTAGAGCCACTTCGTGTGAAAGAGGCGCTTGAGGTCGCGGGTAAGTCATACTTAACGGATAACATCAAATTATTGCTGTCTGAAAAAACTATTGGCTCGATCTCGACAAATCGTGTCGCCATCGCTGTACCAACAGCCAGAAGCTTTTCTCGAACCTTCGTCCTGCCTTCGAGCGCAGAAAAGAATTTGCAAGATGCCGTCATGCTAGAAGCCGAGCAGTACATCCCTATCCCGACCGATAACCTCTATATCGACTACGAAATTATTGAGCGATCCAAAAAAGAGATCACCGTCCTAATGAGCGCAGTCACCAAAATGATCATAGATAACGTCGTTGCCAGCGTCGAAGCTGCGGGGCTGCAGCCCGTGCTGATCGAGCCCGGCATCTGTTCGGTCGGTCGCGTGCTGACGGCAACAGAACGAGGTAATCTGCCCACCGTTATCGTCGACATCGGCCCTGCCAACACTGACATCGCAATTCTTGATCGTGGTTCAATCCGTGTGACCGGCGGTTTAGCAGTGGGCGGAAATACATTCACCCTCGACATTGCGAAAAAACTGAACGTTGCGCTCGAAAATGCTCACCAGCTCAAGGTTCTGAATGGACTCAACGCAGGGCCACGTCAACAAAAGCTGTCAGCCGCGCTCGAACCGAGCCTTCAGCGTGTTCTTGCAGAGGTCAAAAAGGTCATCCGCTACTATGACGAGCGTGTCAGCAACGGACGAAAGCTTGAGCAGCTCCTTGTTGTCGGAAGCGGCAGTAACCTGCCGGGCATCGGTGAATACTTCACGAATGCTCTCGTCATGCCAGCACGTGTCGCCAGCCCGTGGCAGAAACTGGACTTTGCCAAGATTCAAGAACCGCCAAAGCAGTTCCGACCACGTTATATCACCGTCGCCGGTGTTGCAAGCATTCCACCTGGAGGTATCTGGAAATGATCAATCTTATGCCCACCGAGTCAAAACGGCAGATTAAAGCAGCCCGCATTAACACGCTTCTTATCCGCTACACCCTCATTCTTTTCATTGCAGGTGTGTTTGTCGCCATCATCCTTGCCGGATCCTACTTTCTTTTAACCCAGCAAAAGGCAGCATCAGAGCTACTGATTGAAGCAAGCGACACCAAGGCCCAAGCCTACAGCAATACGCAAGCGGAAATTGCGAGCCTATCTGGCAACCTATCGGGGGCGCGAACAGTCCTAGACGAGCAGCTTCTCTACTCCAAGGCACTAACGAACCTCGCCAGCGTCATGCCCGCCGGGACAATCATTGGCAACGTATCGCTCAAGCCCGAGTCTTTTGGCAACACGCCGACAACTTTGGAGATATACGCCGCTACCAACGAGGCCGCTACTACCTTACAGAGCCAGTTCCAGTCGTCGCCTTACTTCACGAACGTACAGCTTGATTCAATCACTACCGAAGAAGAAGCGCCAGAGGGATATCCTTACAGCGCCACACTTACCGCCACATTCACGAGGAGTATCGCACAATGAGCAAGCAAAAGAAATTCCAAGCGACGTCGCTGCGAAAACTCCTTGTCACCCTTTTCGTTATCGTCATCCTCGGCTTGGCGGGTGCATTCTACCTTGGTCTACAAATTATCCGCGAATATTCAGTCGAGGTGGAAAAGACCAGTAAAGACGCGGCCGCAAGTGCCAAGCAAGTCGAAGACCTTGCAGCGCTTCGTCAGCAGCTCGCCGACACTCAGGCACGCGTTTCAAAGGCTGACGAGATCTTCTCATCCGATGCCGAGTACCGATCCGAGGCTGCAACCGCACTCAATCGATACGCCGAAGTTGCAGGTATCAGCATCAACAACACAAGCTTTACTCCGGGTGATCCGCAGCCCGAAGGAACGCGCCGTGTCACCATTGGCATCGACAGCCCCGCCTCATACGACAATCTGGTTTACTTCCTGCAGCTTATCGAAGGAAGCCTTCCGAAGATGCAGGTGGCCGCACTAGACATCACGCGCGCATCGGGCAATGAAGTAACCGTTGGCGACATCGATATTAACGTGTACATAAGGTAACGCTATGCAAAAAAACTCCAGCGTCAGTAACATCTTCAAACCAGTCGGCAAGCTCCTATCCAGGTTCCACCTGACAATCTTTATCCTGTTTGTCGTCGCTTTGTTGGCTGCAGCCGTGCTGTTTCTTTACCAAATCCTTAACGACGCCACTGTTGCCGACGACTACCAATCTCCAATCACGGCTGGATCGATCGACCAAACAACCCTCAATCGTATCGACGCCCTCCATGCGAGCGATGGCACCCTGCCAGAACGACAAGCAGCGACAACGCGAAACAACCCATTTAGCGAGTAAGGTGCGCTATACTGTTAGTATGCTTGTGCTTGGATCGCGCTACGACCACACGCCCGTTATGGGCCTACAGACGGGCAGTCGGCTCGCACAGACCAGTCGTGCACTCATTGACCCGCGCGACCTAAAGATTACCGCCTACGAAGTCGAGGGGCCGCTCCTATCGGAACGACCAGCCTTTCTACGGGTGGCTGATATTAGAGAAGTGTCCCCTATCGGTATGATTATCGATAGCAACGATGAGCTGGTCGGTCTTGATGATGTTATATCCTTGAAGAAACTGCATGACCTCGACTTTCATCTCGTCGGCATGTCAGTCGTCGACGAAGATGGCCGGAAGCTCGGCAAAGTTGAAGACTATACGCTCGAAACACAGGGATTTGTTATTCAACAACTCAGCGTAAAGCGCGGAATTATCCGCGGCATCACCGACACAGGGCTTTTAATCGGTCGTGGCCAGATCATTGAGATTAACGATCGTGAAATCATTGTAAAGGCACCTGGCAAACGAGAAAAGGCCAAGCCCGTTACCGAACAGTCGAGGCGCGAGTACGTGAATCCGTTTCGAAACCCCTCGCCGCAGCCAGATTCGACCTCGCTATCGGTCGACTATTAGGCTTCACCTCTGTCGCTCAACGCCTGTTTAATGTCGTCGTACGAAAATCCCTGGCGGGCGAGGTAGGCGATAAGTTTTTGCGGATCGTCATAGCGCCCAGCACGCTTCGCAACTACTTTTTTAAGCTCGCTTTTATCATCCCGCTCGGTTCCTTCAAGCGCCTGATCAATAATTTCACGAGAGACACCCTTTGCAGCAAGCTCTGAGTAGAGTTTTCTCATACTTGCACCTTTTTTGAGACGCCGGTTCTCGACCCAGTACCGCGCGAAAGCTTCATCATCAAGATGTCCCTTTTCATCGAGGCGACCGTAGACTCGCTCCGTCAGTTCGACTGGTACGCCAGGTCGAAGCTCGCCAGTCTTGGTTCGTCGTGGGCGTGTTTTGCGATAGAGATACTGCTTCACTTCAAAACGGCTATGCGGACGCGAGAAGCAATACTCGAGCGCCCGCATATACAACTTGCCAAATTGACTTTCAGTTTCGAGTGCCACCAGTTCGGCCTCGTCATATTCGTTGCCGACACGAATACCAAGCTCGACCAGCTGCGCCATGTCGAGACTGAAGCGATACCTACCATCAACAGAAACGTTTACTCGGTTTTTATCACGTGCCTGAACCGAGATGGCCGTTATCTTCATGGTTAGGCGGCGTCAGGAGCCTCGGTAGCCTCTTGGTCGACGTCTCCGGCAACTTTTACGCGGACCTTGCCTTCGATCTCAGCCAAGACATCCTTGTGCTCTGACAAATAGGTCTTACTTGCCTCACGGCCCTGGCCGATCTTTGCATCGTTGTAGTCAAACCACGCACCGCTCTTGCCGACGATACCGTGCTGAACCGCTAGGTCAAGGACGTCACCAGTCTTAGAAATACCTTCGTTGTACATAATGTCGAACTCGGCAGTCCTAAAAGGCGGAGCAATCTTGTTTTTCACAATCTTGACCTTCGTTCGGTTACCTATAATATCTTCACCGGATTTAATTTGACCGGTGCGACGAATATCCAGGCGGACAGACGCGTAGAACTTCAAGGCGTTTCCACCCGTTGTTGTTTCTGGGTTACCGAACATTACACCGATCTTCATGCGAATCTGGTTGATGAAGATGACGATTGTCTTGCTCTTGTTAATGATACCCGTAAGCTTACGAAGAGCCTGGCTCATGAGTCGAGCCTGCAACCCCATATGGCTATCGCCCATCTCGCCTTCAATCTCGGCTTGAGGCACCAGTGCAGCAACCGAGTCAACCACGACAAGGTCGACAGCATTTGAGCGGACGAGTGTCTCGACGATCTCAAGTGCTTGCTCACCGTTATCTGGCTGTGCAACAAGAAGGTTGTCGGTATCAACTCCAACCCGTCGTGCGTACGCTGGATCAAGAGCGTGCTCGGCATCAACAAAAGCTGCCGTTCCGCCGTTCTTTTGAATTTCTGCAATCGCGTGCAAGGTTAAAGTCGTCTTACCGGATGACTCTGGGCCATAAATTTCAACGATACGACCCTTTGGATAGCCTCCGCCTAAAGCGAGGTCAAGGCTTAGCGCGCCACTGTTAATCAATTCAACATCAATAGTTTGCGTGTCGCCCAATCGGCGGATTGCTCCATCCCCGAATTGCTTGTTGATCTGTTCCTGCGCAAGACCGAGGGCCTTTAGTTTTCCTTCGTTGGCGGTCGGTGTCGCTGCAGCAGACGACTTGTCGGCTTTCTTTGTCGGCATATTTCCCCTCTCTTTTATCTATTCTTATTATACGTCTAAAAAGGTTAATTTGCCATAAACTCTCGTATTATGCGAATCAGGCATAACACCGGAAGCGTCTGATATAATAGACCGTATGAATCGTATGTCTCGGGGCTTCACCGTCATCGAAGTGATTGTAGTCGTCCTTATCCTTGCCTTCGCCGCCGTCGTCTTCTTTGTACAAAAAGAAAGCGTCGCAACTGCTGCTCGCGACGAGCAACGCAAAACAGCCATTAACGCTATGTATTACAGTCTAGAAGAGGTCTATTTTCAAGAAAACGGGCACTATCCTCGAACCATCGCAGACACAACACTCCGATCAGTTGACCCTGACCTGCTGAAAGACCCTTCTGGCGTTATGATTGGTGACGCTGATAGCGACTACCGCTACGAAGCAACCGACTGCGTTGACGACGAATGCGCCTCTTACACGTTGCGCACTACGCTAGAGAATGAAGCTGACTATATTAAGACCGAGAGATCAAACGAGTCGTAGCTAGTCATCTGATCCAACTGGACGACCGAGCTTGAAGGCTTCAACTGCGTTATTCAACTCAGCAATATGCTGTTCTGGATTCGCCACATAGGTAAATCGATAGGTAGTCTCGTCACCCTCGGTACTAAGACGAATTGAGCCGTAGTTGAACAAGTGTTGAATAATATTCGTTTGTCGATAACTGGCATCTTCGATGTTTCCCAGACTCACTGTCTGTTCGTGACGAGAGAAAAGACTTACTTGAATCTCTTGGATAACGCTCTCATTTGTTAAGAAGAACTTATTATTAACATACACATAGTAAGCAATGAACATACCTAAACCAATCAGCACGCAGAACAGGAGTACTGGTAAGATAATCGAGCTAGGGTCGGCCGCCAAGCCGCTCAAGTTTAGTGAGTCTGCGATCGACTCGTAGCTGAATAGGACGGTAAGACTGAGGGCCAGCAAGATTATCCCCGTCGCCATTGGAACAAAGAGGCCAATAGGATGTCGCCGCATAGCTTTAATGACATACTCACCGTCGCTCAAGTTAAGAAACGGGTACTGTCGACGCGACTGTTCGTGACGCCGTTTCGTCTCTTCGCTGATGACAGGCTTGGCCGGCTCATGCGGGCGAACCGTCTGAACAATCTGTGGCGCAGTATGAACTGTAGGTGGGTGCGCGTAGAGTGGACGCCCCTCGGCGTCATAGGCGACCGGCTGATGATACGGCGTTTGTGGAGGTGCTTGAGCCTCAGGAGTGGGGGGCTGTTCGTTCTTCATATAGCCTTATTATACCGCGTCTTCATTGATGCTAATATGTCGACGCGCCTTGACGGTCGCTCGCCGGCCACGAGGAGTTCTTTCAATAAATCCAATCTGCATAAGATACGGCTCATAAAAATCTTCGATCGTCGTTGCTTCGTCGCCCGTCAGCGCCGCCAAAGTAGTCAGCCCCACGGGATTATCGCCATAATGTTCAATCATGCGTCGAAGCAGGTTTCGGTCGCCAGTATCCAGCCCCAGCTCGTCAATTTCGAGCATCAATAAGGCCTTGTGTGTCACCGCGGTATCGATAATGCCGTCACCATTCACGTCGGCATAATCACGAACGCGCTTTAATAGGCGATTGGCGATGCGTGGTGTGAGGCGGGCACGCGTCGACAGCATAGCGGCGGCCGATTCATCAATTGAATTTCCTAAAATCCCAGCGGCTCGTTGGATGATTTTCTGGATCTCATCCGGCGCATAAAACTCAAGCCGATACATATGCCCAAAACGATCCCTCAGGGGTGCTGCTAACGCCCCCGTTCGGGTTGTCGCACCAATGACCGTAAAGCGAGGCAGGTCAAGTCTGACGCTCCGCGCTGCCGGTCCTTTCCCGATCATGATATCCAGCTTGTAGTCCTCCATCGCCGAGTAAAGCACTTCCTCGACCGAACGGCTAAGGCGGTGGATTTCATCGATAAATAAGATGTCTCCGTCTTGGAGGTTTGTCAGAATACTTGCTAGGTCCCCTGCTTTTTCTATAGCTGGTCCGGCAGTAATCCGAATGTTAGCGCCCATCTCGTTTGCAATCACGACCGCCATCGTCGTCTTTCCTAGACCAGGCGGCCCGTACAAAAGGATGTGGTCAAGCGGCTCGTTTCTTTTTTTGGCCGCCTCAATTGCCAGGCGTAGGTTGGTCTTCAGGCGCTCTTGGCCAACATACTCATCAAATAATCGGGGGCGAAGCGACACTTCAACAATCTGTTCGTCAACGTCCTCTTCGTGACTAGAGGTGTCAACAATTCGCTCAATAGCCATCAGCTGTTACCCTTCAGGGCTAGCGTGACACGCTGTGCCGTAGGAACGTCAAGAGGGACCCCTTCAAGAGCCGTCATTGCGTCTTGTAGTGAAAAGCCAAGCGCCATCAGCGCCTCGAGGGCCTCGTCGCCTGCCGCCGGCTGTGCTGCGTGTGATGCCTGCGCCACTGCTATCGCAAGGCCAACCTTATCCGACAGGTCGACAACTACTCGCTCGGCCGTCTTCTTCCCTACCCCACTCGCTTTTGCGATATAGCCGCTATCGCTGTGCGCGATGGCGTTACGAACCGTCTCGCTATCAGCAAGACTGAGAATTGCCAGTGCAGCCTTCGGGCCCACACCCTGAACGCCAATCAACAGCTCAAATAACTTTTTCGCCGCCAATGAAGAAAAGCCAAACAGCTCTTGTGACTGTTCACGAATATGATGATAGGTGTACAGCTTTACTGCCTCGCCCAGTAATGCGGCATCAAAGTCACCAGCAGCAACCTGGACTTCGTAGCCAATATCATGGACATCAACAATAACCGACTGGCCGAATTTTTCGGCAACAACCCCTGAGACATGTGCAATCATACCTCTCATTATAGCGTGCAATGCCATATTCTGGACATGAAAGCAGAAAAATATTAGGAGATATTTTCTATCTGCGCCATCAGGCTATGTGTAATCGCCGCAGCTAGTGCATCGGCGCAGTCGTCAGGCTTTGGCACCTCTTTCAAGCCAAGATGCATACGAACCATTTCCTGAACTTGTTTCTTGTCGGCCTTCCCGTAACCAGTCAAGGTCTGCTTAATCTGCATCGGATTGTATTCAAAAACAGGCAGACCAGCCTTTCGAGCAGTCAATAGCGCAACTCCGCGTGCTTCTGCAACTGTCATCGCAGTGGTGATGTTGCGGCTGAAAAAGAGTTTCTCGACCGAGACAACGTCCGGCCGGGCCGCCGCAATAATATCCGTCAGACCATCAAAAATCTCTTCGAGCCTCTCGCCATGTGGCGTATGCGCTGGAGTTCGAATAACGCCCGCGTCGACCATGCGAACCTTTTGGCGCGTCACTTCAATAACACCAAAGCCCAATATGCCAGTTCCGGGATCAATGCCTAAGATCTTCATCCCTCCAGTATAGGCTACTGGCGCTTCTTCAGAAACGTCTTCATCCACCGCCATAGCTGATGTAGTTCATGACGCCACTCCCATGCACCATAGAGCAGTAGTCCGATAGCCGCTGCCATCACTACCAAAACAATGTACCACTGCTGAACGGACTCCTCGGTCTTTACCCCTAGAACACCACCATCAACCACCGTCATGCGCTGGACCTTTCGACAGCGTCCCGTCTCTGGGTTACGCTCTTGGTCTTCTTTGCAAGGAGCAGGTTCAGAAGCGACTTCAATTTTACGACAACGATTCGTTTCGGGATGTCGATAATAGCCATCCTTGCATGGTGTTGGGGCTGGTGTGCTTGTTGCAATTAAGCGACAGCGGTTGGTCTCTGGGTGGCGATACTGATTGTCCGCGCAAGGCTTGAGCGTCGCAGCGGCAGTTTCCGCCACAACATGTTCAGTCATACGAGCAAGGTTTGGGTATCCAGGCGTGGGTCGATTTGTATACTGCCATACATCGTCAATCAGCGCCCATGCCTCATCATCCTTTGGGTTGGTATACGATTCGGTGATTGAGGCGAGAAGACCCTCCGGAGAATAGAGCGCGACTTGGCCTGTTGTATTGACCAACGTATACGCTACTTCGTGATTATAAATAGCAACATACGAAAGAGCTGGAATGACAATCGACTCGGGTAGCGAAATAGTTTTCTGCGACGTCATCCCCGTTACGATAGTATAGCCAGCAAGTGCCACACCGACACTATTGGGATTGTGCAGCTCGATATATTCGTTGCCTTCATCGCTCCCTTTACTATTGGGAAGTATTTCCGTCAACTGCAAGGGTAGCAAAGAATCATCACAAATCAGCTCTAACGGCTGGCAGGGTACAGGAGCTGGCGGAGTCTCGTCTTCATACCTCTCCAGTCCGCTCGACGGAAGCGCCTCGATGACAGCTTGCCGCCATGCTTCATAGCTATCTTCAGCATCACGATAACTATAGGTGCCAGACGACCAGCCTGTCGACCAGGCGTATACATCGATAGTCTCGCCTTCCGAGTCAAGGAGCGCAAGAGAGTCGGAGGACCCAACAATGCTACCGCTTGATTGGCTTGATGGCTCATACACCAATGGTGCGTTAGAAAACAGATCACCATAGTGGGCATAGTAGCCTGCAGAAACAATGACAGCAGACTGCTGCGCCGGCAGAATATATCGAGTTCGATCTTCGCCAAAACAGGCGACATCATCTTGCTTCTTGTTCTGCAAACACCACCCAGTCAGCTCCACTTCATCATCCGACATGTTTCGAAGGACAATCACCTCCTCTGTCGCGGCACTCGGCATACCGGCCAGCACATGGGTCAATAAAACCCGCCGGTCTTCACCCTCGCTTGCCGTGGCCACAGCAGGAAACTGTCCTATTGCCACGCATACCGCTACGCCAAATATAATCGCCCGCCTCATATTTCTATGGTAGCGAGCGAACGTTAAGCGACTATGAAGCCGTGGATCTATTCAATATCAATGGTAATGTCGGCATTCGTGTGGACATTCGTGACGTCGTCCAGCTCATCAAGTGCATCCAGCACCTTAATGACCTTCTCGGCCTGCTCTTTGTCGTCAATCGTCACCGGCATATTCGCAACGTATTGTAGCTCGGCGCTCGACACCTCTAGCCCGGCGTCAATGATTGCCGTGCGGACTTTCGCAAGATCTTTCTGATCGGTGTAGACGGTTGTCTCGCCACCTTCCTCAACTGCATCTTCAGCACCCGCGTCCAAAACCGTCAGCAATACCTCTTCACCGGTTGCGGGAACAGTAATAACCCCCTTGCGAGTAAACTGAAACATTACGCTGCCGGCGTCAGCAATACGGCCACCGTTCTTCGTGAGCGCGTTACGGACTTCAGGGAAAGTGCGGTTCTTGTTGTCGGTAGCTGTTTCGATAATAATACCGACACCGCCCGGCCCCATGCCTTCGTAGGTGATTTCTTCAAGCGCCGCTGCGTTCTTGTCAGCCACACGATCAATCGCTCGCTGGATATTTGCCGTCGGCATGTTCGCTTGCTTCGCCTTCTCAATAGCCAGCGCCAAAGCAGAGTTCATGGTTGGGTCAATACCCGCACGGGCCGCAATGGCAATTTGATTTCCAATTTTTGTAAACACAGCACCACGCTTGGCGTCATTAGCACCTTTTTCGCGTTTAATTTTTGACCACTTATTATGTCCAGCCATAAGGTAAACAGCTCCAGGTTAGGTAATTGTCAGTTAATTACCCCTTATTATATCAGAGGTGAATCTGTGGACAAACTCTAGTAAGTGTCGAGGAGCCAGTCGAGGACTCGTTGTCGAGTCAGTTCATCGTGAGCGTCGTTATACAGAATGCCGGCAATCGGCGCCGTCGAACTACTAGCCGAGTTAAGTACAAAGCCGCTCACCGTCCAGCCGGTGCCGGGATCCATAGCATACGACGCGTGAGCCTCCGCCTGATCATAGGCAAATTCTCGCACCGTCATACCGTCTGAAACTTTCAGCCAACCAACATGTCGGCCTGGAGTTCTCGCAGACTGACTCGCGGACATATTAATGGTGGCAGAGGTGTCGATTCGATACCGCAAAGATACACTTCCAGATGCCGCCGTATCCATCTGCATACGGTTAGCGTTGCCAGCAGGGCTAATCGCGGCAATCGTGTTATAGGACCCGCTAGTATCAATCACATCAAATACCACGTACATTGTCAGGTCGGGCGTTCCTGTGATGGCCGGGAAGCTCACACTTTGGCCAGGAGTTTGGCTAAATGCAATATGCTGAACACCCGCAATCGACTGAACACTCGCGCAATTCCCTTCACCAATTGCACCCGAGCCAAGTGAATTCGTGAAGTAGGATCGACCACTCTCTGTCACCGATAAGCAGTATTCTTCGTCATTGTCGTACAGTCGATAGCCCCAAGACTTACCGCCGCCGTTTGTAATACTCGCCGCCGCAAGTGTTGTCGGTAACTCGCCGCCATTATCTAGCTGGTATAAGCCGATTTTATCCTCTGCCTGCTTGAGGCTCGCAGCGGCAGCCGATTCCCGCGCACTATTCTGCACGCCATTATAGGCAACAATGATGATGGTCGCCAGAATAGCGATCACCACAATGACAATCGCCAGTTCAACTATCGTAAAACCTGGAAGTCGTTTTGCCCACTTCATAGTAAGGTTATTGTAGCATAAGCGGAATCACTACAGCGGTGGACCCGTTGACGTCGAGTCATTCGGCGTTCCGTTCCAGATCCAGCCGGGTGAGGAGCCGTCGGCATAGGCCGGCAGTGCGGGGGTTGCTGTCGCCATGATGGCCGTAGCATCAAACGTATCCCCTGATTGCCACACAGATACCGGACTCATTGTCTCGAACAGCACCCTTGTAACTGCATGTCCTGAATCGCTGGGCCAAGGCCCCGCTTGATACGTGAGTCGCGTCCAGCTGTTGGGCTGTATCGTCACGCTAGGCCCTGAGCCAATTCGATTCCATTCGTTACCACCGGCGCTTGAAGCCACAGCGGTTAGCTGCACTACAATAGCCCTGCTGGACCGCACCCAACCCGACAGAGACAAAGGCTGCCCAGCAGTCGGAGCAATTCGATGACTTGGATCACTGCCGTACCCAATATAGGGTCTTGCGCTTGTAGGAGGTGTAGTAATTGTCATTCTAAAAAAGGAGGGCGCCGTGTCTGTCGGTCCACCTGAAGATACGACTAGCGACGTACCGACCCCTGTATTAACAACAGGATACCACGCAATTGCGCTAGAGGCGCTCGGGTTCACGCGAGCCAAATTTGTAATCACCTCCCCGCCATTCACTGCATGACCGCTGCAAGCACCGGCCGTCGGAGAAGTAGTTGCATGAGAGACATAGTAGCTCGTATTATCAGTCGTCGCCGTTAGACAGAAGGTTTTTGGATTGGCTGAATTATCAACACGGTATTGATAAGTCGTGCTGCCGGCATTTGTCAATCCGGCCGCAGCCAGGGTTGCTGGGTACTGATCGGCGTTCTGAACAGCGTAAGTTTGTATTTTTGTGAGCGCCTGCTTTGCAGTGGCTTGAGCAGCAGCACTTTTAGCCTGGTTCTGGATTCCGTTATACGCCACAATCGTGATCGCCGCCAAAATAGCGATCACCACAATAACAATTAATAATTCAACAATTGTAAATCCGCTTCTTGAAGTCTGTGCACCCATCCTGCGCTTCATTGT
>PBTC01000020.1 GCA_002726935.1 Candidatus Saccharimonadota bacterium | reverse complement strand
TTTATAGTTTAGAAAATTAGCACTCTCATGTCAAGAGTGCTAATTCGGATGATTTAGTTGTTATCAAAATACCCAGTAGCGTGAATGCTTACTGGGTACACTCTAAAATAGGCGCTCTTAGTTCCCCGTACAGGTCAATCGTCTTATCTTCTACGACTGAAACGATATCTGATATGCAAGTAAACCCATTCCACTCAAACCGAGGCTGGAATACAACTTGGGCGCCAGACTCAAGCGCTTGCTGAGTTCGCAGCAGTAGCGAGCAGTATTCATCAAAATCACTAAAGCCGAGCGTCACCCCTTCTGAAAACAATAACTCCACATACGGCTCAAACGCATGGCCAGCATCGAACATTGCCTGTGTTGCCGCATCGACTGGCGGAAGTTTGCTCGGGTCGTTCTTTTTCAGCCAAAGCCAAGCTGGCTGACGGAGAAAGAGCATGTAGTCGGATTTGGAAATCATTGCTGTGACAACCTAAGTCGAAACTTTACCACCTGACGCTCATTACCAGCTTCCACTTTGCCGCCCGGAAACTCCCAATAGCCGCCAAACGCCGCGCCATCTTTGCGCTTAGCGACGAGGTATTGATTATCTTTTTTTGATGAGTGCAGCGACAACTATCTTCTGCATATTGGGTTCATTACCCATGGCGAATCTCCAAACTTTCTTTAATCTGCCTCCAAAAAGGTAGCTTCTTGTCCATTGTTTTATAAAATACTTCGTCGTGCCTCTTGTTCACCACATGACACAACTCATGAATACAAACATAATAAATAGCTTCACGCGGAGCTTCAATCAACCGAGGGTTAAGTAGCACCTTGCCATCGCTCGTGTAACTCCCCCAACGGCGTGCCATAACACGCTGACCGAGCTGTGGCATAGTTTTATAGCTGAACAGCTTAAACGCTTTTATATATTCCTGCTTAAATATTCGCTCTCGATTACGCGCATACCACTCATCAAGTAACTTTTTATTGTTTTCACCGTTTTGTACTGAGCCCGTCGTATAAATTCGTAGCTTGCCGCGTTCTAATTTCACCGTGTTATTTTTAGCTTTTTCAACGACGAGCATATACTGCCGACCAAGATAATAATATGATTCACCCGAGACATATCGTCGTTCGGTGATCGACTTTTTGAATTTACGCAGATCAGCGAGCTGTCGTTCTAGCCAAGACCATTTGCGCACCAAGAAAGCCTCTATTTCTTCGAGCGTTGAACCTAGCGGTGCTTTCACTATTATTCGCAGACTTGGCAATACCTCAAGAGCCAGTGTTTTACGCTCGGTAAACTCGATAAAATACTCGTAGCTAAACCGCCCATAATCAAACTTTTGCTTCACTGCTACACTCCGTAGTCTGAATGATTATTCTCAGCAAGCGCTATAACCTTTTCCACGATTTGCTCAATTTGTTCGTTCTCTAGCTCTATACCTTGAGCTAGTTTAATCTCGTCGTACACGTAGTCATCGACATTTGAGCGCATCTGTCGTTTAATCTCGTAGTTTCGCCACCAGTCAACCGTCGCACTCCGCTGCACCACATTTGCTAGCTCTAAAATAATTTGCTGATACTGTTCTTCAGTTTCTACAGGCAATAATTCACGCAGATTTCTATACAGCACACCAGCACCAGGATGACTCTGCACAACATCCGGCGTTTCATCATCTTTTTTCTGGTCAACCTCTTTTTCGATTTCACGCAGTTGCTTCAAGGCTTCAATATCTGCCATCTTCTTTTCGTGCATCGCCTGTAATATTTCGGCAATCCGCTCCGAAAACTTACCATACAGCACTTCGTCGTCTTGCTTGCGTTCAGTAATTCGCCGCTTGGTTTGGGCGGCAATTGCTTCAGCCTTCGAGGCTACGCTGCCTAGTTCTTCAATCGCAGCATCTAACTCTTCACGGTTGGTCACCTCTATTTGATCGGTCAGCACCTCGGCTTGCGATGCCGTCACGTACTGATCCAGTATTCGACTAATCTCGCGCTCGTACTGCTTCAGGTCAACCTCTTCGCCGTGCATCAGATCGGCATTACGCTTTAGTTCAGCAAACTTTTTAATATCTCGGCGATAGCGTTGAATTTCATCATCATTTACTTTTTCAGCAAAGCCGCGTAGCGCCTTACACTCTTCATACACATTGAGCAGTTGGTTAAATTTATCTTTATAAATTTTACGCGTCGGCTCATCACGTAAGTGCTCTATATAACTATGGCTATCTTTTTCAACACCATTAAACACATCCAGCACGGCTGCATATTTTTGCGCTAGCTCTTCAACTTTGTCGTCGATATCAATCAATGTGCCTTTAACGTCCGTTTCATCAAAATTACCAAACAAATCCATCGCTTCTTGAATACTTTTGGCATTTTCTGAGTAGTCGATGATAAAACCACTTGTTTTTGGATAGTGCGGGTTGTTAAATAGTCGATTCACCCGTGCTATCGCCTGCAGTAAGTTATGATCGACCAATTTTTTAGCCAAGTACAGCACGGTATTTCGCGGGGCATCAAACCCAGTTAGCAACTTGTCGACGACAATCAGAAGCTCCACACCTTCTGGGTTATTTTTGAAGTCATCGATAGTCATATCTTCATAGGTCTTTAGGCCGGCATACTTGGCCTTGATTTCGCTCAAATAATCAGCTACTTCTTGCTTCTTTAGGTCTTCTTCGCTGATTTCATTATTGTCGTCACTGATTATCAATGCGGTTTGTAGTTTGTGTCGTCGCTCAAACCACCGTTGCATCACTACAGCGGCGTATTTACTTGGTGCAACTATCTGCCCCTTTAGACCAGTGTTTTTAAAATTGTGCATGTAGTGATCTTCAATATCTGCACACACTTCTTCGAGCTTACTAGGTACTTCGGCTAGCGTTCTATTTTCAACGCGTCGCTGCAGCTTATACTTATTTTGTGCCGACAAATCCTCACTAACCCGGTCAGCCAGTCTATCAATTTGCGGAGCGTTTTGGTCAAGTGCCACGTAGCGACCTTCGTATATTAGCGGCAGCACCACATGATCAGCCAGGGCGTCATCGATTGTGTATTTGTCGATGAATTCACCAAACTTACTCCTTGATTTGTCTTTTCGTAGTAGCGGCGTACCAGTAAAGGCAATCACACAGGCATTTGGAATCACCCGTAGCATTTCCATATTGGCGTCACCACCTTGCGAGCGGTGCGCTTCGTCAATTAATACATAAATATTGTCGTCGGTATCAACAAAATCCGTCCGCTTCTTGCCAGCACTTTCAAATTTATGAATCAGGGTGGTTAGCACGCTGGTGTCTTTGCTTTTGATATGCTCAAGCAGCTCATCGCCACTGGTCATCTGCTTGACCTTTTTCTTCAGGCCAGCGTTTTCAAAGGTCTTTTTGATTTGCTTGTCCAGATCCACCCGGTCGGTCACCATCAGCACCCGTGGGTTTACAATATGCGGCTGCTCTATCAGCGCTCGCACAAACATCACCATCGTCAGGCTTTTGCCAGAACCTTGGGTGTGCCACACAATCCCACCTTTGTGTCGGCTACCGTGCTCGGTCGGCTCGGTTTGCTTGATCCGCTCAAGCATTCGCTCGATGGCAAAATACTGCTGGTAACGCGCCACCTTTTTATAGGCACCATCATAAAACACAAAGTTTTTAACTATATCCAGCACCCGCTCAGGTCGTAGCATGCCATAGATAGTTTCGTCTTGCGGCATAATGCTGCGCACCAGCAATTGCTCGACGCCGTAGGTGGCGCCGTTTAGGTCGCGCAGTAACTGAGTATATACGTCCTTATCGATCGGCTTTGCGATGATACTCCGCAACGTTTCATGTAACTGTTCTTTCGATACATTCTTTTCACGCCACGACGAATAAAACTCTTCGGGCGTACCCGCCGTACCATACACCGCGTTTTCGCCGTCCATCGCAAGTAGCAGCTGTTCGTAAATAAATAGCTTTGGGGCGTGGTCGGGTTTTTGGTAACGCAGTAGCTGAGCAATGGCTTTTTTGTAGCCGACACTCGATTTTTTGTTTTCGATATGCACCAGTGGGATACCATTTACAAAACACACTATATCTGCCCGTATGGCTTCGCGCCCGACTACGCGGTACTCTACCGTTACATGAAATTCATTGTTGGCTAGGTTATCAAAGTCAAAATAGCGCAGGCTTTTGTTTTCGTGCTTGCCATCATGAAACACCTCTATAGTACTACCTCCAAGTTTTGGCATGATAATATCGGTCACTGCCCGGCTGGTATCGATCACGCCCTCTACCCGGATAGATTCTAGCTCGCTGACCACTCGTGCGATGTCACCCTCTTTAAACTTGTGCGTTTGGCCCGCGTGTTCGTAACTATTGATTCGCATCAAACTACGACGTAGCACGTCACCCAGTATTACCCGGCTATCGTCGTCACCGCGCAGTGCTAGTGCCTGCTTGCAGCTCAGGTACTGCCAGCCAAGGTTTATTAGTAGCTCTGCGGCTGGTAGTTGTGACTGCTTAGCTTCGTCAAAATTTATTGGCTCCATGCTCATAGTGCGCTCCTTTCTAGGCGAGATGTATCAAGTGGCTGCAAATCTTCGGGTGTACGAATAGTACCAGTGATGAGGTTTTTGAGGAGGTACTTTTTTTGTAGTTTCATTATTTGTAATTTTTCACTTAATTGCTCGATCTCTGTTACACTGTGCAGCATTATCAGTCCTAACTCTTCTTGCTCTTTTTTCGTTTCAGGCAATAGTACTTTTAAATTTTCGAGGCTGCTTTTCTGGATATTAGGCAGTCCCGAACCAACACGAAGAGACATAATTTTTGACTGATTTGCTTTGAGAAAAGGATATAGATAGATCTGATCAACTTTTTGATTGTTTATAATTTCGTAGCAATGACCCCCTAGCCAGAAGTCTTCTTTAATATAATTAACATATCCGCAAGAATTTCCACCTTCGCTGATCGTAATAGCACCGGCTTTAGTATTCGCGGTATCAGTATATCCAGAGGGTGTTATGCCGCCATTGATAACCGCATACTTATTTAATCCCGCCATATTTTCGCTTAGAGTGCTCCTGTTCAGTTGTGTACCCTTACGTATTTTTGCTATATCGCTAAGCTTTAATTTTTGCCAATCACCTTCAAAGCCGGGAAGTCGTCGCTTGCCGGTCAAAAGCTGCTGCATCAATCCTTTTTTCAATTGCTCTTTCAGCGCAATCTTCTGCTCCAGCTTTTCAATATACTCATCCCAAACCTCCAAAACCCCCACAATCCGCTCTTGCTCAGGTTTTTCAGGGATATTGATTTTGATTTTTGAAATATCACCCAAATAAACGCCGCCTTGTGCGCCTTTGCTCTCTCGTTTTAATAATTCTTTTTGAAAAATAGAGCTCGTCAAGTAGTAGTATGCATATGAAGTATCGACTTCATTGTTAAAACGTAGAATTGCGACACTTCGCTGAAAAGTATAATTATTAGCATAGTTAGTGACAATTGCGACACGACCGAGCGATCCTACAATCGTAAGCAAAATATCACCATCTTTTAGGCTATACCTTGCGTGAATTGCATTAAAGTCAGCTTCAGAGATTACTCGTGAGTCAGGCGCAACATTTACTTTACCGCCGTCGATATCTTTCGCACTCAATAGTGCAATGCCCTCTTCGACATCCTTATGCGTGCCGTGAGTGCCATCTTTTATGAGGACAGCGATTTCTTTTATAGTTTTTGTTTGCCAGTTAGCCATTGGACTTCTCCGTTTCCGCACCATTATCTCGTCGATTTATTGCTTCTTTCGCACCCTCCGGCAGTGACTCGAATAGATCATCTATTTCTCGCTTCGATGTGATCATCTTTGTGGCAATAAAATTGATTAACTCAAACATCTTTTTTACCAGCGTAGGGTCTTCCTTGAGCTGTATCTCTCCCGGGTGCGCTCCATTGTTGCCGAAAACTCTCACGATATCCATTGCTTTTTGTATCTGTGGATCGATGCCGTTGGCTACAATGACTTTAATGTCGGCGTCGATATTTCTACCCTTGCCACCTACTTCTTTCAGCAACAACTGAAGTGAAAGGCGCAAAAGTGCGGCAGCTGCTCTAGGAGAGTCATTCAATATGGTTGCTGCTTCGTTGTAAAGAACTTTAATTTCTTCGGTCAAATCCTCGTTCGGCACCTCAACAGATGTACTACGAGGAAAAATTATCTTGCTGTCATGCCAGACCGTGAACTCATTGCAATGATCACATTTTGATACTACATATGACTCGGGAAGTTCGGTATTGCGTAGAGGGTTTTTTGTTTTTAAAACAGGTACCGCTATAGGCCCACTGCTTTTTGTACGGTAGTCGGTTTTTAACGTACTCCAGAATTGCTTGGCATACACATTACACCTAACGCAGTGAAATTTTTGATCAAGATATTCTGGCGGGTAATGTTTTTTAATCATCTCTGTTTATCCTTTATTATTTTCAGCGCCTTCTCCAGCTGTTCGCGCACCTTATCGTCAGTCATCTCACCACGCTCGTCTTGTGCCTTGGCTTTTAGGATATTTACAATTTCTTGGCCGTCCTGAAACGCTTTGTGTAGCTTTTCAATGTCTTTTTCTTGTTTTGCTAGGAGCTTTTGCCGCTTACGCGACAGTTCAAACAGCCCAGCAAAAAACACGACAAAACCTATCAGTCCTATAATAGTTGCGATTTGACTGTTAAACGTAGGGCTAGTGATAGTTAGCCCAGCGGCTGCAATCGTGGCGAATAATGGTAGCAAAAATTTACACAGACCCACCCATTGATCGATACCCTGCAATTGCATAGCGTGGAGTTTTTGCACTATAGTTAGCGAGCGTTCGGTCATATCAAAATGATCGCGCATCATGTTCATGGCACGTTCCAGAATTTCGGCGTATTTAGCCATACCACCCACTTGTTCGAATGACTGCATAGCGATGTCTAGCTCTTCACGAGTTATTTGCGATGCTTCACTCATAAGCTGCCCCTAACTCGCCATCAACTACTAAGCAGCGATTAATAGTCGGGCGGTTAATATTGGCTACATTCAGACTGAATACATTGACAAAAAACGCCAATTTTGCTAGCATAAAAGTATCCAATGGTTGATATTTCTCAAACTGTTGGGGAATTACATCCAAGAGCAACCCTCCTAATCGAGGGTTGTTTTTATGTGAGTATTTACTTCGCACGACGACGCACCTCGTCTCGCCAAATGTCAGCGCTTATTTTCAAAATATCGGTATAGCCGTCGCCACCGGTCCGTAGTTCTGATGAGATATTATTGCGTGAAGAATATATAAACACCTTTTTGTTTCTGCTGTGAATAAACCTTAGTAGTGCTAAGAAATCCGAATCCCCACTTAATATCACAGCTTCGTCATAATTCTTCGATTGATTGACGATGTCGATCGCCATCTCTACATCCATATTGCCTTTTTCTTCTACTACTACGCCGCGTTCGGTCTCGACACGAATTTGCTTGAGTGGTTTTTTACGAACAACAAAGCCCAGAGCCTTCTCCAGATACACATAAAACCTGTGTTTGCCGCTTACATCGTGGTCGCGCGTTTCGGGTTTTGGATACGCATCGTAATAATAGACTTTGATAGCAGAAGCCTTGTGCTTATCTTTTAGAAACTTCTTGAGCTTTGCAAGATCGAGTGTTTTACCTTTAGATTTTTGCACCGCCCACAGGTTGGACGCATCCATAAAAACATAAAGCTTTTTACCGCTCATTTTACTTTATCCCTAGTTCCTTCAGGTAATACTTCATCTCGGCTTCGAGCTTTTCGAGCTGCGGGTTGATTTCTTCGATTTTACGGATAGTTTCAGCAATATCTACTTCCTCTTCCTCTTCAAAAGTATCAACGTAGCGAGTGATATTGAGGTTATAATCGTTTTCTTTTATTTCATCGAGGTTGGCGATGTGCGAAAACTTCTCGACTTCTTTTCGCTGGGTAAAGGTGTCGACGATTTTATCGGCGTTTTCTTTGGTGAGAGTATTCTGGGCCTTGCCTGGTTTGAATTCTTTTGACGCTTCGATAAATAGAATGTCTTTGTCGTTTTCGCGGGCGCCACCTTTTTCGCGAGCTCGGTCGATAACCAAAATCGCTACAGGAATACCAGTGGTTTGGAAAAAGCCAGGGGCGAGCCCAACCACGGCATCGATGATATTTTCTTCGATTAGCTGCTGACGGATTTTACCTTCGGCACCACCACGAAACAGCACGCCATGCGGTACAATCACTGCCATGCGACCAGATTGTGGCTTGAGCGTTTCGATCATATGGGTGATAAATGCGTAGTCACCCTTGTCCTTTGGTGGTATACCGCGCCAAAAACGATTATAGGGGTCGGCGTCGGCGCTTTCGGCACCCCATTTTTTAAGGCTGAAAGGCGGGTTGGCTACATTTACGTCAAACTTCATCAAACCATCGTTTTCGACGAGCATCGGATTATTGAGGGTATCGCCCCACTCGATCCGCGCCTGGTCCATACCGTGCAAAAACATATTCATACGCGCCAACTGATAGGTCTGACCCTTGGCTTCTTGGCCGTAGAGGGCAAAGTTATTGCTATCCTGCTTTCGTACCTCTTCGCCCGCCAGGAGTAGCAAACCCCCCGACCCAACTGCTGGATCAGAAATCCGATCGCCAGGCTTTGGACGTGCCAGCCGGGCAACGAGTTCCGCGACAGCCGTAACGGTGAAAAACTCTCCCGCTTTTTTACCAGCATCGGCACCAAACTTTTCGATCATGTACATGTAGGAGTTGCCGATAATGTCTTCGTTGATATCGCTGAGGTCGATTTTGTAAAAATCTTCGAGCAGGTGGCGCATCATTTTATTGCGCTGCTGCGGCTTGCCAAGCACTGACTCGGAGTTGAAGTCGACACTAAATACGCCGGCGAGCTTATCTTTGTTATGATCTTCAATCTGGCGAAGTGCGACATTAATAATTTCACCGATGTTATCTTGTTCTTTTTGGGCGTAGACTTCATCGAACGAACTGTTCGGCGGTATATAAAAACGAGACGTCTTCATCTTGGCGTCGATTCGTGCAGCATCGTCACCAAAGCGTTCTTTTAGTTTTTCGTATTCGGCTTTTGACTTATCGCTCAGGTACTTGAAAAACAGCATAGTGAGTGCGTAGTCTTTGTACACATCTGCCCCTACTGACGTACGAGAAGAATCCGCCGCCGCCCATAGGACTTTATTGAGTTCGTCTTGGGTAAATTGTTTGGTCATTTTGCATCTCCTTGTAATTTAGCTATGAGGTTGTCGTCGATATTCTTGAGTAGTTGATTCTTGAGATTTAGTAACTTTTGCTGCTCGATTAGGTTGTCGTGTAGTTTTATAACCGTTTGCTGCTCTGTTATCGGCGGCTGTGGTACTTTTATTGTCTTTAAGTCAGATACTCGTAATGTTTTTATATACGAGCCGCTTTCTAGGCGAGACAATAGCTCCTGGCCACGGGTCGAGTTTAAAAATCGTGCGACAAACCGAGAGTTTATACCGGCGCTGATAGGCCGGAGTACGATCACAGAAGAGGCCGCCACTGCAGGCAGTAAATCCGGGGTAACAGTACGAGCAACAAACTTACCTCGTGAGCTTAAGAGGATGTCATCGACTCTTAATAAGTGGTCGGCTTTATCAAACGAAACTCTCGCTACCCCCGATAAATTAGCAGAAGTAATGTCACCAGATTGAACCACTCCAACCTCTCCAGCCCCAAGCCGAGCAATAGCATCGCGAAATGTGAAGCCAGTTGCAATGGTAAAAAGTTGACTTAACTCCTTCATGGCACAATTGTAGCAAATTTAATGTGTTAGAGCAACTCTAACGTTGATGTACTGCAATCATATTATACTTTTGTAGTCTTTACTTGTTAGTACCACATGATCGATCAATTCAATGCCCAGCAGCTCGCCGGCGCTTTGTAGCCGCTTGGTGACATCGCGATCGGCCTGGCTCGGCTCCAAATTCCCACTCGGATGATTATGCGCCACGATAATGCTAGCGGCACGGTCGGTGATGGCTTCGGCGAAGACTTCGCGGGGATGAACGAGTGACGAAGTGAGCGTACCGATAGTAATAATACGCTTTGCAATCAAGCGATTCGCGCCGTCGAGGGTGAGGCATACGAAGTATTCCTGTTTTTTATCGCGAATGTCGGCCAGCTGTTCGACAGCTTTTTCGGGACTGTCGATAATTGGCCGATCGGGCACTTCAAACTGCCTGCGCCAGAGTTCATAGCCAGCCATGATTTGCGTTGCTTTGGCTGGACCGAGACTTTTTATATTCAGTAAGTCTTCGTAGCTGAGCTGGCTCCCCTTTTCTGCAATCAGTTTACGTACGTCGCGAGCGATCTTAGTAACATCCGCCTGCGCCGTGCCGCTGCCAATTATCGCCATCAAAAGTTCGTAGTCCGACAGCGCTTCAGCACCACGGGCCTGAAGTTTTTCTCGAGGCCGTAGGTCCTTGCGCCTGTCGGACATTTTGGTCATGTTCGATATTATACCCTCAATACATTTCTCCTCAAATTTTACCCTTGCTTCACCCCACCCGTAAGCGTAATTTAGTTCGAAGACTTAAGGCTGGAGGGATTGCGGCATGTCACTAGAGAAACGGACACATGAGAACGGGCTAACTGTATACAATGATCATATTGTCGGTGCGCGAACAAACGATGTCAGGATGTATATTCCTTTTGGTAGCGTGGACGAAGATCTGCGGCATGAAGGTGTGACAACATATATAGCCTCCCGGTCAAGGAACCAGGTCAGCTTTTCGGCTGTCCAATCGCCCTAGGAGAAACTGGTCAATTTCAGGACTAAATATCAGGGGTGAGCACGAAAAAACCGCCCTTTCGGACGGCTCCATCGGTTTTGTACCTTTTGGTGACAATTGGTACTTTTGTCTGACTCAAGGGGTAAATCTGACTTTTGGTCAGGGAACCCGGTCTGGGTATTTACCTGCTGAGTCTGGCTCCGGCGGCTGGGTTCGAACCAGCGACCTTGTCGTTAACAGCGACCTGCTCTACCGCTGAGCTACGCCGGAATACTAGCAGTATTATACGCACCGTACCTCTGATCGTCAAGAGAAGTGCCTATTCGGTGACTTGCTCCGTGTAAACAACGACGCGATGGTCGTACGTCTTCTTTTCGTCAATCCACTCACCGGTACAGGTCATAATATTCAAACCCTTTAGGGCATTCCCGTACGGCAGCAATGCCTGCTTCATATCAAAGCCCTCCAAAGGCTTGGTTTCAACCGCCAAGACGCGGTAGGTCAGGCGCTCGCCATCTCCTTTCTCGACTTGAATTTCGTCACCCACCGTCAGGGTATCAAGATAGGCAAATAGCCCTTGGCGAGTTGCGCCAGAGGCGTGGCCGTCGATAAACATGGCGCCCGTTTCACCAGGCTCCACGCTGCCGTTATACCAACCGGCGTCATTAACATTAATTGGTGACTGGATTGCGCCAAGATCATTCACACCCATAGGCAAAATACGTGCGGCGATAGACAGCTTATCAATGTACAACGCCCTCGGTAAGTGAGCGGCAACCTGATAGCTACTCAGCATGTCCGTCGATACTTCCGTCTCGTCAGTCCCTTCTGCCGCGGCCGTAGGGGTCGCACTTGCCTGCACGGGTTGCTCTGCTTCAGTTCTCAGACGATTATTTGTCATCAGCGTATCGTAGGCGACGTAACCCGTGAGTAACAACAGCACAACAGCCAATCCAACCAGTGGCCATCGACGGCCTTTGATAAGGTTGCGTCGTTTGCGAGCCGTTTTCTTTGGCGTTTTTTCCTGTGGCTTCTGAGGCGGCGGACTCGTGGTTTGGACCGGAGGCTGCGCAATGACAATGGGCGCCGCTGGAGCCGGAGCTGTGGGCTGAGGTGGACGGACAGCAGATGGGACAGCCGCGACAGGTGGTGCGGCAGGCGCCTCAGGAACGACACTGGGTACAACCGCCGGTTTCGGTGTCGCGATCGACACGTCGCTGATGACCCGTGCTTGACGAGCCGGAACAACCGGGCTAGCCGGACGTCCATACGAAATAACAGGCCGAGCGGGTTGTGCTGGCCGGTCTCTTGTCTGGCGACGTGGCGGGATGACATCTTGCATATGCTTTTATTATATAAAACTTATAGACGAGACCCCGAAGAATCTCGCCTATCGTCATTTCTTGTTAATACTACTGGGTGACTTTGCGTCGCACTGCAAGCACGATCAGCAGGCCTGCGGTGATGATACCAAGCCCCGCAACCAGTGCTGGATTGCTTTGTACCAGCTTCATGACACCGGTGTTTGGTGTTGAAGGGTCGGTGCCAGAGTTGAGGGCAGTAATAACGATGTCGTTACCGTCACCACCGACATAGGTGATGTTAAAGGTAATGCCGTCGATCGAGAATTGCTGACCTTCAGCAAGCCCTTCAAAGGTACCGCTCACAGCGGTCGAACTACGGTTGTCGATGATAGTGAACTGATCACCGTTGTTAACTGACCAGCCGTCAAACATCACAAGGTTCAATGTTGCACCCGAGTACAGCGAAACAGCGTTCGATCCACCCGTATAGTTCTCTCCAACACGCAGCTGGTCATAGGTATCTTTGTTAAGAATTTCGATCTCTAACGCACCTGATCCAGAGTAAGTTTCGAGCACATTCAATGTTCCGGGACTGTTTCCAGGTGCAACGACACCGTCGTTGTAGAGGTCGTTCACCGAACCAGTTCCCTTCAGCGTTCCGCCGCTCGCTACTGAGATGCTATCTCGTGTCCCGTTCAGGGTTGCTGTTTCGCGGTAGACGACGTTCGTGTGAGTCGTTGGCTGGTCGCCATCAATGTTTGTCTCGACGGCTCCTGCCTCTTCGCTACCGTCTGGAGTCGTTAGGGTACCAGTTGCCCCTGAGTTGACTGTAAACGTGTGTCCATTGCTAGTGTAGGTACCTGTAATGGTGAGGTTGTCGCTCCCGTTATAGAGGAAGTTACTCGTCAAGGTAACAGGGCCAGACAGGGTCGCCGTGTAAACGTCAGGGTCGCTACCGCCAGAACAAAAGCCTGTTGATCCGTGCTGTGCCGCGATCCAACCGGACCCCCCGAGCGTCATAGGAACGGTCCATGTAGAGTTAGCGCCCGAGTACAGGCTTAGTTTACCGCTACCCGTCACTTGCACGCCTTCGGCAGTGTTGAGCGCAGCTGGGTCAACCGCAACCAATGTCCCCGAGTTGACTGTCACACTACCGGTGTAGGCTGGAGAGTCAGAAAGTGTGTAGCCACCGTACTGTGTTGCGTTCAGGGTGACATCACCAGAACCGCTTAACCGATTGATCATCGTTCCACAAGCAGAGGTCGTTGCACCGATCGAAAGGTTATAGCCAGCGGTGTTAATGGTACCACCGAAGCTAAAGACTCCCGTCATGGCAACGTTCGCACCCAACGTAATGTTGTTATTGATGTTAAAGGTAATGGCGTAATCGTCATAAGCAACGTTGTTGGTGACTGGACCAGTCAAAGTAAACGCGTTGCCAGTAATAGTGTACGAGTTGTAGTCGTTCGCCGCACCAGTGACATTGATTCCAGCAAGCGATAGATTGCTAATATCATTGTTCAGGGTGGCGTGTGCACTCAAGGCAGAAATATCGAAATTAATGACGTCACCATTCGTTGGTGCGCTGCCAGTGCTCCAGTTGGCCCCAGTACTAAAGTTATTGTCACCGGCACTTCCGTCCCAAGTAAGCGTTGCGGCATTTGCCAGCTGAACGTTGCCGAACTGCAAAGCAATGGTTGCGACCAAAAAAGCAGGTACTGCCAGTACGTACTTGAGTCGACGTGAAATCCTCATTGTTTGTTTCCTTTTTTTGACTTTTTGTTTTTTGGAGTTTTCTGTCCTCAGTCTAGCGCCGCTTACGTTTTGTGTCAAATAACTTATCGCAGCGATAACAGCCGAGATTTTGCCGCCTCGTGACCACCTTCAATGCCCAGAATCTTCAATGCCCCTACAAGAACATATAGTTCGTCGAGCAGTTGCGGCGATGGCTTTTGCTGATACGTGTCAAAGCGTTCATTAATTGCGCTCATCAACCACTTCTCCTGCGAAGCGCTGGGTCCTCCTTTCACTTTAAGGTCGGCACCGGTGTACTGCGTCGAAACAACCTCTAGCGACCGAGCAGAGTTATCACGCTTTCGAAGATAGCCTTTCGAAATCAGGCCATTGATGTGGATAGCGACGGTCGAAACCGACTTATACCCAAGAGCCGTCATTACTTCACGATAGCTCGGCCCGTAGCCATACTGCTGAATAAACGTATCGACGTAATCAAGCAGTTCTTTTTGGCGTTTTGTGGATCGCTCGCTCATCTCTTCCTCCTACTGCGAGGGCGGCCAGCCCCCACCATATAATCGACACTGTATCATCGACCCAGACCGGCAGCAACAGGCCGATCAGCGCGAGGCCAAGACCGCTACTCAGCACCGCTAATGCCAACCAATCCGAGCGGCGACGCCACGCCACCAGCAGCACTCGACCAAATAGTAGCAAGAACAACGCCAGACCAATCCAGCCAACCTCGTGTGCAATAAATAGGTATTGATTTTCAATAATGACCGGCTGGCTAGTGAACAGCGAGGCCGATCCGGTACTACCGATACCCGCGCCGAGTGGCTGGCGCACCAACCGGTCCGTACCGTCAATCAACGATTCGATATGCCCGTCGTTCGAGCTTACCGTTGCTCCGGTACCTTCGTTTTCGTGCAGTATCACATTCGATACAAACGACGTATCGCGCGCCGCATATACTCCGCCAGTAATCGCGAAAGCCACCACGAATAAAGTGATCCAGACCCAGCGATGCAGCTGTCGACCGACAGTCAACAAGAAGACAAGCCCTAAGGCTACCACTGCCGCGACTAACGCGCTCCTGGAATAGCTAGTCCACAGCGCAACAAACAGGCCTGTAGTGACGACCCCAGCCAGAGCCAGCCACCATCCTTTCGGACGCACCTGCCCGCGCAACCAGATCGCTGCCGCGGCAGCCAAACCAATGACTGCAAATGCACCCAACGGATTCGGACCGCGCAGTGTCCCGTTAATACGGACGTAGTCTGGATTCTCGTCAACCGTCAGGTACGGGCTAATTGTTTCGTCACCATAACCAATTGCCGTCAAAAAGTCAGGCGGCAGGACAAAGACCTGGAGCAACGCAAACACCGCCACGAGGGCTAACCCTACAGCAAACACCCACAAGAACAACCGACGCAGCTGCGGATAGAGCTGAACCAAAACCACCATCAAGCCAAAGAACACCACATAACGCAGGTCGATCAGCAGACCGGCTGCCGTTGCGGTAAGATTCGTAAAGAAAAGTGGGATTAACAGAACATGCCACAGGATATACACTCCCGCCAAAAACAGCCAGGGACTTTTCAGAATATCCCAGCGCTTTTGCCGGATAACGATCGTTGCCGCAATCACCGCGCCAACTCCCATTAAAATTTCCTTCCACGCTTTAATCTGCAGATCGAGCCCAGGAAGGACGGTCCCCAGCCAAACGGTCAGGGGCGCATGCACGACGATACCAGCAAAAATAGCCAGCATAATACCGATAAATAGTTTATCGAGTCCTCCGAGTACCCTTGGCGGCAGTGGCTTTTTCTTCATTCCCTTTAGTTTACTACAAACAGGCAACGAGACAGGGGCACCGTAGTATAATGAGCGGTACATATGTCACGCCGAAATAGTAAACTCTACAGCCTCATCCTGATCGTTAGCGACACCGTTGTTCTTATCACCGCCTTCGTACTGGCCTACGTGGCTCGGGTGCAATACGATCCCCGCCCACTCCTACACAATATCTACGCCTTCGACTACCTGTTCTCTTTCCTTCTCATCGTCCCCTTCTGGATTTTAATCTTTGCTCTCATTGGTCTGTACCAACCGAAGACCTATAATCGCCGCCTTATCGAGTGGTCAAAGATTGCCGTCGGTGTCTTCATCGGTATTCTGCTGGTGATTGGCTGGGAATACGTCATTGACCGCAACATCTTCCCGGCTCGCTTAGTTGCGGTCTACGCGCTCGCTGCTTCGTTCCTGCTGATCGTGTTCGAACGAGAGGTCCTTCGCTTCATCCGATCACTACTGTTCCGCTACGGTCGTGGCACAAAACGAGTCCTACTGATCGGTGCAACTGGCGTGACAGCCGACATCGCAATGGTGCTGGCCGACACCGCTAAAAGCGGTCACGAAGTTGTCGCGATTGCGGGCCCAAAGAAAAATCTTCCTGCTAGTTTCGCTGGTCGCCACTATTCTCGCCCAGAAGAAGCCCTGAAGAATATCGAGCTTGACGGGATCACCTCGATCATTCAAACCGACCTTTACGAGTCGACCGAACGTAACCAAAAAATCCTCAGTGTCGCGCAGTCGCACCACATTGACTACAGCTTCATACCATCCGAGGCAGAGTTCTATTCTGGCAAAAACACTGTCGATGTCTTCCTTGGCTACCCCATGATTACGGTCTATCAAACACCCCTCGTTGGCTGGGGTGCAATCGTCAAGCGCATCTTAGACCTTGGCATTGTCATCCTCACCTCGCCACTATGGCTGCTCGTACTTCTCATCTTCACTGCCCTGCAAAAGATCCTCAATCCCGGTCCTGCCTTCTTTATGAATACTCGACTAGGTCGCTACGGCAAAGAAATCAAAATCTACAAATTCCGTTCAATGAAAGCTGAGTTTAGCGGACAAGATGCCATTGCGATTTTCAAATCAATGGGACGAGAGGACTTAGCCGAAGAATACGCCCGAACGCGCAAAGTCACCAAAGATCCGCGCATTACCCGATTTGGTCAATTCCTGCGCATCACCTCACTAGACGAATTGCCGCAACTCCTTAACGTCTTGAAGGGCGAAATGAGCCTAATCGGACCGCGCCCTATCCTGCCAGACGAGAAAAGCTTTTATCGCAACCGAGGAGCGCTGTTGTTTAGCGTCAAGCCGGGCATCACCGGACTCTGGCAAGTATCTGGACGAAGTGACTTGTCGTTCGAAGGACGCGTCGACCTTGAACTCTACTACGCCCAAAACTGGAGCTTCTGGTTAGACCTTCGCATCATGTTCAAAACTATTGCTGTCGTTCTGTTTGGCAAAGGGGCTCGCTAGTGCCGCAGCGCGCACCGAAAATTGCGATCGTCCATGACTGGCTGACGACTGCCGGCGGTGCCGAGTTAGTCGTCGAGGCGCTTCATACCCTCTTTCCCAAGGCCCCCATCTACACTTCAGTCTACGACCCAAAGGCCGTCCCAGCATTGAAAAACGCCGATGTTCGCACGACGTATCTACAAGAAAAACTGCCGAAGCCACTCCGCTTCAAGCACACCCTCTGGCCGACTGCTCGAGCCAAGGCGTTTCGCGCCCTAGATCTGTCTGAATTCGACATCATTATCAGCAGCAGCAGTGCCGAAGCAAAGGCTGTCCGAAAAACTCGGCCCGACCAAGTACACATCGCCTACATCCATACCCCTATCCGCTACTACTGGAGTCACTACGAAGAGTTTCGGCGTGAATTCCGCTTTGGCGCATTCACCCCCTTTATTCGTCCGTTCATTCCCTTCCTTGTTAAACAGATGCGCAAGAAGGATCTTGCGTCCATTCCTGGCATTGACATCATGATCGCTAACTCTACCGTCACGCAGCAACGCATCAAAGAATACTACGGTCGCGCCAGTACGGTGGTGTATCCACCGGTGAGCGTCGATCGCTTTACGCCGCCGCCAAAAACACATCGCAGCGGTTATATCATCTGGGGTCGCCATGTCCCCTATAAACGGTTTGACCTCGCCATTAAGGCGGCGAATGAATTAGGGGCGCCTTTGACGATTGTCGGCTCTGGCCCCGATACTGATCGTTTAAAAAGCCTGGCGGGTCCCACCGTCACCTTCACTGGTCGCGTCAGTGACGAGAAGCTGATCGAACTTGCTCAATCAGCCAAGGCGTTCCTATTCCCCGGCGAAGAAGACTTTGGCATCGCAGCTGTTGAAGCGCTGGCAGCCGGCACGCCGGTCATCGCTTACGCGAAGGGTGGCGCACTCGACATCGTCCAAGATGGAGAGAGCGGCGTATTGTTTGAAGAGCAAACCGTCGACAGTCTCCGCGACGCCATCCTGCGTTTCGAGACCCTGCACTTCCTACCGGCAACGCTTCACCGCAAGGCAAAGCGTTTTGATAAAGGGTTATTCGCGACAAAAATCAAGAAAATAGTTGCCGATAGTTTGCTTAAATAGTAATTTTGTTATATA